>NZ_JBFAAH010000001.1:0-750129 GCF_040639635.1 Promicromonospora sp. NPDC023805 | reverse complement strand
CGTTGCTCTGAGATCGGTCAATCAAACGACCGATCTCAGAGCAACGGACCGAAGTCATTGCGGTGCTGGGGCAACCGACCGAAGTCGCACGGCCGCGCTCCGCCGTAAGTGCCGTGTTCAGCGCTGCTATCCCGTCGTCAGCGAGATCCAGGAGTCCGGCGGCAGCTCCGGTCGGCCCGGGACCGCCCGGTGCTCCTCGGTCCACGCCTGCCCGACGGCGTCGGTGGCCACCGCCCGCCAGAACCGCACCGCCGGCGGGTTGGCGTCCTGGAACGCGATCTCCCAGTGCCCCGGGAAGCTCGCCAGGACCTGTGCCGCGAGCTCCCGCCCGACGCCGCTCCTGCGTGCTCCGCGGACCACGAAGAACGAGGTGAGCACGCGGGCCGGGCCGTCGAGCGCCCGGACCAGAGCGAAGCCGACGGGCGACGGCGGGGAGTCGTCGGACTCCAGGTGGGCGAGGAACCCGCGCCTGTCCGGGTCGGTGAACGTCGCGTCGAGCCGTTCGCGCCGGAACTGGCCGGTCGCGTCCGGGAGCGCCCCCGTGATCTCGGACATGTCGTGCTGGAACAGGAGCCAGAGCCGCTCCAGAACGGGGCGGTCGGCGGGAGTCGTGGGCCGGATCGTCAGCCGTGCGGGCGCAGAATCAGGAGAGTTCGTCATAACAGAAAGCCTCCCGGGCCATTAGGCAACCGGGAGGCTCAGGACAATTCTCTCACGCGCTGCGGTCCCGAGTCGAGACGCAAGCCGTGTGCTCAGTCACCGGACGTGCCGGGCGCGGTCGTCGGCCGTCAGTAGGATGACGACGAAGGGTGCCGCGCGGGCGATCGCCGGCAGCGGCGCCCGTGAACTTTTCCCGATGAGAGGTGCTCCTGAAGATGGCTGTTCGTCGTGTGGCTCTGCTGACCGCCGGCGGCTTCGCGCCCTGCCTGTCGTCCTCGGTCGGTGGCCTGATCGAGCGTTACACCGAGCTCGACCCCGAGATCGAGATCATCGCCTACCTGCACGGCTACCACGGCCTGCTGACCGGCAACAAGATCGAGATCGGCGAGGAGGCCCGCGCGCAGGCCCATGTCCTGCACCGGTTCGGCGGCTCGCCGATCGGCAACTCGCGCGTCAAGCTCACCAACGTCAAGGACGCGGTCAAGCGCGGCCTCGTCAAGGAGGGGCAGGACCCGCTGCACGTCGCCGCGGAGCAGCTCAAGGCCGACGGTGTGGACGTGCTGCACACCATCGGTGGCGACGACACGAACACGACGGCCGCTGACCTCGCCGCGTACCTGCACGACAACGGCTACGAGCTGACCGTCGTCGGCCTGCCGAAGACGATCGACAACGACGTCGTGCCGATCAAGCAGTCGCTGGGCGCGTGGACCGCCGCCGAGGAGGGCGCGAAGTTCGCGGCCAACATCATCGGCGAGAACCGCGTGGGCCCGCGCATGCTGATCGTGCACGAGGTCATGGGCCGTCACTGCGGCTGGCTGACGGCCGCGACGGCCGGGAAGTACCGCGAGTGGCTCGACGAGCAGGAGTGGGCGCCCGCCCTCGGCCTCAGCAAGGAGCGCTGGGACGTGCACGCGGTGTTCCTGCCCGAGCTGGAGATCGACCTCGAGGGCGAGGCCAAGCGCCTGCGTGGCGTCATGGACGAGATCGGCAACGTCAACATCTTCCTCTCGGAGGGTGCGGGCATGCACGAGATCGTGGCCCAGCTCGAGGCGGCCGGCGAGACCGTGGAGCGCGACCCGTTCGGCCACGTCAAGCTCGACACGATCAACCCCGGCCAGTGGTTCGCGAAGCAGTTCGCGGAGAAGCTGGGCGCCGAGAAGACGATGGTGCAGAAGTCGGGCTACTACTCGCGTGCCGCGGCCGCGAACAGCGACGACCTGCGCCTCATCAAGTCGATGACCGACTACGCGGTGGAGTGCGCACTGCGGGGCGAGTCCGGCGTCATCGGCCACGACGAGGAGGACGGCGACCGCCTCAAGGCGATCGCGTTCCCGCGCATCGCCGGTGGCAAGGCGTTCGACGTCTCGCAGGAGTGGTTCGGCGAGCTCCTCGCGGACATCGGCCAGCCGCTCGTGCCGGCTGCCCCGGCGGAGCACTGAGCACCGTGCGGGCACCACTGGTAGCGGACGGACCGGCGAGCGCAGGTCCGGCAGGCCTGGACCACTACCGCACGCTCACGGCGCTCCAGCAGCCCACGTGGCCGGACCCGGCAGCGCTCGCTGCCGCCACCGGCCGCCTGGCGCAGGCCGCGCCCATAGTGGTGCCCGCACAGGCCGACCTCCTGACCGAGCGGCTCGCCGCCGCCGGTCGGGGTGAGGCGTTCCTGCTCCAGGGCGGGGACTGCGCGGAGACGTTCGCCGAGGCGAACGCCGACCGCATCCGCAACAAGGTCCGCACCATCCTGCAGATGGCGGTGGTGCTCACCCACGGGGCGAGCACGCCGGTCGTGAAGATGGGCCGGATGGCGGGCCAGTACGCCAAGCCGCGCTCCAGCGACACCGAGACGCGCGACGGCGTGACCCTGCCCGCCTACCGCGGCGACATGATCAACGGGTTCCCGTTCACGCCGGAGGCCCGCATCCCCGACCCGGAACGGCTCGAGCAGGCCTACCGGATCTCCGCCGCCACGGCCAATGTCGTGCGGGCCTTCACGCAGGGCGGCTTCGCCGACCTGCGCCAGGTGCACGAGTGGAACCGCGGCTTCATGCGCAACCCCGCCTACGCCCGGTACGAGAAGACGGCGGACGAGATCGACCGCGCCATCCGCTTCATGCACGCGTGCGGCGCCGACTTCGACGCCCTGCGCTCCGTCGAGTTCTTCCTGAGCCACGAGGCCCTCGTGCTCGACTACGAACGCGCGCTGACCCGCACGGACCAGCGCACCGGGAAGGCGTACGACACCAGCGCGCACTTCCTCTGGATCGGGGAGCGCACCCGGCAGCTCGACGGCGCCCACGTCGACTTCATGTCCCGCATCGCCAACCCGATCGGCGTGAAGCTCGGCCCGGGGACGACGCCGAACGACGCCCTTGCGCTCACCGAACGGCTGAACCCGGACAACGTGCCGGGACGGCTCACGTTCATCACGCGCATGGGCGCCGGGCGGGTCCGCGACGTGCTGCCGACCATCGTCGAGGCCGTGACCTGGTCGGGTGCGAACGTCACGTGGGTGACGGACCCGATGCACGGCAACACCATCACCTCGGACAGCGGGTACAAGACCCGCCGCCTCACGGACGTGCTCGACGAGGTCGCCGGGTTCTTCGAGGTGCACAAGACGCTGGGCACCGTGCCGGGCGGGCTGCACATGGAGCTCACGGGCGACGACGTCACCGAGGTGCTGGGCGGAGCCGAGGAGATCTCCGACGCGGGCCTGGCGCTGCGCTACGAGACCCTCGTGGACCCGCGCCTGAACCATCAGCAGTCGCTGGAGCTCGCGTTCCAGGTGGCGGAGATGCTGCGCGCATAACGCTGTCGCCGGGAGTTCGGTCCTAGGCGGTTTCTTGGGCAGTTCTTGGTCGTCGCCGACCATCCTCGTCCGTGCCAAGCGATGGAGCCGCACGGGCTTTGTCGCGTGCGCTCCTCAGAGGCACCCGTAGCGACGAGGAGGCCCCATGACGCGCACGAAAACTGTCGTTGAACCGGCGACGAACGCAGCACCGGCTATGAACGCAGTACCGGCTACCACCGTGGAACCGATCGCCATCACCGGTATGGGCTGTCGGCTCCCGGGCGGCGTGAGCTCGCCCGACGACCTGTGGCACATGCTCATCAACGGTCTCGACGGCATCCGGGACGTGCCGGAGGAGCGCTGGCAGGGCTACGCCGCCGCGCACCCGAGCCAGCTGCGCGCGGTGACCAAGAGGGCCGGCTTCATCAACAACGCCGCCGCGTTCGACGCGGCCTTCTTCGGTATCACCCCGCGCGAGGCCGAGCAGATGGACCCCCAGCAGCGCATCCTGCTGGAGACCGCGTGGGAGGCGCTCGAGAACGCCGGAGTCCCGCCGTTGTCGCTCGCCGGCACCGACACCGGTGTGTTCATCGGGGTCGGGTCGGACGACTACGGGCGGCAGATGCTCGAGGACCTGCCCCGTATCGAGGCGTGGTCGGGTATCGGCGCCTCCATGTGCGCCACCGCGAACCGGATCTCGTACCACCTCGACCTGCGCGGCCCCAGCGTCGCGGTGGACACCGCCTGCTCGTCGTCGCTCGTGGCCGTCCACCAGGCCTGCCAGGCGCTGCGTTCCGGTGAGGCGCGCGTGGCGCTCGCGGGCGGCGTGAACATCATGGCGGGACCCAGCCTCACCATGGTCCTGGACGCCGCCGGCGCGACGTCCCCGGACGGGACGTCGAAGTCGTTCGACGCGTCGGCGAACGGTTACGGCCGCGGCGAGGGCGCGGGCGTCGTCGTGCTCAAGCGGCTGAGCGACGCCCAGCGCGACGGAGACCCCATCCTCGCGGTGATCCGCGGGAGCGCCGTACAACAGGACGGCCGGACCAACGGGATCATGGCGCCGAGCGGCGACGCGCAGGCCGCCGTGGCCCGGCAGGCGCTGCGCGTGGCCGGTGTCGACCCGCTGACGGTCGGTTACGTCGAGGCGCACGGCACCGGCACCCGCGCCGGGGACCCGATCGAGGCGAACGCCCTGAGCAGCGTGTACGGCGTAGGCCGGGCCGACGGCGAGCGGTGCCTGATCGGGTCCGTGAAGCCCAACATCGGGCACCTGGAGGCGGGAGCCGGGATCGCCGGCCTGATCAAGGCGGTCCTGTCCCTGGTGCACGCCGAGATCCCGCCCACGATCCGCCACCAGGAGCCGACCCCGGCGGTGGACTGGGCGTCGTCCGGGCTGCAGGTAGTCGCCGGGCGGACCGAGTGGCCGGCGGGCTCGGGGCCGCGGCGCGCGGGCGTGTCCAGCTTCGGCTATGGCGGCACGGTCGGGCACGTGGTGCTCGAACAGGCGCCCGAGCAGGGCCAGGACGAGGGCCGGCCCGCCGCCGAGAGCCACCGGCCACGGGTCCTCCCCGTCTCCGGGGCGAGCACCGAAGCGGTTCGTGAGTACGCGGCCCGGCTCGCCGGCCGACTGCGCGCGGCGGACCGGATCGACGTCGCCGATGTGGCCCACACGCTGACCACCCGTCGCGACCACGCAGGGGTGCGCGCGGCGGTGGTCGCCGGGACGGTCGAGGAGGCGATTGCCGGCTTCGAGCTCCTGGCGGCAGGCGAGGAGGCCGAGCACGGCCCGGCCACCGCCGTCGGCGGGCACGACGCGGTGTGGGTCTTCTCCGGCCACGGGTCCCAGTGGGCAGGCATGGGCCGCGACCTGCTGGCGGACGAGCCGGAGTTCGCACGGGTCATCGACCGCATCGGCCCGGTCTTCCAGGACGAGGCGGGCTTCTCCCCGCGCGACGTCATCGTCAGCGGTGACCTCGGCGGGCCCGAGCGGATCCAGCCGATGATCTTCGCGATCCAGGTCGCCCTGGCCGCGGTGCTGCGCGCACGGGGCCTGCGTCCCGCCGCGGTGATCGGCCACTCGGTGGGCGAGATCGCGGCAGTCGTCGCGGCGGGAGTGCTGGACCTCGAGAGCGGCGCCCGCCTGGTCTGCCGCCGGTCCGCGCTGCTCCCGGAGGTCGCCGGACGGGGTGCGATGGCCATGGTCTCGCTGCCCTTCGACGAGGCGGAGCGGCGGCTGGCGGACAACCACGACGTCCACGCGGCCATCTTCTCCTCGCCGTCCTCGACGGTGATAGCCGGTACGCCGGAGGCCGTGGAGCAGGTGAGCGAGACCTGGGCCGCAGCCGGGATCCGCGTCCGCGCGGTGGCGTCCGACGTGGCGTTCCACAGCCCGCAGATGGACCCGCTGTGCCTGCGGCTCGCGGCCTCGGTGCGCGACCTGGAGCCGCAGGAACCAGTAGTGCCCGTCTACAGCACGGCGCTCGTGGACCCGCGCTCGGACGCCCCGCGGGACGGCGCCTACTGGGCGGCCAACCTGCGGAACCCGGTGCTGCTCACGTCCGCGGTCCGGGCCGCCGTCGAGGACGGTCACCGCTCGTTCATCGAGCTGGCGCCGCACCCGGTGGTCACGCACTCCATCGAGGAGACCGTCGGGGAGGCCCCCGACGGGGAGGCCGCCGAGACCGGGTTCTTCGTCACGGGCGCCCTGCGGCGCAAGCGCCCGGAGGTCGCCGAGCTGCTGAAGGCCGTAGCGGCCGCGCACGTGCGGGGCGTCACCGTGGACTGGGCGGCTGCCGCCGAGGAGCACACGGGACCCGTCGCGCTGCCGACCACCGCGTGGCAGCACCGGGACTACTGGCGGGCACCGACCGCCGCTGCCGTGGCCCAGCGGCACGACCCCGGTTCGCGCACGCTGCTCGGCACTCTCGTCGAGCTGGCGGACGGGTCCGGGACCCGCGTCTGGCAGACCCAGCTCGACTTCGAGACCCGTCCGTACCCGGGCGAGCACCCCATCGGCGGGACCGAGGTGCTGCCCGCCGCGGTGCTGCTCACCACGTTCATGTCGGCGTTCGACGGGTCGGGGCTCCGCGATGTCGAGCTGCGCTCACCGGTGCCCGTGACCGGCACGCGTGAGGTCCAGGTCATCCGCATACAGGACTCGGTGCGCCTCACGTCCCGCCGGCTGGACGGCGACCAGGAGGCGCCGACCCAGCACACGTTCGCACGCCGCGGCTCGGCGGCCGTCGAGGGAGCCGAGCCGATCGGGCTGGCCTACACCGCGGCGCGTCGGGGCGAGCTGTCGGCACCGGGATCGGTCGCGCAGCGCCTCAAGGACATCGGCGTGGCGGACATCGGCTTCCCGTGGGAGTTCAAGGAGATCCGCACGGCCGACGGCGAGATGTACGCGCGCGTCGTCGCGAGCGGCGACACCGAGGGTGCCGAGGAGCCGGACCACTGGGCGTCCCTGTTCGACGCCGTGCTCTCCGTGGCACCGATGGCGTTCGCGGGTACCCCGGCGCTCCGGATGCCCTCGCGCGTGGGCGAGCTCCGGCTGTACGGCCCCGCGCCGTTCGAGGCGCAGCTCGTCGTGCGTCACGCCGCCGACACGTCGGACCCGACGACGGTGGACGTCCAGATCGCCGACGCCGAAGGTGTAGTGATGGCCGAGCTCGTGAACCTGCGGTTCACCGAGATCGACCCCCCGAGCGCGTCGAGCGGGACGCTGGTGCACCGGGTCGCATGGGAGAGTGCCACCCTCCCGGCGCAGCGCGCCCGGACCAAGGTCGTGCTGGTCGGGGCGGACGGCGCCCTCGGTGCTGCCGTCCAGGCCGCGATCACCCGCGCGGACGGGTCCGTGACCAGCGTCCCGGACCCGGACGCCCTGGCAGCCCTCGGGCCGGCTCTCGACCACAGCTCGATCCTCGTCCTTCCCCCGTCGAGCGCCCCGGGCCTGCCGGTCGGCGACCTCGCGGCTGCCGCAGCATGGCAGGTGGCCCGCGCGGTCCAGGTGGTGGCGGACGCGGCCCCGGCCGGTGCGCGGATCTGGGCGGTCACGAGCCGCGGTGACGATCACGCCGTCGTCGAGCAGGCTCCGGTCTGGGGCATGTCGGCGGTGCTCGCCACCGAGCACCCCGACGTCTGGTGCGGCGTCGTCGACCTCGATCCGAGCCAGGTCGAGGCGTCGGCCGCCGCGCTGCCCGCACTCCTGGGCGGCGCCACGACGGACGAGCCGGTCGTCCGGCTGGACGGCGAGTCGGCGTGGTACCGCAGGCTGCGCCCCGCGGCGTCCGCGTCGGCCCGCCCGGCTCTGACCTGCTCGCCGGACGGTACGTACCTGATCACGGGCGGCCTCGGTGTGCTCGGCCTGGAGATCGCGTCGTGGCTCGCCGGGCGTGGGGCCGCGCGGATCGTGCTCGCCGGACGTTCGGCGCTGCCCCCACGCTCGGCGTGGGACGGCCTCGCCGACCCCGCCGACCGCCGCAGGATCGACGCGATCCGCGCCCTGGAGGCGCGCGGTGTCACGGTCCGGACCGTCAGCCTCGACATCACCGACCGCGACCAGGTAGCGGCGGCGCTGACCGCCGAGGCGCTGGGCATGCCGCCGATCCGCGGTGTGGTGCACGCGGCCGGTGTGCTGGACAGCCGCACGCTCGCCGACCTCGACGAGGACTCGCTCCGGACGGTGCTGCGGCCCAAGGTGGCCGGTGCGCTCGTGCTCGACGAGGTGTTCCCGCCCGGGGAGCTGGACTTCTGCGCCTACTTCTCCTCGATCGGCCTCCTGCTCGGGCTGACCGGGCAGACCAGCTACGCCGCGGCGAACGCGTTCCTCGACGGCCTGGCCCGGCAGCGCCACGCCCGCGGCGGCACCGAGACGGTCAGCCTCGGCTGGACGTCCTGGCGCGCGATGGGCATGGCGGCGAGCACCGCCGTCGAGGAGGAGCTCGCCGGGCTGGGCGCCGGGGACATCAGCAAGGAGGAGGCGTTCCGCTCCTGGGACGCGGTGGTCCGCAGCGGTGAGCCCCACGCGGCGGTGGTCCGGGTGCTCGAGGTGACCCCGGGCGGCCCGGCGGTCCTGCGCGGGCTGGTGGCCGAACCCGCCGAGACGGCCGACGACGGGGGCGGCACCCTTCTCGACCTGGCCGGCGACGACCTGGTGGCAGCCGTCACCACGCTGGTCATCGGGGAGACCGCACAGGAGACCGGGCAGGCCCCGGAGGCGCTGGACGCGCGCAGCTCGTTCACCGACCTGGGTCTCGACTCGGTGATGACCATGGCGATCCGGCGTCGCCTGCAGAAGAAGCTCGGCGTCCGGCTGCCGGCCGCCGTGATGTGGGACCACCCCGACGTCGGCTCGTTCTCCGGGCACCTCGCCGGACGGCTCGAGGAGACCGCGCTCGTCGCGGGCGCCTGAGCCTCACGTGCGAGAGACATCCCTGCGAGAGACACCCCTACGAGAGACATCCCTACGAGAGACACCTGCAAGAGAAAGGAACTCACGTGGCTGAACGAACGGCGTCGGTAGTGACCGACGATCTGGCGGAGTCCATCCTCCGAGAGGGCGTCACGCCCTGGCCCGACGACCTCGCCGAGACCTACCGCGCGGCGGGATACTGGCGGGACCGTCCGCTCGGCGACCTCGTGTGGGAGTGGGCGGAGGCCCACCCGCACGGGCTCGCGATCGTGGACGGCGACACCCGGATCACGTACCGGGAGCTCGCGTCCTCGGCCGACCGGGTGGCGGTCCTGCTCCGCGAGCGCGGGCTGGGGCGCGGTGCGGTGCTGCTGGTCGCGCTGCCCAACGGCTGGGAGCTCGTGGTGCTGCTCCTGGCCTGCCTGCGGGCCGGCGTGGCGCCGGTGATGATGCTGCCGGCGCACCGTGACCACGAGCTCGCGGCCATCGGCCGGCGGACCGGCGCGGCGGCGATCGCGGTGCCGGGCATGTTCCGGGAGTACGACCACCCGGCCATGGCCGACCGGGTGCGGGACCAGGTGCCCTCGCTGTCCGAGGTCCTGGTCTGCGGGGACGACGTCGGCGCGCACCATGTCGACGTGCGGGCGGCCGTCCAGGATGCGCCGGCCGAGTACGTCGTCGCCCGCCGGGCGCACCTCGACGCGACGCCGCCGGCGGCGTCCGACGTCGCGGTCTTCCTGCTGTCGGGCGGCACGACCGGGCTCTCGAAGGTGATCGCGCGCACCCACAACGACTACGAGTACAACGCCCGCCGGAGCGCCGAGGTGTGCGGGTTCGACGCGCACACCGTCTACCTCGCGGCGTTGCCTGCCGGCCACAACTTCCCGCTGGCCAGCCCCGGGATCCTCGGGACACTCATGGTCGGCGGGACCGTGGTGCTGGTGCCGTCGCCCTCGCCGTCGCGCGTGTTCGAGACGATCGCCGCGGAGCGGGTGACGGTAGTCGCGGCGGTGCCTGCGGTCCTGAGCCGGTGGGTCGCGGCCGCCGAGGCGGCCCGGCCCGACCTCACGAGCCTGAGGCTCGTCCAGGTGGGCGGGTCCCTGTTCGCCAAGGAGGCCTACCGCCGGGCGGTGGACGTGCTCGGGTGCCGGGTCCAGCAGGTGTACGGGATGGCGGAGGGCCTGCTCTGCTACGTCCGCGACACGGACCTGGACGACGTCGCGGCGGCCACGCAGGGCCGGCCGATCAGCGAGCACGACGAGCTGCGCATCGTGGACCCGAGCGGCACCGAGGTGCCCGACGGCGAGTCCGGCGAGCTCCTGGTGCGTGGCCCCTACACCCCACGCGGCTACTTCCAGGCGCCCGAGCAGAACCGTGAGGCCTTCACCGACGGCTGGTACCGCACCGGTGACCTCGTGCAGCGGCACCCTGGCGGCAACCTCGTCGTCGTCGGCCGGACCAAGGACGTGGTCAACCGCGGCGGCGAGAAGATCTCCGCCGACGAGATCGAGCGCCTCGTCCAGGCCGTGGACGGCGTGGCGGACGTCGCGGTGATCGCCGTACCGGACCCGGAGCTGGGCGAACGGGCGTGCGCCTGCGTGGTACCCCGGTCCGGCCGGACGGTCACCCTGCAGGACATCGGCCGGGCGCTGCGGGATGCGGGTGTCGCCGAGTACAAGATCCCCGAGTCGCTGCTCGTGCTGCGGGAGATGCCGCAGACCTCGGTCGGGAAGACCGACAAGAACGCTCTGTCCCGCATCGTCACCTCGCGGACCCACCTTGCCTGACCAGGATGCCCGGACCCAGGAGGACCAATGACCCCCGGAAACCTCACCGTCGCGCGCGCCGACGACGACCTCAGCACCCCGCCCACCACCTCGTGGTTGGTCGAGGCGACCCGAACCGTCAGCTACTCGGTCTCCGTCTCCCGCGACGTGTTCGCGCTCGACAATCCCGCTCTCGCGACCGCGGGGACGGTGGGGGCGGGTGAGACCCGCCGGCGCTTCGTGGTCATCGACAAGCTGGTGCACGAGATCTACGGCGACCAGCTCGACCGCTACCTGCGTCACCACGACATGACCACCCAGCTCTGCGTCCTGGACGCGACAGAGCAGCAGAAGACGCTGGACTCCGCCACGGAGGTCCTGCGCGGGCTCGACGAGTTCGGCATCGACCGGCGCCGGGAGCCGGTCATCGCGATCGGCGGTGGGGTGCTGCTCGACCTCGTCGGCCTGGCCAGCAGCCTCTACCGCCGCCACACGCCGTTCGTCCGCGTCCCGACCACCCTGATCGGGCTCGTCGACGCCGGTGTGGGGGTCAAGACCGGTGTGAACTTCAACGGTCAGA
Organism: Promicromonospora sp. NPDC023805; assembly: GCF_040639635.1. NCBI lineage: Bacteria > Bacillati > Actinomycetota > Actinomycetes > Micrococcales > Promicromonosporaceae > Promicromonospora > Promicromonospora sp. NPDC023805. The sequence continues at coordinate 738,916 of NZ_JBFAAH010000001.1, read as the reverse complement.
AGAACCGGCTCGGGACCTACGAGGCACCCTCGACGGCTCTGCTGGACCGCAACTTCCTGCGGTCGCTGGACCGGCGGCACCTGTCGAACGGGCTCGCCGAGATCCTGAAGATCGCGCTCATCAAGGACCTCGAGCTCTTCGTCCGGCTCGAGGAGTCCGGCGGCGTGCTGCTCGACGAGCACATGCAGGGGGCGACGCCGGCTACCGAGCTGGCGGCGCGTGAGGTCCTGCGCCGCGCCGTGCACGGCATGCTGGAGGAGCTTCAGCCCAACCTCTGGGAGACGGGGCTGGAGCGTCTGGTCGACTACGGGCACTCGTTCAGCCCCGCGATCGAGATGGCGGGGCTCCCGGACCTGCTGCACGGCGAGGCCGTGTGCGTCGACATGGCGCTGACCACGCACATCGCCCACCGGCGCGGACTGGTCTCGGACGTCGAGCTCGGTCGTGTCATGAACGTCATGCGCCTGCTGGAGCTGCCCGTCCACCACCCCTCGTGCACCCCGGAGCTGCTGGTCAGGGCGCTCGTCGACACGACGAGGCACCGGGACGGACTGCAGCGGCTGCCGCTACCGGTCGGGATCGGTGCCGCCACCTTCGTGAACGACGTCTCCGCCGACGAGCTGGCGCTCGCCGCGGAGTCCGTCGTCCGGGCCGCCCGCACCGTCCCGACCGGTGCCCAGTGAGCACCGGCATGTGGCCGACGGGGACGATGACCGCCGCGCGGATCACGGCCATCGGCAAGATCGAGGCGGCGCAGGTTCCCGTGCCCGGCCCGCTGGCCGGGCACGCGCTGGTCCAGGTAGAGCTGGTGGGCCTGTGCGGCACGGACCTGGAGCTGCTGCACGGCGAGGCCACGTACATCACCGACGGGCGGATCCAGCTGCCCTGGACGTTCGGTCACGAGTGGACCGGCACGGTGGTCGCGATCGCCGGCGCCTCCCCGGGGGCGACCGGCGAGATCAGCCCTGGTACGCGGGTGGTGGGGCAGACCATGGTCCCCTGCCTGGCGTGCCGGACCTGCCGCTCGGGTCAGCGCGGGCTGTGCCCCGACATGCAGGAGATCGGCCTGTACGGGATCGACGGCGCCGCGGCACAGTACGTGCGGGTGCCGGTCCACGCGCTGGTGCCCGTGCCGGACGATGTTGACGACACGGAGGCGGTCCTGGTCGAGCCCGCCGTGACGGTCGCCCGGGCGCTGGCGGACACGCGGTGCTCCCTGACCGACTCCGTTGCCGTGATCGGCACCGGAACGATCGGCCTGCTCGCCGTCATGCTCGCGAACGCGACGTCGGGCGGCGTGACCGCGATCGGGGTCGACCCCGCCGGGCTGGACCTCGCACTGCAGGTCGGTGCCCGGCGCACGCTGCGCAGCGGGGCGGCCCCGGCCGAGGGGTTCTCGCTGGTGATCGAGGCTTCGGGCACCGCGGCGGGCCTCATGGAGGCGGTCCGGGTGACGCGGACGGGCGGGCGGATCGCCGCGGTCGGGGTGGTCGGCGGTGGACTGCGGGACTTCCCGGCCGGCGAGGTCACCCTGCGCGGGCTGACGATCTACGGCATCCGGCACGGCCTGGACCACTACGACCAGACCCTGCGGCTGTTCGCCGACGGGATCCTGTCCGCCGAGCCACTCATCCACAGCCTGCACCCGCTGACCCGGCCGGACGAGGCGTTCGATGCCCTCGCCAACCGGTCCACGGGCCGGCCGAAGGTCCTGCTGTCCACCCGAGCCTGATTCGCGACGACACCCAGACGACACCTCAGGAGGGTCACCATGCGGTACGACGACATCTACATCGCGGGACTCGGCGCCTACTTCCCGAAGTCGGTCCCCGTGGACGAGGCGATCGCGAGCGGCCGGTACGACGCCGCATCGCGGAACGCCACCGCACAGCAGTCGGTGGCGATCGCCGACGACGAGCGGGACAGCCAGCCGGAGATGGCCGTGCGCGCCGGCCGGAGCGCCTTGGAGCGCTCGGCGCACGGCCCGCACGACGTCGGGCTGCTGCTCCATGCGGTCGCCGTCTACTCGGGCCTCGACGGCTGGAACTGCGGCTCCTACCTGCAGCACCAGATCTTGGACGGCTCCGGGATCGCGTTCGAGATCCGCCAGGTGTCCAACGGCGCGGTCGGCGCCGTCGAGCTGGCGGTGCCGTTCCTCAGATCATCCGACAGCCCTGCCGCACTCATCACGTCCGCCGAGCGCTTCGCGGAGCCCGCCTGGGACCGCTGGCGCGCCGACTCCGGGCTGATCTTCGGCGACGGCGCCAGCGCGATCCTGCTGTCCACCGAGCGCGGGTTCGCCCGCCTGCTGTCCAGCGCCAGCGAGAGTGCGCCAGAGCTCGAGGGCCTGCACCGGGGGAACGCGCCGTTCCGGGCCAGCCCTGACCCGTCCGACTACCCGCTCGACCTGCGCTCGCGGGCGGTGGACTTCATCGACGAGATGGACCTCGACCAGATCCGGGAGATCAGCTGGGCGGGCCTGCGGCGAGCGGCGGAGCGCGCGGCCGCCGACGCCGGGATGGCCCTGGACGAGGCGTCCGTCTACGTCGTCCCGAACTTCGGGGCGAGCCTGCTGCGGAGCCAGGTGCTCGCCCCGCTCGGGATCCCGCTGGAGCGAACCACGCACGCGTGGGGCGCCGAGATCGGTCATGTGGGCGCATCCGACCAGTTCGGGGCCCTGAACCACCTGGTAGAGGAGAAGCGGGTGGGCCCAGGGGACCGGGTGATGGTCATCGGCGTCGGTGGCGGCTTCAACTGGACGTGCCTCGTGGTGGAGATCTCGGACCTGCCGTCGTGGTGAAGCGCTGACGCTGTCGCGGGACTTGTCCCTTTGGCGGTGGTTCGAACCTTTCTTGACCACGCTCCTGGAGCCTGGAGATCGGTTCGTCCCCCCAAGGATCGAGGTAGCAAGATGAAAGACACCACGCGGCGTGGATTTCTGGCCGGAGTGGGTGGCGCCCTGGCGGGCGGCGCGGCGGTGGTCGCCGCGCCGCTCCCGGCCGCCGGCAGGCCGTCGGCGCCGGTCGGCAGGACGTCGGTGGTCGCCGGCCGGAGCCCGGCCACGGCGGGCGCCGTCGTCGTGGGCCCGGGAGACGTGCGCTACCCGAGCCTGGTGCGTGGCGCCAACCAGCGGTTCGCCGGCTCGCCCGGCCGGGTGGTGCTCCCGTCCGACGCCGCGGAGGTCGCCCGGTACGTCGGCGAGGCGGTCAGCGGCCGACGGCGGGTCGCCGTGCGCAGCGGGGGCCACTGCTACGAGGACTTCGTGGCGAACGCCCAGGTCAAGGACGTCATCGACATGTCAAGGATGGCCGGCGTCTCCTACGATGCCGACCACGGCGCGTACGCGGTCGGCGCGGGCGCCTCGCTGGGCGCGGTGTACGGATCCCTGTTCAAGGAGTGGGGTGTGACGATCCCGGCGGGATCGTGCCCCTCGGTCGGGATCGGAGGCTTCATCCCGAACGGCGGCTACGGTCCGCTGTCCCGCCGGTACGGCCTGACGGCGGACCACCTGTACGGGGTCGAGGCAGTCGTCGTCGACTCCGTGGGGGACCCGAGCGTCGTGCTCGCGACGCGCGACGACGTGGGCGACCTCGGGGACCTGTGGTGGGCGCACACCGGCGGGGGCGGCGGGAGCTTCGGCATCGCCACCCGCTACCTGTTCCGCTCGCCGGACGTCGCCGCCCAGGCGCTGCCGCAGCCACCGGCCGAGGTGCTGCTGCGGACGGTGGTGTGGCCGTGGGCCACCCTCGACGAGCGCACCTTCTCCCGGCTGGTCACCAACTTCGGCACCTGGCACGAGGCCAACAGCAGCCCCGGTACGCCGGAGTGCAGACTGTTCGCCCAGCTCAAGCTGCTCGCCGTGAACGAGGGGGTCGTGGCGTTGTCGGTCGAGCTGGACGCGTCGGTCGCCGGCGCCGAGGCGGTGCTCGACCGGTTCGTGGCGGCGGTCTCGGCCGGTGTCGGAACCGCGCTGGGCGCACCCACGATGCGCCGGCCGTGGCACCACTCCCTGCAGTGGGAGGGGTTCAGCCCGAAGAACCCCACCGTAATGCGCTTCAAGATCAAGTCGGCGTACATGCGCGCGAGCTTCCCGCCCGAGCAGGTGGCCGCGCTCTGGCGGCGACTCTCCGCACCCGGCCCGGCGCACGGCACCACGCTCGTGACGATCGCCTCGTACGGCGGCCAGATCAACGCCGTCGACCCGGCGGAGACCGCCACCGTCGCGCGCGACTCGATCATGAAGCTCCAGTACATCGGCCTCTGGGAGCAGAGCGCGGACGACGCCGCGGTCATCGACTGGGTTCGCACCACCTACGCGGACGTGTACGCGGCGACCGGGGGCGTCCCGGTCTCGGACGACGTGACCGACGGGTGCTACATCGGCTACCCCGACAAGGACCTGAACGACCCCGCCTGGAACACGTCAGGAGTGCCGTGGCACGACCTGTACTTCGGCAGCAACTACCCACGCCTCCAGGCGGCCAAGCGGACCTGGGACCCGCGCGACGTGTTCCGGCACGCGCAGTCCGTCCAGCGCTGATCAGCCGGCGGGCGGTCCCGCAGCCGTCTCAGCAGGCAGTACCAGCGCGGTGACCACCACGCCGTTCCCCCGGGTCCAGCGGCCGCTGAGCACCCGGGGGAGCGGAGCGGTGTCCGCGCGGCGGATGCGCGCCAGGAACGTGCCGCCGGTGCTCAGCTCGATGCCGACCTCCTCGAAGCCGAGCCACTCGTGCCGCAGCGGGTACCACGCCTTGTAGACCGACTCCTTGGCGCTGAACAGCAGCCGCTCCCACGGCGTCACCGCGTCCAGCGCCGCCAGCCGCTCGATCGTGTGGGCCTCGCCGGCGTCCACGACGGACCCCACCACGTCCGCCGGCAGGGGGGCGTCGGTCTCGACGTCGATCCCGATCGCGAGCGTGCCTGCCGAACGGGCCGCCACCGCCACCGCGAGCCCTGGGCAGTGGCTGATGCTCCCCACCACGCCGTCGGGCCACAGCGGCTCCCTGCGCGGCCCGGGCAGCAGGGACCAGTCGTGGTGCCCGAGCTCTTCGAGCACCGCGTGCGCGCACGCGCGGCCCGCCGCGAACTCCCGGCGGCGCGAAGGCACTGCCGCGGCGATGACACGAGCCTCCGCGGGAGTCAGCGGCGATGACGGCGTCGCGGCACCCCAGAGGGTGTGTACCGCGGGCCCGGGACCGACGGCCCGGCGGACGAGACCCGCCGACTCGCTGAGCTCGACCACGCAAACCGCCTCAGGCTGGACAGGCAGGGGACCGGCAGGGACTGGCGCCGACAGAGCGATGATGGCACGTCCGCGGGGCCGGAAGGAGGTGTGTCTCCAGGTGAGCGGTGCGGATTGGGCGCTTCTTGGTCAGGGCTTGGTCGGTCCGCCAGAAACTCGGTCCCATGGAACTAGAAGGCAAGAACGCGCTCGTCACCGCCGGCTCGCGAGGCATCGGCCGCGCCATCTCCCTCGCTCTGGGGGAACGCGGCGCCAACGTCGTGGTCAACTACGTCGCCAGTGCCGAGGCGGCGAACGAGGTGGTCGAGGAGATCGGCGCTCGTGGGGGCAAGGCAGTAGCGGTCCAGGCGGATCTCGGCGTCCCCGAGGACGTCGCCCGGCTGTTCGAGGAGGCCGAGGGGGCGTTCGGTGGGCTCGACATCGTGGTGAACAACGTCGGGATCAACCTCGTGGCGCCGCTCGCGGAGACCACAGAGGAGGACTTCGACCGGACCGTTGCCGTCAACTTCAAGGGCTCGTTCCTCGTGCTGAAGAACGCCGCGCGGATCGTCTCCGACGGCGGCCGGATCATCAGCATCTCGACGGGGAACACCCGGGTGACCATGCCGATGATCGGCGTGTACTCGGCGACCAAGGCCGCCGTCGAGCAGATGACGTACTCGCTCGCCAAGGAGGTCGGTGGGCGGGGTGTCACGGTCAACGTGGTGCTGCCGGGCCTCACGGACACCGAGGGACTGCGCCCGGAGATCCGGGAGCACGCGGACGGGATCATCGGTATGACGCCGCTCGGCCGGATGGGGCGTCCCGAGGACATCGCCGACGTCGTGGCGTTCCTCGCCTCGGAGAAGGCTCGCTGGGTGACCGGCCAGGCCATCGGCGCCTCGGGCGGCCTTTCCTGATCAGCACGTCCGTCCGTCTTGAAGGGGTCGCGCACGGCCGCCCGCCGGCCGTGCGCGCACTGGGGGAAGTACTGGGGGAAAGGCCGTCATGAACCGAGCTGTAGCCGTCCTGATGTTCTCGTTGTTCTGCATCGGCAGTGCGGAATTCGTCATAGCGGGCCTGCTGCCCGGAATCTCTGACGACCTGGACGTGTCGATCGCCTCGGCGGGCCTGCTGGTGAGCGCCTATGCGTTGACCGTGGTCGTCGCGGGCCCGGCGCTGACCCTGCTGACCAGCGGGCTGCGGCGCAAGCACGTGATGGTGGGGCTCATGGTCCTGTTCGCCCTGAGCAACCTGCTGGGGGCGGTCGCGCAGGACTACACCGTGCTCATGGTGTCGCGAGTCCTGAGCGCGCTGGCGCACTGCACCTTCTTCGCGCTGTCGCTCGTCGTCGGCACCAGCACGGTCGCGCCCGACCGCCAGGGATCGGTGATCGCCAAGCTGGCGATCGGCCTGAACATGGCCAACGTCCTGGGCGTCCCGCTCGGCGTGCTGCTCGGCACGGAGCTCGGCTGGCGTTCGGTCTTCTGGGTGCTCGCCGGGTGCGGCGTCGTCTCCGCCTGGCTCGTCACGGTCCTCGTGCCGGCCGACCAGCAGGCCGAGCCGCCCGCCGGCGTGCGGGCCGAGATCCGTACGCTCGGCCGCAGCCGCGTGCTGATCGCCGTGGCCATCAGCGCGCTCGGGTGTGGCGGCACGTTCACCGCCTACACCTACATCGCGCCGCTGCTGGAGGACGTGAGCGGGTTCCGCAGCGGCGCCGTCGGACTCCTGCTGCTGCTGTTCGGCCTGGGGACGTTCGGGGGGAGCGTCGTCGGCGGCAGGCTGGTCGACCGCGCGCTGATGCCCGCGCTGACCGGGCTGTTCGGCACGCTGGCCCTGGTCCTGGGACTCTTCTCGGTGCTGGTCGCGAACCCGTGGACCGCTGCGGTGGGCCTCGTCCTGTTCGGCGCGGCCTTCGGGGCGATCCTGCCGGGGCTCCAGGGGAGGGTGATGCAGGCGGCGGACATCAAAGCGCCAACCTTCGCGCTCGCCGTGAACATCGCGGCCATGAACGTCGGGATCACGTTGGGCTCGTGGCTGGGCGGACGGGTCCTGGAGGCCGGCCTCGGCCTGCAGGCAGTGGTCCTGACCGGCTGTGCCGTCGCGGCGGTGGGCTTCCTGGTGGCCGGCATCGAGCTGCTGCGCGACCGGAACCGGACCGCGCCACAGGTCGCGGACGCGCAGAGCACGCCGGCCCACTAGGAGGCATGCCGGATGCAGCAGGTAGGCCGCACGCAGGACCATGCACAGGATCGTGCACAGGACCATGCAGAGGACGATGTGCAGCAAGGCGGGGCGGCGGTGTGGTCCGCCGCCGCGCTGCTCTGCGACATGGACGGGACCCTTGTCGACTCGACGCGAGCCATCGAGCAGGTCTGGGCCGCGCTCGCCGTCCGCCACGACCTGCCGCGCACCGAGGTGCTCGCGGCTCTTCCTGGGCGTACCGCCCGGGACATCCTGCGGCTCTTCCTCGACGACGACCGGGTCGTCGAGGAAGAGGCCGCCCGGGTCGAGCGCGGTCAGCTCGCGGCGCCCGGGGTCGGGCCGATCCCCGGCGCGCACCGGCTGCTCTCCGGCCTGCCCGCGGACCGCTGGGCGGTCGTCACGGCCGCGCCCGAGGCGGTGGCTCGCGCCCGCCTGGTGGCGGCGGGCCTCCCGGAACCGAAGGTGCTCGTTGCCGCGGAGTCGGTGACCTCCGGCAAACCGAGTCCCGAGGGCTACCGGCTCGCCGCCGAGCGCCTCGGCCTGCCGTGCGAGCGGTGCGTGGTGCTCGAGGACGCCGCCGTCGGGGTGACGGCGGGGCATGCTGCGGGGGCCCGGGTCATCGGGATCGGGCCGGGTGCGCAAGGGGCCGACGCCGTCGTGCCCGACCTGCTCTCGTTCACCGGGCTCGAGGTCATGGGGGAGGAGATCCGATGGAGCCTCGGCGTGCAGCGGTGACCCCGACGGCGCAGGTCGAGACGGCGCGGATCGAGACGGTGCGGATCGACGTGGGCGGCACCTGGATCCGCACCGAGTCCGACGGCGTGAGGCGGCGGACGCCCGCTCCCAGCAGGATCAACCATCCCGACGTGCCCGCGACGGTCCTCGTGGACCGGCTGGTGGACCACCTGATATCGGTCGCGCCGGAGGCGGGCCGGGTCGTCGTCTCGCTCGGGGCCGCGATGGACGACGTCACGGGTACGGTCCGCGGGTCCGGGCCGATGTGGGGCGACTGGCTGATGGACCGCGACCTCGTCGGCATGCTCCGGCAGGCCCGGCCAGGCGTCGCATGGCACGTCTTCAACGACGTCACGTGCGGGCTTGCCGACTTCGCCGACTCGGTGGCACCGGAGTCTCCGGCGAGCGTCGGCTACCTGACCGTCAGCAGCGGCATCGGGCTCAAGATCGCGGACCTCGGCACTGGAACCGTCAAGGTCGACGAGGACGGGCTGCAGGGTGAGGTCGGCCACCTGCCCGTCGCGCTCGCCCCGGAGACGGCGGCGCTCGGCCACCTGCCGTGCGAGTGCGGAGGGACGGGGCACGTGGCGTCCGTCAGCTCCGGCCCGGGCATCGCCCGGGTGGCGCGGACCCTCGGCATCGGCAGCTACAGCACCGAGTGGTTCCGGCAGGCGGTCACCACGGGGGACGACGACGCGATCGCCCTCCTGGCGACCGTCACCCGCCCCGTCGCCGAGGTGCTGCGAGCCATCTGGGTGACCCAGCCGTGGGTCACGGTCATCGGGATCGGGGGAGGCGTCGCCGAAGGGCTCGGCGAGCCCTACCGGACGGCTCTCCTGCGACACCTGCGGGGAGCCGGCAGCTATGCGGCGGGCTCGCCCGACGCCTGGGAGCGCCGTGTCCGGCTCCTGGACCACCCCGGCGTCGACGTGCTGCGCGGGGCGCAGCTCCTCGCCGAAGGATCACTCGTCGTCACCAGGGCTCAGGAGGCCGATCACCGATGACAAAGAACCTGGCCATCCGGCGCTTCCACGGCGCGAGCGCCGTCGCGGACCTGCCGGTGCCCGTCCCCGGGCCGGGCGAGGTGGTCCTTGCGCCCGAGGCCGTCAGCCTGTGCGGTACCGACCTGCAGATGCTGCGCGGGATCCGCGACGACCCCTCGGCGGTGCTGGGCCACGAGGGTGCGTGCCGCGTCGCCGACGTCGGTCCAGGCGTCACCGCGCTCGCGGTCGGTGACCGCGTGACGGTGAACCCGACCCATCCCGGCGACCCGACCTTCCTGCTCGGGCACAACGTCGAGGGGCTGTTCCAGCAGCGGGTGCGGATCGCCGCGTCCGCGGTCGCCGCGGGGCTCCTGGTCCCGATCGGCGAGGACCTGGACCCGGCCACCGCTACGCTCATCGAGCCGCTGGCCATCACCGACTACGCCCTGCGCTGTCTTGTTGACTCTCCTGCCGGACCCAGAGCGGGCGGTCCTGCCGGACCCGGCGGGGCCGACGCTCTGGTGATCCTCGGCGACGGGCTCGTCGGCAACCTCGCCGCGGTCCGCGGAGCCGCCCGCGGCCTGTGGTCGCGGGTAGTGCTCGCCCACACGTCGGAGCCCGGGCTGCAGTGGTCCCTCGACACGTGGGGCGAGCAGGCCATCGAGCACGTGCTGGTCGACGACGTCCCGGCCGCCGTCGGCAGCGACCGGATCCACGCCCTGGTCGCCACGCACCGGGACCGCACGCTGGACCTCGTGGACCTGCTGGCGGGCCCCCTCGGCGACAGCACGACAGCAGTGCACGTCACAGGCGGCGTACCCGCCGACGCCCGTCCCGTGAACCTGCCGGGCGTGGACCTCGTCGGCGTCCGAGCCGCGAACACCGGTGGACCCTGGCCGCCGCGCCGGACCGTGTGGGAGTCCGGCGAGCGACGGATCCGGCTCACGGGGAACCGCGGGGTCACGAGCGCGGCGCTGGCCGCGGCCGCGGCCGAGCTCGTGACGTGCGGGCCGGAGCTGGCTCCGCTGATCACGCACCGCACCGACCTCGAGGGCGGGGCGGACCTCATGAACAGGATGGTCTCGGCGCGTTCCCGCCACATCGACGACCGCCTCGTGATACGTCTGGTCGTCACGGTCAACCCGGATCCGCGCACTCCCGCGCCGGCCACGAAAAACGCCCCGGAAGACGCTGAGGAGAACTGATGGTCGAGACCGCGCTCGTCACGGGTGCCAGCTCCGGCATCGGGAGATCGACGGCCCTGGCGCTCGCCGCTGCCGGGTACCGCGTCCTGGTGGGATACGGCGGCAACGAACGGGCAGCACAGGAGGTGACCGCCCTGATCGCCGCGCGAGGTCTGCCCGTGGCCACGGCGGTGCACGTCCCGCTCGACACACCGGAGGGGGCGCTCGCGGCCGCCCGCCGCGTGCTCGACGCGCACGGGCCCGTCCACGTCCTGGTGAACAACGCGGGCGTCAACCGCCGCGCGAGCTTTCTCGACGAGGACCTTGCCGCGTGGCAGGAGGTCATGAACATCGACCTGGTCGGCCCGTTCGTCCTCGCGCAGCAGGTCGCCAGGCAGATGGTGGACGCCGGGATCCGTGGCCGGATCGTCAACGTGACCAGCGTCCACGAGCGCATCCCGATCACGGGCGGCACCTCGTACTGTGTGGCGAAGAGCGGCCTCGGGATGCTGACCAAGGTCATGGCGCTCGAGCTCGGCACGCACGGGATCACCGTCAACTCGGTGGCGCCGGGGGAGACCGCGACGCCCATGAACGGCCAGCCGCTGGGGACCGACCCGCACGAGCTCGCCCGGCCCGCGCTCCCGGCCGGGCGGCCGGGCGACCCGGACGAGGTGGCTACCCTCATCGCCTACCTGTGCTCTCCGGGCGCGGGTTACGTCACCGGCCAGTCGTTCGTGATCGACGGCGGGCTGGAGCTCGTCGCGGCGGACGCGAACGTCTCGCAGACGCCGGTGCCGGTGCCCGCGTCGGCGCTCTCCCCGGAAGCCGGCTGATGCGGCGGACGCTCGAAGCCGCCGACCGGGGCGGCGGGTTCGTCTCGCACGCGTTCCCCGAGCTGGTGGTGGACCTCGGCGAGATCCGCCTGAACTACGCGGTCGCCGGCGACCCGTCGCTGCCGCCGCTGCTGCTGGTCCCCGGCCAGACCGAGTCGTGGTGGGGGTACGAGCGACTGATGCAGCTGCTGCAGGACCGGTTCCGCGTCTACGCCGTCGACCTGCGCGGGCAGGGCCGCTCGACCTGGACGCCGGGGCGCTACACGCTGGACAACTTCGGCAACGACCTGGTCCGCTTCATCGACCTGGTCGTCGGGCAGCCGGTCGTGGTCAGCGGCAACTCGTCCGGCGGGCTGGTCGCCGCGTGGCTGACCGCCTACGCCAAGCCGGGTCAGGTGCGCGCCGCCGTCCTGGAGGACCCGCCCCTGTTCGCCTCCGAGATCGACCCGGCGGTGGGCCCGGGTATCTCGGGGGGCATCGGGCCGCTGTTCGAGCACTGGCACACGTGGCTCGGGGACCAGTGGTCCCGCGGTGACTGGGAGGGAGCGCGGCGGTCGCTCGCGACCGGTCTCCCGCCCGAGCTGCTGCGCGGGCTGGCGGCGATGGAGCCGCCGTCGGAGGAGTCCCACGGGTCGGTGGCGCCGCAGAACCTGCGTGAGTACGACCCGGAGTGGGGCCGTGCCTTCGTCAGCGGCAGCGTGTGCGCCGCCGTCGACCACGAGCGCATGCTGTCGTCGGCGGCCGCACCGATCCTCCTGACGCACCATGTCCGGCAGCTCGATCCCGTCTCCGGCCGGCTCCTCGGTGCCCTCTCCGACGAGCAGGCCGCCAGGGCCCGCGAGCTGGTCGAGTCGGCCGGTCAACGCGTGTCGTACCAGTCGTTCCCGGACGCGCCGCACGCCATGCACCGCATCGATCCCGAACGGTTCGCCGAGGCCCTTACCGGCTGGTACGCGCAGCTGCGTCCGTGACCGTCACCTCCCGCGCGTCAGGCGACGTGGGCCGGTGACCGAGGCGCGTCGTCCGACGCCGGCGCGCTCCACCGGGCGCCGAGCGACGTCCACTGCCGCACGTCGGCCGGGACGTCGAGGGCGTGCGCGGGCTCGTGGCGCAGCAACGCGTGCAACCTGACGAGCTCCGGGAAGCGGTATGCCGGCGGACCGTCCGGGCGCGGCTCCGCGACGGTGAGGAGGCTGGCGTCGACCAGCTCGGCCACCGGGCACTCCGCGTTGGCGAGCCCCGTACCGAGGAACTGCGCGGCGTCCTGCATGGTGAAGTCCGGGCCGTCGATGGCACACAGCCGCCGGAAAGCCCAGCGGTACGCGGGTGCCAGCCGGAGATAGGCGTCCTCGAGCGAGGCGCTCGGGTCCAGTCGTCGCGTGACGAGCTCCTGCAGCCGCTGGTCGCGGTCACGCATGCGGTCGACGAGCTCCACGACCCGCCACGAGGGACGCGCGGCAAGCTTCTCGGCGGCGGCCCGGATCGCCAGGGGAAGGTTGTCGCACAGGCGCACCAGCTCGTGCGCCGCACCCGGCTCCTTGGCGACCCGTGAGTCACCGGCCACCTGACGCAGCAGATGCACGCCGTCGGCGACCGGAAGCGGACCGACCTTGACGCGCTGTGCGCCCGCCAGACCTTGCAGACCGACCCTGGTGGTGACGAGAGCCGCACACCCCGGACCCGCCGGGATCAGGTGGGCCAGCGTCTCGACGTGCACGGCGTCGTCGAGGACGACGAGGACCCGCCGCCCCGAGGTCCAGCTCCGGTACAGGCCCGTGCGTTCGGACAGCGTGTCCGGCACCTGGCTCTTCGGTATGCCGAAGGCGAGCAGGAAGTGCTCGAGCACGTCGAAGGGGTCGACGACGGGACCGAGCGCGGCGAAGAGCTGCCCGTCGGGAAACTCCGGCCGCAGCTCGTGTCCCATGTGCGTCGCGAGCATCGTCTTGCCCGCACCGGCCGCCCCCTTGAGGACGACCACACGAGGCGCGTTCCCAGCGGATCTGTGGTGCACGAGCGCCGTCAGCTCGCGGCGTTCGGACCGCCGTCCCACGAAGTCGCCGCTGTCCGGGGGGATCTGCGCGGGTGCGATGGTCAGGAACGGATCGGCGGGCCGCGGCGCCTCGACCTGCACCAGGGGCGTGGGGTCGAGAGTTCCCTCGATGATCTGCTTCTGGAGCTCCACCAGCCGCGGGGACGGGTCCAGCCCGAGCGTCGTGACCATCCGGTCACGCAGATCCGTGAAGACGGTGAGCGCGCGGCTGCGGTCGCCGGCTCCGCTGAGGGCCGTCATGAGCTGGGCATGGAAACCCTCGTGCAAGGGGTTGGTCGCGGCGAGCAGCTCCAGCTCGGGAAGAAGGTCCCGGTGCTCGCCGAGGCCCAGGGCGACGTCGATCGTCTGCTCGCGCAGCCGGAGCTGGTCTCCCTCTACCCGCGTGACGATCGGTTGCAGCAGCGGCCCCAGCCGGACGTCGGCAAGCATCGCACCGCGCCACAGCCCCAGTGTCCCGCGCCACCGGTCCAGCGCTCCACGCGGGTCACCGCCGCGAAGCTCGGTCAGCCCCTGCTGGACCGCGGTCTCGAACTCCCAGTAGTCGAGCTCTCCCGGCTCGACGCGGATCTTGTACCCGAGCGGTGACGACTCGATCCTGCTCGTCTCGGCACCGGGGCAGTCCAGGTGCTTCCGCAACGTATAGATATAGGTCTGCACCGTCTTCCGTGCGAGCTTCGGCGGGTGGGCGTCCCAGAGCTCGTCCACGAGCGAGCTCACCGTGACGGTCCGGTTGTAGTTGAGCAGCAGCATGGCGAGGACCCGGCGGGGCATCGCTGCCGAGATAGTTCCGCAAGCCATCGGGCCCTTGGCCTCAAGAGGCCCCAGGATCTGAAACTGCACGCTTCCTCCTGTGCGGTCGTCGCGGCACCCCGTTGCATGGTCGCAGGACCGCCGGGCCGTTGAGGGGCCAGAGTTGGTCAGCACGACCCATACCCGAGGGTTGGTTGGGCTGAGCGCGACTCCCGTGGCGAGCTCAAGTCATAACGTAGGGAGCGCTATGTACGACCGCAATGAAAATTTGACCCGAAGGGAAGAAATCACCCGCGCACCGTCGGCGTTGGTTATCAACCTTCGCCGTTGGCCCGTGCGGCTAGAGCAGGGTCTGCGCCACCCGGCGCACCGCTGCGCGCTTGCCGCTGATCAGGGCGTCGACCGGGGGCTCGCCGAGCTCGTCGTTCGGCGTGAACAGCCACTCGAGGATCTCCTCGTCGCTGAACCCGGCGTCGGCCAGCACGATCACGGTGCCGCGCAGGGTCGGGATGACGCCGGGGCGTCCGTCGACCTCCGGCAGCACGAACTTGGCTGGCACCTGGAAGATGGTGCGCTCGCCGCGCTTGATACCGACTACGTGCTGGTCACGGACCAGGCCACGGGCCTTGCCGACCTCGATGCCGAGAATCTCGGAAAGGTCGGGCAGGTTCAGCCATTCGCCAACGAGGGCGTCGAGATCTGTCACGGTAGAAGGGTATGCGACCGGGCACGGGCCTGGGCGCCGCAACGATCCGGCAACGGCCTGGTGTCCACAATGAGAGTTCCGGTCCGGGCGTGGGTGGTCACCCGTACACTCCCACCGTGGCTCAGGTGACGGCAGACCCTCTCATCGGCCGCCTGGTCGACGGGCGGTACCAGATAGTCGCGCGCGTGGCGCGTGGCGGCATGGCCACGGTGTACCGCGCGCACGACAGCCGCCTGAACCGCGAGATCGCCCTGAAGGTGATGCACCCCCACCTGGCGGACGGCGAGCAGGCCGCGAGCTTCCGGGAGCGCTTCGAGCGTGAGGCCCGCTCGGCGGCGGGGCTGCAGCATCACGGCGTGGTGGCGGTCTACGACCAGGGCACCGACGGCGACATGCGCTACCTGACGATGGAGTACGTGCCGGGCACCAACCTGCGCCACCTGATCAGCAGCGGCGAGCTCACGCTGCGCCGCTCGTTCGCGGTCCTCGACGTGGTGCTCTCGGCGCTGGCCGCCGCGCACGCCAAGGGGATAGTGCACAGGGACATCAAGCCCGAGAACGTGCTGCTGGAGGCGGGCACGGGCCGTCCGAAGGTCGCGGACTTCGGCCTGGCCCGCGCCATCTCCGAGGTGTCCAACACCACGACGGGCACCGTGCTGGGCACCGTCGCCTACCTCGCTCCCGAGACGATCTCGACCGGGCACGTCGACATGCGCGCCGACGTGTACGCCGTCGGCATCCTCGCCTTCGAGATGTTCACGGGCCGACTGCCGCACGCGGGGGAGGGGCCCATCCAGGTCGCGTACGCGCACGTCAACAGCGACGTGCCACCCGTGAGCGCGTTCGCGGGCCATCTGGGCCGCCCGCTGGACCTGCTCGTCCGTGCGCTCACCGCCCGCGACCCGGACCGTCGCCCGCGCGACGCCGCCGTCGCGCTGGACGCGCTCCGGAACGCGTTCCAGCAGATCCCGAACGAGGTGCTGGACATACCCGCCAACGCGGCGCCGCCGCCGTCGCCGGCCGCCGTGAAGGCGGCGCGTACCGCGGTGGTGGAGCGGCCGGCCGCTGGGCGCTGGGTCGCCCAGCAGTCGCCCCCACCTCCGCCGCCGCCCGTGGAGAAGCCCCGCCGGGGCAGCAAGATCCTGCTGGCCGTCGCGCTGATAGCCGTCCTCGCCGGCGCCTGGTGGTACACCGAGAGCGGACCGGGCGCCTACTCGGTCGTGCCCCACGGCGTGGTGGGTGCCAGCGAGCAGGCTGCCGAGGAGGCGCTGACCGCGGCCGGGCTGAAGTCGTCGAGCGAAGAGCAGCACGACTCCGACGTGCCGGAGGGCGAGGTCATCTCGGTGGTGCCCGACGAGGGGCAGCGCTGGCACCGGGACCAGCCGGTACGCCTCGTGGTCTCGCTCGGGCAGGAGCTGGCCGAGGTGCCGGCGGGCCTCGTCGGCATGCTGGAGGACGAAGCGCGGTCCGCCCTGCAGGGCGCGGGCTTCACCGATATCGAGGTCTCGCGCGAGTACACGAACGACGGCCCGCGGAACGAGGTCATCTGGGCCTCGGTCCGTGACGGCATGGTGCCGGCGGACGAGCACGTCCGGCTCACCGTCTCGGACGGCCCGCCGCCGGTCGTCGTGCCCGACGTCGCGGGGATGGAGGTCGACGACGCCACCGGCACGCTGAGCGCCGAGGGGTTCAAGGTGGCGCGGGAAGACGCCTTCGACGAGACGGCGCCGGCCGGCACGGTGATCCGGACCGACCCCGGCGAGGGCAAGGGCGCCGCGCAGGGCGGCACCGTCACGATGGTCGTCAGCATGGGCCCGGAGGGCACCGTCCCCGACGTCGTCGGCATGACCGTCGAGGAAGCGCGGGGACTGCTCGAGAAGGCCGGCTACGACGTGGACGTGCGCGGCTTCGGCGAGCTGTTCGGCGGCGTCCTGGAGTCGGATCCGGCCGCGGGGGAGCAGCTCGAGCAGGGCGGCGTGGTCACGATCTGGACCCTGTGACCTGGACCCTGTGACCTGACTCTGTGACCGGACCCTTTGACCTGACCAGTGCTAACCGCTCGGTTCACGCAGCCCGGTCGACGGCGGCGTGAGCCAGGTCGGTCAGCACGCTCCGGCCGGGCTCGCTCAGGTCCGCGAGATCCAGCAGGGCGTGCGCCCGGACGGCGAGGTCGTCGATGAGATGCTCGACGGCGTCCAGCGCACCCGAGCCGACGATCACCGTGCGGACCCTGGTGACGTCCTCCTCGGAGAGGTAGGGGTCGCCGAGCGCTGCGGTCAGCGTCGCGGCGTCGGCCCCGTCCGGGTCGGGCAGCAGGGCGAGGGTGCGCGCCACGACCACCGTGCGCTTGCCCTCGCGCAGGTCGTCCCCGGCGGGCTTGCCCGTGACCGCGGGGTCGCCGAAGACACCGAGCACGTCGTCGCGGAGCTGGAAGGCCTCGCCAAGGGGCAGGCCGGCCGCCTCGATCCCGGCCGCCGCCTGCGCTCCCCGGCCGGCCAGCAGCGCGCCCAGCGCGAGCGGCGCGGCCACGGAGTAGCTGGCGGACTTGGCGCGCAGCACCTTCCGGGCACGCTCCTCGTCCGAGGCGGGGTCGTCACCCCAGGGCTGCGCCTGGACCAGCACGTCGAGGTACTGGCCGACGACCACCTCGCTCTGCATGGTGTCGAACCGGGCACGGGCCGCCGCGGCGACGTCGGCCGGAAGCGGCGCGAGCGCCGCGGAGAGCTCACGCTGGGCGGCGAGGAGCACGAGGTCACCGAGCAGGATCGCCGCGGCGTCGCCGAACCGCACCGGCTCGCCGGACCAGCCGGCTTCGGCATGCTTGGCGGCGAACGCGCGGTGCGTGGTGGGGCGGCCGCGGCGGGTGTCGGAGTTGTCCATCACGTCGTCGTGCAGCAGCGCCGCGGCCTGGAAGAGCTCGAGCGCGGCGCCCACCCGGACCGTGGCGACCCTTGCCAGGTCGGTGGGATCGGCGGAGCCACCATGGGCACGGAAGGACCAGTAGCAGAACGCCGCGCGCAGCCGCTTGCCGCCCATCAGCAGCCCCGCCGCTTCCTCGACGATCGCCTCGGCGCTCGGGCTGATCGCGCCGACCTCGGCGGCCAGCCGGCCGAGGTGAGCGGTCACGGCGGCGTCGACGTCGGCACGGAGGTTCTCGGTGTCGAGCAGGGCTGCGGGATTCAGGGCACCGGTACGGGCGGGTGATACGGACACGGCACCAGCCTATGGGGTGCGGACCGTGCCGCTGATCGAGGCGAGGCGCCGCTTCCCGTCGTCCAGCACGCCCACGACCAGCGACTCCTGGATCTCGCCTGCCTTCGTGCTGGAGACCCGCAGGAAGGCGGTCTGAGCGGTCAGGCCGCTCGACTCCGGGGCCGCGATCTCCTTGAAACCCTGCTCGACCAGGATCCGCTTGGCCTGGGCCACCACGTCCTTGGTCGACAGGCCCGACGCCAGGTTGAGCGTCACCTGCGTCATCGGGACCGGCTTGGCCTTCGAGCCCTTCGTGCCCTCCGCGGCAGGTGCGGGAGCCGCCGAGGAGGCGAGCAGGGTGGCGCTCTCCGGCATCGGGAACAGGTCCGCCGGGAAACCCTCGGCATAGGTGGCGACCGCGGACGAGGGGTCGAAGGTCGGCAGCTCGGCAGGGCCGCCCGACACCGCCGCGCGGGCCTCCGGTGTGCTCTCCGCGGTCGCTCCCGACGCCCGCGACTCCGTCCCGACGCTCCCGGTGCCGCACGCCGTGGTCGCGAGCGCCAGCCCGAAGGCGGCGGCGAGCGCTGCCGTGCGGCGGGCGGTGGCGAGGTGGGGCACGTTGCACACGGTAGCGGGAGAGACCCTCGCGAGGACAGCGCGCGGCGCCGAGCCCGACCACAGGAGATCCGTTGTCCACACGGCCCTCCTGGGCGCGCCGCGGCCCCGGCGAGCGGCTGGGATCGAGGCATGAACCCCAAGGACATCACCTCGAAGAACCTCGGCCGGCGATCGGCGGCGCCGAACGCCACGGTGGTCCGCGTCGCCGGACCGGAGGACCTGCTCGCCTACATCCCGTACCGGCTCGGCTTCGAGCCCGCCGAGTCGGTGGTCGCGGTGAGCCTCACCGGGCCGCGCCAGCGGGTAGGGCTCGTGGCCCGGGTCGACCTCGCCGACCTCCGCCTGCGGCAGCCCGACGACCCGCAGGGGCCCGACGGCGCGGCCACCGCCCGCTGGCTGACCGACCATGTGGTGGCCGACGGCGCGGACCGCGCGGTGGTGGTGCTGTACACCGCCACCGACCCGACCGCGCCGTCGGGGGCCGCGCGCCGCGCCGTCGAGCTGTTGCGAGCACGGCTAGAACGCAGGCTCCCCGGCACCGAGGCCTGGCTCGTCGCCCCGACGGGCTTCCGTGCGCTCGACTGCGCGGACCCGATGTGCTGCCCGGCGGAGGGCCGACCGCTGTCCGTCCTGAAGGGCAGCCGGGTCGCCGCGCACATGGTGCTCGAGGGCCGCACCGTTGCCGGCACCCGCGAGGAGCGGTACGCCCTGCGCGCCGCGCCCGAGCAGGCAAGGACCCAGGCCCGGCGCGCGGCGGCCCGCTGGACCGACACCTACCGGCGGCTCCTGAACGCGACCAGGTTCCCGGACGGCGGCGGACCCGTCGACCACACGGCCCCGGCCCGTCGCACGGAGCAACGGCAGGGGGCCGCCTTCGGCCCGCGGGCGGTCGAGGCGCACGCCCTGCGCGCCGAGCGGGAGCTGGGGGAGTGGGGCGCCGAGAGCCTCGGCCTGTGGCGCTCCGCGATGCGCGTCGCGACGGACCTCCGGCCCGGACAACCACTGACGCTGTCTCCGGTGGACCTCGGGAAGATAGGCGCGGCGCTCGCGGACATTCCCGTGCGGGACGCGGTGCTGCTGAGCCTCGCGCCGGGCACCGAGGAGGCGGCGCTGCGGACCGCGCGCCGGCAGACGGACGGTGACACGGACACGGCGACGGGGGCGGTGATGGCGCGGATCGTCGACCCGGAGCAGGGCGTCCCGCCGGACGAGGCGATCACTCGTGCGGCACGCCACGTGCTGGAGGCCGTGGTCACTCACGTTCCACGCAACCGACGGGCCCCCGCCTACGTGCTGCTGGCGCTCGTCGCGTGGTGGCGCGGCGACGGCGGCCTGGCTGCCGAACGGGTCTCCGACACGCTCGGCGTGGATCCCGGCTACCGGCTCGCGCTGCTGCTCCGTGGGGCGATCGCCGGGGGAGTGCCTCCGGGCTGGGTGCGGCGCGAGCAGGGCGCGCGGCAGGGCCCGCTCGGCGGGGAGCCGGAACCGGAGGAGGCGGCGGCTGTGTGACGCACTGCGGGCGAGGCGCGGTGGGGGACGCGCTGCGGACGAGGCACTACGAGGGTCGTGGCGTGCGGTAGCGTCGGGAGCATGACGATCGTCGTCGGCCACCTCGCCACGCCAGAGGGCCAAGAGGCTCTCAGCTCCGCTGTCACCGAGGCCAGGGAGCGCAACGTCCCGCTGGTCGTCGTCACCAACGGCAAGCGCCCGGAGGACGAGTGCAGGGCCGAGGCCGACGAGCTCGTCAGCAGCCTCGCCGGCGATGTCGACGTGCGCGTGGAGCACGGCACCGGCGACCTCGCCGAGGACCTGATCCGCATCGCCACGAGCGCCGGCGCCGATCTCATCGTGATCGGCCTGCGCAAGCGCAGCCCTGTCGGCAAGCTCATCCTGGGCGCGGGTGCCCAGCGGATTCTCGTCGAGGCGCCGTGCCCGGTCCTGGCAGTGAAGGTCTGACGCGGCGAAGGTCTGACGCTCTAACGCGGTGGCGAAGGCCTGACCTGGCCCGACCGATTCCGGTCCCGGCCCTGGTCACGAGCGTGGCCTCGACCAGTTCGCCAGAAGCGGGAATGGTCGGGCCATCTGGTTCGTTGACTCTTGGCACGCGAAATGAGATACACCCGCGGGGCTGCCCCGCCAGACGTGACTTCGCACTGACTTTGCCCATATCACCGCGTTCGTCGCGGCGTACATGGAGGCCGACGGTACAATATATATGTTCGCCGGCGGAAGCAGAAGGTCCAGTGAAGGCCCCGCCGGCGGTACACCGCCCCCTCGAATGCCGAAAGGTCGGTTTGTGGCGCCCACTCCGCTGAAGACCCCCCAGGACACCGCTCCTGTCCCTGCACGCGACAACCTGCCCCGAGAGTTCGAGCATCCTGCCCTGCAGGAGCTCCTTGCTCGAGGTGCCGCCGACGGCTCGGTCGACGCCGAGAGCTTCCGGCGCGCATGCGAGACCGCGGAGGTCGGTGACGCCAGGCGGCTCAAGGCGGTGCTGCGCGCACTGGCCAACGCCGGCGTGCAGGTTGGACTGCCTACCGTGACCAAGGTCGCCGCCGCCGCGGCTACCCGCTCCACCGCGGTCGCCGCCAAGGCGCCCGCCGACGGCGACGCCGAGGCGAAGCCCGCTCGACGCACCCGTGCGACGACCGCCAAGGCCCCCGCCAAGAAGGCTCCGGCGCGCTCCGCCGCGAAGGCGAAGGGCGCCGACGAGGTTGACGAGGCCGACAACATCGAGCTGATCGACGTCGACGACGTCGACCTCGACGACGAGGCCGCCACGACCGCGCGCAAGAAGCCGGCGGCCAAGACCGCCGCCAAGAAGCCTGCCGCTCGGGGCAAGTCGAAGTACGACAACATCGAGCCCGACGGCGTTGCCGTCGAGGAGCCCGAGGAAGAGGCCGACTCCGGGACCGAGATCGTCACCAAGGCGACCCGCGGTCGCGGCGGCAAGGCGGGCAAGGAGGCCGACGAGAGCGCAGGCTTCGTCGTCTCCGACAAGGACGACGACGACCAGCCCGCGCAGCAGGTCGTCACCGCCGGCGCCACTGCCGACCCGGTCAAGGACTACCTGAAGCAGATCGGTAAGGTCGCACTGCTGAACGCGGAGCAGGAGGTCGAGCTCGCGAAGCGCATCGAGGCCGGCCTGTTCGCGGAAGAGCGTCTTGCCACCACGGAGTTCAACCGGGACGACAAGGACCAGCGCCGGTTCGAGCGCGACCTCAAGTGGATCGCGCACGACGGCAAGCGCGCCAAGAACCACCTGCTGGAGGCCAACCTCCGGCTCGTGGTCTCGCTGGCCAAGCGCTACACGGGCCGCGGCATGCTGTTCCTGGACCTGATCCAGGAGGGCAACCTCGGTCTGATCCGTGCGGTCGAGAAGTTCGACTACACCAAGGGCTACAAGTTCTCGACGTACGCCACCTGGTGGATCCGTCAGGCGATCACGCGAGCCATGGCCGACCAGGCCCGCACCATCCGTATCCCGGTGCACATGGTCGAGGTCATCAACAAGCTGGCCCGTGTGCAGCGCCAGATGCTCCAGGACCTGGGCCGCGAGCCCACGCCGGAGGAGCTGGCCAAGGAACTCGACATGACGCCCGAGAAGGTGGTCGAGGTCCAGAAGTACGGCCGCGAGCCCATCTCGCTGAGCACCCCGCTCGGTGAGGACGGCGACAGCGAGTTCGGCGACCTCATCGAGGACTCCGAGGCAGTCGTGCCCGCGGACGCGGTGTCGTTCACGCTCCTGCAGGAGCAGCTGCACCAGGTGCTCGACACGCTCTCCGAGCGCGAGGCCGGCGTGGTCTCCATGCGGTTCGGCCTGCAGGACGGCCAGCCCAAGACGCTCGACGAGATCGGCAAGGTCTACGGCGTGACGCGTGAGCGCATCCGCCAGATCGAGTCCAAGACGATGTCGAAGCTGCGCCACCCCTCGCGGTCCCAGGTGCTGCGCGACTACCTCGACTAGGTAGAACCTCGACCAGGTAGAACCTCGACGCCGGGCGGGTGAATCTTCTTCGGAAGGATCCCCGCCCGGCGTCGTCGTGTGGACGTCCATCGACGTCCACGTGCTCGGCAGGACCAGCGACCCGACCATCACCACCGGGGGCAACGGGCATGCCGACGGCGGTGAGTCACCTCGCTGGGTGACTCACCGCCGTCTTCGATCTAGGGGTCCGGTGGGTGTCCGGCCTGGAGCTCAGGCCTGACCGTGCTCCGCGTGGAGCCGGTCGGTCTCGTCCTGGACATGGGTGGCGACGTCCGCATAGGCGGACGCGTGTGCGCGGGCGTGGTGGCCGCAGAAGAGCAGCTCGCCCACGGGCAGAACGACGCGCACATAAGCCTGCGCGCCGCAGCGGTCGCAGCGGTCGAGGGCGGTGAGCGGTTCGGTCGTCAAGGTCGTCACATCTCCATCCAACCATTCGCTCGCGCGGTTCATGCCAGCCCGGGTGGCCGGTTCGCTGCGAGCATAGCGGCGTGGCTCACAGTCTTGGGCCCCATCCGCCCCCAATTGCGCTGAAAGGGTAATTTCCGTCATGGGGTGAATTTGTTCGCGGGCGACCGGCCGTGAGGCGCCTCACCGGCCCTCCTCACCTGGGTTGTCGGTGACCTCGTCTACGCTGTCGCCGTGACCGCAACGTCCGAGTCGTACACCGCACGCCACCTGTCCGTCCTCGAGGGTCTCGAGGCGGTTCGCAAGCGTCCCGGTATGTACATCGGGACCACCGACTCCCGGGGCCTGATGCACTGCCTCTGGGAGATCATCGACAACTCCGTCGACGAGGCCCTGGGCGGGCACGCCACGAAGATCGGCATAGTCCTGCACGCCGACACGTCGGTGACGGTGTCCGACGACGGCCGTGGCATCCCGGTCGACATCGAGCCCAAGACCGGCCTGAGCGGCGTCGAGGTGGTCTTCACCAAGCTGCACGCCGGCGGCAAGTTCGGCGGCGGTTCCTACCAGGCGTCCGGCGGTCTGCACGGCGTGGGCGCCTCCGTGGTCAACGCGCTCTCCGCGCGCCTCGACGTCGAGGTGGACCGCGGTGGCAAGACACACCGCATGACCTTCCAGCGCGGCGAGCCCGGGCAGTTCTCCGACCCGGCCTCCGGGCCCGACCCGGACGCGGCGTTCCAGCCGTTCGTCGACCACTCCGAGCTCGTCGTGTCGGGCAAGGTGCCGCGCGGCCGCACCGGCTGCCGCGTGCGCTACTGGGCCGACCGGCAGATCTTCCCCAAGTCCGCGGTGTTCAGCTACGACGAGCTGGTCACCCGCGTGCGGCAGACCACGTTCCTCGTGCCGGGCCTCGAGATCCGGGTGCGCGACGAGCGCGGGCTGCCCGGCACGCCGGGCGAGGACGGGCCGCACGAGGAGGTCTTCAAGCACGACGGCGGTGCTGCCGACTTCGTCGAGTTCCTGGCCCCCGACTCGCCCGTCACGGCGACCTGGGTGCTCCAGGGCGCCGGCACCTTCAAGGAGACCGTCCCGGTGCTGGACGAGCGCGGCCACATGTCGCCGCGCGAGGTGCTGCGCGACTGCGAGGTCGACATCGCGCTGCGCTGGGGCACCGGCTACGACACCGAGGTGCGCTCCTTCGTCAACATCATCTCGACGCCCAAGGGCGGCACGCACCTGACGGGCTTCGAGCAGGGCCTCCTCAAGGTGATCCGCAAGGGCGTGGAGACCAACGCGCGCAAGCTCAAGGTCTCGGCCAAGGACGGCGCGGAGCGGATCGAGAAGGACGACGTGCTCGCGGGCCTCACCGCCGTGGTCACCGTGCGCCTCTCCGAGCCGCAGTTCGAGGGCCAGACCAAGGAGGTGCTGGGCACCGGCCCGGTGCGCCAGATCGTCTCCCGCGTGGTCGAGCAGGAGATCCACGCCCGCCTGAACTCCGCCAAGCGCGACGAGAAGACGCAGGCCTCGCTGCTGCTCGACAAGATCGTCGCCGAGATGCGCGCGCGCATCACCGCCCGCAAGCAGAAGGAGATCTCGCGTCGCAAGAACGCGCTGGAGACCTCCTCGCTGCCCGCCAAGCTGGCGGACTGCCGCTCGAACGACGTGGACCGCTCCGAGCTGTTCATCGTCGAGGGCGACAGCGCGCTCGGTACCGCGAAGCTCGCACGGTCCAGCGACTTCCAGGCGCTGCTGCCGATCCGCGGCAAGATCCTCAACGTGCAGAAGGCGTCGATCAGCGACATGCTCCGCAACGCGGAGTGCGCGGCGATCATCCAGGTGCTCGGCGCCGGTTCGGGCCGGTCGTTCGACCTCGAAGCGGCGCGCTACGGCCGGATCATCATGATGACCGACGCCGACGTGGACGGCGCGCACATCCGCACGCTCCTGCTGACGCTCTTCTACCGGTACATGAAGCCGATGGTGGAGGCCGGGCGCGTGTTCGCCGCGGTGCCGCCGCTGCACCGGGTCGAGGTGATCGGCAACGGCCGCCGCAAGAACGAGTACATCTACACGTACTCCGAGGCGGAGCTGGGCGCCACGCTCAAGAAGCTCGACAAGGCGGGGCGGCGCTACAAGCCGGACATCCAGCGCTACAAGGGTCTGGGCGAGATGGATGCCGACCAGCTCGCGGAGACCACCATGGACCCGCGGCACCGCACGCTGCGCCGCGTCACGGCGGAGCACGCCGAGGCGGCAGAGCGCGCGTTCGAGCTCCTGATGGGCACCGACGTGGCGCCCCGCAAGGAGTTCCTCATCGCGGGCGCCGCCGCGCTGGACCGCTCCCGCATCGACATCTGACCCGGAGCTGGGTCCGGCGGTCCGCCGAGGGCCCCGCTGCCTGGGACCGTCGTGGTGCGGGGCGCTGAGACGGCCGTGCCACGCGGACGGCGGCCGACTTAGACTCGCGCCGTGAACACGATCTCTCGCCGCCCGCTTCGGGCGGCCGTCGCGGCTGCTGCCGCCGTTCTGATGGCCGGCCTGCTCGCTGGCTGTGCTCCGGACGCTCAGCCGGACGCGACAAGCCAGCCAGCGGTGAGTGTGCCGTCGGACGCCGCCTCCGGCAGCGCCTCGCCGTCCGACGACGCCTCGTCGTCGGCCGGGGCGGAGACCTTCAGCTACGCGGGCCGCACCGGAGCCACCGCGCTCGAGCTGCTGCTCGAGGAGGACCCGTCCGCGGAGGTCACCGGTGAGGGCGAGAACGCGTTCGTGACCGCCATCGGCGGCCGTGCCGCGGACGACTCGAAGAAGGAGTTCTGGTCGCTGTCCGTGGACGGCGAGCCCGCGCAGGTCGGGGCGGGCACACTGGAGACCGAGGACGGTCAGGAGATCACGTGGACAATCGAGACGTACTGACACCCCAGGCCGACGGCCGGGGACGCGACCTGACGGTCGCGGAGCTGGCGCACCGCTGGTGGCGTCCTGCGACGGTCGTGCTCGTGCTGGCCGCCGCCGTCGCGTGGCGCCTGGTCGCGCCGGGGCTGGGCGCGCCGCCGAACCTGGAGATCGCGACCGCCGCGACGTTCCTCGCGGTGCTGCTGCTGCGCAACCGCTGGGCGGCGGTCGTGCCGTTCGCCGTGGTGGCCGTCAGTGACGCGGTGCTCGGCAACACGCAGATCATGTGGTTCACCTGGTCGGCGTGGGCGGTGATCGGGCTCGGCGCGATCCTCGCGCGGCACCTGCGCGGCCCGGGCCGGTACGCTGCCGCGCTCGGCGTGGGCGTCGGCGGTTCGCTGTGGTTCTTCGCGTGGACCAACTTCGGCGTCTGGCTGATGGACGGGATGTACCCGGCGACCCTGGACGGGCTCCTCGCGAGCTACGTCGCGGGCCTGCCGTTCCTGCGCACCATGCTGCTGGGCAACCTCGTCCTGGTTCCGCTCGCCGCCGTGATCGCCTCGATGGTGGAGCGGGCGGAGGCCCGGGCAGAGGCCGCGGGCAGCCTGCGCGCGGTGCGGGGCTGAGCCGTAACGTTCCGGGTGATAAACCGGTTCAAAGCAGGTACTTAGTACTCTGTTGACTTCACCCCTCAGGTGCCGCAATCTTTTGTGAGCCAGGGGGAAACCGGTTTCTGTGCGCGGTCGCACGGCAGCTGCCTGGGTCTACGACGCTCGAGGGCAGCACCGTGCACGACCGGCCGAAGTGGCCGCGCTGTCCTCGATCGACCTCAACGAGGAGGAAGATTCGTATGGCTGGAACACGACGTATGGCAGCGCTCATCGGCGGCTTCGGAGCGGGGGCCGTGCTCATCGCGAGCGCCGTCCTGGTCCCGGGAATCGCCAGCGCGGAGCCCGCGCCGGCCGCGGTCACCGCCACGGCGGTCGGCTGGGCCGCGCAGAACGGTGGCACCACGGGCGGCGGGAGCGCCTCGAAGGTCACCGTCCGGACGGTGTCGGAGCTGACCGCCGCCCTCGACGGCAGCACGGCGAAGGTCGTCGAGGTCTCGGGGAACATCTCCTGCAGCGGCATGATCCGGGTCGGCTCGAACAAGACCCTCCGGGGTGCGTCCGGCGCGCGGCTCAGCGGCTGCGGCCTGAACGTCCGCCAGGTCAAGAACGTGATCGTCGAGAACCTGGCGTTCAACGGCTGGGACGACGACGCGATCAACATCGAGACGTCCACCAACGTGCTGATCGACCACAACACGTTCGGCACGGGCTACGACGGCTCGGTCGACACGAAGCGCGGGTCGGACTTCGTCACCATCTCGTGGAACCACTTCGACGGGCAGGACAAGAACTCGCTCGTCGGCCACTCCGACGACAACGGGTCCCAGGACCGTGGGCACCTGCGGGTCAGCTACCACCACAACTGGTTCGACGGGACCAACCAGCGCAACCCGCGCGTCCGCTTCGGCAACCCGGTGCACGTGTTCAACAACCTGTACACGAACGTCGGCAGCTACGGCGTGGCCTCGACCCAGGAGGCAGGCGTGCTGGTCGAGGGCAACTACTTCGAGAACACCGAGGACCCGTTCCACCGCGGCGAGGGGTCGTCCAGTGCGGGCGGCCTCCTGGCCCGGAACAACCACTTCGTGAACTCGGGCGGAGGGCAGCAGGGCGGCTCGGTCGCGAGCGTTCCCTACTCCTACCGGCTCGACTCGGCTTCCCAGGTGAAGTCGATAGTGAGCGCGGGAGCCGGCCAGTCCTGACCGGCCACTCCTGACCGGCGAGTCTGACCGGTCAGGCGGGGCCGACGTCCCTGCAGTGGTTCGCCGCCCGACGGCGGTGCGTGTGCTCGTCAGCGCGCACCGCCGTCGGGCGGCCTCTTTCGCCCGGGCACTTTCACCCGGACACTATTGCGGTTAAAGTCAGTAGCGGCCCGCTCGTGGGCCCGGGCGCTCAGTGCTGAGCGTCCGAGGGCCTCAACGAGGAGATCCGATGCCGAACGTCACCCGCCCGCACGCCCGCATGTCCGCATCCCGGTCCGCCGTCTTCGTCGCGACCCTGGCCGTGCTGGCCCTGCCAGCAGCAGCACTGCCCGCAGCGGCCCTGCCGGCCCTCGCCGCGCCGTCGACCACCGCGTCCACCGCACCCGCCACCATCGCATCCGACGTCCAGGACCTACCGGACCTCCCCGATGTGCCCCTGCAGGCGCGCGCCGACGACGACTTCTACACCCCGCCGGCCCCGCTCCCGGACGGTGCCGACGGCGAGGTCGTTCGCTGGCGCGAGGAGCCGCGGCAGCTCAGCGCCCGCAGCTACCTCCTCATGTACCACTCGACGAACGCGACCGGGCAGGACATGCCGGTGACCGGGCGGGTCCTCGTGCCGAGCGCGCCGTGGCGGGGCGAGGGGCCACGGCCGATCGTCTCGGTGGCGAGCGGTACGCGCGGCGTCGGCGACACGTGCGCGCCGTCGCGCTGGCTCGACTACGAGCGGCCGCTCATCGAGCCGATGCTGCTGGCGGGCTGGGCGGTGGTGGTCACCGACTACGAGGGACTCGGCACGCCGGGCATGCACACCTACGTCGTCGGGCAGTCGGAGGGGCGGGCCGTCATCGACATGGTGCGTGCCGCGACCAACCTGCCCGCCACTGGCCTGGAGCCCGGCGGCAAGGTCGCGTTCTCCGGCTACTCGCAGGGCGGTGGGGGAGCGATGTGGGCGGGTGAGCTGCAACCGGAGTACGCACCCGAGCTCGACCTGGTGGGAATCGCGGCGGGCGGCGTGCCAGCGGACCTCACGGAGGTGGCCGAGGGGCTCGACGGGAAGGTCGGGTTCGGCTTCCTGCTGCTGGCGGCCTACGGGATGGACGCCGCCTACCCCGAGCTGGATTTCGAGACGTACCTCAACGAGCGCGGCCGCGAGACCTACGAGCGAGAACAGGACGACTGCGTGGACGGCACGCTCGCGCACGCTTTCCAGAACATCGGGATGTTCACGACGACGAACCCGCTGCACTCCCCGGAGTGGCAGGCGCGCCTCGACGAGAACCGGCTCGGGGCCAACCCGCCGGACGTGCCGATCCACCTCTTCCACGGGACCCTCGACGAGATAGTCGCCCCGGGGCAGGCGCGGACGCTCCGGAACGAGTACTGCGTGGCAGGCGCGGACGTGCGGTGGGAGTGGCACCTCGGGGAGCACGTCTCCACGTTCGTGACCGGCGCTCCCGGCGTGATCACGTTCCTCGACCGGCGGTTCCGGGACCGCCCCTTCCTCGGCCACTGCTGAGGCGGTGAGCCAGGGTGAAATCCCTGGTGAGAGGCGCTTTCTGCGCGATATGACGACGGGTCCGGAAGCAGTTCCGGGCCCGTCGCCGTCGTGTCGCGCGCCGTTCGTCATCCGTTCACACACGCGTCGCCGTCCGGTTAGTCCGATTGATGACGATTGAGACGCACGTACGAGACCGTCCGCAACCCGTGAGCGAGAGGTTCTGTCATGGCAAACATCAACGTGACCTTCCAGCAGATGGAAGATGCGGCGCAGCGCATCAAGCAGGAGTCGGAGGACATGCAGCACAAGCTCGACCAGCTGCGGTCGCTCGTGGACAACCTGGTGCAGGACGGCTATGTGACGGACAAGTCCTCCAAGCGGTTCGACGAGTCCTACAAGGAGCTCGACAAGGGTGGCAAGCAGGTCATGGAGGGTCTGACCGGCATCGGTGAGTACCTGAAGGCGGCCGCCGAGGCGCTGCGCAAGACCGATGAAGAGCTCGCCAACGCCGTACCGCAGTAGTCCCGATGGCAGATCTTGTCGTCACCAAGGCGGTCCTCGAGGACTCCGCCAAGGATCTCAAGGCGATCAGCGACGAGTTCAAGAACATGTCCAAGCGGTGGGACAACGGCACCATCTGGGGCCACGACGTCGTGAAGAGCGCCATGGACGACTTCATCGACGACTGGTGGGTCAAGCGGGAGAAGCTCCAGGTCCAGCTCGACAACCTCACGAAGAAGATGGACGAGGCCGCGAAGACCTGGACCGATACCGAGGACCAGCTGGCCTCGACCTTCGACCAGAAGTAGGCCGCAGCCCGCTGCCCAGGCAACAGCCACCGCACGTGTGACAGCAGCAGAAGAGGAGACGGATGAGCGCCGCCCGAATGGGGGACTGGCCCCTGGTCGGTCATGACTCGGACCCGGTCCCTGCCGATCCCTCGGAGTTGGACAAGGTCATCGCCCACTACAAGACGATGTCCGAGGCGATGACCGAGCAGGCAGCCCTGCTCAAGAGGATCGGTGACGGCGACGTCCGTCTCCTCAAGGGGCAGTCCGCGGACGCCCTGCGCAAGCGTGCCCGGGAGAGTGCAGGGGCCCTCGACAAGGCCGCCGCCCGGTACTCCGACGTGCACTCAGCGCTCGACGCCTACGAGCCGTCGCTGACCACCGCTCGGACCGACACGTGGAACGCCCTGACTGACGCGGAGAACGCCAACCGCGAGCTCCGGGGCGCGGAGGGCATGCCGGACCCGGTCAACGCAACCAGACCGGACGACGCCAAACCGCTGACCGCCGAGGAGAAGGCCCAGTCCTCGGAGCGCGAGTCGGCGATCAGCACCGCCAGCTCCGGCATCGAAGGGGCCAAGCAGAAGGTGGCCGGAGCCCTCGAGGCGCTCAGGGCCGCCGCCGAGGCCGCCTCCGCGAAGATCCGGGAGAACTGGAAGGTCGACGGCCTGCACACCTCGGGCTGGGACGCCTTCGTGCACCGGCTCAACAAGTTCCTGAAAGCGCTGGTCGAGATCCTGACCTACATCGGGATGGCGCTCGCGGTGCTGGCGATCCTCATACCCGGGCTGAACGTCATCGCGCTCATCGGCATCGGCGTCGCCGTGGTGTCCGTGGTCGCGAGCACCATCCTGGCCGCCCAGGGAGAGGGAAGCTGGCTCGGCGTCATCTTCGGCGTGCTCAGCCTCGTGGGGATCGGCATCGCGGCGAAGATGGCGAACAACCTCAAGGGCATCCAGGCGATCGGTCTGACGAAGGCCGGGCCGGTACAGCTGAAGCTGGCGAAGGACAAGATCGGCGCTATCGCGTTCGCCCTTCGCAACCTTGGCCCAAATGCGCCGCGCGCCGGGCTCAGGGACCTGCTGTCAAAGTCCATCGGAAACTTCCGGAGCATGGGGGACTTCCTGCTCAAGCAGCGGGTGAGCCCTGGCTGGTGGCATATCTTCAAGAATCCGAAGTGGGTCCTCAGGGAGGACCTGACCCGCCTCAGGACAGCGTGGCCCAACGGCGCCTATCGCTGGGACCGCCTCATCGGCATCAGCGACATCAGGGACGTCAGCAAGATCTCGGGCAGTCTCGGGCTGCTCGGGAACCTCTACCAGATCAAGCCGTGGATGTACGTCGGACCCATCGCCTACGGGATCGGCTGGTTCGGTCGACCGTTCAGCATGTTGAACCCCTCGTTCCTGAACCCGTTCGACCTGCGGAACACCAACGGCGGCTGGCACGACGCGGTCTATTCCGGCCCGACCAGCGAGAACCCGGTCTGATGGCGGCGGACGGATGGACCTGGACCGTCGACGAGCCCGAGGGCTGGGCGCTCGTCCCTACCGCTGATGCTGTGCCGCCCGAACTGCTCGAGGCGTGGGAACGGGAGATCACCGAGGTGGTCCGCGTGTCGTTCGACGACGGTCCCGTGGAGACTACCGACGCCGAGACCGTCGAGGCGCTGGACGCGCTGCGTGAGCGCGTGGCGGTGGAGTCCGTGGCCAGCCTGCGCGCCTTCGCCGAGGGCGTGCTCGACGCGGGCGCCCTGGTCGTCGCCACCTTCCGGGTGCCGGACTCGGCGCCGGTGCCGGTGCTCGTCACGGTCGGCATCGAGCCTCCTGGCGACCCCGGCGACGACCTCATGACCGCGCTCGGCGCCACCAGCGGCAGTCCTGTGGCCCCGCCCAAGATCGAGCATGTCGACCTGCCCGACGGGGACGGGATGCGCGTGACGCGCCTGGACCTGGACCCGCAGAACGGCGGCGCGTGGGTGAGCGTGTGCCTCGGCCGGCGCACCGAGCACGCGGATGCCTTCGTCGACACCGTGCTGCAGTGGCGGTCCCAGGATTTGCTGCACTGCCCCGCCATGACCGAGCTGCTCGACGAGCTGCTGCCGGCCGTCAGCATCGTCAGGAGCACACAGTGACCGACCCGATCATGACCGACCGGACCGCGACCGCCCAGCCCGTCGACGGCAGGCCGACCGACGCCTGGGCCCTCCTGCTCCCGGCCGGCTGGGTCCGGTTCCCGACCGGCGAGGAGCACCTTCGCGAGCTGGACGAGGCGATCGAGGACGTGGTCGCGAAGGCCCTGCCCGCCGACCTGCCGCGCGACTCGGTGGAGCCGCACCGGCGCATGCTCGCCGACGGTCTGCGCTCCTCGTTCGCCGACGCGCGGGCCGCCGGAGCCGGGGCGGTGTACCTGCCGACGGAGCCGATGAACGGCGTGATGATCCCCGGTTCGCTCACCGAGCTGGAGCTGGTCAGCGATCCTGGCAGCAACCCGCTCGAGGTGGTCGCGGAGGTGCTGGTCGACGGCTACGAGGAGAGCGAGCTCGTCGAGATCGACGGCCGGCCCGGCGTACGCGTCGTCGAGACCACCCTCGACGCGCACCCGGACGGCGATCTCCCCGACGCCTCGACCCGCCAGGTCGTGTACGTCGTGTCTCGCGACCAGGCCGACGGCGAGTGGCTGCTCCTCTCGTTCAGCACCGTCTGGACCAGCGAGGCGGGTGAGCGGCTCGCCGAGGCGCTCGTCTTCTTCTTCGACGCCGTCATGACCACCTTCCGGTGGGCGGGCCCCGGTGCGAACCCGCTGCACGTGCCGGAGGGGAGCGCCTCGTGACCTCCCTGACGAGCGGGAAGCCGACCGACAAGTGGGCCTTCCTGCTTCCGCCCGGCTGGGCGCGGGTCCCGACGCCCGGCACCGGCGTGGTGTACGCCCCCACCGTGCGGATGGCGGGGATCGCGATCCCGGCGTCCATCACCGAGACGGAGCTCTTCGGCGTCGTCGGCCGGAGCGCGACCGAGGTCGCGGCGAGCCTCCTGGGTGATGCCCAGGAGAGCACCGCGGTCGACGTCGACGGGCGTCCGGGTGCGCGGGTGGCGCGCACGTTGGGTGAGGCCCCGGGTGGGGCCGGCCGGCCGGCGGCCGGCACCCGTGAGGTTACGTACGTCGTCTCGCGGGACGATGCCGACGGCGACTGGCTGGTGCTGTCCTTCAGCACGAGCTGGACCAGCGGGCCCGCGGAGCAACTTGCCGACACCCTCGTCGCCTTCTTCGACGCGGTGATGACCACCTTCCGGTGGACCGGCCCCGGCGCCGACCCGGTCAACCTGCCGGAGCGGACGGTCCCGGGCTCGGCATGAGCGAGCGGCGTCGGCCCGGTTCACTAACCAGGTTGTCAGTATTTACATTCCAGTATGTCCGGTTCGTGTACGATCGCGCTGTTTCCCACGAGGCAATCGAGAGGATCGATCATGGCAAACATCAACGTGACCTTCCAGCAGATGGAAGATGCGGCGCAGCGCATCAAGCAGGAGTCGGAGGACATGCAGCACAAGCTCGACCAGCTGCGGTCGCTCGTGGACAACCTGGTGCAGGACGGCTATGTGACGGACAAGTCCTCCAAGCGGTTCGACGAGTCCTACAAGGAGCTCGACAAGGGTGGCAAGCAGGTCATGGAGGGTCTGACCGGCATCGGTGAGTACCTGAAGGCGGCCGCCGAGGCGCTGCGCAAGACCGATGAAGAGCTCGCCAACGCCATACCGCAGTAGTCCCGATGGCAGATCTTGTCGTCACCTCGGAGGTCATCGACGAAGGTGCCAAGCAGCTCAAGACCGTCATCGAAGAGCTCAAGCACATGGACGCCATGTGGGACGGCGGCGACATCTGGGGTCACAAGACGGTGGATGGCGCGATGGACGACTTCATCAGCAGCTGGTGGGTCAAGCGGGAGAAGCTCACGGGCAACCTGGAGGACCTCCAGGAAGGGATGGAGCAGTCCGCCGAGACCTGGAACAACCTCGAGACCGAGCTGGACAACTCGCTCAAGCCCGAATAGGCGCTGAGACCGAGCCGGACAGCTCGCTCGAGCCAGAGCTGGCTCCGTCAGAACTGGCGCCGAGGGTAGACCCGAGAACGTAGAAGGAGACTGGATGAGCGCCGCCCGCGCGGGTGAGTGGCAGTTGCTGGATCACGACGACGACCCGGTGCCGGCGGAGGCGTCCGGCCTGGATGCGGTGATCCGGCACTACAAGGCGATCGCCGGCATGATGACCTCGCAGGCGGCGCTCCTCAAGAAGGTCGGCGAAGGCGACGAGTCCCTGCTCAAGGGCGAGTCGGCCGATGCGATACGCGAGAAGGCGGGCGAGAGCCACGAGCGACTGGCCGCGGTAGCGGGCCGGTACGACGACGTGCACGCTGCGCTCAAGGAGTACCAGCCGGCCCTGGAGACGGCGCGCTCGGAGACGGGCGCTGCCTTGAGGGACGCGGAGGCTGCCGCGGACAAGCAGCGGGGCGCCGAGGCAATGGCCGACCCGGTGAACGCCGAACGGCCGGACGACGCGAAGCCTCTGACCGACGGCGAGAAGCAGGACTCGCGGGACCGCGACAACGCGATCGCGGGCGCGAAGGCCGATCTGGGCGCGGCCAGGGCCAAGTGCGAGGCGGCACTGGCCACCCTGCAAGCGGCGGCCGACCGGGCAGCGACCAAGATCAAGGAGAACTGGGGCGACGACGGCCTCGGGCACAGCGGCTGGGAAGCGTTCATCCACAAGGCGCTCAAGTGGATCGTCGAGATCCTCGGCTGGATCGGGATGGCGCTCGCGATCTTGGCGATGTTGGTCCCAGGGCTACAGTTCCTCGCGACCCTGGCGCTCGGCGTGGCCATAGTCGGCCTGCTCGGTAGCACCGTCCTCGCCATCACGGGGGAGTCCAGCTGGGTCAACGTCATCTTCGGCGTGCTCGCCGTGCTGACCCTCGGCATGGGCAAGGTCGCGATGAACCTCGCCAAGGCCGGCAAGAGCCTCATGGACCTGGCGAAGAACTTCGCCTTGCGCATCCCCACCTTCATGGCGGCGCTCAAGGGGTTGCCCAACCTGGCCGGGATGAACATCGCCAAGATGCTCGGCAACCTCAACTTCGGCAGGCTCCTGCAGAACATCAAGCTGCCCCCGATCCTCCTCGGCCCGGGCGGAAGCGTCGTGTCCAAGGTCGGGGCCTCCGGCTGGGGCTCGTTCTTCTCGAAGATCTGGGGAAGGTTCAAGATCAGCCCTGGGGACTGGGCAATCATCAAGAACCCCAAGGCGTTCTGGACGTTCAACGGCATGGCGGGCCTGCCCGACATGTCGGTCCTCAAGCACCTCAGCATCTTCGGGCGGATGGGTCTCCCGGGGTTCGCCGCCATCACACCGTTCGTCTGGATCATGGGCCCTCTGAACTTCTTCTGGGGGTTCGCGGCAGGTGCTATTCCCGCGATCATGGCGCCCTCGGACATCTTCGAGGACAGCGACACACGTGGCGACTGGGCCTGGGCGAAATGGGACGAGGAACACAACTACACGCCGGCGCTCTACCCGTGAGCGCGCGCACCGCCGGCGTCGGCGAGCTGGACTGGACCATCCGTCCGCCCGAGGGCTGGCTGGTGGTGCCCGCGGTCGGCACCGAGACGCCAGATGTGATCAGCGCGTGGGAGGACGAGGTCACCGAGGCAGTCCGGGCCTCGTTCGAGCAGCAGGCGTCCGAGGGCGACGACCCCTCGGACGACGATCGGGCCTATCTTCTGGAGACCGTGACCGCCTCGATCGCCAACCTCCGGGCGCAGGCGGACAGAGCAGCGGTCGACGGCGAACGGGTGGTGGCGGCCTTCGGCCTGCCGGACCGCGGTCCGGTGCCGGTGGTCGTGGCCGTGGGCATGAGCGATCCGGCGACGCCGGACGACGCACTCCTGGAGGCGCTGGGGGCGAAGGGCGGCGGAGCCCCGCTCAACCCGCCGACGGTCGACTACCTCGACCTGCCCGACGGCGACGGGGTGCGGGTCAGCCGGCTCGACATCGCCAAGGACGGTGGCGCGTGGCTGAGCGTCGGCCTCGGGCGCCGGACCGAGTACCCGGACACGCTAGTCGACACGGTGATCCTCTGGCGCACCCAGGACCTCTTCGCGGTCCCGTTCATGATGGAGATCCTCGACGACCTGCTGCCGGCCATCACCATTACCCGGAGCGAGCCATGAGCGACGTACCGACCGTGTCCGCAGGGACGGACGCAGGGATGGACCCGAAGCAGCTGAACGGCAAGCCGACCGACGGCTGGACCTTCCTGCTGCCGCCGGGCTGGGCTCGGTTCCCGACGGGGGAGGGCCGAGCGCGAGAGCTGGACGCGGCGATCGAGCAGGTGGTCGCGCGTGCGCTGCCGGACTCGATGCCTCGCGACAGGGCCGAGCCGTACCGCCACATGCTGCGCGACGAGCTGTACAAGACGCTCGCCGAGTCGCAGGAGGCCGGCACCGGCGCAGTGTATCTGCCGACCGAGCCGATGGACGGCGTCCTTGTCCCGGCGACCATCGCGGAGGTGGAGATCGTCAGCGACGTGGGTCAGGACCCGCTTCGGGTCGTGACCAGCATCCTGTCCGGCGGGTACGAGCAGAGTGATCCGGCCGAGGTCGACGGCCGTCCCGCGGTGCGGGTCGTGCAGACCAAGCACAACATGCGGCGCGATCCCGACTGGCCCGAGGTGTCGACCCGGCAGGTGCTCTACGTGGTCTCTCGCGACGAGGCTGCGGGGGAGTGGCTGGTCCTGTCCTTCAGCACTCTCTGGAACAGCGAGAAGACCGAGCTGCTCGCTGAGGCCCTGGTGCTCTTCTTCGACGCGCTGATGACCACCTTCCGCTGGGCCGGCCCTGGCGCGACCCCTATGAGCCTGCCCGAACGGACCGTGCCCGGCTCCGCGTGAGCCCGGGACGCTCCGAGCATCACACCCCGACTGACGCGACACATCTGAAGACGGAGCAACCGTGCACCACGCCCATCGCGCTGCCGCGGCACTCGCTGCTGCCGCCCTGTTCATGACCGCCGTCGCGGTGCCTGCCGCGACAGCCGCACCGCCCGCCGTTGGCCGCGCTGGCCTTGCTGCGGACGAGAGTGCTGCGGACGACAGCAAGGGCGAGAAGGTCAAGTACTACGTCATGAAGACCAGCCCGGACGGGGAGCCGGAGTTCCTCTTCCAGATCGCCCAGCGGTTCCTGGGCGACGGCAACCGGTACACGGAGATCTTCGACCTGAACAAGGGCCGCGCCCAGCCCGACGGCGGCACCCTGACCGACCCGGCCGCCGTGCTGCCTGGCTGGGTGATGCAGCTGCCCGACGACGCCGAGGGCGAGGGCATCGAGGTGGGCGTGCTGCCGGCGGGACCAGCGGGTGGCGACGCGTCTCCGGACGGCTCGGCCTCGGCCGCGCCGTCGGTGCCGTACTACGTGATCGGCAAGACGCGGAAGGGCGAGACCGAGTACCTGTACCTGATCGCCGAGCGGTTCCTGGGTGACGGCGAGCGGGCCAGGGAGATCTTCCAGCTCAACAAGGGACGCGCCCAGCCGGACGGTGGCACGCTCACCGTCCGGGACCAGGTCGAGGTGGGCTGGGTGCTCCAGCTTCCAGAGGACGCCAAGGGCAAGGCGGTGCAGCACGGCCCGCTCCCGGGCCCGACCGCCGAGCCGAGCGCCCCGGCGTCGGGCGCGGACGCGGGCGAGCAGGCCGCCGCGAGCCCGTCGTGGGTGGTGCTCGCCCTGCTCGGCCTCGGCGTCCTGGCGCTGGTGGGCGCCGTCGGGTTCGGCGTGGTGCTCGTTGCCCGGCGGCTACGCGGTCGCGAGGAGCCGTTCGACGACAGCCTGCTGCGCACCGACACGTCGGCGTCGTGGATGGTGGACCGGGCGTTGCGCGTGCTGCTCGCCTCGTGCGAGCGGGAGGGCGTAGAGGTGCCCGGCGTGACCGGCGTGTTCATCGAGGGCGGCGCCATGCGGCTGCGGCTGGCCAGCCCCGCCTCCCCGGCACCGGACCCGTGGGTGGCGAACGAGGACGGCCAGAGCTGGTCCGCGCCGCTCGCCCGGCTGCAGTCGGCACCCGCCAGCGAGGCCTCGACGGCGCAGTTCGCGCGGCTGGTCACCCTCGGTATGGCGGAGACCGGCCGGGTGCTCGTCGACTTCGTCCGGGCCAGGGGCGTGATCAGCCTGGATGGTCCCACGCGGGCGCGGCACGAGGTGCTGCGCCGCTGGCTGGGTGAGCTGACGGGCAACCCGTGGTCGAACGATCCCCGCGTGGTGATGGTCGGCAACGGCCTGCCGCAGGCCGAGCAGGCGGAGTACCTGTCGGCGATCGAGCAGGTGATCCCCGAGCTGGGTGTCGGCGCCGGCGGTGTGCTGGTGCTCTCGCAGGCGCCGTCCGTGACGCAGCAGGACCTCCTGGCGACCCGCTTCGCGGACTCGCGCTTCGCCTGGGTGGTGATCGTGCTCGGCGAGTCGAGCTCGGCCAAGTGGCGCATCCGGGCCGGCGACGACGGCTGGCTGCGCAGCGGGTTCCTCCCCGACGTCCGCTACACCGAGCAGACAGCTGTGAGGCGGACCGGTGAGTGAGCAGCTGAAGCGCATCGTGCTGCGCGCCCTCGTGGTGGGGCTGCTGGCGGCCCTCGCCGGGCCCGTCGTACCCGCGCAGGCGGCGGAACCGGTGGTCCTGCTCTCGCAGGGCAGGCCAACGGTGGCCTCGTCCCTGGAGAAGCCCGAGTTCCCGGCGCGCAACGCGGTGGACGGCAACTCGCAGACCCGGTGGTCCAGCGCGTTCAGCGATCCGCAGTGGCTGCGGATCGACCTGGGGCGGTCCACCGTCGTGCACCGGGTCGAGATCGACTGGGAGGTCTCGCACTCGACCGGCTACTCGATCCAGCTCTCGGACGACGGCGAGACGTGGGAGACGCACTGGTTCGGTGCGGGCGACGGCGGCCAGGACGTGCACAACATCCTCGGCGAGGGCCGGTACGTGCAGATGCACTCCACCCAGCGGAGCGGCACGGCGGGCAACTCGATCTGGGAGATGCGCGTCTACGGCGAGGCCGAGAAGAAGGCGGCGGCCCCGGCACAGCAGGCGAGCCCCAAGCCGGAGTCGAGTGCTGAGGCGAGTGCGAAGCCGAGCTCCTCGCCCAAGGCATCTCCGAGCCCGTCGCCGAAGGCATCACCCGAGCCGAGCCGCAGCGGCCCGCCGGGTTCCGTCCTGTACTACGTCATCAAGGCGACGCCCGACGACAACGTCGAGAAGCTCAACGACATCGCCGCGCGGTTCCTCGGTGACGCGGCCCGCTGGCCGGAGATCGCCGAGCTGACCGAGGGACACCAGCAGCCCGACGGCGAGTACATGACCGACCCGAGGAAGCCGAAGCCCGGCTGGGTGCTCAAGATGCCCAAGGACGCCACCGGCGAGGGGCTGCAGTTCGGCCCGCTCCCCGGCTATGCGCAGGCCTCGTCGTCACCCGGGTCGTCGGCTTCGCCCTCGCCGAGCCCCGTTGCCGACGTGTCGGACGCCGAGGCGGCGAGCAGCACCGTTCCCTGGCTCACGATCGCCTGGGCCGGGGCGGCGGTGCTGGTGCTCGGCCTGCTGGTCGGTCTCGCGATCTGGCTCGTGCGGCGGCGGAAGCGGCACGAACCGTTCGACGACAGCCTGCTGCGCACCGACACGTCGGCGGCGTGGACCGTCGACCGGGCGCTGCGGGTGCTGATGGCGGCGTGCGAGCGCGACGGGCTGGAGGTGCCCGGCATAACCGGCGTGTTCATCGAGGGCAGCTCGCTGCGGCTCCGGCTGACCAACCCGGCGTCGCCCGCCCCTGAACCGTGGACCGTGAGCGAGGACGGGCAGAGCTGGTCCGCGCCGCTGGCGAAGCTGCAGTCGGGTGCGGCGTCGGAGGGCTCGACCGCCCAGTTCGCCCGGCTGGTCAACCTGGGTATGGGGGAGACGGGCCGGGTGCTCGTGAACTTCTCCGTGGCCAGGGGCGTGATCAGCCTGGACGGCCCGACCCGGGTGCGGCACGAGGTGCTGCGCCGGTGGCTCGGCGAGCTGACCGGCAACCCGTGGTCGAACGAGCCGCGCGTCGTGATGGTCGGCAACGGCCTGCCGCAGCCCGAGCAGGTGGAGCACCTGGCCGGGATCGAGCAGGTGGTTCCCGAGCTGGAGGTCGGTGACGGCGGCGTGCTGGTGCTGTCGCAGGCTCCGTCCGCCGCACAGCAGGACATGCTCGCGGCCCGGTTCGCGAGCCCTGAGTTCACCTGGGTGGTGATCGTGCTCGGCCAGTCCTCGTCGGCGAAGTGGCGGTTCACCGCGGGCGACGACGGCTGGCTGCGCAGCGGGTTCCTGCCCGACGTGCGCTTCGACGAGCAGACCGCCGTGCGGCGGGGAGGCGAATGACATGCACGCACTGATCACCACGCGGCACGGGGCGCGTGAGGCGCTCCTGTCCCTCGACCTGGACGAGCGCACCAGCACCGCTGACCTGGCCGAGCGGCTGGCCGCCGAGGTCGGTGCGCCCAGGGGCAGCACGATGTATGTCGACGGCCGGGTGGTGTGGGACGGCGGCGTGCAGGATCGTCCGGTGCCGGACGGCGGTCGTGCGGCTGCCGGCACGCTCGTCGCGGCGTCGGGCATCCGGGACGGCGCCGTCGTCACGTTCGGCGAAGCGGACCTGCGGAACGGCGTCCTGGGCGGTCCGGTCGACCTGTGTGTCACGGGCGGAACGGGCGCCGGCTCGGTGGTCCGGCTCGGGGTCGGCGAGTCGGTGCTGCAGGTGGGCCACGACGGCCGCGTCCGGGTGGACGAGCCGCGCGAGGGCGGGCGGCCCGCGGTCGTGGTCGTCGTCGCGTTGGACGGCGGGGTGCGGGTGCGGCGCCTGCCGGACCCGCGTTCCGCGGGCCACGCGATCCACCTGGACCGGCTGGAGGAGCCGCTGGGCGAGGACGAGGCGCCGTGGGCGGTCGGTACGCAGCTGCGGATCGACCCGAGCGTGCTGACGGTCCAGCCGGCCACGCGGCCCGACGCCGACCTACGCCCGGCCAAGGAGCCGGGGCACCTTGACTACAACCGGCCGCCACGGCTGCTGCCGCCCATGCCCGCCACGCACTTCCGGCTGCCCGCCGAGCCGACCGCCCCCGCGCGCAACCCGCTGCCGTGGCTCGGCATGGCCATGCCCGCGGTGCTGGGCATCGTGATGGCGATCGTGTTCACGTCGCCGTTCTACCTGATGTTCGCGCTGGCCTCGCCCCTGATGGGCTGGGGCAACTGGTGGATGTCCAAGCGCAACGGCGTGGTCACGCACAAGGAGCGCCTCAAGCAGCACGCCGAGGAACGGGCGGCCCTGGAGGAGGAGGTGCTGGACGCCGTGCGCCGCGAGCAGCACCGGCGCCGGGTCTCCAGCCCAGGGGCCGCCGAGCTGCGGCTCATCGCGACCACGCCGACGCGGCGGCTCTGGGAGCGCCGCAGCACCGACGGGGACCACCTCACGGTGCGGCTGGGGCTCGCGGACGCGACCAGCCGGGTAGAGGTCGAGGACAGCGCCGAGCCCGAGCACCGCCGCAAGACCCGCGCGACCGTGCGGTCCGTGCCGGTCACGGTGCCGCTCAAGGAGGCAGGGGTCGTCGGCCTCGCCGGCCCGGGGGACTGGCCGCGTCGTCGGGCACGATGGATGGTGGGCCAGCTCGGTGTGCTGCAGAGCCCGCGCGACGTCCAGGTCTACGTGCTGACCAGCTCCGAGCACGTGCAGGCCTGGGCGTGGGCGGCCTGGCTGCCGCACGTGCGCCCGTCGTTCGGCCAGGAGGCCGTGGCACTGATCGGGACCACCACGGACACCCTGTCGGCCCGCGTCGCCGAGGTGAACTCACTGATCACGCAGCGTCGCGCCGCCATGGAGGGGTCGAGCAACAAGGTCATGTCGGGCCCGCAGGTGGTCGTGGTGCTCGACGGCGCCCGCCGGCTGCGCGCGCTCCCCGGCGTCGTCTCCATCCTGCGCGACGGCCCGGGCGTCGGCGTGAGCGTCGTCTGCCTGGACGGTGACGAGCAGCTGCTGCCCGAGGAGTGCACGGTGGTGGCGCTCGCCCGCGTGGACGGCGGCATGACGCTGCGCAGGCAGGACGCCGACGACCTGCGGTCCGTGCTGGTCGACGAGGTGCAGGACGACTGGTACGAGCCTGTCGCCCGCGCCGTCGCCGCCGTGCACGACGTGACCGCCGCCGAGGGCGAGGGGCTCATCCCCGACTCGGCGCGGCTGGTCGAGGTGCTCGGCATCGAGGAGGTCGACGCCGAGCACATGGTGGCCAGGTGGCGCATGATCTCGAACGGCGGCAAGGGCAGCACCGCCGCCGTCGTCGGCGTGTCGCTGGACGGGCCGTTCACGCTCGACATGGTGCGCGACGGGCCGCACGCCCTCGTGGGCGGCACCACCGGTTCGGGCAAGTCGGAGTTCCTGCAGACGGTCGTCGCCTCGCTCGCGGTGGTGAACACACCCGAGACCATGAACTTCGTGCTCGTCGACTACAAGGGC
Organism: Promicromonospora sp. NPDC023805; assembly: GCF_040639635.1. Classification (NCBI taxonomy): domain Bacteria; kingdom Bacillati; phylum Actinomycetota; class Actinomycetes; order Micrococcales; family Promicromonosporaceae; genus Promicromonospora; species Promicromonospora sp. NPDC023805. The sequence goes on along the minus strand of NZ_JBFAAH010000001.1, from coordinate 696,497 downwards.
GGCGCCGCGTTCAGCCAGTGCGAGCAGCTGCCGCACACCGTCGGCATGGTCACCGACCTCGACTCCCACCTCGTGGAACGGGCGCTGGACTCCCTGCGCGCCGAGCTCACCTTCCGCGAGCACATCCTCGCCGCCGCCGGGGCCAAGGACCTGGAGGACTACCTCGACGCCCAGGGGCGGGGGTACGTCGGACCCATCCTGCCGCGCCTGATGATCGTCATCGACGAGTTCGCCTCGATGGCGCGCGAGCTGCCCGACTTCGTCGCCGGGCTGGTCAACATCGCCCAACGAGGCCGCTCGCTCGGCATCCACCTGATCCTCGCCACCCAGCGCCCGTCCGGCGTCATCTCCCCGGAGATCCGCGCCAACACGAACCTGCGCGTCGCCCTGCGGATGACGGACAAGAGCGAGTCCAAGGACGTCATCGACGCGAACGAGGCGGCGGACATCGCCAAGTCGCAGCCCGGCCGGGCCTACGCCCGGCTCGGGAGCACGTCGCTGGTCCCGTTCCAGTCCGCCCGCGTGGGCGGACGGCGGCTCTCGCTGACCGACCTCGGCCAGGTCGACCCACCGTTCGTCGCGCGCGTGTCGGTGGCCGACCTCGGCGCCCCGCCGCCGAGCCGCCCCCGCGTGAAGCGCCAGGAGAACGTCGAGACCGACCTCGCCGCGCTCGTCGAGACGCTGCGCGAGACCGCCAAGCTCGGCGGCTGGCCCGCGCCGCGCCGGCCGTGGCTGCCGGCGCTCCCGGATCTGCTGTCCCTCGACTCGCTGGTGCAGCCGAGCGCCCGGTCGCAGCTCGCGTGGGCGCTGGAGGACTCGCCCGCGGACCAGCGCCAGGGTCCCGCCCTGATCGACCTCGACGACTTCGGGCACCGGTACGTCATCGGCGCCCCGGGCAGCGGCCGTTCGACGACGCTGCGCACCGTGGCGTTCGCCGCGGCGCACGGCATGTCAGTGGCCGACCTGCACCTGTACGCGCTCGACTGCGGTAACGGCGCGCTGACGGTCCTCAACGAGCTGCCGCACACGGGCGCCGTCGTGCAACGCGGGCAGGCCGAACGGGCCAAACGCCTGCTCACGCGCCTGCAGGCCGAGCTAGGGCGGCGCCAGCAGGTGCTCGCGGCCGGCAACTTCGCCAGCGTCACGGAACAGCGTGAGCTCGCTGACCCGGGGACCGGGCTGCCGCGCGTGCTCGTGCTGATCGACCGCTGGGAGAGCTTCATGAGCACCTACGGCGAGATCGACAGCGGCAAGCTCGTCGAGATCGTCCAGGAGCTGCTGCGCGACGGCGCGAGCGCGGGCATCCACCTCCTGGTCGCCGGCGACCGCAGCCTGCTGTCGAGCCGGATGAGCGTGCTGACCGACGACTCCCTCGTGCTGCGGCTGACCGACCGGTTCGACTACGGGATGGTCGGCATCAACCACAAGAAGCTGCCCGAGGAGATCCTGCCCGGACGGGCGTTCCGGTCGGCCAGCGGGCTCGAGGTGCAGGTGGCCATCCTCGGCGACGACCCGTCGGGCCGCGCCCAGACGGGCGCCGCCCGCCGGATGGCGGCCGAGATCCGGGAGCGGGAGGACGTGGTGCCCGGGACGGGTCCGTTCCGCGTGGACGACCTGCCCTCGACGATCACCGTGGACGCGGCGTACCAGTACGCCGGCCCGGAGGCGGCCCAGCCGATGTGGGCGCTGCTCGGCGTCGGCGGCGACGACCTGACGGCGTTCGGCATGGACCTCGCGGGCGACGCGCCCGCGTTCCTGGTGGGCGGTCCGTCCAAGTCGGGCCGGTCCACGATGCTCGCGGTCATGACGGAGTCGCTGCTGCGCGGCGGCACCCAGGTGGTGATCCTCGCGCCGCGGCCGAGCGTCCTGCGCGACTTCGAGGGCCGGGACGGCGTGCGCGCCGTGCTCACCGGCGCGGAGGTCACGGAGGAGGACCTGGCCCCGCACCTGGACCCGGACGGCTCCCCGGTGGTGCTGGTCGTGGACGACGGCGAGCTCGTGGCCGACGCCCCGGCGAAGACCTGGCTGCGCGCCTACCTGCGCACGGCCGCCGACAACCGCCGCGGCCTGATCCTCGGCGGCGACGCGTCCGAGGTGGCCGGGGGATTCTCGGGCTGGCAGGTCGACGTCAAGAAGAGCCGGCGAGGCGCCCTGCTCAGTCCTCAGGACCGGTTCGACGGCGACCTGGTGGGCGCGAGCCTGCCGCGTTCCGCGGTGTCGACCCAGGTCACTGCGGGCAAGGCGCTGGTGCACCTCGGGTCGGGGGAGCTGATGACCGTGCTGGTGCCGACGCTGTAGGGGGTTCGTCTTGGCTCGCGTGGGGTGGGTGCGGGGACGGGCGTGGCGGTCGCGCGCGCCGTCCGTCGTCGTGCCACCGTAGGAGCGTGCCAGCGGACGACCAGTTCGATCTCGACACCGCCGTCGACGCGCTCTACGCGCGGCCTCTCGACGAGTTCATCGCCGCGCGCGACGCCGCCGTCCGGCAGGCGACCGACAGCGGCGACCGTCTGGGCGCCGCGCGGGTCAAGCGACTGCCGAAACCTTCGGTCGCCGCCTGGGTGATCAACCAGGTCGCGCGAGAGCATCCCGACGAGATCGGGGCGCTCGCGCAGCTCGGCGACGAGCTGCGTGCCGCTACGCAGGACCGGGACCGTGCCCGGATCCGGGCGCTGGACCACCTGCGTCGTGAGCGCACCGACGCACTGGTCCGCACCGTCCGCGAGGCGGGTGAGGTGGGCGGACGGGCCGTATCGTCCGCCGTGCTCGACCGGATGACCGAGACGCTGACCGCTGCCGTGATGGATCCGGACGCCGCGGCGGTGGTCCGTGCCGGACGCCTTTCCCGGGCGCTGCAGCACGTCGGGTTCGGGATAGTGGACGAGGAGGGCGAGGAGGCGGAGCTCGTCGAGCTGCGTCCCGGGACGTCGGAGGCCGGACGGTCGAAGGATGCGGGAGGGCCGGAAGGCGAGGGGCGGCCGAGGGCGGCTGGGCGGTCGAAAGGGGCTGGGTCGCCGAAAGCGGCTGGGTCGCCGAGAGGGAGTGGGCGGTCCAAGCCGAAGGAGACGCCGGCCGCCGACAGGACCGATTCCGCGGAGGCGGACCTGGTCGCTGCGGAGCAAGCGGTCGAGGAGACCTCCGCACGGGTCGATGAGCTGGAGGCGCGCCGCGACGAGACTCGCGAGCGGCTTCGCGCCGCTGACGCGGTGATCGAGCGCGGGGAGGACGAGGTCGAGCGTCTCGACCAGGAGCTGGAGCGGCTCACCGCCGAACGGGACGCGGCGAGCAAGGCTGTCGACGACGCTCGAGAGACGGCGGACGAGGCGCGCACCGACCTGACGGCCCTCGAGGACGAGCTCGACGACGCCGTGAACACGCCGCCGCGGCCCGCCGCCGGCGCCGGGAGGCGCGCGGGCGGTAGGTCTTGCGGGTGGTGGGCGCGCTGGACGGGTCGCTGGACGGGGTGGTCGGGCCAGCGGGTGGTGTTGGCGCGAGGCGTCGCGGACAGCTTTGGCGTGCGAGAAACCTGGTGACATCGAGGGCCCATCGAAGTGGTCAGAAGTTATCCACAGATTTGAAATCCGCCGTGCGGAGCGTACGTGTGTTCGAGATAATGGATGCACTGAAGGAGCGAGTACTAGAGGCGAGTAGGAGGTGGGTGCGGTGGAGCCGACGACGAACGACGGACCCGCCGGTGGTCTGCCTGCCGCCGCCTCGATCGAGGACGTGCTGGCCCGGATCGGCAGCGCGGTAGACGAGTTGTCCGCGCTCACCGATCCCGAGACGCTGACCGGATGGAACCGGCGGGTGCGGCGGCGCTCGTCATGCGGCCGGGAGGCGGACGGGGTCCACCGCGAGCTGGAGCCGCTCCCTGACCCACCAGTCGCCGGTGCGGCGCCGTTCCTCCGGCGTCGTGTACCGGTAGTGGTGCAGGACCGCCCGGACGGCGCGCGGGCGCCGACCGTCGAACGGGTCGTGGCGCAGCAGCCGCAGGGTCCCGGGGTCGGCCTCCAGCAGCCGGCGCAGGAACACCGTGAACCACCGCGCGGAGTGGCCCAGCGGCAGGAACCACATGAGCCAGTCCAGGCGCAGGTGATAGGGCGCGACCTGTGGCGGACGCCGGCCGACCGGGCCGGGCTTGCCGCGGAACTCGTACTCGACCCAGTCGTCGGGCCCTGGTTCGTCCGCGAGGGTGCCCTCCACGGTGATCTCGTCGCGACGCCGGGTGATCGAGCCGAACGCCCCGTAGGCGTTGACCAGCCGGAACGGCTCGAAGCTCGCGTTCATCCGCTGCTGGCGGGAGGCGAGGTTGCGGGCCGGCCGGACCGACAGCGCCAGCAGCAGCAGGGCCACGGCGCTGACCACGACCACGAAGGCGAGTGGTGCGGCAGGCGCGGCGGCAGCCCCGGTGGACGACGACGCTGCCGCCCCGCCGCCGTCGGGCAGCCCGAGCAGGCCGCCCAGCCAGGCCCACGTGTCGTCGTCGACCACACCGAGCGCCAGGACGATGGTGGCCCAGTTGAGCCAGGCGAAGTTGCCGGTCAGCACCAGCCAGCCCTGGGTGAGGACGAACGCGAGCGCGGCCACCGACGGGAATGGCTGCGGGAGCAGCAGCAGCCACGGCAGGAGCAGCTGGGTGACGTGGCTGCCCGCGACCTCGAACCGGTGCCACCAGCGCGGCAGGTGGTGGGCGTGCCAGGAGAACGGGCCGGGCAGCGGCTGCGTCTCGTGGTGGTAGCTCAGGGCGGTGAGGTCCCGCCAGGCGGTGTCGCCGCGCCACTTGATCAGGCCCGCGCCGAGCTCCAGCCGGAACAGCAGCCAGCGCACCGCGAGGATGATCAGGAGGGGTGTGCCCACGGCGTCGGACCCGAGGAACGCCACCAGGAACCCCGCCTCGCACAGCAGGGTCTCCCAGCCGAAGGCGTAGAAGGTCTGCCCCACGTTCACGAGCGACAGGTAGAGCCACCACAGCGCGAGGAACACGAGCGCGGGCACCCACCAGGGCCCGGCCTGCGGCAGCCCGACGATGACGCTTGCCGCCAGCAGCATGCCGCACCACGCGACCACCACGAGCAGCCGGTCGGAGTAGCGCAGGCCGCGCAGCCGGAACAGGGAGGGCCCGTCGCGCCAGTGGGTGCGCGCGACGAACCTCGGGACGGGCTGGAGGCCGCGCTCCCCGAGCAGCGGCCGGAACTGACGCAGCGCGCCGAAGAAGGCGAGCGCGTACAGCGCGCCGAAACCACGCTGGAGCAGCGTGCGCGCGACGTCGTAGTCCGCGCTCGACCACCAGCCGAGCCAGTCGGGCAGGGTGCCTGCCATGTGATCACGATATCGCCCACGCTCACGCCCAGATCTCCGGGACAGGTCCCGGGACTTTCCGGGATGATTGCCGCAGGACGGTCACCCGACTTCCCGGGTGGGCGGGGTAGCAGGGGAGCCGGCCATGCGCACGTTCTGGGACAGGTACCGCACGCCGCTGCTCGCGATGGCGCTCAATCTCAGCGGTACGGGGGCGGGTTATCTCTGGGCGAGAGCCATGTGGTTCCTGCCCGTGCACTGGCTCGGCTTGTTCGTCTGGTGGCTCGTGGCGACGAGCACCACCGAATCGCTCGTCGTCCTGCTCGCGTGGGTCGGACTGAGCGTCGTGGCGGCCGGGTTGCTCGGAGCCCGCGGGGCGGTCCGGGAGCGGGCGGTGCGCGCCCCGGGTGGCCGGGTCTCCGCGGTCGTGGGCGCGGTCCTGGCAGTGGTGCTGGTGACCGGTAGCGCGATCGGGGTGAACGCGTACCGGGCCGGGGCTGCCGACGCGTACGCGCGGGGCATCGCGGCGCACGCCGACGGCGACTGCGCGACCGCGAGCGGGACGCTCCACACGGTGGACGACGGCGCCTTCCGGCGCGGGTTCGCGGCCTCGCCAGAGGCCGTCGACGCCGAGCTCGAGGCGTGCGCGACCCTCGAGACTGCCCGTTCCACAGCGGCCGCGGGTGGCCACGGCAGGGCGATCGAGACCTACGACAGCTACCTGGGCACGGAGCCCGCGCGGTTCACCGGCGCCGCAGCGGAGCAGGCGTCCGTCCGCCTCGACCATGGCGACACGCTCGCGGCCCAGGGGGAGCGGGACACGGCGCTCGAGGAGTTCACGACGGTGGCCGAGTCGGACCTGCCGGCTGCCGAGGAGGTCCCTGAGCACGTCACCGAGATGTTCAGGAACGCCCTGGCGGGCCGGGACAACGCGTGCGGTGTCGCCCAGGAGCTCCAGTGGTTCGCGGCACAGGGCGGCGTCGCTGTCGCCGCCGACGTCGCTCGGGAGGCTCATGAGAGGCTCCCGGGCACGCTGCTCCACTGCGCCCGGCTCCGGTTCGCCGACGCCCGTGCGGGGGCGAAGGACCATCCCAGGTCGTACGACGCGGGCAGGTTCGGGGAAGCGCGGTCCACCGCCGCGCGGGTGGTCCGGGAGTTCCCGCGGAGCGGGTACGCCGACCCGGCTCGCACGCTGATGGGCCAGATCACGGGAGCTGCCGATACCGCCGCCGAACGCAAGCAGGTGCTGGACCGCCAGGCGGCGGAGCGTCGTCGGAAGCAGGCCATCATCGACGAGATCGAGGAGACCACGGGGGGCAAGCTCCCGCCCCCGCGCAGTACCGGCTCGTCCGGGACCACGTCGGCGCGGGTCGAGGTGGAGAACGGCACGTCGGAGACCCTCGAGGTGCTGTGGACGGGACCGAGCACGGGGAAGCTGACGGTACCCGCGGGCTCGGGCGACCGGTGCCTCGGCGGCGGTGGGCCCACCCGGTCGATCTCGCTGGTGCCCGGCGACTACACGGTGGTGGTCAGGGCCGTCACCGACGCGGGGGTGACGCCGTACAAGGGCTCGTGGGACATGAGCACGGGCACCCGGTACGGCGAGTGCTACTACATCGAGACCACCTTCGGGTAAGGCTGTCCGGCGCCTGCGCGGCCGGGTCCGCGCGGCCGGGTCCGCGCGGCCCGGTCAGCGCAGCGCCGGCAGCACCTGCTCGCCGAACGCCTCGATGAACGCGTCCTGCTGCTTGCCCACGTGGTGCAGGTAGAGGCGGTCGGCTCCGGCGTCGCGCAGGGCGGCCAGGTGCGCGGTCAGCGCGCCGAGGTCCGCGGAGACCAGCACGGCGCGCCGCACGTCCGCTATACCGACGTCCGCGGCCAGGGCGTCGAACTCGGCGGTCGTGGCGGTGTCCGCGGCGACCTCGGGCGGGCCGGTGAGCGTGTGCCACTGGTCCAGCGCCGTCGCCTCGGCCTCCGCCTCGGTGGGTGCCCAGGAGAGGTGCACCTGGACGGAGATCTCGCCACGGCCCCCGGCCTCCCGGTACGTCTCGATCATCTGCCGCAGCTCCGCGACCGGCTTGTTCACGGTGACCAGGCCGTCCGCCCACGTGGCGTGCCGGCGCGCCGTGGCGACGGTGAGGGCCGGGAGGATCAGGAGCGGCATGATCTCCGGCAGCGTCCAGAGCCGTGCCTGACGCGCGACGACCAGACCCGTGTGGTCCACCTCCTCACCGCGCAGGAGCGCCCGGATCACCTGGACGCACTCCGCCAGCCGGGCGTCGCGCTCGGCCTTGGGCGGCCACGGCTCCCCGGTCACGTGCTCGTTCAGGTTCTCGCCCGAGCCGAGGGCTACCCAGAGCCGCCCGGGATACATCGCCCCGAGGGTCGCGAGCGCCTGCGCGACGATCACCGGGTGGTAACGCTGGCCGGGCGCGCACACGGTGCCGAAGGAGAGCTCCGTGCTGGCGAGCGCGGCGCCGAGCCAGGACCACGAGAGCCCCGACTCGCCCTGCCGCTCGCTCCACGGGGCCACATGGTCGGAGCACATCCCGGCGTCGAAGCCGGCGTCCTGCGCGAGCCGGGCCACACGCAGCCCTTCCGCGGGGTGGAGCTGCTCGTGGGAGACGTGGAAGCCGACGACGGTCATCGCTTCTCCTCACCCTGGGAAGCGACGTGCTCCGGGTCCCCGCCGGCCGGCTCCACCGCCGGGTCGTCCACCGCGTCGCCGTCGACCGTGCGCCGCAGCCACCGGTAGCCGTATCCCGCGATGGGGATGCGCCCGTCGGTCTCGATGGGCGGGTAGTCCTGGTCCACGTGCACGTCGACGTAGCGCGCGAGTCCGGCCTCGAGGGCCGAGGCCTCGTCGGCGGGCAGCTTCGCGACGACGTCCTCGTCCGCGAGGTTGGCGAGCAGGAGCACGCTGGACTCCGCGACCTGGTAGCGCAGCGCCAGCACCGATGAGACGCCGAGGTCCCACGGTTCCGGCCGGACCCGGCCGAGCTCGCTGAGCCCCAGCCGGGCGCGCACCAGCCCGCCCACCCGGTGCAGCAGCGAGCCGTCGCGCACGCTCTGCTCGTCCACGCTCACATGCTCGGGGCCGTAGGGACCGGTGACCACAGGCGCCTGGAACTGGTCCGGTGGGGCGTTCGAGAAGCCTGCCGTCGGCGTGTTCGACCATTGCATCGGCGTACGGACGGCCTCGCGTTCCGGCCGGTCGAGGTCGTCGCCCATCCCGATCTCGTCGCCGTACCGCAGCACCGGCGGCCCGGGCAGGGAGAGCATGATGGCGTGCGCGACGGCGATGCGGCGCGGGTCGCCGTCGAGCATGGGGGCCAGACGGCGCCGGATGCCGCGGCCGTAGACCCGCATCGAGTCCTCGGGAGCGAAGGTGTCGAGCACCTCCGTGCGCTCGTCCTCCGCGAGCCGGACCAGGTTCAGCTCGTCGTTGTTGCGCAGCCAGTGCGCGTACGTGGCGCCGTCCGGGGGCGCGGCCTGGTGACGCAGCGCCCGCTCCAGCGGCTCGGCCTGGCCCCGGGCCAGGGCGAGGAAGAGGTGGTTGTTCGTCCAGAAGTCGAGCAGCATCGACATGCCCTGGCCGTCGGACCCGAAGTACTGGGCTGCCTCGGACGGCGCCTCGTCCACCTCACCGAGCAGGACGGCCCCCGTGCGCTGCCCGGTCACCGCGGCCCGCATGTCGCGCACGAGCCACTGGCCGTCGGTGTCCGGGCGGGCGGCGCGGGCCCGTTCGAGCATCATCGGCATGGCGTCCACCCGGAAACCCGAGACGCCCATACGCAGCCAGAACGCGACGATGCGGTACAGCTCGTCCCGGACACGCGGGTTGTCGAGCGCCAGGTCCGGCTCGTGCGCGTAGAAGGCGTGCCGGTAGAACTGCTGCGCCTCGTCGTCCCAGGTCCACGTCTTGGGCTCGACGTCGGGGAACATCGGCTTGATGTCGTCGTTCGGCTCGTCGGCCCAGATGTAGTAGTCGCGGTACGGGGAGTTCCGGTCCCGCCGCGCCTCCTGGAACCAGCGGTGCTGGTCCGAGGTGTGCTGGGCGATCAGCTCGACGAGGACGTGCAGGCCGAGGTCCTCGGCGGCCTCGAGCAGGTGAGCCATGTCGGCGAGGTCACCCAGACGAGGATCGATCTCGAGGTGGTCCGAGACGTCGTAGCCGCCGTCACGGAAGGGCGACGTGTAGAAGGGCAGCAGCCACACGCATGTGGCACCGAGCCCGCGCAGGTAGTGCAGGCGTTCGGTGATGCCACGCAGGTCGCCCCAGCCGTCGTCGTTGGAGTCGGCGTAGAGGCGAGGGTCGAGCTGATAGATGACGGCGTCCGTGTACCAGGAGGACCGCATGGTCACCTCAGCTCTCGGGGTGGGCTCGGGGACCGGTACGAGGGTTCATGGAGCCGGGGTCCTGGTCGGGGTCGTAGCCGGGCTGCTCGGTCATCGTCGTCTCCTGGTTCGGTGGGGCGTGGCCGGTGCGCCTCGTCTGCACCTCTTCTGGCACCGTGCCACGGCTCCCGGTAGCTCGCACTCGCGGTGGCTTTGGGTGGTTATGGGTGGCGACTGGACGACTGAGCCGATCTGCGGTGAGGTAACGCCCATGAGGTGGCGCAACGGCGAGCACGGCTACGGGATCGTCACGAAGGTCCTGCACTGGTCGACCGTCGCGCTGCTGCTCGGCCAGCTCGCCGTCGGCTACGTGATGGACGACAAGGCCGACGTGCCCGACGTCGACTGCGACCCGCCCGGCGAGGACCGCGGCGGCGGCGACACGTCGGACGCCGAGGAGCAGCGCCTCGACGAGCGCGAGGACCGGTGCGAGCGGGCGCAGGAAGTCCGCGAGGAGGGTGCGGAGGACGCCGTCGGCTCTGCTTGGTCCGACCTGTGGGCCGGGGACCTATGGGGCGGGGACCCGGCCGGCGGCCTGACGCTGCCCGGCTGGCACGTCCTGCTCGGCCTGGCGATCGTCGCGATCGGCGTCGTGCGCGTCGTCTGGCGCCGCACGACGTCGCTGCCGCCCTGGGACCCGCGGCTCACCCGGACCGACCGCAAGGTGCTGCACCGGGCCGAGCAGACCCTGCTCGCGATGCTCTTCGTCGTCCCGGCGACCGGCATCGTGCTGGTGGTCGGCAGCAGCGACCTCGTGCCGCTCCATATCGCCGCGCACCTCTGCTTCTACGTCGCGCTGGCGGTGCACGTCGGGGTCGTCGTCCGACGCCGGGTCGTCGGCCGCATGCTCTGACGTGCGCCGCTCTGACGTGCGCGCCGCCCGCAAGACGATGACGATCGGGGGATGAGCACAAGCTCCACAGGCTCCGCGCCCCCGCCCTCCGGACCACCGCCCGAACCGTCTCCCGCTGCCGCGCTCGCGGGCGACCGCCGGTTCTTCGGGCATCCGCTCGGCCTGATGACGCTGTTCACCACCGAGCTGTGGGAACGGTTCAGCTACTACGGCATGCGCGCCATCCTGGTCTACTACCTGACCGACACCATCGCCAACGGCGGCCTCGGGCTCGACCGGACGCTCGGCGAAGCGGTCGTCTCGATCTACGGCACAGGCGTCTACCTGCTCTCGGTGGTCGGGGGCTGGCTCGCGGACCGCGTGATCGGCGCGCGACGCTCCACGCTCTACGGCGGCGTCATCATCGCCGCGGGGCACGTCTGCCTCGCGATCCCCGCCGCCGGGTTCTCCTACCTCGGCATCGTGCTGGTCGCGCTCGGCACCGGCCTGCTCAAGCCGAACGTCTCCTCGATGGTCGGCTCCCTCTACCGCAGGGACGACCCCAAGCGCGAGGCCGCGTTCCAGATCTTCTACATGGGCATCAACATCGGCTCGCTCTTCTCGCCGATCGTCGTCGGTGCCGTCCGAGCCGTCTGGGGCTACCACGCGGGGTTCTCCGTCGCCGCGTTCGGCATGGCGTTCGCGCTCGTGTTCTTCGTGCTGGGCCGCAAGAACCTGCGCGGCGCCGGCGACGACGTACCCAACCCCGTCCGCCCAGAGGAGCGTCCAGCCGTCGCGCGGATGTTCGTCGTCATCGCCGCCGCCGTCGGCCTCGTCTACCTCGTGGCGCGGCTCGTGTCGGGGGAGTGGGGCGTGTACGCCCTCATCGACACGCTCAGCTACGTCGCGTTCCTCGCGCCCGTCGTGTTCTTCGTCGTCATGTACCGCTCACCCCGCGTGACCGACGCCGAACGTCCCCGCCTGCTCGCCTACATCCCGCTGTTCGTCGCCGCGATGCTCTTCTTCATGATCTTCGAGCAGGCGGCGACCACCCTCGCCACCTTCGCCGCGGACCGGACGTCGCGCGAGGTGCTCGGCTTCACCGTCAGCCCCGAGTTCTTCCAGTCCGTGAACCCCGCCTCGATCATCATCCTCGCGCCGGTCTTCGCCTGGCTCTGGGTCCGGACCAAGGACCGCCCGCCGACGCCGTACAAGTTCGCCATCGGGCTGGCGCTCGCGGCGACGTCGTTCCTCGTGCTCGCGGCCGCGTCGGCGATGGCGGGTGACGGCCTGACGCCGGGCTGGGTGCTCGTGTCCGTGTTCGTGATCCAGACGCTCGGCGAGCTGTGCCTGTCGCCCGTGGGGCTGGCCGCGACGACGCTGCTCGCGCCGCGTGCCTACCAGGGGCAGGCGATGGCCCTGTGGTTCCTCGCGCCGGCTGCCGGGCAGGCGATCACCGCGCAGCTCGTCCAGGTCACTGCCGGGGCGTCCGACACCGTGTACTTCGGCGGCATCGGCGTGGTCGCGCTCGTCTTCGCCGGTCTGCTCGCGCTGCTCGGCCCGTGGGTCACGCGGCACGTGCGCCTGGCCGACCGGATGGAGGGTGTGCGCACGGCGGGGGACTGAGTGGCTGGCACTAGGCTTGCCGCATGCTAGACCCCATGACCACCGGCCCGGGCCGAGCGCCGAAGGTGCCAACGCTCGAGGAGGTCGCCCGGCGGGCAGGGGTCTCGCGTTCCGTGGCGTCCCGCGCGATGAACAACGCCCGCAACGTGAGCCCGGCGAAACGCGAGGCGGTCGCCCGTGCGGCGAGCGAGCTCGGCTACGTCCCCAACGCGACGGCGCGTGCCCTGGCGACGAGCACCGGCGGGTCGGTGGTCCTCGCGATCTCCAACGACGACCCCGCGCTGTTCGGGGACCCGTTCTTCTCGCAGGTCCTCGTCGGTGTGGCGGCGGCGTTGGACCGGTCAGAGCTTGATCTCACGCTCATGCTGGCGTCCTCGGAGCGTGGCCAGGCCCGGCTCGAGCGGCTGCTGCGGTCCCGTCGTTCCGACGGGGTGATGCTCATGGCGCTGCGCGGCGACGACCCGCTGAACCGCGTCGCGTCGGCGACCGAGCTGCCGGTGGTCATCGGTGGCCGGCCGCTGCACGGCGAGGCCCGCTGGTACGTCGACGTGGACAACCGGGGCGGGGCCCGTTCGGCCACGGAGCACCTGCTGGGCTCCGGATGCCGGCGGATCGTCACGATCGCCGGTCCCACGGACCTGCAGGCGGCGGTCGCCAGGTACCAGGGGTTCGCGGACGCCATGGCGGTGGGAGGGCAGCCCGCCGACCGGGTGGAGCACGCCGACTTCAGCTTCGAGGACGGCGCCAGGGCGATGGCGCGGCTCCTCGACGCGCATCCCGACCTCGACGGCGTCTTCGCGGCGTCGGACAACATGGCAGCGGGCGCCCTGCGCGCCCTCAAGGAGGCCGGGCGCCGCGTCCCCGAGGACGTCGCGGTCGTGGGCTTCGACGACCTGGAGATCGCGCGCCGCACGGAGCCGGCGCTCACCACGGTCAGCCAGCCGATCCGTGGCCTCGGCCAGGAGATGGCCACGATGCTGGTGCGCCTGATCGACGGCGAGTCGCCGACCCCGGTCATCCTGCCCACGCGCCTGGTGGTGCGCGGGTCGGCGCCTGGTGGGGCGCCCGGTCGCGGCTGAGTCGCGACCGAGGCACCGGCGGGAGGGGTCGGAGCGTCACCCTCCCGCCGGGCGTTCTCGAGGTCAGTACTGCGTGTACCGGACCCAGTCGTACGTGGCGGTCTTCTGCCCGGTGTAGTTGAACGGCCCGAGCCAGCCGTCGACCCCGGTCCCCGGCCACAGGTTCATCATGATGCGCTGCGGACGCGTCGGCAGTGCGCCGCGGGAGCCGTTCTCCTCGTGCACCTGGCGACCGTCGACGAACCACTTGATGTTGCCGCTCCGCCACTCGATGGCGTAGTTGTGGTACCCGGCAGCGGCGTCGAAGCCGAGGTTGATGACGGCCTCGTGCCCGCCGACCCCGCCGGTGAAGTAGTTGGTCTGCATCTGCCAGGTGTTCTTGCCGAGGATCTCGACGTCGATCTCGTCCCACGGCTGGCCGTCGCTCGGCCCGGTGTAGGTGAAGAACGAGGAGACGATCCCGGACCCGGACGCCGCTTTCATCCGGACCTCGTAACGCCCGTAGGAGTACAGCTCGTTGGTGCGGTACTCCCCGGAGGCGTACGGCTTGCCCGAGCAGCCGCCCGGACACGGGGTGTTGTTCAGGTTCAGGCCCATGACCCCGCCGCTGTGCCAGACGTGGTCGGCACGCCAGCCTGCGTTGAACATGCCCCCGTTGCTCCACCCGTCGGCCTTGTTCCAGCGGCCGCCGTTGTGCGAGTCGAAGTTGTCGGTGAAGCTGCCGCCGACGGCGGCGGCAGGGGGCGTCAGTCCCGGCACCGCCGAGAGCCCGAGCAGCAGGCCCAGGGCCAGGGCGGGAGCCAGGCTCAGGAGCCGGCGGCGTGAGCGTGCGGTGGAGCGGGGCTGCGTCGTCGTTGATCGCTTGGTTGATCGCATGGGTGATCGCATGAGTACCTCCATTGGTACCGGTGGGCGACTGGTGGACTGTTGGTGGTGGGTCTTCAGCTGCCACCGAGCGGGGGCTGAGCGAGCTCGATCAGCTCGCGGGCCTGCTCGGGGAACCACTGGCCGGCGGCCGGGTCGACCATGCCGCGCTCCGGGTCCTCGGGTCCGCCGAGGCCGCGGAAGCACTGACCGTCGGACTCGCCAGGAATCTTGATCCACAGCAGGGCGTCGACGAGCTCGTTGCCGGTGCTGGTCGTCGGACGCAGGCCCAGGCCGCGGTCCGGCGGGTTGCACCACGTCTCGGCGTCGGGGTAGACGCCGGCCGGTGCGGCCCAGGCTCCCCGGCCGTTGCGGCTGGTGTCGATGAGGAAGTGCGTGCTGGGTTCGACGTCGCCCAGCGCGGCCTCGTAGCGCGAGTCGATGCCCGCGGTGTTCAGCGCCGGATCGGCCGCCGTCGGGCTCCAGATGCCCTGGTTGGACAGCGTGACGCCGGTCCAGTCGTTCGCGGGGCCGCCGCTCCAGTACTGGTTGCCGCAGCTCGCGTAGTCGCCGGGCACCACCTGCGTGGCGTAAGCGATGCACTGCGAGATCCAGGTGCCGTAGGCGGTGCTGTTCTCGGTGAACTCGTAGTTGGACACGTTCAGGAAGAACCCGTCAGCGCGCTGGACGCCGGCCTTGACGAGGCGGTCGGAGGCCTCGCCAACGTTGAGCCAGGACGTGTTAGTCCCGTCGAGGTACACGACGGCGTTCGGCTGCTGCTTCAGGCGGTCGACCGCGTAGTTGAGCATCTCGAAGCGCTCGGCGGCGGCGTCCCGGCCAGTGGTCTCGGGGTCGTACTCCGGCGGCTGGCACCGCTCGAGCTGTCCGTCCAGCGTGGTGTACCAGGGGATGACGCCGAGCCCGTCGGGCTCCAGCACGACGGCGACCTCCTCCCGTCCGATCCCGGCCGCGAAGCCGTCGATCCATGCCTTGTACTCGGCGACGCCGAGGGCGCCACCCGCCGAGTAGAGCGCGCAGTCGCGGAACGGGATGTTGTAGGCGACCAGCACGGGCACCTTCCTGCCGGTGTGCTTGACCAGCTTGCGGACGTCGTTCTTCACCTCGGCGGGCGTGCCGTCCGTGAACCAGGTGGAGCTGGGGACCCGGCTGAGCTGGAGCGCGTCGCGCTTGGCCTGCCCGCGCAGGTCGCGGGCCGCGTCCCTGGTGGAGCTGTGGGGGTCGTTGTAGATCTGCGTCCCGGGGGACAGCACGTCGTTGCTCGCCTGGGCGGGCCCGGCGCCGAGCAGGGCCGCGCCGATGGCGCAGACGGTCAGGGCGGCCAGGAGCCGGCGCCGAGAGGTCGGTCGTGTCATGTGGGGGATCTCCCAGGGTCTCTGCGAACAGGGTCTCCGCGAACGCTTCGTTGCTGTTCGCTACGGTGAGCTTCCGCTGCGGTGGACAAGGGACTGGAAGATTGTGGAAGCGCTCCCAGTCGGACCATGGTCGGGTCCGTCCGGCGGCTGTGTCAAGGTTTCGTGCGTCGGAGTTCTGTCGTCGCTGGATCCAGTTCCGGCCCGTGTACCTGGTCATGGCGCGAACCCGCGAGCGGCATGCGTGGTGAGCATCACCTCTTGCCGGGAGGGCAAGGTGCCGGGCTTAAGGTTGCCGGGCGGGCAAAGTGCCCGCTGTGCTCAAGGAGCTGGCGTGACATCGGACTTCCTCACCGTCCCGGAACCGTTCGCCGTCCAGACCGTCGAACGCGAGCAGCGGGCCGGGCGCGAGTGGCTCGACCGGCTCCCGGGGCTGGTACGGCAGCTCCTGCGCGACTGGGGCCTGACGCTGGCCGGTCCGCCGGTCGCCGGCAACGTAGGCCTGGTGTGGGAGGTACGCCGCACGGACGGGACCGCCGCCATGCTGAAGGTGAGCTGGCGTGACGCGGAGACGAGGAACGAGGCGGAGGCCCTGCGCCGGTGGGACGGGCATGGGGCGGCACAGCTCATCGAGGCGTCCGCCGAGGCGGGTGCGCTGCTGCTCGAACGCCTCGACGCGACCACGAGCCTGAGCTCCGCCCCGATGGGCGACGCGATCCAGGTCGCCGCCGAACTCCTGAGCGTTCTGCACGTCTCGGAATGGTCGGGCTCTGAATGGTCAGGGCTCGACGACGCGCTGGAGCTCGAGGCCCACGTCCCGGCGCCGGGCGAGACCTACCGCGCGCGCATCCGCGAGCTCCGGCCCGACGTCGACCGCGCCTTCCGCAGCGCGCCCCACGTGCTGCTGCACGGCGACTTCCACTACGAGAACGTGCTGCGATCAGGCACGTCAGGTACGTCGGGAACGTCCTGGAAGGCGATCGACCCCAAGCCGTCGCACGGCCCGGGCGAGTGGGACCTCCTGCCGCTCCTCAGGAATCGCTTCGACGAGTTCCCGCCGGGCCCGCAGCTGCTGCCGGGCATCCGGGACCGTCTCGAGTCCCTGATCGCGGCGACCGGCGCGCATCCCGAGCGGGCCTACCTGTTCGCCCACTACCGGGCGCTCCGGGACGCGGACTACGCCCGCCGGATCAACGACGCCGGCTTCGAGGAAGTGGCGACCGCGATAGCGGACGCCACGGCCTCCTAGGCGCCTTACCGGCGAAACTACCGGCGAAACTACCGGCGAAACCGGAACCTGACCGAGGAGCTGAACCCATGACGCACCCCGTGGCGCGCAACGTGCTCGCGATCCGACACGTGCCCTTCGAGGACCTCGGGCTGCTCGAGCCACTGCTGCGCGCCCGCGGATACCGGACGTCGTACCTCGACGTTCCGGTCGAGCCCGTCACGCCGGAGACCGCGCTGGAGCCGGATCTCCTGGTCGTGCTCGGCGGCCCGATCGGCGTGTACGAGACGGAAACCTACCCGTTCCTGGCCGCCGAGCGGGAAGCCATCGCGGCGCGGGTCCAGGCCGGGCGACCGACCCTCGGCGTCTGCCTGGGGGCGCAGCTCGTCGCCGCGGCGCTCGGGGCGGACGTCGTCGCCACCGGCCGCAAGGAGATCGGCTACGCCACGCTGACCCTGACAGCCGCGGGCCGTGACACTGCCGAGGGCCATGACACTGCCGACGGCCGTGACTCGGTGCTGGCGCCGTTGGACGACGTCCGGGTGCTGCACTGGCACGGCGACCAGTTCGCGATCCCGGAGGGCGCCGTCCGCCTCGCGGAGACACCGGGCTTCCCCAACCAGGCGTTCGCGATCGGCTCGCACGTGCTCGGGCTGCAGTTCCACCTCGAGGCCGACCACACGCAGATCGAACGGTGGCTGGTGGGCCACGCGCACGAGCTCGCGAGCGCCGGCATCGACCCGAACAGCATCCGGTCGGACGCCGCCGCGTACGGCCCGGCGCTCGCCGAGGCCGCGCGGCGCACGTTCGACCGGTGGCTCGACGGGTCGCTCGACCGGTAGCTCGACCGGTGGCTCGACGGGGTCAGGCCTTGACGGTCCGCTTCGCCGACGCGAGGCGTGTCGCCTCGGCGAACTCCGCCCGGACCGCCTCGGACGGCGCAGGAGTGAGCAGGCTGACGACTATCGCGACGAGCCCGCCCAGCACGAACCCGGGGACGAGCTCGTAGAGCGTGTCCGCGAGCGGGGACCGGCCCCAGGCGAACGCGACGACGGCGCCCACGAGCATGCCGGACAGCGCGCCCCAGCTGGTGAGGCGGCGCCAGTACAGGCTCAGGAGGACCGTCGGCCCGAACGCGGCGCCGAACCCGGCCCAGGCGAACCCGACGAGGTCAAGGATCGTGTCGGTGCGGTCGAACGCGATGATCCCGGCCACCAGAGCGACGAGCAGGACGCCGGCGCGGCCCAGCATCACCTCGGTGCGGGGCGTCATCGCGCGGCCGGTGATCTTGACCAGGTCCTCGACCAGGGCGGACGAGGAGACGATGAGCTGCGACGAGATCGTCGACATGATCGCGGCGAGGACCGCCGCCAGGACGAGGCCGGCGATCAGCGGGTGGAACAGCACCTGCGACAGGAAGAGGAACACCGTCTCCGGGTTCTCCAGGGTCTCGCCGTGGATGTTGACGTAGGCGACGCCGATCAGACCGGTGACTATCGCGCCGCCGGCGGTGAGGATCATCCAGGTGATGCCGATGCGGCGTCCGGCGACGGCGTCCTGCGGGGAGCGCATCGCCATGAAGCGCACGATGATGTGCGGCTGGCCGAAATAGCCGAGGCCCCACGCGGCGGCCGAGATCACGCCGGTGACGGTGGCGCCGGCCAGGAGCGACAGGTGGTTCGCCGCGTCACTCGTCTCCGCGGCGAGGATGCCGTCGTGGATCGGCCCCCAGCCACCGAGGTCGATGAAGGCCACGACGGGCACCGCGACCAGGGCGAGCAGCATCAGGATGCCCTGCGCGACGTCGGTCCAGGTGGCGCCGAGGAAGCCGCCGAACAGCGTGTAGGCGAGCGTCACGCCGCCCACTACCCAGATGCCCGTCGTGTAGTCGAGCCCGAACGAGCCCTCGAAGAACGTGCCGCCTGCCACCATGCCGGAGGAGACGTAGAAGGTGAAGAACACGAGGATGATGGCGCCGGAGGCGACCCGGAGGAAGCGCGAGGTGTCGTGCAGCCGGTTCTCGAAGAAGCTCGGGATGGTGATCGAGTTCTTCGCCGTCTCGGTGTAGGCCCGCAGGCGGGGAGCGACGAACTTCCAGTTGAGCCAGGCGCCGATCGTCAGGCCGATGGCGATCCAGGCCTCGACGAGCCCGCTCACGTAGATGGCGCCGGGCAGACCCATCAGGAGCCAGCCGGACATGTCCGACGCGCCGGCGCTGAGCGCGGCCACACCGGGGCTGAGCCGCCGGCCGCCGAGCATGTAGTCGTCGAGGTTGTCGTCGGTGCGGCGGAAGGCCGCGTAGCCGATACCCAGCATCAGTGCCAGGTACGCGACGATCGCTGTCGTCTTCCAGGCCTCGGGGGTCATGGAGGTGCTCCAGTACTTGTCGCGGACAGTGCGGGTGAAACTTCAGCCCGGCAGTCTGGCACACCAACGCGACCCGCACACCCGCGAGACCTACACACCAGCGAGACCTACACACTGCACGCGACACGCCGACGGTGCGATGCAGTGTGTAGGTCTCGTTCGTCACGAGCCCCGGCCTGGCCGGCATAGGGCTACGCCAGCACAGCCCTACGCCAGCACAGCCCTACGCCAGCACGGCGCCCTTCGACGCCGACTGGACCAGCTTCGAGTACTTGGCGAGCACGCCCCGCGTGTACTTGTGGGGGAGCGGCGCCCAGCCGGCGGCCTCGCGCGCCGCGAGCTCGGTCGGCTCCACGAGGATGTCGAGCGTCTTGGACGCCACGTCCAGGCGGATGCGGTCGCCGTCGCGCACGAACGCGATGGGCCCGCCGTCGACCGCCTCGGGCGCGATGTGGCCGACGCACAGGCCGGTGGTCCCGCCGGAGAACCGGCCGTCCGTGATGAGCAGGACGTCCTTGCCCAGGCCCGCACCCTTGATGGCGCCGGTGATGGCGAGCATCTCGCGCATGCCGGGCCCGCCCTTCGGGCCCTCGTAGCGGATGACGACGACGTCGCCCGCCTGGATCGTCCCGTCCTCCAGCGCGTCGAGCGCGCTCCGCTCGCGCTCGAACACGCGCGCGGTGCCCTCGAACACGTCGGAGTCGAAGCCCGCCGACTTCACGACGGCGCCCTCCGGCGCGAGCGACCCGTTCAGGATGGTGATGCCACCGGTCTTGTGGATCGGGTTGTCCATGGCGCGCAGGATCTTGCCGTCCGGGTCCGGCGGGGCGATCTCGGCGAGGTTCTCGGCCATGGTGCGGCCCGTGACCGTCATGACGTCGCCGTGCAGCAGCCCGGCGTCCAGCAGCGCCTTCATCACGACGGGCACGCCGCCGATCCGGTCGACGTCGTTCATCACGTACTGCCCGAAGGGCTTGAGGTCGCCCAGGTGCGGCACGCGGTCGGCGACGCGGGAGAAGTCGTCGAGGGTCAGCTCGACCTCGGCCTCGTAGGCGATGGCGAGCAGGTGCAGCACCGCGTTCGTGGACCCGCCGAACGCCATGACCACGGCGATGGCGTTCTCGAACGCCTCCTTCGTCATGATGTCGCGCGCGGTGATGCCCTTGCGCAGCAGGTTCACCACCGCCTCACCCGAGCGGTGCGCCCAGGTATCGCGACGGCGGTCGGCCGACGGCGGCGCCGCGGAGCCGGGCAGCGACATACCGAGCGCCTCGGCCGCCGACGCCATCGTGTTGGCGGTGTACATGCCGCCGCACGCGCCCTCGCCGGGGCAGATCGCCCGCTCGATCCGGTCGACGTCGCCCTGGCTCATGAGCCCGCGCGAGCACGCCCCGACGGCCTCGAAGGCGTCGATGATCGTCACCTGCTTCTCGGTGCCGTCCTCGAGCTTGACCCAGCCGGGCATGATCGAGCCGGCATAGAGGAACACGCTGGAGAGGTCGAGACGCGCGGCGGCCATCAGCATGCCGGGGAGCGACTTGTCGCAGCCGGCCAGCAGCACCGAGCCGTCCAGCCGCTCGGCCTGCATGACCGTCTCCACCGAGTCGGCGATGACGTCGCGGGACACGAGCGAGAAGTGCATGCCCTCGTGGCCCATGGAGATGCCGTCGGAGACCGAGATCGTGCCGAACTCCAGCGGGTAGCCGCCGGCGGCGTGCACGCCCTCCTTGGTGGCCTTCGCGAGCCGGTCGAGCGAGAGGTTGCACGGCGTGATCTCGTTCCAGGAGCTCGCGACGCCGACCTGTGGCTTGACCCAGTCCTCGTCGCCCATCCCGACGGCGCGGAGCATCCCGCGCGAAGCGGTGGCCTCCAGGCCGTCGGTCACCGTGCGGGAACGGGGCTTGACGTCGACAGGGCTCTCGGGACTGCTCATGAACTCTCCTCGGGCACAAAGATATTCAGTAGTGGATATTCAACACTGTCAGTTCCGCGGCCTCAGGCCCGCGGTCTCGATCCTGCAGTGCCTACAACCAGACGGAGAGACCCTTGCTCGAGATCAGTCCACTCACGTGGGGCGTGACCATCGGCTTTATCGTCCTGCTGCTGGCGGTGGACCTGGTGCTGGCGGCGGCCCGTCCGCACCACGTCGGCTTCAAGGAGGCTACCGCCTGGTCCGTGTTCTACATCGCGGTAGCCATCGGGTTCGGCGTCTGGTTCGGCCTGCAGTACGGCGGGACGGCGGGCACCGAGTACTTCGCGGGCTACATCATCGAGAAGAGCCTGTCGGTCGACAACCTCTTCGTCTTCGTCATCATCATGAGCACCTTCGCGGTGCCGGACAAGCACCAGCACAAGGTCCTCGTCTTCGGCATAGTGCTCGCGCTGATCATGCGCGCCGTCTTCATCGCGCTCGGCGCGTCGCTCATCAGCCTGTTCTCGTTCACGTTCCTGCTGTTCGGGCTGCTGCTGATCTACACGGCGGTGCAGCTGTTCCGGCACCGGAACGAGGACCCGGACATCGAGAGCAACCTGATGGTGCGCGGCGCGCGCCGCTTCCTGCCGGTCAGCGACGACTACATCGGCGGCAGGCTCGTCGCCAAGGTGGACGGCCGCCGGGTCGTCACCCCGCTGTTCATCGTGCTGATCGCCATCGGCAGCGTCGACCTGCTGTTCGCGCTCGACTCGATCCCGGCGGTCTTCGGCGTCACCGAGGAGGCGTACATCGTCTTCACCGCCAACGCCTTCGCGCTGCTCGGCCTGCGGGCGCTGTTCTTCCTCGTCAAGGGGCTGCTCGACCGGCTCGTCTACCTCTCGGCGGGCCTGGCGATCATCCTGGCGTTCATCGGCGTCAAGCTGATCCTGCACTGGGGCCACGTCGACATCGACGAGTCGATCCCGGAGATCCCGACGCCGCTGAGCCTCGGCGTCGTCCTCGGGGTCCTCGCCGTGGTGACCGTCGCGAGCCTGATCAGGACGCGCGGCATGCCGGACGAGAAGGCCCACGCGGGCTCGCTCACGGCCACCAAGGCCAGGCTGGAGGTCGGGCCGAAGGCCGGGCCCGACCAGGAGCCGCCGCGCTGACCGGGCTGTCGGCTCCGGCCGCCCCTGTGCTATACATCGGACGCTAATACATCTGATGTTTCCGCGCGGGGTCGCCGGAGCGGAGCCGGAGAAGGGTCACACATGACGGTCGAGACCACAGCAGGGGCATCAGCAGGAGCCGCGCCGGACGGTGAGCTCGCCGGCGTCCGCGCCGTCGTCACCGGGGGCGCGTCGGGCATCGGGGCCGCGATAGTGCGCGCCATGCTCGCACGCGGGGCGACGGCGACGTCGATCGACCGGGTGGCCGACGGCGTGCCGGCGGGCGCTGGGGCGCAGATCGCCGACGTGACGGACGACGCGGCGGTGCGCGCCGCCGTCGTGGCCGCGGCCGAGGCGATGGGCGGCATCGACGTCGTCGTGAACAACGCGGGGATCGGCGCGCAGGGCACCGTGGCGGACAACGACGACGCGGAGTGGCTGCGGGTCCTGGACGTGAACGTGCTCGGGATCGTCCGCGTGACGCGCGCCGCGCTGCCGTACCTGCGCGAGTCGCCGCACGCCGCCGTCGTGAACACCTGCTCGATCGCCGCGTGGACCGGCCTGCCGAACCGGGCGCTGTACTCGGCGTCCAAGGGTGCCGTGCAGTCGCTCACGCTCGCCATGGCCGCGGACCACGTGCGCGAGGGAATCCGGTTCAACTGCGTCAACCCAGGGACCGCCGACACGCCGTGGGTGAGCCGGCTGCTCGACGTCGCCGCAGACCCGGCCGCCGAGCGGGCGGCGCTGGAGGCCCGCCAGCCCTCGGGCCGGCTCGTCAGCGCCGACGAGGTGGCGCACGCCGTCTGCTACCTCGCGAGCCCGCTCGCCGCCTCCACGACGGGCGCGATGCTCGCCGTCGACGGCGGATCCCACGCGCTGCGCACCCGCGCGCCCGAGCAGGGCTGAGCTGAGTTGAGCGCAGAGTTGAGTGGAGGGCGCGACACCATGGAGACGACGACGGTGCGCGGCACCGGGATCCGGCTCACCACGCTCGGGTTCGGCGCCGCACCGGCGGGCAACCTGTACCAGGCGATGACCGACGAGGACGTGCACGCGACCTTCGAGGCCGCCTGGGCCGCCGGGATCCGGTACTTCGACACCGCGCCGCACTACGGGCTCGGCCTGTCGGAGCGCCGGCTCGGCGCCTTCCTGCGCACGCGGCCGCGGGACGAGCTGGTGGTGTCCACCAAGGTCGGGCGGCTGCTCGTGCCGTCGCCCGAGACCGCACACCGCAAGGACTCGGACATCTTCGAGGTGCCCGCCGCGACCCGCCGGGTCTGGGACTTCTCGCGCGACGGGGTGCTGCGGTCGCTCGAGGCCAGCCTGGAGCGCACCGGCCTGGACCGGGTGGACGTCGTCTACCTGCACGACCCCGACGAGCACTGGGAGCAGGCGGCGCACGAGGCGGTGCCCGCGCTCGTCGAGCTCCGCGACCAGGGTGTGGTCGGCGCGGTCGGCGCCGGGATGAACCAGTCCGCGATGCTCACGCGGTTCGTCCGCGAGACCGACGTCGACGTCGTCATGTGTGCCGGCCGGTTCACGCTCCTGGAGCAGGCCGCGCTGGCCGACCTGCTGCCGGCGGCCGCCGAACGGGGCGTGGCGGTGGTCGCCGCCGCCGCGTACAACTCGGGCATCCTCGCGTACGACTCACCGCCGTCGGACGCCACGTACGACTACGCGCCGGCGGCGGCGGAGCTGCTCGACCGGGCCCGGCGGATCGCCGCCGTCTGCGCCGAGCACGGCGTGACGCTCCCGCAGGCGGCGCTCGCCTACGTGCGCACGCACCCGGCGGTCGTGAGCACGGTCGTCGGGCTCGCGACGCCCGAGCAGGCACGGCAGGCCGGGGAGCGGGCCGCGGTGCGGGTGCCGGCAGAGCTGTGGCGGGCGCTGGCCGATGCGGGCCTGCTTCCGGAGGCGGCGGTCCCGGATCGCTGACCAGTCATCGGTCATCCGATCTATCCAAGCGAACTAGCGATCCAACGGCACGGCTTGGTAGAGATCTAGCCGCAGATCTTGAGATGCATCGGATGTCTGCGGTATGAATGCGACTACACGGAGGCAAAGGAGCATCGCGTGTCGGACCCAGCACTTCTCCGCGCCACGGGGATCAGCAAGTCCTTCCCCGGCGTGCTCGCGCTCGACGACGTCCACCTCGACCTGCGGCCCGGTGAGGTGCTGGCGCTCGTCGGGGAGAACGGCGCGGGCAAGTCGACCCTCCTGAAGCTGCTCTCCGGCATCCACCGGCCGGACGCCGGGACGATGGAGCTGGACGGGGCGCCGATGAGCCCCGCCGGCCCACGCCAGGCCAACGAGCTCGGCATCAGCGTGATCCACCAGGAGTTCCACCTGATGCCCGACCTGACGGTCGCGCAGAACATCTTCATCGGTCGGGAACCCCGCCGGGCAGGCCTCATCAGGGACGACGAGCTCGTGCGCCGGGCGACCGCGCTCTTCGAACGGCTCGGCATCCCGCTCGACCCGCGGCAGCCGGTGTCGCACCTGAGCGTGGCCGGTCAGCAGATGGTCGAGATCGCCAAGGCGCTCTCGTTCGACGCACGGGTGCTGATCATGGACGAGCCGACGGCGGCGCTCACGGAGACCGAGGTCGCGACGCTGTTCCGGATCGTGCGCGACTTCGTCTCGCCGCGCACCGGCGTCATCTACGTCTCGCACCGCATGGACGAGATCAAGGAGATCTCCGACCGCATCACCGTGCTGCGCGACGGCCGCTACGTGGACACGCTGCCGACCGCGAGTACCGAGACCCGCGAGGTCATCGCCGCGATGGTGGGCCGGCAGCTCGAGACCGGGGTGCGGCCGGCCTTTCGTACCAGCAGGGCCACGGCGTCGGACGCGACCGGGCGCGAGGTGGTGCTCGCGGTGCGCGGGCTGAGCACCCGCAAGCTCCTCAAGGACATGTCCTTCGAGCTGCACCGTGGCGAGATCCTCGGCTTCGCGGGCCTCATGGGCGCCGGGCGCACCGAGGTCGCCCGGGCGATCATCGGGGCGGACCGGTCGACCGGCGTCGTCGAGGTACGGGGCAAGCCGGTCACGGTGCGCCACCCCGCTGACGCCGTCCGGCACGGCATCGGCTACCTCTCGGAGGACCGCAAGCGCTACGGACTGCTCCTGGACCAGGACGTCGTGCGCAACGTGATGCTCTCCTCGCTGCCCGGCATGACCCGCGCGGGTTTCGTCCGCGACGCCGAAGGGCTCCGCGCGGCGACCGAGATGGTGGACCGGCTCTCGATCCGCACACCGTCGGTCACCCAGACGGCCAAGAACCTCTCGGGCGGCAACCAGCAGAAGGTGGTCCTGGCCAAGTGGCTCGTGCGGGACTGCGACGTGCTGATCGTTGACGAGCCGACACGGGGGATCGACGTCGGCGCGAAGGACGAGATCTACGGCCTGCTCACGAGCCTGGCCGCGCAGGGCAAGTCGATCATCGTGATCTCGTCCGAGCTGCCCGAGGTGCTGCGGCTCGCCGACCGGATAGTCGTCATGTGCGAGGGCCGGGTCACCGGCACCCTCGCGAACGCCGACGCGACCCAGCACGACATCATGGAGCTCGCGACGCGGTTCGGTGCCGACCGCTCGCTCGTCAAGACCGGAGACCCAGCATGACGACGCCGTCCAACCCGGCCACGGAGACGACCACCGGCCCGGCCCCGAAACGTGCCACCGCGAAACGTGCCACCGCGTTCGGCAACCGGCAGCAGCTGCAGCAGGTTCTCGCCTTCGCGGGGCTGGTGGTCATCTTCGCCTTCTTCTCGTTCGCCAGCCCGTACTTCCTCGACTGGGCGAACGTGAAGGGCATCCTCCTCGCGACGGCGGTCACCGGGATCATGGCGCTGGGCGCCACCTTCGTCATCGCGACCGGCGGGATCGACCTCTCGGTCGGCACCGGAATGACCCTGTGCTCGGTGATGACCGGCGTATTCCTGGCGAACCTCGGCCTCCCGCTCGTCGTCGGCGTGCTGGGCGGCCTCGCGATCGGCGCCCTGATCGGCCTGCTGAACGGCCTGAACGTCTCCTACCTGCGGCTGCCGCCGTTCATCGCGACGCTGGCGATGATGATGGTCGCGCAGGGGCTCTCGCTGGTGATCTCCGGGACGAAGCCCATCTACTTCAGCGAGGTGGGCGGGTTCGACCAGCTCGCCGCGGGGGAGCTGGTCCCCGGGCTGCCCAACGCCGTCCTGATCTTCTTCGTCGCCGCCGTCATCGCCGGCGTCACGCTGAGCAAGACGCTCACCGGCCGCTATGCGCTCTCGATCGGCTCCAACGAGGAGGCGACCGCGATCTCCGGCGTCGACGTGCGGCGGTGGAAGGTGGTCATCTACACGGTCGCCGGCCTGTTCACGGGTCTGGCGGGCGTCGTAATGGCCTCCCGGCTCAACTCCGCGCAGCCCGGCCTGGGCCTCGGGTACGAGCTCGAGGCGATCGCCGCCGTCGTCATCGGCGGAACCTCCCTGCGGGGCGGCAAGGCGACGATCCTCGGCACCGTGATCGGCGCGCTGATCATGGCGACGCTCACCAACGGCCTGCGGATCATGTCGATCCCGCAGGAATGGCAGAAGGTCGCCGTCGGCATAGTGATCGTGCTCGCCGTGTACGCCGACATGCTGCGCCGCGGCAAGGAAGCCTGAACTGACTGACCATCGAAGGAGCTGGATCAGCATGAACATCAAAACCACCACGCGCAGGCGGTTCGCCGCGGCGGCCGCCGCCTCCGTCGCCGCGCTGCTCGCGCTCACGGCCTGTGCCTCGGGCGGGGGCGCGGAGCCGGGGGCCGGCGACAAGCCCTACGTCGCCCTGGTCTCCAAGGGTTTCCAGCACCAGTTCTGGCAGGCGGTCAAGCAGGGGGCCGACGACGCCGCGGCCGAGCTCGACGTCGAGGTCACCTTCGAGGGACCCGAGACCGAGACCGAGGTCGAGAAGCAGCTCACCATGCTCCAGACGGCCCTCGACAAGAGCCCGGACGCGCTGGGCTTCGCGGCCCTCGACTCCGAGGCGTCCATCCCGATGATGACCGACGCCGAGTCGCGCGGGATCCCCGTCGTCGCGTTCGACTCCGGCGTGGAGTCGGACGTGCCGGTGACCACGGTGTCGACCGACAACCTGGCGGCGTCCGCCGAGGCGGCCAAGCACATGGCCGAGCTGGTCGGGAGCGGCAAGATCGCCATCATCGCGCACGACCAGACGTCGCAGACCGGGCAGCAGCGCGTGGAGGGGTTCACGCAGTACATCGAGGAGAACGCCCCCGACATCGAGATAGTCGACACGCAGTACGCGAACGGCGACCAGCTCAAGTCCGCCGACGCCGCCAAGGCGATCATGGTGGCCCACCCCGACCTCAAGGGCATCTACGGCACCAACGAGGGCTCCGCCGTCGGCGTCGTGAAGGCGGTGGAGGAGACCGGCAGGTCGGGCGAGCTCACGGTCATCGGCTTCGACTCGGGCAAGGCGCAGACCGACGCGATCCGCGACGGGCTGATGGCCGGCGCGATCACGCAGGACCCGATCAAGATGGGCTACGAGACCGTGAAGGCCGCCGTGGCCGCGATCAACGGCGAGGAGCTGGAGCCGGTCATCGACTCGGGCTTCTACTGGTACGACAAGAACAACATCGACGACGAGAACATAGCGGCAGTCCTCTACGAGTAGCGTCTGACAGGTGGGCAGGTCAGGGGACCTCGTCGAGGTTTTCCGGCCTGGGGAGCGAGTCCTCGACGCCCAGGAGGTGGCTCGCCATCCGGATCCGGGCCGCCTCCGGGTCCCGCGCGGCGAGCGCGCGCCAGATGGCCTCGTGCTCGCCGTGCGTGCGTTCCTCGATGCCCTCGGTGTGCAGGCCGCGCCACAGCCGCGCCCGGACGGTGCGGCCCGCGAACGACTCGATGAGCGCCTCCAGCACCGGGTTCCCGGTGTGCGCCGCGATGACGCGGTGGAACGCGATGTCGATCTCGATGAACCTGTCGTGGTCCACCGACGTGCCGTGCATGATCTCCGGGACCCGGTCCAGGATCGCGCGCGCCTCGGCCACCGCGTCGTCGGTCATCCGGATGGCGGCCAGCCCCGCCGCCTCCGTCTCCAGCACGCGGCGCACGCTGTGGAAGGCGGGCATGGCGCCGTCGTCCTGCAGGTCCAGGACCATGGCCATGGGGGAGAGCAGGCGGGCTGGGTCGAGGCTGGTGACGTAGGTGCCGTCGCCCTGGCGGGTGTGCACGACGCCGAGGATCGACAGGGCGCGGACGCCCTCCCGGAGCGAGCCGCGGGAGACCTGGAGCGTGTCGGCCAGGTCCTTCTCGACGGGCAGCCGGTCGCCGGGGCGGAGCTGTCCGTCGAGGATCATCCTGCGGATGCCGTCGACTACCTCGTCAGTGCGGGACATGCTCGGAAGTATCGCGTACGGGAGTGTCGCGCACAGAATCATCGCGCACCCAGTACGTCCCGTGCGGGAACCTGAACCGGTCCAGTGACTCCTCGTACATCTGCGTGGAGTAGCCCGGCCGGGACGGCAGCACGTAGGCGGTGCCCGCGCCCTTGTCGGCGACGATGCACGGGTCAGTGAAGTGCTCGTGCAGGTGGTCCACGTACTCGGTCACGCGGCCGTCGAGGTCGCCGCCGATCGCCACGTAGTCGAGCACGGAGACGTGCTGCACCATCTCGCACAGGCCGACGCCGCCCGCGTGCGGGCACACCGGCACCCCGAACTTCGCCGCGAGCAGCAGCACGGCGACTATCTCGTTGATGCTCGCGAGCCGCCCGGTGTCGAGCTGGCAGTAGTCGATCGCCTCGGCCTGGAACAGCTGCTTGAACATCACGCGGTTGTGGCAGTGCTCGCCCGTCGCCACCCCGATCGGCGCGACGGCGCGGCGGATGGCCGCGTGCCCGAGGATGTCGTCGGGCGACGTCGGCTCCTCGATCCACAGCGGGTCGAACCGGGCCAGCTCGCGCATCCACTCGATGGCCTGCGGCACGTCCCAGACCTGGTTGGCGTCGATCATCAGCGCGCGGTCGGGTCCCAGCACCTCGCGCGCGATGGTCAGCCGGCGCACGTCCTCTTCGAGGTTCGCCCCGACCTTGAGCTTCACGTGCTGGTACCCGGCGTCCACGGCCTCCTGGCAGAGCCGCCGCAGCTTGTCGTCGCTGTAGCCGAGCCACCCGGCCGACGTCGTGTACACCGGGTAGCCGGTCCGTTCGAGGTGCGCGAGGCGCTCCTGCTTGGTGCCCTCGCGCTCCCGGAGGATCTTGAGTGCGTCCTCGCGGGTCAGCGCGTCGGAGAGGTACCGCAGGTCGGCGACGTCGACCAGCTCCTCCGGCGTCATGTCGACCAGCACCCGCCAGAGCGGCTTGCCCGCGCGGCGTGCGACCAGGTCCCAGGCCGCGTTGAGCACCGCGGCCAGCGACAGGTGCACCACACCCTTCTCGGGCCCGAGCCAGCGCATCTGGCTGTCGGACGTCAGCTCCCGGTAGACGGCGCCCATGTCGGCGGCGAGCTTGTCGACGTCCCGGCCCACAAGCGCTGCCGCCTGCTGGCGCGCGGCCTCGGCGACTATGTCGTTGCCCCGGCCGATGGTGAACGTCAGCCCGTAGCCGCCGAGCGTGGCGCCCGGGTCGTCCGGGTCGGGTGCGTCCGTCTCCAGCACGACGTAGGCGGCCGAGTAGTCGGCATCCTTGTTCATCGCGTCGGAACCGTCGGCGGTGACCGACGTCGGGAACCGCACGTCCTCTACCCGGACCCCTGTGATCGTGGCCATGCCCGCCCTTCCGCAAACATCCGATGAACTGCCAGCAATCTACGGATGGTAGGCGCAACGGTCAAGGCGGCGATGTGGGGTCCCGGGGATTGGTTTGATCAATGGGCGAAGGACTGGGCCGGGCGCGGGCGGGGCGGGGACAGCCGGGCGGGCGGGAACCAGGGTTGGCGGGCTCACGAGTTCGGTCCCTTGCACCGTCACTGAGATGACTTCGGTCGGTTGCGCTGAGATCGGTCAATCAACCGACCGATCTCATGGCAACCGACCGAAGTCGCTCACGATCGGCAGCAACCGACCGAAGTCACGGCGCTGTCGGTGCCCAGTTCACTGCGTCATGACGGTCGAGCGAGATAGGCAGTCTTGGCATCGGGCGAGAAACCACACGCTCTGTAGAACGCATGCGCGGAAGGCTCGCGTGAACCTGTCAGCAACATCGCTTTGTAGCACCCCGCGTCCCATGCCGCTCGGAGCGTCCCGGCCATGATCTGCTTGCCCAGACCCGTGCCCCGAAGGGCTTCGTCAACGACGACGTTCTCGATGACCGCGTACGGCGACGCGGATCGAGTCATGTTCGGGATGACGTTCAGGTACGTCGTGGCAACGATGACTCCATCGGCTTCGAGCACGAACAGGTGCAGGCCCGACGAACTCAGAATCTGCGCGAAGGCCGCTGCATCAGAACCGTCAAGCAGAACCGGGTCCTCCGGCTGCAGCTGGCGGTAGAGACGAAGAACGTCTTCGAGGTCGCCCGGTCCGGCTTCGCGAAACAGAGTCATGGCCCGCAGGCTAGTGCGGCGACGCCGCGGAGCGCCGATGAGGCAGCGCACCGTCTACCCGCGGCGCTTGCGGTCGGCCTTGCCCGTCCAGTGGCCCACCCAGATCGCGCCCAGCAGCGCCAGCGTGCCGATGACCACCGGCGCGGCGGCCAGGGGTGCGATCGCGGCTACCGCGGACACGAGCAGCGGCCCGCCGGTGTTGCCGATGTCCCCGCACAGCCGCCAGCCGCCGAGGAACTGCGCGCGGCCCTCCTGCGGCGCGGCGTCGGCGCCGAGGGTCATCACGATCCCCGAGCCGAGCCCGTTGCCGACCGCGATGATCGCCATCACCAGGCCGACGCCGAGCGCGGAGTCGGTGAGTGGCAGCAGCAGGCAGCCGACGCCGACGGCGAGGACCACCGGTATCGCGACGACCTGCCGGCCGCGCTTGTCGAGCAGCCAGCCGCCCGGCAGGGTCAGCGCGATGTCGATAGTCGCCGCCACCGCGAAGAGCAGGGAGACCACCGCCGCGGAGATGTGGATGTGATCGGCCCACAGGGGCAGCAGGCCGGTGCGTACCGAACGCGAGGCGCCGATGATGATGACCGCCACGCCGAGGGTGAGCAGCGTGCGCCGGTGCTCCCACAGCACCGAGCGCACGGACAGCGGGGCGACGCCGCGGGTCACCCGGCCGAAGTCCGGCATGCGGGTGACGATCAGCGCCGAGGCGAGGGCTGCGCACACCGCGAGCGCGAACACCGAGCGCACCCCGGCCAGGTGGATCAGCAGGGCACCCAGCAGCGGGCCGATCAGAGCCCCGAGGCGCATCGACCCGCCCAGCAGTGCCATCGCGCGCGCCCGGTGGCTGATCGGTACGGCGTCGATCAGGAATCCCTGGCGAGCCTGCAGGAAGGTCGTCCAGCTCATGCCGCTGACGAAGACGCACAGGCACAGCAGCCAGACCGACGGCACCAGGAAGGCGGCAAGCATCGCCGCCGCGTCCACGAGCCCCGCGATCACGAGGGTGCGGCGCTCGCCGAGGCGGGCCACCAGCGCGCCGGACGGGAGGGAGTTGGCGAGCTGCCCGATCCCCAGGAGGGCGACCACGAACGCGGCCACCGCGGTCGTCGCGCCGAGGTTGCCCGCGTGGATCACCAGCACCGGCATGACGGCGCCGTGGCCGACCGAGCTGACCACCGACGGCAGGTACGCCACGACGGCGATGTCCCGGAAGCGGAAGTCCGGATCGTCTCCTGGGTCGCCCGTGCTCGTCACACCGGCATCCTGTCAGATAGTTAGCCGCGGCAACGACCTGGTCCGCAGGATGGGCAGACCTGGGTGGTCAGGCCGGCGGCGTCAGCCGCCGAGGTGCGGGTTCGCGGCGCGGATCGCGTCGGCGACCACGCTGCGGGCGTCGTCGCGCAGCAGCAGCTCCTCGCCATGGAAGAGCAGCACCACGCCGTTGCCCTCGTTGAAGACGCCGCGCGCGGCGAGGCCGGCTCGTTCCCACAGGAGCGCCAGCTCGGTGCCGAGCCGGGCGATCGCGCCGTCGGTCGGCCGGTCGGTGTCGAAGGTCCACTTCCCGAGCGGTACGCCCGCGACCGCGGCGATCGTCCACCCGAGCCCGCTGGTCCGCGGGTAGCTGGCGCCCAGGACCGGCGTGTACGCCCGGACGAAGACTTCGGCGGCGAGCTCTGCACGATCCATCGCGAGCAGCGCGGCGAGCTCTGGTGCGGGTCCTGCGGCAGGTTTCGGCACGGGCGCACGCTATCCGCGCCGGGTTGCCGTCGGGTGAACGGCAAGCCGACGCGATCGGCGCGTCACGTCGGCCGCCGTCGTCAGGCCATCTCGGGTACGTGGAGGTGTGCGAACGCGATCTCCATCTCCTCGACGTTGTCGACGGTGGCACCCAGCTCCGCGATGACTCGTTCGCGGATGCCGGTGGTGGCCTCGCGGCTGGCCTCCAGCGCCTCGCGGCTGTCGAAGGCCGCGGTGCCGACGACCCGGCCGGTCTCCCGGTCGACCATCAGGCTGGCGCTGCAGAAGCCGTCGAACTCCTGGATCTGCGGCACGATGACCATCCGGAACATGTCGATGGCGTTGTCGACCATGTGCAGGTCGCCGCCGCTGAGCCAGGTGAGGCGGGCGCAGGCGCCTTCGGGTGCGGCGTGGTCGCGGTGCACGACGGCGACCTCCCACTCGTGGACGTACCGGCCGGAGGTGCTGCCCAGCGCCCGCTCGGCGCGGTCGCGCAGCGGGCGCACGGCCGCGGCGCTCTCCTGCATCGTGTCCTCGGACGACCACGCCGTCGTGGTGATGCACCGGCCGCTCTGCCGGTCGACCAGCATCGACATCCCGACACAGCCGTCCATCGCGGAGACCGCCGGGAAGATCTCCTCACGAACGAGGCCCAGCCCGGAGTCGATCTCGGCGGGCTCACCCTGGATCTCGGTACTGCGGATGTACATGGCGGACTCCCTGGGTTCGTCAGCAGCGTCCGGACGGCGCTGCCGTCCCTCTACACGCTCCGCCGACCGGCGCTCGCGGTCAAGGGGGGAGCCCGTCGAGTTCGGCCGGTCCGGCGGCTCCTGACAGTTCCCGTCAGTTCCCGTCAGTTCGGCAGCTCCGGTCAGCCCGGCGCCCTCGCGGCGCCCGTCGACTCCCGCCAGACGATGCGCTGGAGGGTGGCCTCGCGCGGCGGCGGCTCGTCGCCCCGCAGCGCCGCGACCAGCAGCCGCATGGCGTGGTGCCCGGCCGCCTGGAAGTCGACGTCGACGGTGGTGAGCGACGGCATCGTGTAGGCGCCGAACGCCGCGTTGTCCCAGCCGGTCACCACGACGTCGCCGGGTACCGTCCAGCCGCGCTCGGCGGCGGCGCGCAGGACGCCGATCGCGAGCATGTCGTTGGCGGCGAGCACGGCGACCGGGGGCGCGTCGTCGGGCAGGGCGAGGATCGCCTGCCGCGCGGACTCCGCGGACCACCCGCTGCCGACCACGCCGAGCGACTCGAGCGGCTCGTGCGACTCGGCGCCGAGGCGCTCCAGGCAGGCGAGGTAGGTGTCGCGGCGTGCCCGCGCGGAGGCGAACTCCTGGGAGCCGGCGACGTGCAGGAACCTGCGGTGACCGGCCGCGACGAGCGCCTGGACGAGGACCTCCATGAGGTCGGCCTCGGCGAGCTCGCCCGAGCTGCGCATCTGCTCGTCGAACGCGGTCGCGGCCAGGACGGGAGGGGCGCCTCCGCCGTCGGACAGAGCCTCGGGGAGCACCGGGACGAACGTCAGGATGCCCTCGTACTGGCCGCCGGCCGCCAGCTCGAGCACACGCTCGGTCCGGTCCGCCACGCTGCCGTCGACGCTGCTGGTCTCGATGGCGTAGCCGGCCTCGGCTGCCGCACGGCTCGCGCCGGTCAGCATGCGCATCTGGTTCCCGACGGCTACGACGCCGGTGATCACCGCGAGCCGTCCGGAGCGCCGGGTCCGCATCGACCGGGCGGCGAGGTTCGGGCGGTAGCCGATCGACTCGGCCGCCCGCAGGACGCGCTCCCGGGTGGCCGGGGAGATCGAGCCCTTCCCGGTCAGCACGTAGGACACCGTGGCCTGGGAGACGCCCGCGAGACGCGCGACGTCACGGCTCGTCGGCGGGACTGCAGTGCTCACGGCGCTCCACTCTCTTGACAGCGGCCTACCCGACCACAACCATAGTGACACGTATCACCAGTGACACGTATAAGTCGCATCCGGGGGAACAGTGCTCAAGATCGGGATCATCGGGACCGGCGGGATCTCCCGCACCCACATCGACGGCTACCAGCGGTTCGGCGACGAGTGCGAGATCGTCGCCCTGTGCGACATCGCGCCGGGCAAGGCCGCCGCCCTGGGCGCGGAGCTCGGCCTCACCTCGGCGCGGGCGTACGAGCGGGTAGCGGACCTGCTGGCCGCCGAGGACCTGGACCTCGTCAGCATCGCGACGCCGCCGTCCACCCACGCCGAGCTGACGATCGCCGCCCTGCGCGCCGGCGTCGACGTGCTCGTCGAGAAGCCGATGGCGCCGTCGCTCGAGGAGTGCGACGCGATGATCGCGGCCGCTGCCGAGAACGACCGGATCCTGTCCGTCGTGGCGCAGAACCGCTTCCGCGACGACATGGCCACCCTGAAGGAGGTGCTGGACTCGGGTCTGATCGGCCCCGTCTCCCACGCCCAGGTCTCCTCGTCCTGGTGGCGCGGCACCGCCTACTACGACCTGTGGTGGCGCGGCACGTGGGAGCGCGAGGGCGGCGGGTGCACCCTCAACCACGCGATCCACCACCTTGACCTCACCTCCTGGATGCTCGGCGCGCCCAGCGCCGTCACCGCGGTGCTGACCAACGCCCAGCACGAGAACTCGGAGGTCGAGGACCTCTCCGTGGCCGTGCTGCAGTACGACCGGGCGCTGGCCGAGGTGACCAGCTCGGTGGTGCACCACGGCGAGGAGCAGGCGATAGTCGTCCACGGGCGGCACGCGCGGGTGTCCCAGCCGTGGAAGGTGGTCGCCGACGTCGCCGAGCCCAATGGGTTCCCCGCCCCCGGCGGAGACCCCGCCCTGGTCGCCAAGATCGAGGCGCTCGCCGCGGCGCACAGCCCGCTGGAGCACGAGGGCCACCCCGGGCAGATCGGCGACGTGCTCGGTGCGGTGCGCGAACGCCGTCGTCCAGTGGTGGACGGCGCGGACGGACGTCGCGCGATCGAGCTCGTGACCGCGATCTACCAGGCGGGTATCGAGCGGCGGACGGTCGACCTGCCGCTCTCGCCGGACGACCCGTACTACCGCGCGGGCACGCTCGTCGAGCGCGCGCCGCACTTCTTCGAGAAGACGACGACGGTGGCCGACCTGCCCGGTGACATCACCGTCGGCAGCAGCGCGACCAGCAGTGCAGCCAGCGACGGCTGACCTGCTTCAAGAACGAAGCCCGAGACGAACAGGACCAGAGATCTCATGACGACGACCAGCGGCGCCGCCTACGCGCCGGAACCGATCCCCGCACCCGTAGTGGGTGCCGGAGACTTCTCCTTCGCCGCGGTGGGCCTGGACCACGGGCACATCTACGGCATGTGCGAGGGCCTGATGGGCGCCGGCGCGACGCTCAAGTGGGTGTACGACCCGGATCCGGCGAAGGTGGCGGAGTTCCGCGACAAGTTCCCTGACGTGCAGGTGGCGCGCGCCGAGGACGAGGTCCTCGGCGACGACGAGGTCCGTCTCGTCGCCGGCGCACCGGTCACCTCCGAACGCTGCGCGCTCGGCCTGCGGGCCATCGAGGCCGGCAAGGACTACTTCGTCGACAAGGCTCCGCTGACCACCCTCGACCAGCTCGCGGCGGCCCGGGAGGCGACCGCCCGGACCGGGCGCAAGTACGCCGTCTACTACTCCGAGCGGATCCACGTCGAGGCGGCGGTCCTGGCCGGCCAGCTCATCGACCAGGGCGCCATCGGCCGGGTGCTGCAGGTCATGGGCCTCGGGCCGCACCGCCTGGGCACCGGCCGCCCGGACTGGTTCTACGAGAAGGAGAAGTACGGCGGGATCCTGTGCGACATCGGCAGCCACAACTTCGAGCAGATGCTGCACTTCGCGGGCGCCAAGGACGCCGAGGTCGGCTACTCGGCGATCGCCAACTACAACCACCCCGAGCACCCGGGGCTCGACGACTTCGGTGAGGCGTCCATCGTCATGGACACCGGCGCCAGCGGCTACGTCCGCGTGGACTGGTTCACCCCGGACGGCCTGAGCACGTGGGGCGACGGGCGCACGTTCGTGCTCGGCACCGAGGGCTACCTCGAGCTGCGCAAGTACGCCAACGTCGCGACGGACCAGGGCCCCGGCCACGTGTTCCTCGTCGACGGCAAGGGCGAGCACCACATCGTGGCGGAGGGGAAGGTCGGATTCCCCTACTTCGGCCAGCTCGTCCTCGACTGCCTGGAGCGCACCGAGACCGCGATGACGCAGGAGCACGCGTTCAAGGCGGCGGAGCTCAGCGTCCTCGCCCAGCAGGGCGCGCGCGTCCTGTCTGCGTGACCTTTCGTGAGCCCGCCCGGTCCGCCGGGCGGGTTCGCGCGGGCGGCGCCGCCCGGCGGACCGGGTCACCAGTCCCGGGTCGCGTCGACGCCGTCGATCAGCGCCTGCCGTTCCGCGGTGACGTCGAGGCCCCGTTCCGCGGCTGCGGAGTTGAGGAGGCCGACCACTGCGTCGTACAGCTCCTCGCGCTCCTGGGTCATGATCAGGCCCGCGCGGGTCGCCTCGTCGATGGCGTTGAAGGCTTCGCCGTACTCGGCTCCGATGCGCTCGAGGACTGACGTCCGGTCGGCCGAGGCGCCGTCGAGCGCGGCCAGGATCTGACCACGTGTCTTCCTGATCTGCGCCACCGACTTCTGGTAGGCCCTCTTGCTGACTGCGGGGCGTCCGCGTCCAGGCCGGTGACCTGAGCTGCTGCCCACTCGCCGAGGTCGGCGTGCCAGGTGACGACGACGTCTCCCGGGGCGAGTGGGCGGGGCGGGCAGTGGAGCGCTGGGGAGGCATTGCCGCAAACGTAGCCGCGGCCACTGACATCGCTGCGGCCGCTGACATCGCCGCAGCCAGTGACGTCGTCCGCTACCGCACGCGGGAGACGTGGTAGTGGCTGATCAGCCACTGGCCGTCCACCTCGACGGCGGCGACGGTGAGGTGGACGTCCACCGGCCGGTCGGGCCGGTGAAAAGTGACCGCCGCGTAGCCGAGCACGGCCCCAGGGGCGAGCGTCCGGCTGTGGAGCAGCGTGTGGTCGGCGGTCAGCCCGGGCGGCTGCTTGCCGTAGTAGGCGGCGACCGCGGCCCTGCCGAAGGCGGGCTCGGGGTCGAAGCCCTGGAACAGGGCGTCGTCGGTGAACTGGGCGGCGATCTGGTCGAGGTCGCGCCGTCGGATCCCGTCGGCCCAGCGGTCGAGCAGGGCGGAGATCGTGGCGGCAGCGTCGGGGCGAGTCATGGTCTGTCTCCTGGTCCGGTCATGCGGTTCGGTCATGCGGTTCGGTCGTGCGGTTCGGTCGTGCGGTTCGTGGTTCGTGTGGCAGCGTGCGGGGCGGCCCTCTCGGGCCGCCCCGGTGCGGGTCAGTGCCCCGCGATCTGTCCGCCGTCGATGTGGAGGAACTCGCCCGTCACGAAGGGCGACTGCTCCAGGTAGATGACGCCGCGGGCGACGTCCTCGATCTCGCCGAGGCTGCCCAGCGGGTGCAGGCCGGCGAGTGCCTCGTGCGTCTCCTCCGGGTGCATCGGGGTCTTGATGACGCCGGGGGAGACCGCGTTGAAGCGGATGCCCTGCGACGCGTACTCGATGGCCAGCGCACGGGTCGCCGAGGCGACACCGCCCTTGGTCACCGATGCCAGGGCCGAGGGGAAGACCGAGAGCGCGCTCTCGACCAGCGTCGTGGTGATGTTGACGACGTGCCCGCCACCGGCGGCCTGCAGCTCCGGGATGACGCGCTGGGTCAGGTGGAAGAAGCCCCCGACGTTGATCGCGACCATGGTGTTGAAGTCCTCGGTCGTGTACTCGGTGAACGGCTTGGCGATGAAGACGCCCGCGTTGTTCACGAGCGTGTCGACGCGGCCGAAACGCTCCACGGCGGTCTTGACGATCAGGTCAGCGGTCGCCGGGTCGGAGATGTCCCCGGCGACGGTGGCGAGGTCGTCGGCCTCGTCCTGGTCGATGGTGCGCGAGTTCGCCACGACGGCGTAACCCAGTTCCCG
This sequence comes from Promicromonospora sp. NPDC023805, assembly GCF_040639635.1. Lineage (NCBI taxonomy): Bacteria > Bacillati > Actinomycetota > Actinomycetes > Micrococcales > Promicromonosporaceae > Promicromonospora > Promicromonospora sp. NPDC023805. The sequence continues at coordinate 658,101 of NZ_JBFAAH010000001.1, read as the reverse complement.
GTACGCGGCGACGAGGCCGGCGCCGATGCCCTGTGAGGCTCCCGTGACGATGGCTACCTTGCGAGTGCTCATGATGGTCGGTTCCCTTGTAGACGGTCGGTCAACTACTGGAGGTTCCAGTTATAGTTGACCAGTCGTATACTGTCAACATGCCGCGAACCTCAGATGGACGAGAGCGCCTGATCGAAGCGGGCGTCGAGCTGTTCTCCCAACGCCCCTACGGTTCGATAGGCGTCGCGGAGCTCTGCACGCGCGCCGGTGTGAACAAGGGGTCCTTCTACTACTTCTTCCCGTCCAAGGAGGCCCTGGCGCTCGCCGTCATCGACCGGCACTGGGCGTGGCAGCAGGGCGTATGGGCCGAGATCCTCGGCGGACCCGGGACGATCCTCGAGCGGCTCCGCGCGCTGTTCGCCGCCACCGCGCAGATGCAGATCGACGCGCGGACCGGCACGGGCTGGGTCGCCGGCTGCCTCTTCGGGAACTTGGCGCTCGAGGTCAGCTCCCAGAACGAGCCGGTGCGCGAACGCCTGCAGGCGATCTTCGACGAGCAGATCGAGCTGATCCGGGCACCCCTCGCCGCGGCCGTCGAGTCCGGCGAGCTCCAGCGTCCGGCCGAGGACGTCGAGGGCGCGGCGAAGGCGATAGTCGCCCAGGTCGAGGGACTCGTGCTGTTCGCCAAGCTGTTCAACGACCCGGCACACCTGGACGCGCTCTGGCAGAACAGCCTGCGGCTCCTCGGGCTGGAGCCCGCGAACGCCGCAGGTATGGCGAACGCCGCGGGCGCGCCGCCCTCGCGGGCGTAGGCGGCCCACCGGCTGGTCAGGGCCTGCGCGTCCGGACCATCCGCTCCTCGCGGAGCGCAACCTCCAGCGCCATGAAGGCCAGCACGTCCAGGACCAGCCCGAACGCCGCCGTCCACCGCAGTGCGCGGAACACCAGGAGCTGGGTGAACAGCAGGCTGATGAGCACCGCGCGGCGCATCCAGACGGCTCCGCGCAGGTGATTGTTGCGGCCGACGACGACGCCCACGAGCAGCAGCACCACTGACGCGCCGACGGCGGCGAGGATCGCGAAGCCGGTCCACTGGGGCAGCCCCGGCACCTCGCCGCGTACGACGCTCAGCCCCACCATCGCCTCTGCGACGCCCACCAGCACCAGGACGCAGATCAGCAGCCACGCCGCCCATGCCCGGTCCACCAGCGCGTCCAGCCAGCGCACGACGCGGTCGACGCCGCCGCGGACGGGGTCGGGCAGGTCGGTGTCGTCGTCGGGCACCGCGTCGACCAGCTCGGCGACCAGGTGGGCGCCGGGCTCGCCGGCACCCTTGGCGGCGAGCTCGCGTGCCTCGGCGCGGGCCGTCGGGGTGAACCCGCCGGCCAGCCCTGCCGTGAGCCGGTCCGCCGCCACGGCGAGGTACTCGGCGGGATGGTGGGCACGGCGGCCGTGCAGCCCTTCGACGATGAGGACGAGCACCACCGTGACGAAGTAGATGATCGCTGCGGTCGGCGCGTAGAAGTAGTCGTTGTCGGCGGTCACGAACTTGCCGACCTCGTCGATGAACAACCCGAAGCCCACGCCGCCGAGCGCCGCGCCGAGGGACCGCGGCACGGGGCCGACGTAGGACAGCAGCAGCATCATCGCCAGCGCCATGAGCAGCCCGCCCCACAGGACGTGCGCGACATGCAGATCGCCGCCGCCGATCTGCGGGTAGTCCGCCGCGGCCAGGTAGGCGCGCGTGGCCAGCACCGTCACGACGCTCGCTACGAGGAAGGTCACCAGGTGCCGCACCGCCGCCGTGTCGCGTGGCGCCCCGAGCCGCAGCAGCTGGCTGCGGCCCGCGAGGCTGCCTGGTCCGGTCGTCAGCTCGTTCGTCACGCTGTGTCCTCTCCTGCCGTCCGACGGCGATGAGATCCGCCGCGGCCTCCGGTCTGTATCGACGTACCCGACAACTATTCCCAGGAGACCATCATGACCACTACCTACACGTTCGACGTGTTCTCCAGCCTCGACGGCTTCGGCGCCGCCGGCGGCGACTGGACAGGCTACTGGGGCAAGCAGGGCCCGGAGCTCCTGGAGCACCGGCTCGCCCTGTACTCACAGGAGCAGCGGTTGGTCCTCGGGGCCAACACCTACCGGGCGTTCGCGCAGATGCTGTCCGAGAGCTCCGAGGACTCCGACGTGCGCGACCCGTGGGTCACCCGGATGCGGAACCTGCCGACGACGGTGGTGTCGAATACGCTGGAGGGTCCCCTCGACTGGCCCGACGCGCAGGCGGTGGGCGGCGACGCGGTCGACGTCGTCGCACGGCTCAAGGAGGAGTCAGAGGTGCCGCTGTGTTCGCACGGGAGTCTGTCGATGAACCGGGCGCTGATGGCCGCAGGCCTGGTCGACCGGGTCCGAGTCACGCTCTTCCCGGTGATCACCGGCCGGACCGGCCTGGACCCGATCTTCCAGGGTGCCTCCGACTTCGACCTCGAGCTGATCGAGCACGTGACGCTCGACGGCGACATCCAGGAGCTCGTCTACCGGCCGACTCTGCATGAGTGACGGATCGGTGGGCCGAGTACTGGGATTGGACCGGAAGGCTCCGGGGTGCGCCTGACCGATCGCAGGTCAGGCTGCCTCGGTGGTCGCTTACGGCGGGCGTGGGGGTGGTGGCCTGGTGAGCCGGTGCGGCCCGGTGCGGTGCGGTGAGCCTTTGGTGGGCTCGCTGGGTGCGCCAGACCTGCCGGACTGCTGGGCCTGACTGGTCATACGGGCGCGGCGGGGCCCGGCAGCCGGATCAGGCGGGTTGTCGAGGTAGTGCCGGGTCCGGCCGGCCGGGTCAGGCGGCTTCGGTGCCCGTTGGGGGTGGGGCTTCGATGGGTTCGGGTAGTTGGATGCGGTGCCCGTAGGCGTCGGTGAAGGCCCATCCGGTCTCGAGCAGGGCTCCGGCGGTGGTGTTCGTGGTGGGCTTGCCGGTCCAGTGCATGGTGATGCCCTTGGTGTCGACGAGCTGGTGATGGAACCAGCACAGCAGCGCACTGTTGGTGACGGAGGTGTCTCCACCATCAGCCCAGTGGGTGATGGCGTGGTGGACCTCGCATCGTGAGGGTGGTTGGTCGCATCCTGGGTAGACGCAGTGTTGGTCTCTTGCGATGACGGCGCGTCGCATCTGCCCTGACACGGTCCGTTGGGCGCGTCCCACGTCGAGGACGGCGCCGTCGGGGCCGAACACGATCCGGGTGATGGCGCTGTGGCACGCCAACCGGCGCACCAAGGCGCGTGGGGCGCGGCCGCCGGTCTCGGTGAACACCGGACCACCGGGTGACAAGAACCCGGACACTGTCGTATCCGCTGTACTCCAGCCACCTGGACCTCCGCCTGGACGTCCATCCGGGCTTGCGGTGAGGCTCCCGACCGGACTTCCGGCAGACTCTCCAGCCGGGCTTCCGGCGGGCTCTCCGGCCACTGAGCCGGTGTTCACCGCACCCGCATCCGCACCCTCACCAACATTGGCACCTGCACCTGCACCTGCACCTGCACCTGCACCTGCACCGGTGCCCGTGCCCGTGCCCGTGATCTTCACACCCGCGCCGAGGCGCTTGCCGCGACCGGGCCGGGCCTGTCCGCAGGTCAGGCACAGGCCGTCCCGGGTCCGGGTGACCTGGGCGACGAACTCGCTCCAGGACACCGTCACGTTCAGGTGCGGCGCGATGGCGGCTCCCGGGGAAGCCTGGTTCGTGTCCAGCGCCACCCGGGCGACGTCCGCGAGGCCTTGTGCGCGGCGCTGGGTCGTGGTTCGGGTGTCCTCGGCTGACGGGGCGCCCAGGACCGCGTTGATCGCGGTGGTGAGCTGGAGGCCGTGCTCGTCGGTGAGGAACCCTGCCACGTGATACCCGCCGAATGTCTTGGCCAGGTCGAAGAACTCGCCCTGCGCGGCCTTGTCGTCGTCGAGGTCGTCGGTGTCCGGGTCGGTCACCGTGGCGAACCGGCGGGCGACCTTGCGGAACTGGTCCGCGTTCAACGATCCAGCCTCCCGCAGGACCACGCCCTCACCCGTGGTCAGCGTCCCGTCCGCGATCGCACCCTCCAGGACCTGCGTCACTAGCTCGCGGGTGCGGGTCCCGTCCGGGTCGTCGGCCGGGTCGGGGAAGTCGACCGGCACGGTCTGCACGAACTCTTCCGGTGTCGTGGTGTGCCCGGTGCGGGTATTGATCAACCACGCCAACGCGTCCGTGCGGGTCTCGCTCGTGGGCGCGACCTCCGTCATCACACGGGCATGGTCGACGCCGAGGGTTCCCGCGACCAGGCGCTCCCTAGTGACGGGTAGCGCGGTCGCCAGGCGGCGCGCGATCGTCATGTCCTTACCCGCGGTGTAGGAGGAGATGCCTTCGCGGAGTCGGAGCCAGGACGTGAACGTACGAGTCATGCCACCCGAGCGCCACGACCCCTCGTTCTCGATGCGGGGCAGCAGGGTGTAGCGGACACCGTCCAGGCGCCCGGTCAGTCGGCGGATCCGCGTGTGTGCCTCGACCAGGCGACCGATGCTCGGGGCATCCCATCCGGTCAGCGTCTCGGGGTCGGTCAGCGCGGACAACTCGTCTACCGCATTGTCGATCCGGGCCAGCACGTCCTCGATCGACGTAGCACCGGGCAGGCCGCCGGCGGGTCCGTCGTTAGTCGTCCGCTCCACCATGCCCACCCCCTGTTCGCCTCTAGCACTCACTGCCTCGGTATCCCCATTATGTCGAACACTCGTGCGATCTGCTTGGTAGATTTCAAATCTGTGGATAACCCTTTGTAGGTGGCGGCAGGCGCTGGCCACCCCCTCCGTAAGCTGTGAGCGCATGCTGACCCGTGAGTTGGGCGCCGGGTTGCTAATCTCTACCCGGGCACTCGATGAGCCCACCGCCCGCGCCGAGATGATCGGTCTGGTGAATGCATCGACGAAGACGTCTGTCAGAGGTTCGTGCCTACCACGGTGCCCCGGACGGCAGTGCGGGCACCGACCAGCTCACGGCACCGGGATAGCGATGAACTCGTGGACCTGACACTTGCCCATGCCAAGACGGCCGCCCACGCGCTGCGCCGGGCGCTCGCCGACACCGACGTCACCATCAGCCACAGCCGCGCGCTGGAGATCGTCGCTGCGCAGCTCGGCTTCGCTGACTGGAACACCGCATCCGCGCGGCTGCCTGGAGGGCCGCCGGACTTCGGGCGCGCGGTCCCGGTACTCCGTGTCCAGGACGAGGCGCGCGCACGAGAGTTCTACGTGGACTACCTTGGGTTCGGCGTCGAGTGGGAGCACCGCTTCGAGCCGGGGATGCCGCTCTACCTGCGGATCCGCCGCGGCCAGGCGGTGCTGGACCTGTCCGAGCACCACGGCGACGGGACGCCGGGAACAGTGGTCTGGGTGCCTGTCGCCAGCGCCGACGTGCTCCATGCGGAACTCTCGCGCCGACCGCATGCGCGGCTTCGGCCCGGCATCGACCGCGACGCTCCGGGCGGGCCCACCATCGAGCTCGTCGATCCGTTCGGCAACGTGCTGCGACTCTGCGAGCCCACGGGCTGACGTCGAGCCGTCGGCGTCCGCCCGCCCGCCCCTGCGAAGGGCGGGCGCCGAGGCCTTCGGCGACGCGGTCGTCCGGCTGCGCCACCGCCGCTGACTGACTCTTTACAACCTCAGGCGCGCGCGGCAAGATGACTGCTTGGCCGGAATTGAATCCATTTAATCCCTGCCGATCGGCCCCAACGCCGGGGCTTGTCCGGTCCGGTCCGACTCGACGACGAGACGACAAGGTGATCCCATGCTGCAGCTTCGATGGCGCACTCCCGGCATGCTAGAAAGCGCTTACCGACTGGGTTCGAGGGCCCTCGGTTCCAGAGCCCTGCGTTCGCGCGCCCTAGGTTCAAGAGCACTGCCGCAGTCCCGCCCCGCCCGACCGCTCGTCGCGGGCCTGGCCGCCGCGGCGCTCGTGCTCCCGCTCGCGCCGGCGATCGCGGCCGCGGCAGCACCCGTCCCGCCGACGTCGGTGCGCGTCGCGCACGCCGCGCCCGGCGCGCTCGGCCTCCGCTGGAACGCGGTGCCGGACGCGACGGGCTACGTCCTGACCCGGAGCGACACGCTCGACGGCGAGTACACGGAGATCGCGCGCACCGACGCGCGGACCGTGTTCGCCACCGACGCGGGGGCCGACACCACCGAGGTCAGCTACTACCGCGTGCGCGCGATCGGCGCCGACGGCGAGTCCGCGCCGTCCGCCGCCGCCGTCGGGACGCTGGTCGGCGACGGGGTTCCCGAGCCGACGTTCCCCGAGAGCGGTGTGCTCACCCTCGACCTGGGCAGCGGCGCCGTCGCCGCGGGGGCGACCGGGATCGACGCCGACACCGGGTACGGCGTCGACCAGCGGATCGGGTTCGTCGACCCCGGCCAGGTCACCGCCGCCGACCGTGGCGGCGCGGACGCCCTGCGCTCCGACTTCGTCACCGTCGGTGACACCGAGCTCGTCGCCGACCTGCCGAACGGCGACTACCGGGTACGCCTGATCGCGGGCGATCCGCAGGGCGCCACCGACATCGCGCTCACCGCCGAGCAGATGGTCAAGGTCCAGCCGACCCAGCGGCCCGCCGGCGAGTACCTCGAGATGGAGTTCGACCTCGCGCTGGTCGACGGCCAGCTCAACCTCGAGCTCTCCGGCGGCGCCGCAAACCTCGCCGGCCTGACCCTCACCCGGACGTCGCCGCGCGGCGCGGGGCCGAAGCCCACCGTCTACCTCACCGGCGACTCGACGGTGCAGACGTACGACCCGTTCTGGGCCCCGCAGGCCGGCTGGGGCCAGATGATCGACAGGTTCCTGTCCGACGACGTGGTCGTCGCCAACCACTCCATCGGCGGCCGGTCGTCGAAGAACTTCATCAGCCAGGGACGCCTCGACGCGGTGCTGACGCAGATCAGGCCGGGCGACTACCTGTACGTGCAGTTCGGCCACAACGACAACTCCTTCGGCGTCGACGACCGCTACGCGGCGCCCGCCGACTACCGCGACTACCTCCGCATCTTCGTCGAGGGCGCCCGCCAGCGCGGGGCCACGCCGATCATCGTCACCCCGGTCTCGCGGCGCAGCTACGACGCCGCCGGGCAGGCGAACGTCTCGTTCCCGCAGTACGTAGAGCAGGCGGCAGCGCTCGCGGCGGAGACCGATACGCCGCTGGTCGACCTGTCGGCCTCCAGCCGCCAGTACCTGACCGAGATCGGCCCGGAGGAGGCGAAGTCGGTATTCCTGCACGTCCCGGCGGGTGTCTACCCGAACCGGCCCAACGGCACTGCCGACGACACCCACTTCCAGAACTACGGGGCCATCCAGATGGCCCGCCTCGTCGCCCGCGACACCGCGGAGCTGGACGTACCGCTCGCCGGCGAGGTGGTCGACGCCGAGCCTCCGGCCGCCGTCCCCGGGACGCCGGCCGGCGTGGTCGCGGGCAGCATCAACGCCTCCGGCGCCGCGCTGAGCTGGACGGAGGTCGACGGCGCCGACATCTACCGGGTGTACGCCAAGACCGCCGCAGCACCCGAGTCGGACTTCGCCCTGGCGGCCACCTCCACGGTCGGCCTCGCGAACATCGTTGGCCTCGCCGAGGGCACCGCCTACGACCTGCGGGTGGTGGCGGTCAACGGGCGCGGCGAGTCCGCGCCGTCGGACGTCGTGACGTTCACGACCAAGGCGCCGCTGCTCCGGTTCGACGTCCAGCTCGCCGGGAACCCCACGAAGGCGGGCTACACCGCCCTCGACCAGAACACCCTCTACACCGAGCAGCTGGGCTACGGCTTCACCTCGGCCGCCGGCCCGGGCGGCCGGGACCGCGGGGCCGGCGAAGAAGGCCTCGACGACCTCCAGCGCGACTTCCTGCTGCCGAGCGCCGCGACCCCCCTGCGGTTCGACGTCCCGAACGGCACCTACGCCGTCGAGGTGATCTGGGGTGACCGGACCGGCACCGCGCGCCTCGGCGTCACCGTCGAGGGCGTCAACCACGGCACCGCCAACGCCCCGCGCGGCGGCACGTCGAGCAAGGTGATCCAGCCCGTGGTCGTCACCGACGGGCACATCGACCTGATCGCCGACGGCTGGCTGAACGGCCTGCAGATCACCTCGCTGCTCTACGCGCCGACGGCGCTCGTCGCCGGCGACGTCAGCATCGACGGGTCCGCGGTCTCCGTGCCCCTGACGTGGGAGCCGGCACGCGACGTCGCCGGCTACCGCGTCTACCGCCAGGCGGAGGGCGCCGCCGAGCCGACGGCGCTCGCGGACGTCACGGAGGCCTCGTACGTCGACACGACGGCGGACGTCGGCCTCCGGTACACGTACTCGGTAGTGGCGCTCGACGACGCGGACAACGAGTCCGTCCCGTCCAACGAGGTGGAGCTCACCACCGTCGACCCCGACGTGCCGACCGCTCCGACGCCGTCGGGCCTCGCGGTGGCCGACGTCGAGAAGCACGCAGTCTCCCTCACCTGGGAGCCGGTGGACGGCGCGCTGTTCTACCACGTCTACCGGACCGACAGGTCGGGCGACCAGGTGCTGCTCGCGCGTACCGCCGAGCCTGGGTACACCGACACCGACGTGCTCACCACGGTCGAGTACACCTACGCGGTCGCCGCGGTGAACGCCGGTGGTGTCTCGGAGCTCTCGGACACGGTCGCCTCCGCCGCCGTGACGAACCTGTCCCGGCAGACCGAGCGCATCGGGCGGCAGCCGGTCGCCGTCGCGGGCGCAGGGGAGGGCACAGAAGCAGGCGCCGACGGCGTCCACGTCGGCTGGCGCATGCAGGGCGACGACCCGCAGGACGTCGCGTTCCACGTCTACCGCGACGGCGAGCGGATCACCGACGCGCCCCTGACCGGCGCGACCAGCCTCCTGGACCCGGACGGCACCGCGGACGCGACTTACCGGGTGGCGACCGTCGCGGACGGGATCGAGCACTGGGCCACCGGCGAGTTCACGCCGTGGGACGGCCAGACCCTGGACATCCCGCTCGACAAGCCGGCGGACGGCACGACGAAGGACGGCCAGCCGTACACCTACTCCGCGAACGACGCCTCGGTCGCGGACCTCGACGGTGACGGCGAGTACGAGTACGTCGTCAAGTGGTACCCGTCCAACGCGAAGGACAACTCGCAGGCCGGCTACACGGGCAACACCTACCTGGACGCCTACGAGCTCGACGGCACCAAGCTGTGGCGCATCGACCTCGGCCGCAACATCCGCTCCGGTGCGCACTACACCCAGTTCCAGGTCTTCGACTACGACGGCGACGGGCGGGCCGAGGTGGCGATGAAGACCGCCGACGGCACTACCGACGCCGACGGGACGGTCATCGGGGACGCCCGGGCTGACTTCCGGACGTCTGCCGGCTACGTGCTGTCCGGGCCGGAGTTCCTCACGGTGTTCGACGGCGCCACCGGCGTTGCGCTCGACACCATCGACTACGTGCCGCCGCGCGGCGACGTCGGCTCGTGGGGCGACGGCTACGGCAACCGCGTGGACCGGTTCCTGGCGACCACCGCCTACCTCGACGGGGAGCACCCGTCGATGGTGTTCAGCCGCGGCTACTACACGCGCGCCGTGATCGCGGCGTTCGACTTCGACGGCGAGGAGCTCACCCAGCGGTGGGTCTTCGACACCGACGTCGCGGGGGACCAGTACCGCGGCCAGGGCAACCACGACATGCAGACCGCCGACGTGGACGGCGACCAGAAGGACGAGATCGTCTTCGGGTCGATGACCATCGACGACGACGGTCAGGTGTTCGTCAATACCGGTCTCGGGCACGGCGACGCCATGCACGTGTCCGACTTCGACCCGGCGCGGCCAGGGCTCGAGCAGTTCGCCGCCCACGAGAACATGGTGCAGTCCGGCAACGCGGGGGCGACCTTCCGGGACGCCGAGACCGGAGAGACCATCTGGTCGATCCCTGCCGCGCGGGACACGGGACGCGCCGCCATGGGCGACATCGACCCGCGGCACGACGGCGCAGAAGGCTGGGCGGTCGGCGGCGACGCCGCATGGAACTCACCGGTCGGGAAGGTCGTCTCGTCCTCGACGGGTGAGGTCCTCTCGGAGAGCATCCCGGCGGCGAACTTCCTGACCTTCTGGGACGGGGACCTGCTGGCGGAGATCGGCAACCACGACTGGGACGTCGCGACCTCCACCGGGGTGCCGACCATCGCGAAGTGGGACTACGAGAACGGCCGCGAGGTGGAGCTCTACCGGGCCGAGGGCACGCTCTCGAACAACAGCACGAAGGGCACGCCGTCCCTCCAGGCGGACCTCTTCGGCGACTGGCGTGAGGAGCTCGTCACCCGTACCGCGGACTCGACGGCGCTGCGGATCGCCACCACTGTCATCCCGACCGAGCACCGGCTGCGGACGCTCATGTCCGACCCGCAGTACCGCACGGCCGTGACCTGGCAGAACACCGGCTACAACCAGCCGCCGCACACCTCGTACTTCATCGGCGAGGGGATGGCGACGCCGGCCGCGCCGCGCCTCGCCTACACCAGCGCGGCGGCGGCCGCCGAGCGGGTGCCGGGTCCGGCGCGCGGTGTGCCGGGCAAGGTCTCCGTCCACGTCGAGGACGCCGAGGACGGGCGGATCGAGGTCGAGGCCAGGATCGCCTACGGTGCCAACGCGCAGCGCATGGCGCTGCTGGTCGACGGCGAGGTGGTGCGGACCGTGGAGCTGGTGGACCGCACGCCCAGGAAGCAGGAGGCGACGCTCGAGGTGACCGGCGTCGGGCGGGGCACGCACCGGATCGCCGTCGTGGCGACCAACCAGCACGGCGAGACGTCGAGCAAGGAGGTGCGGGTCCGGATGCGCTGAGCCGTAGCCGGTGACCGGCCATCGGCGACGGACGGCTGTCGTCCGACCGAGCGAACCGGGCGGGGGCGGCGGGAGGGGTGCTCTGACGAGCGCTCCGCCCGCCGTCCCCGCCCTTGTTGTTGCCTGCGTCCGCCCCTGCCGCACCCTTGACGCGCAGTGCGCGGTCTCGTAACGTCCGTACAGCAAGCCGCAAGAAATTGACAGACGCTGAGCACAAAGCAGTGCGCACGCTGCAACTTTCTACTCTCGCCGGGCAATGCTGCCCCGCGGCTGGACGAGCCCGCCCCGGCGGGAGAACGAGGACGTTCATGAGAATCCCCTGGAAGCACACGGTCGTGGCGGGTGCCGCGCTGGCGCTCGTCGCGCCGCTCGGCCTCGGTGCCGTCGCGTACGCCGCGGCGGAGGCCACCAACCTCGCGCTCACGAAGCCGATCGCCGCATCGTCGGTGACGCAGACCTACGTCGCGGGCAACGCCAACGACGGGAACGCGAGCTCCTACTGGGAGGGTGCGGGCGGCCAGTACCCGGCGCACCTCACCGTCGACCTGGGCGCGGCGGCCAACGTCGAGCGCGTGGTCGTCACCGTGCCCCCGGCCTCCGCGTGGGCGGCGCGCACGCAGACGTTCAGCGTGCTCGGCCGGTCCGACGGCGAGTCGTCGTTCCGCACGCTCAAGGCGTCGGCGGCCCATCGCTTCGACCCCGCGAGCGGCAACAAGGTGGAGCTCGCGCTCGGCTCCGAGGGCGGCTCGGAGATCGACTCGGAGGTGGACGAGGTGCGCCTCGCCTTCACGTCCAACACCGGCGCGGGCAACGGCCAGGTCGCCGAGCTGCAGGTCTGGGGCACGCCGACGGGAGGCGGAGACCCGACCGATCCGCCGACCGATCCGCCCACCGACCCGACCGGCACCAACTACGCGAAGGACCGGCCCGCAGCGGCGTCGTCCACCGAGTGGTCGTACGTCGCGGCGAACGCCGTCGACGGGCAGACCGGCTCGTACTGGGAGGGCGCAGGCGGGCAGTACCCGTCGACGCTCGATGTCTCCCTCACCGCGCCCACGCAGGTCAGCAGCGTGCGGGTGCGCGTGAACCCCGACGGCGCGTGGGGTCCGCGGACGCAGACGTTCTCGGTCTGGGGTCGCTCCGGCACCGCGGCGTGGCAGGAGCTCAAGGCGTCCGCCGGGTACGCGTTCGCACCCGCGAGCGGCAACCTCGTGAACGTCCCGGTGACGGGCACCGTCTCCGACGTCCGCCTGCGCTTCACGGGCAACAGCGGCGCGGGCAACGGCCAGGTCGCCGAGCTCGAGGTCTACGGCGCCCCGGCCCCCAACCCGAACCTCACGGTCACGGCGGTGAGCGCGTCCCCGGCGTCGCCCACCGCGACCACACCCGTGACGCTCACGGCGACCGTGCGGAACACCGGTGACCGGGCGTCTGCGGGCACCACTGTCGACGCGAAGCTCGGCGGCACCACCGTGGGCTCGGCCAACGTGGCTGCCCTGCAGCCCGGCGCGAGCGCCCAGGTTCCGGTCGCGGCAGGCACCCGTCCGGCGGGGGAGTACACGGTGAGCGCGGTCGTCGACCCGGCGAACGCGGTGGCCGAGCAGAACGAGGCCGACAACGCGTTCACGGCGACGGCGAAGCTCGTCGTGGGCGAGGCGCCTGGACCCGACCTCGAGGTCGTCTCCGTGTCCTCGAACCCGGCCAACCCCGCCGTCGGCGCTGCAGTGACGTTCACGGTCCAGGTGCGCAACCGCGGCAACCAGCCGGCCGCGGCCGGTTCGGTGACCCGCGTCGTCGCGGGCTCCAGCACGCTGAACGGCACGACGCCGGCGGTCCCGGCGGGCCAGACCGTCACCGTCACGCCGTCCGGGTCCTGGACCGCGACGAACGGCGGGGTGACGGTCCGGGCCACGGCCGACGCCACCGACGTCGTCGACGAGACGAACGAGGACAACAACGCCGGGACGCTCGCCGTGACAGTGGGCCGCGGCGCCGCCGTGCCGTACACCACCTACGAGGCGGAGGACGGCGAGTACACGGGCACGCTCCTGCAGAGCGACCCGCTGCGTACGTTCGGGCACACGAACTTCGCCACCGAGTCGTCGGGCCGCGAGTCCGTGCGGCTGAACAGCACTGGCCAGAACGTGGAGTTCACGTCCACGGCCCCGACCAACTCGATAGTCGTGCGGAACTCGATCCCCGACGCCGCGGGTGGTGGCGGCCAGGAGAAGACGATCAGCCTGTACGCGAACGGCACGTTCGTGCAGAAGCTGACGCTGTCGTCCAAGTACTCGTGGCTGTACGGGACCACCGACCAGCCCGAGGGCCTCGTCAACACCCCGGGCGGCGACGCCCGCCGCCTCTTCGACGAGTCGCACGCGCTGCTGAGCCGCTCGTTCCCCGCCGGCACGGAGTTCAAGCTCCAGCGCGACGCCGGAGACGACGCCGCGTTCTACGTCATCGACCTGATCGAGCTCGAGCAGGTCGCACCGGCCGCCTCGAAGCCCGCCCAGTGCACCTCGATCACCGAGTACGGCGCGGTGCCGAACGACGGGCAGGAGGACACGGCCGCCATCCAGGCCGCCGTGACCGCCGACCAGAACGGCGACATCGCCTGCGTATGGATCCCGGCGGGCCAGTGGCGCCAGGAGAAGAAGATCCTCACGGACGACCCGCTCAACCGCGGCATGCACAACCAGGTAGGCATCAGCGACGTCACGATCCGCGGTGCGGGCATGTGGCACTCGCAGCTGTACAGCCTGATCAAGCCGCACCTCGCCCCTGGCGTCATCAACCACCCGCACGAGGGCAACTTCGGGTTCGACATCGACGACAACGTCCAGATCTCCGACATCGCGATCTTCGGCTCCGGCGACATCCGCGGCAACAACGGCCAGGAGGAGGGCGGCGTCGGCCTCAACGGCCGGTTCGGCACGGACACGAAGATCACCAACGTCTGGATCGAGCACGCGAACGTCGGCGCCTGGGTCGGCCGCGACTACAGCAACATCCCCGAGCTGTGGGGCCCGGGTGACGGCCTCGAGTTCTCCGGCATGCGTATCCGCAACACCTACGCGGACGGCATCAACTTCAGCAACGGGACGCGCAACTCGCTCGTCTTCAACTCGTCGTTCCGCAACACCGGCGACGACGCGCTCGCCGTCTGGGCCAACCCCTACGTCAAGGACCGCAACGTCGACATCGGGCACGACAACGCGTTCCGCAACAACACGGTCCAGCTGCCGTGGCGCGCCAACGGCATCGCCATCTACGGCGGCTACGACAACTCCATAGAGAACAACCTGATCTCCGACACCATGAACTACCCAGGCATCATGCTGGCGACCGACCACGACCCCCTGCCCTTCTCGGGGACGACGCTCATCGCCAACAACGGCCTCTACCGCACCGGCGGGGCGTTCTGGAACGAGGACCAGGAGTTCGGGGCGATCACGATCTTCCCGCAGACGCACGACATCACCGGCGTCACCATCCGTGACACCGACATCTACGACTCCACCTACGACGGCATCCAGTTCAAGAACGGCGGCGGCAACATGCCCGACGTCCGGATCACGAACGTGCGGATCGACGGGTCCAACAACGGCTCCGGCATCCTCGCGATGGGCGGCGCTCGCGGCAACGCCATCCTGTCGAACGTGACAGTCACCAACTCCCGTGACGGGGACATCGAGAAGGAGCCCGGCTCCCAGTTCGTGTTCACGGGGCAGTAGGGCAGGTCTGCTCCACCGCCGGGCCGGTGCCGTCATCCTGGGGATGGCGGCACCGGCATCTTTTCTCCCGTTCTTCCCATCCGGTCCGGTCCTGGCTCCGAACCCGTTGCATGACCGTCGCCGCAGCGACGGGTGCCACACAAGAAGGAACGGAGAAGTGCCATGACTCAGTCCACGTCCTCGACGCGCACCCGAGCACCGCACCAGTGGATCGCCCTCGCGATCGGCGCGGTCTACCTCCTGGTGGGGGCCGCCGGCTTCCTGGTGACCGGGTTCAGCGGGTTCGCCGAGCACGACCACAGCCAGACGCTGCTCGGGTTCGCCATCAACCCCCTGCACAACATCGTGCACATCCTGATCGGGCTCCTGGGCCTCGCCCTGTGGTCGGCGACGGGCCGCGCGCGGACGTTCGGCTGGCTGCTCGTGGCCGGCTACGGCGCGACGTTCGTCTTCGGCCTGTTCGCGGTGAACAACCCGGAGATCAACTTCCTCAACATCAACGCGGCGGACAACGGGCTGCACCTCGGGAGCGTCCTGGCCGGCCTGGCCATCGCGCTGTGGCCCCACCGGAGCACCGCCACCGCCGCACCCGGGCTGGAGCGGTTCTGACGGGCAAGCCGCCGACGGGCGAGAACGGGGTTGTGTTCGCCGGAGCGTCGAGCACGAACACAAGCCCGTTCTCGTCCGAGTTGTTCTCCTTTGAGGGAGAGGGGTTCCACAATGGGTCGATGATCTCCACCGAGCTTGCCGCGGAGCTGCGTGACGCCGGCCTGGTCTGGAAGCCGGTCGACGGCGACCAGTTCCGTATCGCCGCGCCCGAGCTCGCGGGCGACGTCTTCACCGTGAGCACCATGACCATCGAGGCGCACGAGTTCCCGACGGGAACCATCCTCGGCTTCAACGGCACCACCGAGTGGGCGCTCGACTCGGTGGCCATCGAGGACGCCCTCTGGCTGCCGCGCGAGGACCAGCTGCGCACGCTCCTGCGCTCCAGCTTCCGTGCGCTGCGCCGGGCCGACGGCGTCTACGAGGTGGACGTCGAGCTCCTGGGCCGGCCGCGCGTGTTCGCCGCCCCGGAGCCCGTTGATGCCTATGGGCGGGCGTTGCTCGCGCTGATCGAGCTCAGCCGCTGACCGTGTGGTTGCCGATCGCGGTGGTTGCCGATCGCGCGATTGCGCCGCCCTGGGGGTGCATGCTCGCCGACAAAAGCGCCATGATGGCCGGTAGCACCCAATGGCGGGAGGCCTCATGGACGCGGCATCGACCAACAGGCACCGGACCGTCGCCCTGGTGGGCGCGTCCGGCTCCGGGAAGACGACGCTCACCGAGGCGCTGCTGCGCCGCGCCGGCGCGATTCCCCGCGCCGGCCGCGTGGAGGACGGCAGCACGGTGACCGACCACGAGCCCGAGGAGATCGCCCGGGGCATCTCGCTCGGCCTCGCGCTCGGAACGCTCACCTGGACGTGTCCCGACGGCGCCGTGCGCACCCTGACCCTGGCGGATGCGCCCGGCCACCCGGACTTCGCGGGCGCCATGGACACGGCACTGGCGGTCGCCGACCTCGCGCTCGTCGTCGTCAGCGCGGTCGACGGCGTGCAGCCCGGCACCCGGTCCGCGTGGGCGACCGCCGAGATGCTCGGCGTGCCGCGCCTCGTCGTCGTGACGCAGGAGGACCGGGCGCGCGCCGACTTCCGGCGCGTGCTCGCAGAGCTGCGCGAGGCGTTCGGCGAGCACCTGTGGCCCATCGAGCTGCCGCTCGGCGAGGAGCAGTCGTTCCACGCCATCGCCGACGTGCTCGGCGAGCACGCCCTCGTGTACGACGACGAGGGCCGGCACCACGAGGAGGACCTGCCGCCCGAGGTCGTCGACGAGGAGCACCGGATGCACGTCGACGTGACCGAGGAGCTCGTGTCGCACGACGACGAGCAGCTCGACGCGTACCTGTCCGGACGGGAGCCGTCCGCGGCCGACCTGGAGCGTGACCTCGCGCGCGAGGTGGCCACGGGCGAGGCGGTGCCGGTCGTGGTCGCGTCCGGCGTGACCGCCACCGGCGTCGACCGCCTCACGGACCTGCTGTGCGAGCTGGCACCCGCGCCGACGGAGCGCGACAGCCGCATAGTCGTCGGCTCGGCCGCTCCTGACGCGCCCGCCGGCACGCACCACGGAGGGGAGGACGGCGATGCGGGCCGCACCGTCGCGGTCGCCGCCGACCCGTCGGGGGAGCCGCTCGTGCACATCTTCCGCACCGTGGTCGACCCCTTCGTGGGCCAGGTCTCGATGCTCAAGGTGCTCTCCGGCACCGTGCGCACGTCCGACCGGCTGCGCAATGCGACCACCGGCGCCGACGAGCGCATCCACGGCCTGTTCCGGTTGCAGGGCAAGGAGCACATCCCGGTCGGGGAGCTCGCCGCTGGCGACGTCGGAGCCGCGGCCAAGCTGGGCGGCTCGCCGTCGGGCACGCTGCTCTGGTCGCGGCCGGCGGGCCAGGCCCGGCCCTTCCTGCCACCCCCGCGCCAGCCCGTCCATGCCGCGTCGCTCGTGCCGACGTCGCAGTCCGACGACGAGCGCATGCCGACGGCGCTGGCCCGGCTCGTCGCCGAGGACCTGACGCTCGTCGTCGACCGGGTGGGCGAGGCGACGGTGCTGCGGGGCCTCGGTGACGCGCAGCTCGCCGTCGCGGTCGAGCGGCTCGCGCGCGTGTTCGGCGTCCACGTCGAGACCGGGCCCGTGCCCATGGCGTACCGGGAGACGATCGCACGGCCGACGCAGGCCGAGGGCAAGGTCAAGAAGCAGTCGGGCGGGCACGGCCAGTTCGCCGTCGTGCAGCTCCGGGTGGGGCCGCTGCCCGAAGGCGGCTTCGAGTTCGTCGACTCGGTGGTGGGCGGGACGGTGCCCCGGCAGTACATCTCCGCCGTCGAGAAGGGAGCCCGCGACGCGATGGCCGCCGGAGGGCCGCTGGGCCACCCTGTCGTGGGCCTGCGCGTCGAGGTGTACGACGGCAGGTCGCACTCGGTGGACTCGTCCGACATGGCGTTCCGCGTCGCGACGGCCGCGGGCGTCAAGGCTGCGCTGGCCGAGGCCGGAACGGTGCTGCTGGAGCCCGTCGCGACGGTGACCGTGACCGTCCCGCCCGACCACCAGGGTGCGGTGCTCACCGACCTGTCCGGGCGGCGCGGACACGTCTCGGCGACCGAGCTGGCCGACGACGGCCGGGCGCGCCTGGTCGCGACGGTCCCGGAGGCGGAGCTCAGCCGCTACGTCCTCGACCTGCGGTCGCTGACCGGCGGCCGCGCCGAGCTCACGATCCGGCCCGCCGGCTACGAGCGGGCTCCGGGCAGAAGCCGGCCCCACACACCGTCGTGAGGCTCGCAAGCGGGCCTGGGCGTCGAACGTAGGAGTGGTCGCGGCATGGGCACTGATAGGGCGACCAACCCTACGTTCGACGGAACGCGTACGTCGGTTCTTGGTCTGCAGAAACACCGGACGCACCGTACGGACGTAACGCAGAAACCGTCTACGAGCGTTACAGTGGACGATGGTCTCACCGAATGGCGACTGGCCCGTACGGCTTTCCCCGCGCGCCGCCGCACGGCGTACCGCGGCGATGATCAACGTGCTGGCCGGCGACCCGACACCGGCAGCTGTCCGCGAGGTCCTGCTCGCCCACGGCGAGGACGAGTCGCTGACCGTCACGGCCGACGACGTCGAGCCCCTGCGGCGCGCGGCTCACAAGCTCCGCCCGATCTTCGACGCCGACGACCTCGAGACGGCGACCGGGGTGCTCAATCACCTGCTGGCCCGGCACACGCAGCGGCTGCGGCTGACCGCCCACGGCGGGACGGCGTGGCACGTCCACCTCGACCGCGACGACGACGGCCCGATCGGCGAGTGGTTCCTGGCGTCAGCCTGTCTGGCGATAGCCGTGCTGATCTGGGACCGGCAGGAGCTGCCGGGCGGGGTCTGCGCGGCGACCGGCTGCGATCAGGTGTTCCTCGCGGTCGGGAGCGGGCCGGACCAGCGGTACTGCTCGCGGCGGTGCGCCACCCGTGAGCGGGTCGCCGCTCACCGCGCCAAGGCTGCCGACGGTGTAGCGGGACGCGCCGAGCGGCACGGAGCGGGACGCGCTGAGCGGCACGGAGTCAGCGCAGCACGGCGGCTATCGCGCTGACCTCGATGAGCGCACCCGGCACACCAAGACCCGCGACGCGCGCCCCGAGTACCAGGGGCGGCTCGTCGGACGCGAGGACGGGAGCGATCGCACCGTAGGCGGCCGCGAGGTCGACGCCGTCGACGAAGAGCACCGTCCACTGGACCACGTCGGCGAAGGTGGCACCGGCCGCGGCGAGCGCGGTCCCTGCGTTCTCCAGGGCGCGGGCCGACTGCGCCGCGACGTCGTCCCCGCCGACGAGCGAGCCGTCCGCATCGACGGAGTTCTGGCCGCCGACGTAGATCGTCGTCGCCCCCGGCGGCACGACGGCGACGTGGCTGAAGGCGGGGCTGAAGACCAGCCCGTCCGGGCGAAGGCGCTGAATGTTGTCCATACCCGATGCTTGCACGAGCCACTGACACGAGCCCCGAACGCCGTCAGCTCCGCCGCCGCGAGCGCTGGGCTCAGGACGCGCCGCCGACCACCCGGGTCAGCGGCGCGGGCGGCAACTCACGGTGTCCCTGCAGGTCTACCCGATGACTCCCGCACGCCGTGCACCGCACGTAGACCACGTATCCCGCGGAGGTCGCGTGGCGCGATTCCGTCGCCCACGAGTGCTCGTGCCGGGTCTCCTGCGTGCGGGTCTTCTGGGTGCTGGTCCGCGGGGCGGGACGGGTGTCGGTCGTCGTCATGCCACCCACGATGCTGTAATGGCCTTATGCATCTCAACCCTTACGGCGAGTATGCGGTCCTGCTCGCCGGATCCCTCGCGGACGACTGGCCCGACGACCGTGCCGGGATCGAGGCGCGGACCCGCGAGTTCGGTATGACCATGGAGTTCCAGGAGGAGCCAGAGGACCACGCGCGCTCGCGCCTCGTCGTCGACGACTGGCTGCGCATCGTGGACGAGCCCGGTCCCGCGGGCCGTGCCGCCCTGCTGAACGCGCAGATGGCAGCGGTGGCGGCCTACCCGCGGCTCACCGATCACGACGGCGAGGGTTGGCACCTCCACTACCGGGACGACGACCAGGTGCTGTCCTCGGTCCTCCGCGCCGTCATCAGCGTGGGCACCTCGCTCCACCTGGTCACGCGCGGGATGCACCGGCTGGGACGCTGCGCGTCCGAACCCTGCACCAACGTGGTGGTCGACGTGACCCGCAACGGGCGTCAGCGGTACTGCTCGGTGCGGTGCGCCAACCGTGCGGGTGTCCGGCGGCACCGGGAGCGGGCCGCCTGATCCGGCACGTGGTCACTCGGCCCTGCTGCTCCACGCCGGATGAGCGCGCTGGGCGAGCAGGCGGATCGCGTCCGCCGACGGTGCGTCGTTCGGTGTGTAGATCTCGAGGCGGTGGTCCGGGCTGTCGGGCTGCAGCCAGACCTGGTACGCGATATTCGTGGCGCCGACAGTTGGATGACGCAGGCGCATGTCGCCGGTGGTGCAGTCGGCGACCTCCCCGGTCGCCCACATGGTCGCGAACCGGTCGCTGCGCATCGTGAGCTCGCCGATGAGGTTCGCCAGCCGTGCGTCGTCGGGAAACCGGCCGGCGGTGAGGCGCAGGTAGGCGACGTGGATCCGCGCGAGCTCCTCCCAGTTGCTGTGCAGATCCCGGGTGAGGGGGTCGAGGAAGAACATCCGCGGGATCGAAGGACGGTTGCCGAGGTCCTCCGGGGCTTCGAAGGCCACGTGCTCGGCGAACAGCGCGTGCCCGGTGCGGTTCCACGCGAGCACGTCACCGCGTCTGCCCAGCACGATCGCCGGAGTCGCCTCGGCCAGCGACGTGAGGAGCGCGAGCACACGCGGATGGGGCCGTTCCACCGGCGGTTCCGCGAGCCCGCCTCGGGCGGGCTGGCGAGCCAGGTTGTGCAGGTGGAGCGTCTCGACGTCGTCCAGCTCCAGCACGCGGGCCAGGGCATCGAGAACCTGCGCGGAAGCCGCATCCGCCTGGCCCTGCTCCAGCCGCGTGTAGTAGCCCACGCTGACTCCCGCCAGGTGTGCGAGCTCCTCGCGGCGTAGACCAGGGACGCGCCTGCTGCTTCCGTAGGTGCGTAGCCCGATCGTGTCCGGGGTCACCCGGTCACGGCGGCTCTTCAGGAAGGTTCCAAGGCTCTCCACATCGCCGAGCCTAGGCACACACGCCCAAGGTATGGGTATCCCTGCTGGGTGTACCCACACCAGGTGCCTGGTTGCGCCCGACGCCGGGCGGGAGCGTTGCCCGCATGACACAACGCGACTCACGCACTACCGGCACCCGGGCCTGGCTCGGCCTGCTGGTGGTCCTCGGCCCCGTGCTCCTGGTCTCGATGGACGGATCCATCCTGTTCCTCGCGATGCCGCGAGTCAGCCAGGCCCTCAGCCCGAGCGCCGACCAGGCGCTGTGGATCCTGGACAGCTACGGCTTCGCGGTGGGCTCGTTGCTCATCGCGTTCGGGAACATCGGCGACCGCTACGGACGGCTGCGGCTGCTCATGATCGGCGCGGCAGTCTTCGGGATCGGCTCGGCCGCCGCCGCGTACGCGCCCACCCCTGAGCTGCTCATCGCCGCACGCGCCCTGATGGGTGTCGCCGGCGCCACCCTGCTTCCCTCCGCCCTGGCCGTCCTGAGTGAGCTCTTCACCGAACCCAGGCGTCGAGCGCAGGCCATCGGCATCTTCGCCGCGACGTTCGCCGCAGGCTTCGCGGTAGGCCCGGTCATCGGCGGCCTGCTGCTCGAACGCTTCTGGTGGGGATCCGTGCTCCTGATCAACCTGCCGGTAGTCGTGGCGTTCCTCTGCCTCGCGCCCGTGCTGCTCCGTGAGGTGCGCGCCCCACGGCAGGGCCGGATCGACCTGGCCAGCGTCGTGACCTCCGCCGTCGGCCTGCTGCTGACGATCTACGGGCTCAAGCACGCGGCAGCCGAGGGGCTGTCCGGCACCGCCGTCGGCGCAGTGATCGCGGGTATCGCCGTCATGGTCTGGTTCGGCAGGCGCCAGCTGCGGCTGGAACACCCGCTCATCGACTTCTCGCTGTTCCGCGACCGCATCTTCACGGTCGCCGTGATCACCGGACTGATCCCGCTCGCGGCCTGGTCGGCAACTGCCTATCTGGCGGGGATCTACCTGCAGTCCGTCCTGGACCTCCCCGTCCTGCACGCCGCGCTGCTGGCGCTGCCGGGAGCCGTCGTACTCGTCACGACCAGCATCGTCACCCCGGTACTGGCGGACCGCGTCGGGAAGCGGACGATGCTGCTCGCCTGCCACCTCTCCATAGCGTTCGGGCTGCTGCTGCTCCTGCTCACGACCGTCGAAGGCAGGATCGGCTGGTACGTCGCCTCCACGGTGGTCGCGGGCATCGGCTACGGCATCTCCTTCGCCGTCGTCGCCGATATCGCCGTCGGTGCCGTCCCGCCCGAGCGCGCAGGATCTGCCGGGGCGATCGCCGAGACGAGCAACGAGCTGGGCAACGCCCTGGGCATAGCGATGCTCGGCTCCGTGGCAGCGCTGCTGTTCCGCCTGCAGGGCCCTGACCTCGCCCCGACGCTGGACGAGACGCTCCAGCTCCCGGCGCTCGCCGCCGCCGCGATCGCCGACGCCAAGTCGGCCTTCGTCGCCGGACTGCACGTCGCGGCAGCCGTGGCCGCCGCGCTGCACCTTGCGCTGGGTCTCGTCACGCTGCGCTGGCTGCCGGCGCGTCAGACCCCGAGCGCCGCCGCGAGGTCCTCGGCGGTCGTCACCGGCCGGTCGCACACGAACCCCCTGCACACGTAGGCCGCCGCCCGCCCGTCGACGAGCGGTCGGGCGGCGAGCAGGGGTGCGCCCGGGGCGTCCGGCTCGCCGACGGCGACCACGAGTCCCGGCGACGCCGCACCCCTGGCGACTCGTTCGAGCGCGGCACGCGCCTCGTCGTCGGGCCCGACGACGGCGACCTGCAGCGGGCCGGCGCCGAGCGCCTCCGCGATCGCGAGGGTCCAGCCGGCGAACCGTGGCGCCTGCCTGGCCAGTCCGCCGGCAGCGGCCACCGCGGTCTCGGCCGCTGCCCGGTGCCGGGGCGATCCGGTCAGGGCGGCGTAGGTGCACAGCGCGCCGGCGAGCGCCGACTGGCCCGCCGGCTCGGCCGCGTCCGTGGCGTCCTTCGGCCGACTGACGAGGCGTTCGGCGTCGTCGGCCGCGTCGAAGAAGCCGCCCGCTCCGTCGCCGAACCGGTCGAGCGCGACGTCGAGCAGGCCGCCCGCGGCGTCGAGCCAGCGTGTCTCGCCGGTCGCCTGGTGCAGGGCAAGGAGCCCCTCGGCGAGGTCGCCGTGGTCGACGGCGACGCCGGGTGCGGTTCCGACGACGCCGCCGCGTGATGCCCGCCGCAGGCGCCCGTCGACGAGGTGGAGGCCGAGGACGAGCTCTGCGCACTCCCGCGCGGCGGCGATGTGGTCCGGCTCGCCGAGCAGTACCCCGGCCTCCGCGAGGGCGGCGATCGCCAGGCCGTTCCACGCGGTGACCACCTTGTCGTCGCGCGCGGGCTGGGGTCGCGTGGACCGGGCCTCGGCGAGCCGGGCGCGCACCCCGGCCCACCAGCCGGGGTCGGGGTCCTCGGGCAGCTGGAGGGTCGAGGCGCCCTCCTCGAAGGTGCCCTCTGGCGTGACGGACAGGGTCGCCGCGGCGCGGGCGCCGTCGTCGGGCCCGAGGACCTCCGCGAGCTGCGCCGGGGTCCAGACGTAGGTGAGGCCCTCGACGCCGTCGGTGTCGGCGTCGAGGGCCGAGGCGAAGCCGCCTTCGGGCGTGCGCAGGTCGGCCAGGAGGAAGCCGGCGGTCTCGCGGGCGACGCGGGCGGCGAGCGGCGAACCGGTCGCGCGGTAGAGGTGCAGGTAGACCCGCAGGAGCTGCGCGTTGTCGTACAGCATCTTCTCGAAGTGCGGCACGACCCAGGCGGCGTCCACCGCGTAGCGCGCGAACCCACCCGCGAGCTGGTCGTAGATGCCGCCGCGGGCCATCGCCTCGCATGCGCGCTCGACGATCCGCAGCGCCTCCGGGTCGCCGGTGCGGGCGTGGTGGCGCAGCAGGTGCTCCAGCGTCATGGACGGCGGGAACTTGGGCGCGCGGCCGAACCCGCCGTGCACCGGGTCGGCCTCGCGGGCCAGGACGCGCACCGCGGCGGCGAGGGCGCCGTCGTCCAGCCGGTCGGGGGTCAGGCGTGTGGACGCCTGGGTCACCGCCTCGGTGATCGCCGCGCCCTGCTGCTCGACGGCGTCCCGGCGTTCCGCCCAGGCCTCCGCGACGCCGTCGAGCAGCGCCAGGAAATGGTCGCGGGGGTAGTAGGTGCCGCAGTAGAAGGGATCGCCGTCCGGGGTGAGGAAGCAGGTCATGGGCCAGCCGCCCTGACCGGTGAGCGCGGTGGCCGCGCTCATGTAGACGGAGTCGACGTCGGGCCGCTCCTCGCGGTCCACCTTCACCGCGACGAAGCGGTCGTTGACCGCCGCGGCCACGCCTGCGTCCTCGAACGACTCGTGCGCCATGACGTGGCACCAGTGGCACGCGGCGTACCCGACGGACAGCAGCACCGGGACGTCGCGGCGCCGGGCCTCAGCGAACGCCTCCTCGCCCCACTCCCGCCAGTCGACTGGATTGTTCGCGTGCTGGAGGAGGTACGGGCTGGTCGCGGTCGCCAGACGGTTCGCCATCCCTCCAGCCTGACACGTGATCGCTACGGAGCGTCCAGCTACGGACCGTCCAGCTCGGGACCGTCCAGCTACGGACCATCCAACCCGCTGGGCAGCGTGTCGAGCGCCGGCCAGGGCGGACCCGCGCGCAGCAGGCGCAGGCACTCCTCGCCGAACCGCCGCCCCTTCGGGAACTGGTCACCGAGCTCCCAGCGCCACGTGGCGATCATCGCGATGACGAGCTGCCGGCAGTCGTCCAGCAGCCCCTGGTCGACGCCGGGGTAGTGGTCGCCGACAGCCACAGGTGCATGCGCGAGGTCGAACTCGACGGGTCCGCGGCAGCAGGTCTCGAGGTCGATGAACAACGGGCCGTACTCCGTGCTGAGCACGTTGCCCGGATGCGGCTCGCCGTGGAGCAGCTGCTCGACGGCGCCACGGCCGACTATCGCTTCCCGCAGGCTCGCCAGCCTGCCGCCGAGCAGCACGCGGTCGGCGTCGGCGAGCTCCGGCGAGCGGGCGGGGTCGGCGACGACATCTTCCGCCTCGGTGATCCGGTCGATGAACCTCGGGCTCGGCAGCGCCACCTCGTCCACCTCGCGCATGCCGGCGTGCAGCCGCTCCAGCGCCTTGGCGTAGTCCACCGGTGAGGTGGGCGGCGTCACGGGCCGGTAGTAGGTCCACAGCGTCACGGCGAAACCGTCGCGCCGGTACACCCGCGGATCCGCCCGGGGCTCCAGCAGACCCACCGGGCTGCCTACCTCGGCGAGCCGCTGCGCCAGCTCGACCTCGAACTGCGCGACCTCCTGTCCCTCGGGGGCGACCCGGGCGAAGACGTCGCACGGCGTCAGCCGCAGCGACAGCTTGTTCGAGTTGTGCAGGACGACGGCGTCGTCGGCCCGCAGGTCGAGCGATGCGGCGATCGAGGTTGCCGCTGCGATCGCACGTGCGACGACTGTCGTGTTCACCGTCGAAGCCTGGCACGGGGGAGCAAGGCCAATTTCGACAAGCGATCTACGGTGGCTGTCAGTCCTCGCGCCGGGGCTTCGACGAGCGCAGCTGCTTGGTCGTGGACCGCTGCTTCTTGGCGGTCAGCCGCCGTTCCTTCGAACCCCGCGTCGCGCGCGTGGGGCGGCGGGTCCGCGGGGGAGGGGCGAGGGCGTCGGCCACGAGAGCCGCGAGGCGCTTGGCTGCGGCGTCGCGGTTGCGTCGCTGCTCCCGGTTCTCCGAGGCGACGACGGTGAGGACGCCGTCGACCAGCCGCTCCGCGAGCCGGCCCATGACACGCTCGCGCTGCGCGTCGCTCAGGACTGCCGACCGGCTGACGTCCCAGGACAGCTCGACGCGCGAGTCGGTGGTGTTCACGCCCTGGCCGCCCGGGCCGGAGGCGCGCGAGAACCGCTCCGTGAGCTCTGCCCGGGGGATGGTCAGCGCGGAGGTGACCGCAAGGCCGGGGCGGACGGGGGAGGGCATGTGCTCATCCTCTCGCGCTCTGCGCCTGGTAGACGAGCAGCGCGACCTGGACGCGGTTCTCGCTGCCCGTCTTCGTCAGGATCCGGGACACGTGGGTCTTCACGGTCGCCTCGCTCATGTACATCTGGGCGGCGATCGTGGCGTTGGACCTGCCGGCGGCCACGGCCTCGGCGACCTCGCGCTCACGTTCGGTCAGGGCCGCGAGCGCGCGGCGGGCGGCGTCGGCCAGTGGCGCGGCCGCCGGGTCCGCGACCTGCTGCACCAGGCGCTGCGTGATCGAGGCGGAGAAGACCGACTCGCCCGCGGCGACCAGGCGTACCGCGCGCGCGATCTCCGTCGGCGGGACGTCCTTGAGGAGGTAGCCGCGGGCGCCCGCCGACAGGGCGTCGAGGACGTACGTGTCGAGGTGGAACGTGGTCAGCACCAGGACGGCCGGGGCGTCCGGGTACTTGTGCAGCTCGCGGGTGGCGCCCACGCCGTCCAGCACCGGCATCTGCAGGTCCATCAGGACGACGTCGGGCTTCAGCTCGCGAGCCAGCCCTACGGCCTGGCGTCCGTCCCCGGCCTCGCCCACGACGACGAGCCCCGGGTCGCCGCGCAGGACCATCTTCAGGCCGTTGCGGACCATGGGGTCGTCGTCGACCAGCAGCACCGAGATGGTGGTCACGTCCATGGCAGCTCACCGACCAGCTCGAACCGTCCTGCCGACGGGCCGTAGCGCAGGGTTCCGCCGGCGAGGTCCGCGCGCTCCTTCAGGCCGATCAGCCCGGCCCCCGCGCCCGGGACGCCGAGCGACCGCTCGACCACCTCGTTCTCCACGCGCACCCGGAGCGCGCCCTCCTCGAGCGCGAGCGTCACCAGGGCGGTGGCATCGGGTGCGTGCTTGCGTGCGTTCGCGAGCCCCTCCTGGACTATGCGGTAGGCATCCCTGCCGACGCCGGTCCGCGCCCGTTCCAGGAGCGCCGGGTCCATGTCGAGCTCCACCCGCTGCCCCGCCCGGACGGCCTCGCCGACCAGGTCCTGGATCCGGTCGAGGCTGGGCTGCTCGAGCGAGATCGGCTCGTCCGCCCGGAGCGCGCCGAGGGCGATCCTGAGCTCGTCGAGCGCCTGGTGGGCGGAACCGTAGATCAGCTCGCCCGCGTCCTTGACCGCGGCGCGGGACAGGTCAGGATCGACCATCAGCCCACCCGCGTGCAGAGCGATGAGGGAGATCCGGTGCGTGACGACGTCGTGCATCTCGCGCGCGATCCGCGTCCGCTCGGCCTGGCGCACCTGGGACTCGCGCAGCCGCTGCTCCTGTTCGGCGCGTTCGGCCCGCTCGCGGTAGGACAGGAGGAGAGAGGCCTGGGCCTGCCGGAGCGCGCCGGACGCCACGACGGCGGTGACGATGGCGAGGTTCACGACCACGGTCAGGTAGACCTGGTTGTTGCCGGGATAGACGAGCCAGAAGACGTAGCCGGCGAGCACGTTCGCGGCGCCGATCACGATCGCCACCCGCAGCCGGCCGTGGCGGGCGACGCCGTACAGCGCGACCATGTTGGCCACGCCCGCCGTCGCGACGAACGCCGCCGCGGCCGCCAGCGTCAGAGCGATGGCGGTCCGCGCCCGGCGCCTGAACAGCAGCGCGGAGCACGCCAGCACGCCGCAGCCGATGTCCACCCACAGCAGCGCACCGGCCGGTCGCTCGACCAGCACCCAGCGCAGCAGCGCGAGGCCACCGGCGAAGGACGCGAGCGTAGGAAGGATCGTGCGCAGGAGCGTCCCGGCGCTCCGGGGACCCGTCGTCCCCGCAGTGGCCGGCTCACTCGTCGGGCCTTGCTCGTTCTGCTCCGTCACGACGCCGAGCGTAGGTGTGCGGGCCTGCGGGGACGTCACTCTTTAGTATTTTGTCCGGTGCGACTTTAGTCAGCGGGGAGCACCAGAAGGGTGGATGCCCCGCCCTGTCCGGCTCGGCGACGCTGAAGCCATGGACATCACAGAAGCACCCCGTTCGGGGCAGAGCACGTTCCAGATCAGCCGATCCGACCGTCTCGTCACCGGGCTCAGCGGCCTGGTCTCCGGGGCCCTGTCAGTCGTCATGGTGGGCCTGTACTTCGTCCACATGGGCCCGCCCCCTGCGGAGAACGTCATCACCCGCAACCTCATCACGGTCGCTACCTTCGTCGGCTTCCTTCTCTTCGCAGTGGGCCTGGCGCGGCTGCTCAAGCAGAGCCGGCAGGGGGATGCGGGACTCTCCGGGTCGATCGCCGTCGCCTCGCTGCTGACCTACGTGGCGGTCACCCTGGTATCGGCCTCCCTGGAGGTCGGCACGTCCCTCTGGGTTCCTGACGGCTCCATGGACCCGACGGTCGACGGCCCGCTCGCCGCCGGCATGGTGCTCCTGCACGGCCCCATCGCCCGCGTCCTGGTGGCGACGTTCCTCATCTCCCTGACGATCAGCGCGGCACGGACCGGGCTCCTGCCCCGCTGGGTGCTCGTCGGCAGCGTCGTGCTCGCTCTCGTCAACCTGGCCCTGCTGCCGTCGATCTTCTTCGGGATGAACGCCGCGGAGTTCTACGCGGCGAACGGCTGGGGCGCCGTCGCCAGCATCGGCGCGATCAACGTCATCTGGCTCGCGATCCTCGGCGGTGCCCTGCTGGTTCCGCGCCGGGGCTGAGGGCGGCCCTGACTCCCGTTCAACACGCCACAGGGGACCGTGACCCGCCGGGTTACGGTCCCCTGTGGCGTGCTGAACAACCTGTTGAACTGGTTGCCCGATCAGTCGATCAGGTGGTCGCCGGCCACGTGCGCTTGGCCTCCATGACCCAGAAGGCGCAGAAACATGCGATCTCCCACGCCTCGAGGACAAGCGCTGTGTAGTCGGATTGCAGACGCCAGAGCACGAGGGCGATCAGGAGCCCGGCCAGCATCAGGAAGAAGATCGTCCGATAGGCCTTGACGCCAGACCCCTTTCCGCCGAAAGTCCCCGGCCAGGCGTGGCTGGCCACGGCGCCCGCCAGGCTCAGGAACAGCAGAACCGCCGCGGCAAGATGGATGCCCTGGAAACTGTCGTCCGCAAATCCGCGGACGATAACGAGAGCGAGAAATGCCAGACCCAGCACGTTCGTGACGACGAATACCCATCTGGTCGCCTGTCGCTCCAGCAGATCAGGGATTGACCACTGGCCGAACCGCCGTTCAAGAACTACAAAAACTATGGTGACCGCGATGACGGCACCGATGGTGATACGAAGTGCGTTCACCGCCTCCTGGCGCTCCTCGGCACCGAGGGAGGCAAGATTCTCCGCGAGGCCGGTCGGCACGAAGGCAACGAAGATCGCGTAGAAGCCTGCGACGTTGAGGGTGTAGTCCTCGAACGCCGGGGAGCCTCGATAGACGATGAGGCACACGGCCGTGCCCACCATCGCGCCAACGAATACATCTCGGATCGGCCCCAGGTAGTACGCGCTGATGGACCCCTCGACCTGTCCGGTGAAGGCGAGGATCAAGATCGCGAGAAACATCAGCGCCGGTAGCGTCACGAGCATGAGCCGCAGATGGCGGTATGTCTCGCGGGCCAATATGCCGGCTCCGGAACCCGGTGCGGGCGGGGTTACCTCTGCCACAGCTTCATCACTGTTGCTCATCTATTGATGCTCAGCCTGCACTCAGCATTTGTCCAGGTGGTTTGGATTAATCACCCCCGGACCCCGTGGTGATCTTTGAGATGAAGCCGCCCCGGCCGGGCCGGGGCGGCTTCATCTCAGAGCTGTATGACCTATCGGTTCAGCGAGTAGGAGTTCACTCGGAAGTCGCGGCCGCCCGAGGACGAGGTGATCTCCCAGCCGAACTGGATCTGGTCGATCCGCACCCGCGGCATGTGGTTCTGGCCGACCAGCCACTGGCAGTGGGCGGTGATGTCGACCGACATGTTGGTGCTCTGGGACTCCGCGAGGAAGCTGTAGACGTGGTTCCCGCCGTTGTGTCCCTTGTAGTACCTCCAGCGGCGCCCGCCGAGAGTGACGGTGGAGACGTAGCTGCCGATCGGGCCGACGTTGGACGTCCACTGCGTCCAGATCATGATCTCGTGGTCGTGCCCGTTGCCCCACACGTCGTAGGCGGTGTTGTACGCCAGCCCGGAACCCGAGGGCACCGTGACGTTGGCGGTGCTGTTGACGTTGCCCATGTTCCAGACGTCCCGGCCGAGGTTGTAGGACACGTTTGGGTAGGACTTGATGCCGCCGGTGTTCGGGTGGTTGGCCCACACTCCCCAGTTGTTGTAGGAGTTGGCCCAGATCGTCTGTGGCCCGTAGCCCCCGCCCCAGACGTTGTTGTAGAGCGTGTACCCGCCGTTGTTCCAGCTGCCCCACCGGTCGGAGGACGTCCAGGTGGCGGCCTGGGCTGGGGCCGGGGGAGCGAACGTGGCGCCGGCGACGGCGAGCGGAGCCGCGAGGGCGGCCAAGAGGAGTGATCGACGCTTCATCGGTTCTACCCTTCTGTCGCTGACAGCACTGTCAGCGTTTGGTAAAAGGATGGATATGCATTGATATGGCGCGCCGAGCGTAACCGCTTCGACGCGCCATAGGCAATGAGTTCGGAACGGGTGATTCTTGATACCGGCTCAGCGGTTCCTGGCCGTGAGGAACTGGTCCGGCCGCAGGGCGCGCGAGACGATCCTCGTGTCCCCGATCCAGCCGTAGAAGCCCTGCTCGTACTTCTCGTCGAACTGGGTGCCGCCGATGGCGAACGGCTTCCCGAGTGTGGAGATGCCGCGTGACTCCTCGGCGGCGTTGCGCACGATCTTCGACCCGTCGACGTACATCACCGTGTGCCGGCCGTCGTTGACGAGCGCGACGTGCATCCAGCGGCCGACCGGGATGGCGTGGCTCCAGGAGGTGGGGTCGGCGTCGCCCGGAACGGGGTAGACGACGAACTGCAGGAACCGCTCGCCAGAGAGGTTCAGGCTGCACGTCGGCTCGTCGTCGGACCAGCCGCTGTGCTTGCCGGCGTCGCCCGCGCGGCCCTCCCAGCTCAGGATGCCCATCCAGGAGTGGTCGCCCTCGAAGGGCTCGGGCAGCTTGAGGAACGTCTCGATCGTGTAGCCGGACTCGAACTTCGCGCTGTTCACCGGAGCATCGGGGCCGGTCCGCAGCACCGCGCCGCGGTCGGGCCCCTTGCCGCCGTCGAAGCGCAGGCTCGCGTGGGCCGGCTGGGCGTCGTGGTGCTCTGCCGACCAGGTCAGCGTCTCCGGGCCGCTGGCGTGCAGCAGCGAGGAGGTGAGGTCGTTGCCGTTCCCGGTGAGGTCGCGTGCGACGGTGCCCGGTGCGACCGGGGCGCCGTCGGCCACCGCGGTGGCGAGCCCGGCCTCGTCGAACCGCCAGTACGCGACGGTGCCCCGCGGCATGACGGCCGACGGCGGGAGCGGCACGGGCAGCACCGGCGGCGCGAAGGCGGCGAACCGCTCGTCGAAGTCGATCTCGACGGTGAACCGGTCGACGTCGCCGCTGAGCTCCACGTGCTCCGACTCCAGGGGCGTGGGGTCCTGCTTCGCCCGCAGCCAGGGTGAGAACGTCTCGACGTCGATCACGCCGCGGTCCAGGTCGAACGAGTAGTACCGCACCATGCCCGCGCCGCCGTAGTAGCGGTCCTGGTAGTTGGTGATGTGCAGGTGGACCGGGTTGCCGGCGTCGTTCGTCATGGTCGTGCGGCCGGACGGCCAGTAGTGCCCGCCCAGCGCGAGGAAGATCTGGTCGTTGCCCCGGATCAGGCGCTCCCAGAGGCGCTGTCCGTTGTCGGAGAGCTGGGCGGCGCCGTCGTCCTCGGCCCAGACGAGGTCGTGGGTGGTCAGGATCGTGGGCAGCTCGGCGTGCTCGCCCAGCACACCCTGCGCCCAGGCAAGCCCGGCGTCGGACGCGCGCCAGTCCAGCGCCAGGACCAGCCAGTCCCGGCCGCCGCCGCGGACCACGTGGTAGCTGTTGTATCCGTCGGGGGAGGAGCCGCCGTAGGTCTTCATCCGGGAGAACCGCCGCGGCCCGAAGGTGCGCAGGTACGGCGTGTCACCCCGCTGGTCGTCGCCGCTGACGTCGTGGTTGCCGGCCAGCACGCTGTAGGACAGGCGGCCGGCGGCGTCGAACGCGCGGCTCGCCGCCCGCATCTCGGACACCGTGCCGTGCTCGGTGACGTCGCCGAGGTGGGCCATGAAGACGATGTTGTCCCGCGCCTGCTCGCGCACGAGGTGGCGCAGCGTCGCGGCGACCGGTTCGGCGTCGGAGCCGCCGTCGTCCAGGAGGTACTGGGTGTCGGGCAGGACGGCGATCGTGAACCGCGGGTCGGCCGTGTCGGGGCGGCCGCCGTTCTGCGCGGCGGGTGCGGCGGGTGCCGGCGCGGCGGCTGCCGCCGTCGGTGCTGCGGACGCCGCGGCTGCTGACAGGATCGGGACGGCTGCTGCTGCCTGGAGCAGGGACCGGCGGGAGAGCTTGTTTTCCACGGTCGCATCGTGGCGGCGGCTGCTGTCGTCGGGGTGACGCGGAGCCGAACAGGCGTTGACCATCAGGCTCGGGTGCCGCCGGTGCCGAACCGCAAGGTGGTCGCGACCTGCGGTTCGGCACCGCCCGGGGTCAGCGCACCAGGCTGTTGTTGTGCACCGCCGCCAGGC
The DNA here is from genome assembly GCF_040639635.1 of Promicromonospora sp. NPDC023805. Classification (NCBI taxonomy): domain Bacteria; kingdom Bacillati; phylum Actinomycetota; class Actinomycetes; order Micrococcales; family Promicromonosporaceae; genus Promicromonospora; species Promicromonospora sp. NPDC023805. Next base: position 625,633 of record NZ_JBFAAH010000001.1, on the reverse strand, counting down.
GCGACTTCACGCTGAGCAGGGTCTCGATGATGAGGTCCTCGCGCCCGTTGCCGAGCCGGCTGATCGGCACCGCGACGCTCATGGCGTCGACGGCGAGATGGCCGAAGGGGAGCGCGACACCGAAGCAGCGCACACCCAGGCACGACTCCTCGCTCTCGGTGGCGTAGCCCTGGTAGGCCGCGCGGTCGATGATCTCGAGCACGGCGTCCTTGTCGGTTGTGGTCTTCGGCGTGATCGCGGCGATCGACTCCGGCACGAGATCGCCCCGCGACTCGGCAGGCATCTCGGCGAGCAGGGCGCGCCCCAGCGAGGTGGCGTACGCCGGGAGGCGGCGTCCGACGGCGGAGTGCATGCGCAGCGGGTGCACCGACTCGCGCTTGGCGGTGTAGATGACGTCGGAGCCGTCGAGGCGGCCGAGGTGCACGGTCTCCTCGGTCGCGGCGGCGACCTCGTCGAGCACTGACGTGGCGCGGGCCAGCACCGGGTCGCCGTCGAGGTAGGCCGAGCTCACCACGAGCGAGTGGATGCCGAGCTGGTAGACGCTCCCGGTGGGGTCGGTCTGCAGCCAGCCGCGGTCGACCATCGTCCGCAGCAGCGCGTGGAGGCTGCTCTTGGGGATGTTGAGGCGGGTCGAGAGCTGCAGCTGGGTTCCGGGGCCGCTGGCCGCGATGTCGTCCAGCAGGTCCAGGGCACGGGCCGCGGACTTGACCGGTCCGGCGTCGCCGGCGAGCTCCTTGCGGAGTTCCTTCTGAAGCTGCATGAACGCTCTCCTCTGTCCTCTGCCCACCACCGTGGCGGTCAGCGGGGTGAAACAACACTACCGCTAGTTCGCATACATGGACAGGCTTCCGCCCCTTGACCCGTGAGCCGGGTCACGTCTATCGTCGGCCAAGTTCACATAGACGAACGCAGTTCACAGATCGAAGGGCGACTTAGTGATCCAGGTTCGATATTCGACATCTCCGTCCACTGCGGAGACTGCTACTACTGCGGACCTGCGCGAGAACTTCCTCGTCGGAGACCTCTTCGTGAGCGGCGAGGTCCGGGGCACGTACACCCACGACGACCGGATGGTGATCGGCGGGGCCGTTCCCGGGGCCGGCCAGGTCGGCCTGCCCGCCTGGTCCGACGTGCTCGGCACCGAGACCCACCTCGAGCGTCGCGAGCTCGGCGTCATCAACGTGGGCGCCGCCGGACACGTGGTCGTCGACGACGAGAAGTTCGAGCTCGACCACCTCGACGGGCTCTTCGTCGGACGGGGGAGCGAGGTGTCGTTCGTCGGCGCCGACGCGGCCTTCTACTTCGTGTCCGCTCCCGCCCACGCGACGTACCCGACCACCGCGCTCAGCCACAGCGAGGTGGAGCCGGTAGCACTCGGCTCGGCCGAGGCCGCCAACGAGCGCAACCTCTTCCGTTACGCGTGGGGTCAGGAGCTGGAGACCTCGGTCCTCCAGTTCGGCGTGACGGTCGTCGCCAGCGGCTCCGTCTGGAACACCTTCCCGCCGCACCTGCACGCCCGCCGCACCGAGATCTACTGCTACGTGGACCTCGACGAGCAGGACCGCGTCTTCCACTTCATGGGCGAGCCCGGCGCGACCCGCCACCTCGTGCTCCGCAACCGTGAGGCAGTCATCTCCCCGCCGTGGTCGATCCACTCCGGTGCCGGTACCGGGTCGTACGCCTTCATCTGGGCGATGGCAGGCGAGAACAACGCCTACACCGACCTGAGACCCGTGGCGGTGGAGGACCTGTGACCACCGACGCGGCTGCCGGGACGGCCACCCCGGCACGCTCGCCCTTCGACCTGCACGGCAGGTGCGCCGCGGTGACTGGCGCGGGGCGTGGCCTCGGTCAGGCCATCGCGCTGGGCCTCGCACGAGCGGGGGCGGACGTCGTGCTGCTCGGCCGCAAGGGCAACCAGGACGCCACTCGCGACCTGGTCACGGCGCTCGGCGTGCAGGCAGACGTCGTCGACCTCGACGTGAGCGACCTCGACGCGGTCGAGCGGGTCAGCGCCGAGCTGAACGACTCGCGCCAGGTCGACATAGTGATCAACAACGCCGGGATCATCGACCGCGCGGACTCCGTCGCCGTCGGCCGCGACTCCTGGCAGCGCGTGCTCGACGTGAACCTCAACGGGCTGTTCTTCCTCACCCAGCAGCTCGGCCGGCCGATGGTCGAACGGGGCCACGGCAAGATCGTCAGCATCGCGAGCCTGCTGTCCTTCCAGGGCGGCCTGCGCGTGGTGTCGTACGCCGCCAGCAAGCACGGCGTGGCCGGGGTGACCAAGGCGCTGGCCAACGAGTGGGGGCCGCACGGCGTCCAGGTCAACGCCATCGCGCCGGGCTACATCGCCACCGACAACACCACGGCGCTCCGCGAGGACGCGGACCGCTCACGCTCCATCCTCGAACGCATCCCGGCCGGCCGCTGGGGCACCGCCGAGGACATCGCCGGGGCCGCGGTATTCCTCAGCTCCTCGGCAGCCGACTACGTCAACGGCCACGTCCTGGCCGTCGACGGCGGCTGGATGGCCCGCTGATCCACCCCCCTCCCATCAGTCCCACCGCCGGATACCGGCATCGAACGAGACAAGAGGATCGACAATGAAGTTCACCTCTCGACACACAGCCGCCGTCATCGGCGTCACCCTGGCGGCCGCCACTCTCACGGGCTGCACCGAAGAGGCCGGCGGTGGCGCTGCCGCCGCCGCTGGCGGCGCGTGCGAACCCGCTGACGTGACCCTGGTCGGCCAGGTCCGCAACGAGTCCAACCCCTACGAGGCCGCCTGGCTGGACGGCGGCGACGCCTTCGCCGAGCAGGTCGGCCTCACCCAGGAGCGCCTCACCTACGACGGCGACTCGACGCGCCAGCAGGAGCAGATCAGCCAGCTGCTCGCGGGCGACACCGAGTGCCTCGTCATGAACATCCTGCCCAACGGCGACTCCGACACCCCGCCCATCGTGGAGGGGGCCGATGAGGCGGGCGCCTACCTCGTCACCCAGTGGAACAAGCCGGCCGACCTGAACGTCACCGACTACGACCAGTGGCTGTCCCACATCACCTACGACGGCGTGGAGTCGGGCAAGCAGATCGGCGACGCGCTGGCCGAGGCCATCGGCGGCTCGGGCGGCATCATCGCGCTGCAGGGCATCCTGGACACCGGCGCAGCGAAGGACCGGTTCGCCGGGCTCGAGGAGTCGCTCGCGGCCAACACGGACGTCGAGCTGCTCGACGACCAGACCGCCAACTTCTCCCGCGCGGAGGCGCTGGAGGTCACCAAGACGCTGCTCACCAAGCACGGCGACGACGTCAAGGGCATCTGGGCCGCGAACGACGACATGGCGCTCGGCGCGCTCGAGGCGCTGCAGCAGGCAGGTCGGGACGACGTGGCAGTGGTCGGCATCGACGCCGTGCCGGACGCGCTCACCGCGATCCAGGACGGCACCATGACGGCTACCGTCTCCAGTGACGGCCCCTGGCAGGGCGGTATCGGCCTCGCCATCGGCTACTGCGTGGCGACCGGTGAGCTCGCCGCCGAGGACATCGCCGACGATGACCGCGCCTGGTTCGCCGAGCAGTTCCTCATCGAGCAGGACAACGTCGCCGACTTCGTCTCCCCTGAGGTCAGCGAGGACGACTTCGCCTGCGACAACCTCTTCAGCCGTTCGCAGGGCGCGATCTCGTGACCATGGCACCCCCCACCGAGACCGGCCCAGGGGCCGGCACAGAAGCCGGCACCGACGTCGTGCCTGTGCAGCGCCCCCGGCCTCGGCGGGGGGTGTCGCTCCGGGATGCCGGTCCGCCGATCGCCCTGGTCGTCATCTTCGGCGTCTTCGCAGTCCTCAGTCCCGACTTCCGGACCGTCTCGAACGTGCAGAACGTCCTGGACGCCGCGGCGGTCCTGGCGGTCGTGACCTGCGGCATCAGCTTCGTGCTGATGATGGGGTCGATCGACCTGTCAGCTCCAGGGATCATGGGGGCGGCTGCGATCACTGTCGCCCTCCTGGCCGCCAACAACCGCAACGACAACGACCTGGGGCTCCTCGCGGTCGCGGTCGCCGTCCTTCTCGCGGCGGCGCTGGGTTGCCTCAGCGGGCTCGCGCTGGTCGTGCTGAAGGTGCCGTCGTTCATGACCACCCTCGGCATCTCGGCGGTGGGTCTCGGCCTGGCGACGCTCATGTTCGCGGGGGTGCAGCCCAACGTCTCCGACCCGATGCTGGAGGGCTGGGCGGTCGAGCGGTTCCTCGGCCTGGCCCGCCTGACCTGGATAGCCCTCGCCTGCGTGCTCGTGGGCTGGCTCGTGCAGCGCTACACGCGCCTGGGCCGGTACGCGTTCGCGATCGGCGGCGCCGAGGAGGTGCTCGCGCTCTCCGGGGTGCGGGTCGCGCCCTACAAGGTGGCGGTCTTCACGATGGCCGGCGCGTTCTACGGGCTGGCCGGCGTGCTGGTCACGAGCCAGCTCGGCGTGGGGCTGGTCCAGGCGGGCAGGGGTTACGACTTCTCCGCCATCACCGCCGCCGTCGTCGGTGGCACGCTGCTCACGGGCGGCCGCGGCGGCATCCTGCACTCCACCGTCGGGGTGCTGCTGGTGACCGTCCTGACGAACGGCCTCGTGCAGGTCGGGGTGAGCCCCTACTGGCAGGGCGGGGTACAGGGCCTCATCGTCGTCGCGGCCGTAGCCGCCGCCGTCATCCCACAGCGTCGTAGGAACCAGGTGACCAAATGAGCACCAACCTCCAGACCCAGCCCGAGTCGAGGACGCCGGCACCCGTGCCCGCACTCGAGGTGCGTGGCCTGGTCAAGCACTACCCGGGCGTCAAGGCGCTCGACGGCGTCGACCTGGTCGTGCGTCAGCACGAGGTGCTCGGCCTGGCCGGCGAGAACGGCGCGGGCAAGTCCACGCTGCTCAAGGCCCTGGTCGGCCTGGTGCGGCCGGACGGCGGCGAGATCTGGGTGCGCGGCGAGAAGGTGCGGCTGCGGAGCATCGTCGACGCCGCCGACCATGGCATCGGCATGGTGTTCCAGGAGCAGTCGCTCGTACCCAACCTGACCGCCGCCGAGAACATAGTGCTCGGCAGCGAGGGCCCGGGCGTGCGCCGCGGCGTCTACCGCTGGAACACGATGCGCAGGCTCGCGCAGGAGCAGCTCGACAAGATCGGGTCGCACATCGACCCCCTCGCGCGCACCGACACCCTGAGCTTCGCCGACCGGCAGATGGTCGAGATCGCCAAGGTGCTCCGCATCGAGGAGCGCACGTCCCACCCGCCGGTGATCATCCTCGACGAGCCCACCTCGGTGCTCGAGTCCAAGGAGATCGAGACCCTGTTCACCCAGGTGCGCAGGCTGCGCGAGTTCGCGTCGGTCGTCTTCGTCTCGCACCGGCTCGACGAGGTGCTCGACGTCTGCGACCGGGTAGCCGTGCTGCGCGGTGGCAAGTCGGTGGGGGAGCTGCCCGCGGCGGACGCCGCCCCGGCCGAGCTGCACCGGATGATGATCGGCTCCACCGGGTCCGACGACCACTACCACGGTGGCGCCGCCGCCGAGGGGGGCGCCGAGGGGGCCGACGAGCGGTCCGACGAGCGGTCCGAGGAGCAGTCCGGCGAACCCCGCCGGCCCCGCCTCGAAGTGCGTGGCCTCTCGGGCAAGACCTTCCGCGACGTCAACCTCGACGTGCAGGCGGGCGAGATCGTCGGCATCGTCGGCGTCCACGGCTCCGGCCGCGAGGACGTGTGCCGGGCGCTGTTCGGCGCCGAGCCCACCACCGCGGGCGAGGTGGTGCTCGACGGCGAGAAGCTCGACCTGTCCGGCACCCGCGCGGCCTGCGCCGCCGGCGTCGGCTACGTGCCCGCCGAGCGCAAGACCGAGGGCATGGTCGGCCCGATGTCGGTGGCCGACAACATGACGCTCACCAAGCAGCACGCCCGCTGCACCGGCCCCGTGGTCCGGCCGCGCAAGCAGGCCACGCTGGTGGACAGGTGGATCGAGCGGCTCTCGATCCGCACCCCGCACCGGGGCACCGCGATCCAGCGACTGTCGGGCGGCAACCAGCAGAAGGTGGTGCTGGCCCGCTGGCTGGTGGCGGGCGACGTCCGGCTGCTGCTGCTCGACCACCCGACCCGCGGCCTCGACATCGGGGCCCGCTCGGAGGTGTACCGCCTGATGCGGGAGCTCGCGGCCGGCGGCGTGGCCACCGTGCTGCTGGCCGACAGCCTGGAGGAGGCGATAGGCATGTCCGACCGGATCATCGTGATGAGCGACGGCCGCGCCACCGCCGAGGTCGCCGCCCCCGCGGGCGGCAAGCCGACCCCGCTCGATCTCGTCAAGGAGATGGTCTGACCATGTCCGCACCCGTCCTCACGACGCCGGCCCCCGACGCCGCCGTCTCGGCGCGCCCCACGGTGGGCCAGCGCCTCACGTCGTTCATGCCGGTCATCGCGCTCGTCGTGCTGCTGACAGCGCTGACGATCGCCGACCCCAGCTTCCTGACCCTGAACAGCCTCACGGCAGCGGTCCGGACGTCGGCGCCGCTCGTCATCCTCGCGGCGGGCGCCACCCTGGTGGTCCTGTGCGGCGGCATCGACCTGTCGATCGCCGCGCTCTGCTCGCTCGCGACGGTGTTCTTCGCGCTGTGGCTGCCCGACCTCGGCGGGCTCACCACCGTCGCGATCATCGCGGCCACCGCCGCGATCGGGGCGCTGCAGGGCGTCGCCCACGTGCTGCTCCGCATCCCGTCCTTCATCGTCACCCTGGGCGGCATGAGCATCTTCGCCGCGATCGCCCTGGTGATCTCCGACGCCGGGCCGATCCGGGTGGTCGACCGGGACGCCACCAACTGGCTCACGCTCTACGTGGGCGGCGTGGTGCCGATGGCGTTCGTGGTCGCCCTGGTGGTCGTCGCGGTCATCTCCCTCGTGCTCCGGCTCACCCCGCTCGAGACCTGGGTCCGTGCCACCGGGTACTCCGAGTCGGCGGCCCGGCTGGCCGGCACCCCTGTCGACCTGGTCAAGGTCGCTGCCTTCACCGTCTCTGGTGCGTGCGCGGGCCTGGCCGCCGTCATGCTGGTGTCCCGGAACTTCAGCGGCAGCCCGTCGATGGCCGACAACCTGCTGCTGCCCGCGGTCGCGGCCATCGTGGTGGGCGGCACCGCCATCACCGGCGGTCACGGCTCGCTGTGGCGGAGCCTCGCCGGAGCGCTCGTGGTGACGCTGCTCCGCGTCGGGCTGCCGATCGTCGGCGTCCCGTCGGCGTGGGAACAGATCCTCTACGGCGCGATCATCGTCGCCGCCGTCGCGCTCACCCTCGACCGATCGAAGGTCCTGATCATCAAGTAGCCGCGACCCCCTGCCTCGGTCCCACGAACGACCCCGAACCCCGAACCGCCAAAATCCGCCAGAATCCGCCAGAACCACGGAAGGCTCTCATGTCCGAGAATCCCCAGCTCCTGCCCGCCGTCTCCTCGTTCCTCTCCTCGCCCAGGCAGCTGCTGATCGACGGCGAGTTCGTGGACGCCAAGGACGGCCAGACCTTTGCGACGGTCAACCCCGCGACCGAGGACGTGCTCGTCCAGGTCGCCCAGGCCTCCGCGGTCGACGCCGACCGTGCGGTCACGGCCGCCCGCAACGCCTTCGAGCACGGCTCCCCGTGGTCGAAGATGACGCCGCGCGACCGCTCCCACCTGCTGTGGCGCATCGGCGACATGATCGACGAGCGCACCGAGGAGTTCGCGCAGCTCGAGTCCCTCGACAACGGCAAGAGCCTCGCGTCCGCCCGGGGCGACGTCGGTGTGGCCGCCGAGCTGTTCCGCTACTTCGCGGGCTGGGCCACCAAGATGGAGGGCACGACGATCCCGATGTCGGTGCCCGGCCGCGACTTCCACGCCTACACCCGCCGCGAGGCGATCGGCGTCGTCGCGGGCATCGTGCCCTGGAACTTCCCGCTCACCATGGCGGCCTTCAAGATCGTCCCGTCCATCACGGCCGGCAACACCGTGGTGCTCAAGCCCGCCGAGCAGACGCCGCTCACCGCGCTCCGGCTCGGCGAGCTGCTGCTGGAGGCCGGTGTCCCGGCCGGCGTCGTCAACATCCTGCCCGGGTTCGGGGATGCGGGCGCTGCCCTGGTCGACCACCCCGGCGTCGACAAGGTCGCCTTCACCGGCAGCACCGAGGTGGGCAAGAAGATCGCCGCAGGCGCCTCGAAGAACCTCAAGAAGGTGTCGCTGGAGCTCGGTGGCAAGGCGCCCAACATCATCTTCGCGGACGCCGACCTGGACGCCGCGATCGCCGGCGCCGCGCTCGCGGGCTACTTCAACGAGGGCCAGTGCTGCGTCAACGGCTCGCGCCTGTACGTCCAGCGCGAGGTGTTCGACCAGGTGATCGAGGGCGTCGCCGCTGCGGCCAAGGCCATCAAGGTCGGCGACGCGTTCGACCCGGCCACCACCATGGGGCCGCTGGTCTCGCAGGAGCAGCACGAGAAGGTCATCGGCTACGTCCGAGGGGCGGTCGCCGACGGCGCGACGCTCGCCGCGGGCAGCGCCGACGCGGCCGCCGACCGCGGCTACTTCTTCTCGCCGACGCTCATCACCGACGTCACCGAGCAGATGGCCATCCAGACCGACGAGATCTTCGGCCCGGTCATCACCGCCATCCCGTTCGACTCCGAGGACGAGGTGGTCGCGGCGGCCAACAACACGGTCTACGGCCTGGCGGCGGGCGTGTGGTCGAAGGACATCGGCACCGCCCACCGGGTCGGCGGCAGGCTGCGCGCCGGCACGGTCTGGCTCAACACCTGGCACGCGGACGACGTCACCCTCCCGCGGGGCGGCTTCAAGCAGTCCGGCTGGGGCCGCGAGCTGGGGTCGTTCGGCCTGGACGACTACACGGAGCTCAAGACGGTCATCGCCGAGCTGCGCTGACCGTGCGCCCGCGGTCCGGGCGGCAGGCCCTGCACGGGCCGGCCGCCCGGGTCGCCGTCATGCCCCACACAACCACGTGCGAAAAGGGATTCAACGATGAACCTGCTACGCAGACCTGACCTGCGGCGCCCCGCGCGCCGCCCCCGCCGGGCGCCCGCGCGCCTGGCGGCCATGCTGGCCGCCCTCGCGGTGGCCCTACCTCTCGCGAGCGGCGTCGCGCAGGCCGCCCCTGGCTCAGCGGCGCAGGCCGCCGTCGGCTCTGTCGACGATGGAGTCCTGCGGGTCCTGCTGTTCTACAAGCCCAACTTCCACGCCTCCCACGTCCAGGCCCGCCAGGCCGTGCGCGACCTCGCCACGCAGCTGGGCACCGAGTACAACCAGCCGGTCGAGATCCAGGAGACCGAGGACCCCGCCGCCTTCACCACGGAGAACCTCGCGACCAAGGACTCCGTGGTCTTCGCGCAGACGGGCGGCGTGCTGTTCAACGTGGCCCAGCGTGCGGCGCTCGAGGCCTACATCCGCGGTGGTGGCGGGTTCATGGGCCTGCACTACACCGGCTGGTCGGTGGGGCAGAGCGAGCACGACGTGAACCCGTTCTACGCCCGGCTCGTGGGCGCGATGTCGGAGGGTCACCCGGAGAACCCAGCGGTGCGCCCGGGCCGGGTAGTGGTCAAGGACGCCGCGCACCCGCTGACCCAGGGGCTGCCCGCCGACTTCACGCGCAGCGACGAGTGGTACGACTGGCTGGTCAACCCGGCCCCCAACGTACGCACCCTGCTCAACGCCGACGAGTCGTCGTACGGCGGGGGCAACAACGGCACGAACCACCCGATCACCTGGTGCCAGGAGATCGACGCCGGCCGGTCCTGGTACTCCGGGATGGGGCACGAGGGCACGGCCTACGCCGAGGCCCCGATCCGGACGCAGATGAAGAACGGCCTGGCGTACTCCACGGGCCTTCTCCCCGCCGACTGCTCGCCGCCGGACAAGGCGGAGCAGGGCTCCTGGAGCGGCGTCACGCCCTGGCCGCTGGTCCCGATCAACGCGGCGCTGACGTCCGACGGCAAGGTTCAGTCGTTCGGCAGCGTCTCGTCGGGCTGTACCGACAACACGCCCTACGACTTCGGCGGCAACTCGTGCGTCACGCAGGGCGGCCAGATGGAGATCGACGTCTGGGACCCCGCGGAGCCGCGCACTACCGCCAACGTGAGCGACAACGTCGTCACGAACACTACGTACACCGACCTGTTCTGCTCGATGCAGGTCCAGATGCCGCACCGGCGAGCCACGATGACGGTCGGCGGTGACGACAGCCTGGGCGGTAACGCGCCCAACGACGGGTCGCTCGGCGTCACGAGCTACACGACGAACCAGGGCCTGCGCACCGAGGCCCCGATGAACTTCCCGCGCTGGTACCCCACGGGGACCACGCTGCCCGACGGCTCCGTCGTCGTGCAGGGCGGCAGCCTCAAGGGCGGCCCGGGCGGCCCCGGCGTCCTGACCCCGGAGATCTATACGCCCGACGAGGGCAGCTCCTGGAAGCTGCTGGACGGCGCCACCAGCGCAGCGGCGTACGGCGACGGCGGGAACGGCAACGGGCCCGACGAGAACCGCTGGTGGTACCCGCGCGCGTTCGTCGCGCCGGGCAGCGGCAACGTCTTCAACATCACAGGCACGCAGATGTACGAGCTCGACCCCTCGGGCGACGGCGAGATCGCCCTCCGGGGCACCCTGCCCGCGGACGTCGCCAACCAGGGCGGCCTCGGCAACCCGGTCGGCGCCACGTCGACGGCGACCATGTACCGCCCCGGCAAGATCCTGCAGGTCGGCGGCGGCTGGTGGGCCAACGGCGGGGGACCGGCCGGCGCTCGCGCAGGCTTCACCGTCGACATCACCGGCGGCACCGACGCGCCGGTGGTCGAGGCGACCGAGCCGATGAAGCACCAGCGGCACTGGGCCACCTCCACGGTGCTGCCCGACGGCAACGTGATAGTCACCGGCGGCTCACGGGACAACAACGGCAACGGCGGCTACGTCACCACCGCCGAGATCTGGAACCCCGACACCGGTGAGTGGACAGTGGTGGACGTGCCCTACGAGCACGCCCGCCTCTACCACTCGACCGCGCTGCTCCTGCCCGACGGCCGCCTGATGGTCGGCGGCGGCGGTACGCCGGGTCCGCGCAACTACACGGACGTGGAGTTCTACTCCCCGGCCTACCTGTTCGACGGCGACCAGCCGGCGGCGCGTCCGGAGGTCACGGGCGTCCCGAAGAAGGTGGGCTACGACGGCACCTTCGACGTGCAGGCCGACGCCGGGGTCTCCCGGGTCACGCTGGTCCGCAACGGGTCGGTGACGCACGGGTTCAACAACGACCAGAACTTCCAGGACCTGGCGTTCGCCCAGGAGGGCGGCAACCTCACGATCGAGACGCCGGTCGACGGCACGTACGCCCCGCCCGGTGCCTACATGCTGTTCGTCTTCGATGAGGACGGCACGCCGTCCGTCGCCGACATCGTCCAGATCGACCCCACCGTCGAGATGGATGCCCGGGCCCCGCACCTGGTCGACCAGCTCGAGTACCCGCGGATCCCGGCCGAGTGGCGTTCCGCCAACCCGCCGGCAGTGGTCGACGTCGCGCCCGGCAACGGCCGCATGTCCCCGTGGGAGGTCGACAGCGAGGTCCAGCTCGTCCGCGCCGCCGCGGCCAGCCAGGGCGGCCTCGGCGGGACGGGCTATCACCTCGGTGTGGGCAGCGAGGGCAGTTTGACGCGTACGGTCAAGGGTCTCGACCCGGGCCGTGAGTACCGGCTCTCGTTGCGCTACGCCCGCGACAGCCGGTCCGCCGGCACCGCACCCGGCACGGCAGACCTCACTATCGGTGACCTGTCGACGACCCTGTCGGCGGCGCCGGCTCTGTCGTCGCAGAACAAGTTCGGCAAGTACGTCGGCACCTTCACCGCGGGGGCCCGGTCGCAGGACCTGACCATCGCCGCCGGGGACTCCGGCGCGGGCGTCATGATCGACGACCTGGTGATCGTGGGCTCCGACCCCGGCGCCTCCGACGTCCCAGTGCACTACGAGTTCGAGGAGGGCTCCGGCACGAAGGCGGCCAACACGGGGACGGACGCGGCAGTAGGCGCGGCGACCCTCACGGGCGCGACCGGGTGGAGCGAGAACGGCGTGTTCGGCGACGCGCTCGACCTCACCGGTGGCGCCAACACCAACGCGGCCGACCTGCCCGACAACCTGCTCCAGGGCGAGGAAGACTTCACCACCTCGTTCTGGGTGCGACCCGACACCAAGGCGAGCTGGATAGGTCTGTTCCACCTCGGGGACGGGCTCGCGGACGCGGGCAGCTTCTTCCAGATCCAGATGCAGACCAACGCCGCCGGCGCGACCGGGCTCGCGGCCACGTTCAAGGCCAAGGGCGCCGCGCTGCAGGAGCGGGTCTACGCCACGCCGACCCGTGACGTCGTGGCCGGCGAGTGGAACCACGTCGCGTTCACCCGGCAGGGTGCGACCGGCACGCTCTACCTCAACGGCGATCCCGTCGCGTCCCGCTCCGACCTGACGATCGACATGACCGACGTCGGGCCGACGGCCAACAACTGGCTGGGCCGCAACGGGTTCCCGGACCCGGCGTACGACGGGCTCATGGACGACGTCCGCGTCTACTCCTCGACGCTCGGCGACACCGAGATCGCCGCCCTGTACGACGACGGCACCGCGCTCGCCACGACCACCACGGTCACGGTCGAGCCGGTCTCCCCGTCGCCGTTCGCCGAGCCGGTCACCGTCTCTGGTGCCTTCACGGCCGCGAGCGGCGGAGCCCCAGCGGGCGTCGCCGAGCTCTGGGTCGACGGGTCCCGCCTCGGCGGGCAGGCCGATGTGGCCGACGGCGCGGTGTCGTTCACCGACGTCGCGCTCTCGCCGGGTGAGCACGACGTGCAGATCCGCTTCCTCGCCGACGACGGGTGGCGCGACTCCGCGCAGACCGTCAAGCACACGGTCGAGCGGCCGCCGCCCGGCGAGGGGACGCCTGTCCACTACCGCTTCGACGAGGGCCAGGGCACGACGGCGGCCAATACCGGCCTGGACAGCTCGGTGGGCGCGGCGACGCTCACCGGGTCGGCCGGCTGGACGCCTGGCGGGCAGTTCGGTGCGGGGGTCAACCTGCCCGGCGGCGCCGCGTCGACGGGTAACCAGGTAGAGCTGCCCGACAACATCGACGCGGGGATGGACGACCAGTTCAGCGTCTCCGTCTGGGCCCGCCCGGACGCCCTGCCCACCTGGGTGCCGCTGCTGCAGATCGGCAGCAGCACCGACACGTTCTTCCTGCTGCAGTCCAACACCCAGACCAGCGGGGCCACCGGCTTCGCCGCGACGTTCAAGGCACCCGGCACTCCGGGCAGCGCCCAGGAGCGTCTGGTGCTGGGTCAGGGCAACGACCTGCCGCTCAACGAGTGGACGCACGTGGTGTTCACCCAGAGCGGCTCGGTCGGGAAGATCTACTTCGACGGCGAGCTCCAGGCCACGCGCAACGACTTCACCCTCAGCATCGGTGACATCGGAGTGGGCGGGCAGACGACGACCAACCTCCTCGGCGGCACCAGCTGGCCCGACGCCCGCTGGGACGGGCTGGTCGACGACTTCCGGATGTTCGGTTACGAGCTGACCGCCGAGCAGGTGGGCGACCTGCACGCCGGCCCGGCCTCCAACACGGCACCGGTGGGCGCCGCGGACGCCTACGGCACCGTCGAGGACGAGTCGCTGACGGTGGAGGCGCCGGGTCTCCTGGCGAACGACACCGACGTCGAGGGCGACGACCTCACCGCGACCGGGCTCACGCAGCCGGCCAACGGCGACGTCGTCCTGGAAGCGAATGGGTCCTTCACCTACACGCCCGACAGCGGGTACTTCGGGACGGACACCTTCACCTACAAGGCGTCCGACGGCGCGGCGACGTCGGCGGCGACGACCGTGACCATCGCTGTCGAGGAGGGTGAGCAGCCGCCGGTCAACACAGCACCGGTGGCGGGTGCCGACGCGTACTCGGCAGTGGGCGGGGAACCGCTGACGCTCCCGGCCCCGGGCGTGCTGGCCAACGACACGGACGCCGACGGCAACGTGCTGACCGCGGGCGGGGTCACCCAGCCCGCCAACGGCAAGGTCACGCTGGCGGCGGACGGGTCCTTCACCTACGCCTCCGACGCCGGGTTCTCCGGCAAGGACGTCTTCACCTACCGGGCCGACGACGGGGAAGACCTCTCCGCGGCGGCCACGGTGACCATCACGGTGAGGTCGCCCGCGGTGACGGCGGTGGCCGGGGTCGCCCTGCCCGTCACGTACGGCACGGCGGGCACGGTCTCGGTGGCGGTCTCACCTGCCACGGCCACGGGCGCGGTCGAGCTGTTCGACGGCGAGACCGAGCTCGCGCAGGCCACGATCGCGGACGGACGAGGAACCCTCGTCCTGCCGGCCACCTCGCTCCGGCCCGGCGTCTACGACCTCACCCTGCGGTACGGGGGCGACACCGATCACCGGGCGTCGTCGTCGAGGGTCCGGGTAGTGGTGGAGAAGGTGATGCCGACCATGGAGATCACGGCGGCGAAGGCCGCCGGGAACAAGGCGGTGGTCACCGTGTCGCTCACCGCACCGTACGACGTCCGGGTGACCGGCCAGGTGCGGCTGGCCGTCCAGGGTGGGCAGACGCTCCTCGGGGCCATCGCGAACGGTCGGGCCCGGTTCGAGGTGCCCCGGCCACGGAACGGTGACCTGACGGTGACGGCGACCTACCTCGGCAGCGAGCTCGCGCTCGCGGCGGAGACCAAGGTGACGCTCAGGCTGCGGTAGCGAAGGTGTGGGCCCGGAGGACGGATCCTCCGGGCCCACGCTGCCTCAGTTCTCTTCGAGGTCTAGGTTGCTTCGTTCTGAACCGTTTCAGAGCGGAGCAACCTAGACCTCGAAGGGGAGTCGGGCGTCAGTCGTCCGCCAGGGCGGCGACCACCGCGGCGCGGCTCTCGTCCTCGCTGGCGAGCACGCCGCCGTTGGCGACGATGTCGGGGGTGATCTCGCTGAAGACCATGCGGACGTCCTGGCGGCGGGCGCCCAGGATCTCGACGGCGCTCTCGGCGACGGCCTTGGCGAACTCACGACGCTGCTCGATGGTGCGGCCGGCCAGCAGCTCGACGGTGATGTTGGGCATTTCTTCCCTCCGGTGGCGGCCGCTCCGCACACTGCGGCGTGTTCACGGAGGCGACCTTGGTTCGGTGACATGAACCACCGTACGTGTGCTGGAACGCATCGTCTACGTTTTCGCCCATCGAGTTCACACTCTTGACAGCGGTTCGACCCGCTGGTTTGGTGTGCGAACCATCTCCACCAGGAGTCAGCATGAATCTCAGGACCGCTGTCCGGCGCGCGACCCTGACCGGACTCGCCGCCGCAGGCATCGTGGCCCTCGGGGCGACGTCGGCGATGGCGCACGTGACCATCACCCCGTCCACCACGGCGGCGGGCGCGACGGCCGAGCTCCGGGTCGAGATCCCGCACGGCTGCGTGGGGTCGGCGACGACCGCGATCTCCATCCGGATGCCGGAGGGCGTCTCGGACGTGACCGCCTCCGGTACCGACCGCTGGGCCGTCAAGGAGACCGCGGACGCGCTGACCTGGACGACCGGCGAGCCGCTCCCGGACACCGAGCACGCAGTGGTCGAGTTCTCCGTGCGCCTGCCCGACGACGACGGCGCGACGCTCGTCTTCCCCGTCATCCAGCAGTGCGAACAGGGCGAGGCCGCCTGGACCGAGGTCGCCGAGCACGGGGAGGGCCACGACGGGCTCGAGCGGCCGGCGCCCGTCCTCGTCGTGACGCCCGGCGAACCGGAGGCCGGGAGCGCGACCGCCGACGCCGAGGCGCGGAGCCCTCTGGTCACCTACGGTGCGGCCGGTGTCCTGGCCGCGGGCGTCCTGGCGGGCGGTGCGGTCCTGCTGCGCCGACGGCGACGCCCATGAGGCTCCTCGTCGCGCGGCGGCCAGGTTCAGGTTCAGCGGGCGGCTGGCTGCTCCTGCTCGCCGTCGTCTGCGCGCTCGTGCTCGGCCCGGCGGGCAGTGCCGCCGCCCATGCGACCCTCGTACGCACCGACCCGGCGCACGGCGCGGTGCTGGAGACCGCCCCCGAGCGGATCACGTTCGGCTTCAACGAGTCCGTGATCGGCGTCCCGACCGGGATCAAGGTGTTCGACGCGACCGGGGAGGAGGTCGCCTCCTCGGCCTCGGTGCGCGGGTCGGAGCTCCTCGTGGACCTCGACGAGGAGGTCGGCGACGGCACGTTGGTGGTCGTCTGGCGCCTCGTGTCGGAGGACGGGCACCCGATCGGCGGCTCGCTGAGCTTCTCCGTCGGTGCCCCCAGCGACGTGGTGGACGTGCCGTCGGCGGGCGCGGACGCCGGTACCGACGCACCCTTCGCGCTCGGCCTGGTCCGCGGCCTGGGCTACGTGGGCCTCCTCGTGGCCGCCGGGGTGGCGGCCTTCACGGTCCTGTTCCTGCCGCGCGACGGCGGCGCCGACCGCTCGCGTGCCCGGCTCCGGCGGGTCGCGCGGGTGGCGGCCGGCGTCGCGGCGCTCGGCTGGGGGCTGGCCGTGCCGCTGGTCGCGCTGTACCAGCTCGGCGTGCCGCTCTCGGCGATCACCGAGGGATCCACCTGGTCGGCGCTCGCGCCGGCCGAGTACGTCGTCCCCGCGGTGGTCGTCGCGGGTCTCGGCCTGGCCGTCGGAGCGCTCCCGGCGTCCGCCGGCCCCGGCCGGACCCGGGCCGTGCTGGTCCTGGCAGGCAGTGTCCTCGCGGTCACCGCGCCCGCGTTCACCGGGCACACGCGAGCCGCTACGCCCGAGGCGCTGGTGATCGGCGTCGACGTGCTGCACCTGGCCGCGGGAAGCCTGTGGCTCGGCGGCCTGGTCGCGATCGCCCTCGTGCTCGGGGATCTCGCGCGCGGCGACTCCGGCGCCGTCGTGCTCGGCAGGTTCTCGACCTGGGCCGCCGGGCTGCTCGCGGTGCTCGTGGTCGCAGGGACGTTCCTGGCCTGGCGGATCGCCGGGTCCTGGGACGCGCTCCTCGACTCCGGCTATGGAGCCCTCCTCCTCGTCAAGGTCCTCGCCGCGCTGGTCGCCGTCGCCATCGCCGCGTGGAACCGGTACGCCCTGCTGCCGCGCGTCCGGACGCGCGCCACGCCGCTCGTCCGGACGGCGCTCGCGGAGGCGGGCGTGCTGGTCGTCGTCCTGCTGGTCACCGGCTTCCTGGTGGACCGCAGCCCCGAGACCGACACGGCCGCCGCCTCCGTCGAGGAATCGGCCGCGGGCGCCGGGGAGCCGGTGGTGCTGGGCCAGATCTCCGCGCGGATCGCCCTGGATCCGCCGGCCGTCGGACCGGCCACCCTCACCATCACCATGACCGACGCCCTCGGGGAGCCCGCCGAGGGCTACGAGGCGCCTCGGCTCAGCCTGACGTCTGACGAGGTGGATCTCGGAGAGGTCGAGGTCGCTTCGCTCGGTCCGGGTGTCTACGCCGGCGAGGTGGTGCTCCCGACCGGGGGCGAGTGGGAGGTGCAGGTGTCCCTGCGCACGACCGAGTTCGACAACCCGGTGCGGACGGTGACGTTCCGCGTGCCGTGACGCCGCCGGCGCCACGTGCCCAGCTAGAACCACAGCTAGACGATGCGGTTGTAAGCCTGGAGGGTCTTCAGCCGCATCAGGGTCAGATAGCCACCCCATTCGTGCGCGACCACCGGGGTCCACATCTCGAAGTTGGGCCTCCAGCTGCCGTCCTCCTGCTGTGCGTCGATGAGGGCATCCAGGTGCAGGTCGATCACGTCGTCGTTGAACATCCCGCAGGCCATCGCCTCCGGATTCGGCGCGAAGTCGAGCGGGGAGTGGACGTGGCCCCCGGTGTGGGGGTCGAGGGCGACGGACGCGAGCAGCGGCTCGGTCAAGCGCTCGAACTCGGCCTGGGCGCGGGCGCGATCGGGAGCCCGCTCCAGGAACGCCAGGATGCACAGCGCGTCGTAGGCCCCGACTTCTTCGACGGAGGCGATCGTCTCCCAGCAGAACGTGGTGGCCCGGTCCAGCCAGGGATGCTGAACACCGTGGGCATGGAGCAGTCCGGCGATCGGGGCGGTCGGGTTGAGCGCGGCCGGTGCCGGGTCGCCCTGCGGCTGCCACCAGGGGCCGCGCTCGTCCTCGAGCACGCTCGGCAGCACCCACGGCACCCCGCCTTCGCTGGTGGCGTGAGCCTGGAGCCACTTGCACGCCCTGATGACCGCCGGGTCGTCGAAGGCATGGATCTCGTCGAGGACCCAGAGAGCCATCTCGACGCCTTGCGGCTGGCTGCCCGCGCCACGTAGGTCCGGCTCGATGGCATTGCCGAAGCCGCCGTCGGCGTTCTGGTAGGCGCGCACCGCCTCCCGGGTCGGCGCCGCGGGTCCGCCGCCGAACAGGCGAGCGAAGCGGAGCCGGTCGATGAGCCTGGCGTTGAGCGTCATGTACCGGCTGGCGGCCGCGAAGGCCTCTTCGGTCAATGTCTTCACGCGGGTTCCCCCTGGTCTCAGTGAATGCCGACCCTAGCGCTGGGGTCAGACACTCCGGCCGACCGCAGCGACAAGGAATATCGCCCCGCAGGTCAGAGCCACGATCTACGGCTGTAGTACTGGGCCGCTTGACCTTATGGCTGCTGCAACCTCGATCCTGGGGTCATGCTCACCATCAGCGACTTCAGCGAGATGTGCTACCTGTCGCCCCAGACCCTGCGCTACTACCACTCGGAGGGCCTGCTGGTCCCGGCCGACGTCGATCCGCAGACCGGCTACCGCTCGTACACGTTCGACCAGGTCGAACAGGCGATGCTGGTCACGGTCCTGCGCGGCACGGGGATGAGCGTCAAGCTCGTGCGGCGTGCCCTCGACGAGCCCGGCGCGGCGCCTGCGCTGCTGCGGGAGCATGCCGCCGAGGTGGCGGCCCAGCGGCAGCTCCAGGACGAGGCGATCAGCGACGCGCGCATGCTCATCGGCTCGCGGCCGGAGGCGCGTCTGCGGCAGGTTCCCGAGGCCACGGTGGTGTCGCGGCTGGTGACCGTCGAGCTCGCCGGACTCGACCGGTACGACTGGACGGCGGCCGAGGCCACGCTCGCCGCCGCCGTCGACGACCTGGTCGCGACCGTCGGGTCGTGCGGCGCCGTCGTCTCCGGAACGCCCTGGCGCGGCTGGACGCGCGGGACCGAGGAGCAGCGCCAGGGCCCCGACGGGCCGCCCTGGCTGGTGACCGTGCCTGTCGAGGCGGACGCGAGGGCGCTGGCAGCGCTGCCCGACGACGTGGAGGTGCACACCTTCGAGGCCCGCGAGGAGCTGTCGATATTCCTTCCGGGCAAGAGCTCGATGGCCAAGTTCGCCACCGCGATGTCCCGCCTGACGACGTATCCCCTCGACGCCGCCTACGTCGATTTCTCCCGGATGCGCCAGGTGCCGCACGACGACGGCGTGGAGACGGCGATGGCCGTGCGGCAGCTCGAGGACGCCGACCTGGCCGGCTGACTCTTCGTTGAACGAGGTCGGCGCCTGTGCGAGGGTGAAATCGGTACCCACGCGAAAGGATCTGGACATGGACCGGCTCGGCGACGACTCCTGGGAGCTGCCCGAAGTATTCGAGTATGAGGGCCAGCCCGTTCGCTGGCATGCGATCGGTACGGGCGAACCGCTGGTGCTGCTGCATGGCACCCCGTTCTCCTCCGTCGTGTGGCGACGCATAGCTCCGCTCCTCGCGCGACGGCGCCGGGTGTACTACTACGACCTCCTCGGATACGGACGCTCGCACAAGGAGGACGGCCAGGACGTCTCCCTCGGCGTGCAGAACCGGCTCTTCGACCAGTTGCTGGCGCACTGGGAGCTGGAGCGCCCCGACGTCGTCGCACACGACTTCGGCGGGGCGACCGCACTGCGCACCCATCTGCTGGACGGGCGCGACTACCGGACGCTCACCCTGATCGATCCCGTGGCGCTCAGTCCCCACGGATCGCCCCTGGTGCAGACCGCCCGCCGGCACGAGCAGGCGTTCGTCGAGCTGCCTGCCTACATCCACGACGCGGTGCTGCGCGCGTACGTCGCGGGCGCCGTACACCGCACGCTGTCCGACGCGGAGATGCTGCGCTACACCGAGCCGTGGACGGGGGAGGTCGGCCAGGCGGCGTTCTACCGCCAGATCGCTCAGATGCGGGACGAGTACACCGACGAGATCCAGGACCGCCTCGGCGAGATCCGCTGCCCCGTCACGGTTCTGTGGGGCGAGCAGGACGCCTGGTTGCCGCTGGACCGCGGGCGAGAGGTGGCGCGGCGCATCGCGGGTGCGGACCTCCGCACCGTGGCGTACGCCGGACACCTCGTCCCGGAGGACGCGCCCGAGGCGGTCGTCGCGACGGTGCTCGAGGCGCTGGGCGAGGACTCCTCGGCGAACCTTGGCTGAACGGCCCTTACCCTGGCGCAGCGGCTATCTATCGTTATACGATAGGTTTCTGCTGACAATCGATAGGGGTGGTGGCCGTGAACGTTCTTGCGACAGGCCTGCTGAGAGTGGTCCTCGTCTTCATGTTCCTGGGTGTCCTGCTGGCCCAGCTGTGGGTGCTCCCCGATATCTCGGGGTCCCTCGCGGCCCAGTACCCGGAAGCGGCGCACATCGCCTCGCCGACCCTGGTGACCGCGATCCTCGCTCTGGTGGCCGCTCAGCTGGTCCTCGCCTGCGTGTGGCGGCTGCTCACGCTGGTGCGCCGCGACACCGTCTTCTCGACCGAGGCCTTCCGCTGGGTCGACGTGATCATCGGTGCCGCGGGCGGCAGCGGCGTGCTGGCGCTCGGCCTCCTGCTCTGGCTGTCCGTGCAGACCACGGAGACCGGCCTGCAGCCGGGCGTCGCCCTCCTGCTGCTCGGAGGCGCGGTGCTCGCTGGCGGCATCGCACTCCTCGTCGGCGTCCTGCGTTCCCTCCTGGCGAAAGCCGTGGGGCTGAAGGGCGAGGCGACCACCCTGCGAGCCGAGCTCGACGAAGTGGTCTGATGCCGATCATCATCGAGATCGACGTCATGCTCGCGCGCCGCAAGATGTCGGTGGGGGAGCTCGCCGAGCGGATAGGGATCACGCCGGCCAACCTCGCCGTCCTGAAGAACGGCCGCGCCAAGGCGGTGCGCTTCACAACGCTCGACGCGCTGTGCACGGTCCTCGACTGCCAACCGGGCGACCTGATCCGTCAGGTGCCGGACGGCGCCACGAACGCAGAGGCCTGACGCGTGAGGATCCCGCCCGAGCGGGATCCCCACGTGGACCTGGCTGACGATCGGCCGGAGATCAGCCGGAGACGTTGCCCTGCACGCGGTAGCCGGCACCGTCGCCGGAGATCAGGACGTCGATCGGCTGCGGCCGGTACGGTCCCACGTTCAGCTGGGCGCTGGACATGGCCGGAAGCAGCTGGCCGAGCGAGTCGTCGACCCCCGCGAACACGTGCGCGTGGAACCCGATGATGTCGTCGGGGTCCGTGAAGGACTGGAGCCAGATGCTCAAGCCCTCCCACACCGAGACCTTGAGCGCACTGATGACGTTCTGCACGGCTGTCCCGAGGTTTGCCCGGACCTCGTTCGCGATCACGTCGGGTTCGGCGAGGAGGTTGGAAACGAGCTCACCGCCCTCGACGAGCCGGGTGAGCTCGTTGTGCAGCGCGTCCTTGAGCTTGTCGATCTGGTCCCGGATCTCGCCGAACGGCGTGGCGTCGCTCTCCAGCGCGATGACGAACGCGCCGAACACCTCTGGGAAGGTGCCGGCCATCAGCGCGTCCCGCGACACGATCTGGATGCCGGGGAAGAAGAGCTCTCCCATCGACGCCGGGACGCCGACGGAGTCGCCGGCGTCGTCGAGGTCGTCGAGCTCGTGCAGGTCCCTGCCCCAGAACACCTGGGTGCTGCCGGCCGTCCGGAACCGCGAGCGGAAACCGACGGTCACGAGGTACGGCTCGTCGCCGTCGCTGAGGAAACCGTCCTCCTGGACGTCGTCCGCGACGATCCGGTCGACGCGGAAGCGCACACCGGGCGGGACGGTGATGGGGAACCAGTTGTCGGCGACGCCGGACCACGGCTGTCCGTCGTGCCACCACGACGAGTAGACGCGCCCGTCGTTGCCGGTGATGAACAGGTCGAGGTGGTTGGGGAACCGGGCGACGGCGGCGATGGGTGCGCCGACCGGGAAGAACCCGCCGATGGCTCCCCAGTTGTCGGCGGCGCCGGACCAGTTGTGGCCCTCGTGCCACCAGGAGGTGTAGACCCGTCCGTCGTTACCGGTGATGAACAGGTCGAGGTGGTCCGGCGTCCGGGAGATGGCGGCGACGGGTGCGCCTGCCGGGAAGAACCCGCCGATGGATGCCCAGCTGTCGGCGGCGCCGGACCAGTTGTGGCCCTCGTGCCACCAGGACGTGTACACGCGCCCGTCGTTCCCCGTGACGAAGACGTCGAGGTGCTCGGGCACCCGGGCGAGCGCGGTCAGCGGCGCGCCGGGCGGGAAGAACCCGCCGATGGATGCCCAGTTGTCGGCAGCGCCGGACCAGTTGTGGCCCTCGTGCCACCAGGAGGTGTACACCCGGCCGTCGTTACCGGTGATGAAGAGGTCGAGGTGGTTGGGGAACCGGGCGACGGCGGCGATGGGTGCGCCCGCCGGGAAGAACCCGCCGATCGGCGTCCAGCTGTCGGCGGCGCCCGACCAGGCGTGGCCCTCGTGCCACCAGGAGGTGTAGACCCGCCCGTCGTTGCCGGTGACGAACAGGTCCAGGTGGTCGGGCGTGCGGGAGATGACTGTGATGGGCGCACCGGGCGGGAAGAATCCGCCGATCGGCGCCCAGTTGTCGGCGGCTCCCGACCACGGCTGGCCGTCGTGCCACCAGGAGGTGTAGACCCGCCCGTCGTTCCCGGTGACGAACAGGTCCAGGTGGTTCGGCATGCGGCTGACCGACGCGACGTGCGCGCCGGCCGGGAAGAACCCGCCGAGCGAGAACTTCCCCGACCAGGGCAGGCCGTCGTGCCACCAGCTTGAGGTGACGCGCCCGTCGTTCTCGACCCAGAACACGTCGAGGTGCTCCGGGACTCGGGCGAGCGCGCTGATTCCGTTGGCCATCATTGGCTCCTTGTACGGATGGTGCACGTGACATCGGACAGGGGGCGATCGACGCTTGCGGGCCCGTCCGGCGCCAGTTGCTCCACCACGTAGGGAGTGCTTCCGATGGCGTTTGTGCCTGTGCAGGTCAGGGGCCGAGCCCCGCTGACCGGCGTCGGCCCGCCGTCTGCTGAGGGGGGAAGATGCTCTGACCTTGCCTTCGAGCGTGCTCAAAGGCCTAGCGTCCCCGGCATGACGAACAGCAAGAAGACCAGCGAGAAGACCAGCGAGAAGACATGGCTCATCACCGGCTCCAGCTCGGGCCTCGGCCTTGCCCTTGCCGAGACCGCGCTGCGCGCCGGTGAGCGGGTGGTCGGGACCGCCCGGCGGACCGGCCGGTTCGACGCTCTCCAGGCCCGGTACGGCGACCGGCTGCTCGCCGTGGAGCACGACGTGCGCGACACGGACGCCGCGGCCGCCGTCGTGCAGCGGGCGCTCGACGAGTTCGGGCGGGTCGACGTGCTCGTCAACAACGCAGGCGCCGGACAGATCGGAGCGGCCGAGGAGATCAGCGACCAGCAGCTGCGCGACATGCTCGACCAGCACCTGTTCGGTCCGGCGGCCTACGTGCGCGCCATCCTGCCGCACCTGCGGGAGCGCGGTTCGGGCGCGATCGTGCAGATGAGCAGCCAGGGCGGGCGCATGTCGTTCCCGGCGGTCGGCAGCTACTCGGCCGGCAAGTTCGCGCTGGAGGGCTGGTCCGAGGCGCTCGCGGGCGAGGTAGCCCCGTTCGGGATCAAGGTGCTGATCGTGGAGCCCAGCCGGTTCCGCACGGCTTTCAACGCGCCGGAGGTGCTCGTGACGGCGGCCCAGGACCCGTCCTACGCGGCCGTGACCGGGGCGGTTCGCGCCAACATGGCCGACGCCGACGGCATCCAGGAGGGTGACCCGGAGCGTGGCGCCGCCGTCATCCGCGACGTGCTCGGCGCCTTCGACGCGCCGCTGCGGCTGCCGCTCGGCGCCGAGGCGGTCCGCAACCTCACGCGCGTCTACACGGAGGCGCTCGACGACGTCGAGAAGTGGGCCGGTGCCAGCGAGTCGGCGGACTTCCCGGGCGTGCCCGCGGCCGTGCGCGCGTTCTGACCGGGCCGATCTAGGGTGGCTGGCATGGCCATGGACGAGCTGATGTCACGGGCGCTGGCGGCGCTGGGGGAGGACGGTGCGCCTTCGGTCGAGGTGATCCACGCCCTGGCCGACCTCGACGCGTCGACCGAGCCGATGACCATCGCCGAGGCCGCCGCCCACCTCGACGTCTCGCCGCACACGCTGCGCTACTACGAGCGGGCAGGGCTGGTCGAGGTCGGCCGCGACTCCGCGGGCCACCGTGTGTACGACGACGCCGCGATCCGGCGCCTGGTGTTCCTCACGCGGATGCGGCTCTCGGGTATGCCGATGCGGGACCTGCAGCACTACGTCGCGCTGGTCGACGCCGGGAAGCAGACCGAGCCCGAGCGCCTCGACATCCTGCTGGAGCACCGGGACACCATCCGGCGGCGGATCCGGGAGCTGACGCTCTCGCTGGCTGCCACGGAGTACAAGATCGCGACCTACGGCGGGGCGGCTGGGCCTGACGTCCACGTCGCCGACACACGGCGGTAGCTGGTCTCGGTCTTCCCCCGATGAGCCTTGACTTGCGCGATATCATTGACTCGATATCGTTTGGAGGTGGTCATCCTGGAACAGATCCTCATTCGGAATCTTCCCGCCGGAACCAAGGCGGTCCTGGCCGAGCGCGCCGCCCGGCACCACCGGTCGATGGAGGCTGAGGCCCGCGCGATCGTGGAGGAGGCGCTCGTCGCTGAACCGACGAGCATCGTCGACTACCTCGCCATGCCGGAGAGCGACGACATCGACTTCGAGCCCGGGCGTCTGGGTCTGACCGCCCGCACCCCCGAGCTCTGATGTACGTCCTGGACACCAACGTCGTCTCCGCACTGCGCAGGCCCGACCGCGAACCTTTGGTCGCGGACTGGGCGCGCACCGTCCCGCTGGTCGACCAGTACGTCACGGCCCTGACCGTCGCGGAGATCGAGCGCGGCGTCCTCCGCAAGGAGCAGACAGACCCGGCCCAGGGGGCGATCCTGCGGCGATGGCTCGCGGAGCACGTCCTGCCGGGCTTCGCCGGCCGTGTCCTCCCGTTCGACCTGCCTGCCGCGCGGATCCTCGCCCGCTACCCTGTCCCGGAGCACGCTCCGTACGACGACGCCCAGATCGCGGCTGTCGCCGAGGCGCACGGGATGACCGTGGTCACCCGTAACCTCCGCCACTTCACGCCCCCGGGCGTTCGCGTGTTTTCCCCGTGGGAGCAGCCACCCAGAACGTAGACGTGCTCCGAGGGACACACCTTCGACCACCTACTCGGCGTGGCGGCTGAGGATCCGTCGGAAGCCAGCTTCGCTGACCACGGGGATGCCGTAGGACTCGGCCTTGCGCGCCTTGCCCGACATCGAGTCCGGGTCGGCCACATCCCGTCGTGACAAGGTCTACCGGGCTTCGTGGGCGCCGCGGCCCTGCGAGAGCTCTCCGAACGAGCCCAGGATTTCCTGCGGAGTGCCGGACAGGTTGCTGAGACCGATGCACACGGGCGTGCCGACGAGCTTGACGTTGCCGCGGCCGAACAGCCGGGTGACCGGTCCCATCCTGTCCAGGACCGCCTGGACGTCGGTCACGGCGACGCACAGGATTCGCTGGCCCTGCATCTCGTTGATGTGCCAGCCGGTCACCTCGTCCCATCGCACCCGTCCGGCCGCGGTGAAGCTGGACGAGTCGGTGAAGCCGTCGGCGTCTATCACCAGGCCCACGTCGGACCGGAGAGCCATCAGTATTCCGGCCACGGTGAACAGTCCGAACACCAGTGATCCGGCGATACCGATGATCGCGCACAAAGCTCGGTACAGGATCGACTGCGGAAGGAAACCGCTCAGGATCGACGGGTCAACGGCGAACAGGCCGAGCACCACGGCAGCGCCGGTCATCAGCGGGCAGAGAAGGAACGCGATGACGACCAACCGCACCCGCCGGGCCTTGTACAGCACTCGATCTGCCACGGTATGACCGTATCCGGAGAAAGCGCGTCCGAGACGAACGGCGGGGGTGATTCTGCCCGGCGTGATTCGGGACGATCGCAAGGTGGTTCACGGCAGCGCGCGATACGTTGGCGCCATGGCGGTCGTCCTTCATCGTGCTCCGCGCACGGACCTGCTCGCGCGGGCACTGGGGGACCTGCTCTCCGCACCCCTGGATGACCCGTTCGCGACCGAGGTCGTCGTGGTGCCCGCCCGCGGCGTCGAGCGCTGGCTCGCGCAGCGGCTCAGTCACCGCCTCGGTGCCGCGGGCGGGCAGGACGACGGCGTGTGCGCCGGCGTCGACCTGCGCTCGCCGCACTCGCTGTTCGCCGAGGTCACGGACACGCGCGACGACGACCCGTGGGCGCCCGACGCACTGACCTGGCCGCTGCTGGCGGCGATCGACGAGAGCCTCGACGAGCCGTGGGCCGCGCTGCTCGCCCAGCATCTCGGGCACGGGATACCGGGGGAGGAGGGGGACCTGCGGCGGGGTCGCCGGCTCTCCGTCGCTCGCCGCCTCGCGCGGCTGATGGCGGGCTACGCGACCCAGCGCCCGGCGCTGGTCGCCGACTGGGCCGCGGGCCGCGACACCGACGGCTGCGGACGGCCGGTTCCCGCTGACCTCGCGTGGCAGCCGCCGCTCTGGCGCGCGCTGGCCGAGCGGGTAGACGCCGAACCGCCGCACGTGCGGCACGCCGCCGTCGTCGAGCGGCTGCGGGCTGAACCCAGCGCCTTTGACCTGCCGGAGCGCCTGTCACTGTTCGGCCACACCCGCCTGGCCGCGAGCGAGGTCGAGCTGGTGGGCGCGCTCGGCACGCACCGCGACGTGCACCTGTGGCTGCCGCACCCCTCTGCGCCGCTGTGGTCGGCGCTCAAGGACCTCGGCGGGCCCGTCGACCGGGCCGCGGACCGCTCCCACGAGCGCGTCGGGCACCGGCTCCTGGCCACGCTCGGCCGCGACACGCGCGAGCTGCAGCGCACCCTGTCGGCGATCGAGCTGCGGGACGAGCCTGTCGCGGTTGGCGACGACGGCGACGACGGACCGCCGTCGACCCTGCTCGGAATGCTGCAGCACGACCTGCGCGCCGACGCCGTGGGCGACGCGAACGCACGCCCGCTCGACCCCACCGACCGCTCGGTCCAGGTGCACGCCTGCCACGGCCCGGCCCGGCAGGTCGAGGTGCTGCGCGACGTGCTGCTCGGCCTGCTCACCGACGACCCGACGCTCGAACCCCGCGACGTGCTCGTCATGTGTCCCGACATCGAGACGTACGCGCCCCTGGTCACGGCCGCGTTCGGCCTGGCCGACGTCGTGGGGCCGCAGGGCCATCCCGCGCACGGCCTGCGCGTGCGCCTCGCCGACCGGGCGCTCGACCGGACCAACCCGCTGCTCGCCGTGGTGATGCGCCTGCTGGACCTGGCCGGCGGCCGGGCGGGGGTGGGCGACGTCGTGGACCTCGCCCACGCCGAGCCCGTGCGCCGCCGCTTCGGGTTCCGCGACGACGACCTGGAACAGCTCGCGGGGTGGGCGCGCGAGACCGGCGTGCGCTGGGGGTTCGACGCCGCGCACCGCGCCGACTTCGGCCTGGCCGACTACGGGTCCGGCACCTGGCAGGAGGGCGTGGACCGGCTGCTCGCGGGGGTCGCGATGTCGGACGACACGGGCACCTGGCTCGAACGCACCCTGCCCCTGGACGACGTCGGCAGCGGGCAGGTCGAGCTCGTCGGCCGGTTGACCGAGCTCGTGGAGCGCCTCCGCGACGTCACCGACGCGCTCGTCGGCGGACATCCGCTCGACCACTGGCTCTCCGCGCTCGAGGACGGCGTCGCGGCACTCACCACCGTGTCGACGTCCGACGCGTGGCAGCTCGCGCAGGTGCGCCGCGAGCTCGCCCGCGTGCGAGACGACGCGGCGGACCTCGCTGTGTCCCTGCGGCTGACCGACGTGCGGGCGCTGCTCGCCGACCGGGTGGCCGGGCGCCCCACCCGGTCGAACTTCCGCACCGGGACGCTGACGGTGGCCACGCTCGTGCCGATGCGGTCCGTGCCGCACCGCGTCATCGCCCTGCTGGGGCTCGACGACGGCGTCTTCCCGCGCGTCGGCATCACCGACGGCGACGACGTGCTGGCCCGCGAGCCGAGGACCGGTGAACGCGACCCCCGCAGCGAGGACCGGCAGCTGTTCCTCGACGCGATCCTCGCCGCGACCGAGACGCTCGTGGTGACGTACAGCGGCGCCGACGAGTTCTCGGGCCAGGAGCGTCCGCCCGCGGTGCCGCTGGGCGAGCTGCTCGACGCCCTCGACGAGACGGCGCGCACGCCGGACGGGCGTCCGGTGTCCCAGGCGGTGACCGTCCGGCACCCGCTGCAGCCCTTCGACCGGCGCAACGTCGAACCCGGGGCGCTCGTGCCCGGCACTGCCTTCACGTTCGACCGCGCGGCCCTCGCCGGAGCCCGCGCCGCGGCCGGCCAGCGCACCCCGGCGGGCCCGTTCCTGGCTGCGCCGCTCGAACCGCTGGCACCGGCGGCGGGGGCGGACGACGGCGTCGTCCCCCTCGACGACCTCCTCGCGTTCTACCGCTCGCCCGCGCGCGGGTTCCTCGTCCAGCGCCTCGACGTCGGCCGGTCCTGGGACGAGGAACCGCTCGACGACGGGCTGCCCGTCGAGCTCGACGGGCTCGGCCGCTGGGCAGTGGGGGAACGCGTGCTGCGGGACGTGCTGTCCGGCGTCACCCCCGCTGACGCAGTCCAGAAGGAGTGGCGCCGCGGACAGCTCCCGCCCGGACGCCTGGGCTGGCGCCCCCTGACCGGCATCGCCGCGGAGGTTGGCCCGCTCGCCGACGCCGCCGCAGGCGTGCGGGCGAGCCCCGCGCGAGTCGTGGACATCGACGTCGACCTGGGCGGCGGCCGCAGCCTGCGCGGCTCGGTGCCCGGCGTGCACGGCGACCGTCTCGTGGCGGTGTCGTACGCCCGGCTCGGCGGCCGGCAGCGTCTGCAGACGTGGCTCCGGCTGCTGGCGCTCGCGGCGTCCGACGACGACAGGCCCTGGGTCGGTTTCACGTTCGGCCGGCCGACCAACCCGCGGTCACGCAAGACCTGGCAGGGGTCCAAGCAGGGCCCGCTGGACCATACGGCCGTCGACCTGCTGCGCGACCTCGTCGCGCTGCGTGACCGCGGGCTCACCGAGCCGCTGCCGTTGCCGATCAGGGCGTCGGCGGTCTACGCCGACGAGCGCAGGAGCCGCGCCGACCCTGCGGACGCGCAGTTCCGGGGCGGGCAGACCTGGACCGGACAGCTGGGGCCCGGCGGACGCCTCGACGGGGAGTGCGCCGAACCCGAGCATGTGCGGGTCTACGGCCCCAGGGCAGCGCTGCCCGGGACCGGCGCGGAGCCGCGGCCCGGCGAGGAGCATCCGGGGGAGACGTCCCGCTTCGGCGCGCTGGCGATGCGCGTCTGGAGCCCGCTGCTGGAGAACGAGAGGTTCAGCGACTGATGGACGTCTTCGACCTGGCCGGGCCGCTGCCGCGCGGCACCGCGCTGTTGGAGGCGAGCGCGGGCACCGGCAAGACCTTCGCGATCGGCGCGCTCGTGACCCGGTATGTCGCCGAGGGCGTCGTACCGCTCGACCAGATGCTGGTGGTGACCTTCGGCCGCGCCGCGACCCAGGAGCTGCGCGACCGGGTGCGCGGCGCGCTGCTGCGGGCCGAGCGCACCTTCGCCGCCGCCCTCGCCGGCAACGACACCGGCCCGGTCGATGAAGTCCTGGCGGCGCTGCTCGACGTCGACGACGCCGAGCGGGCCGTCCGGCACCGGCGGCTCGCGGACGCCCTGGCCGCGTTCGACCACGCCACCATCGCGACGATCCACCAGTTCTGCCAGCTCGTGCTGCGCTCGCTCGGTGTCGCCGGGGACACCGAACCCGGCGCAGAGCTGGTCGAGTCCCTGACCGAGCTCACCGTCGAGGTCGTCGACGACCGCTACCTCCAGCGCTATGGCAGCGCCCCCGAACCGCCGCCCTTCGACCGGGCCTGCGCCCTCAAGGTCGCCGTCGCCGCCGTCGAGGACCCGCGCGCGGTGCTCGCCGACGCCGACCCGGCCGACGCCGTCGGCTCGGCACGCGTGTCCTTCGCCCGCGAGGTGCGCGCCGAGATGGAGCGGCGCAAGCGGCGTCTCGGGATCCTGTCGTACGACGACCTGCTCGGGCGGCTGGCCGACGCCCTGGACCCGACGACTGCAGACGGCGGGGTCGCCGTGGGCGCGCGCATGCGCGAACGCTGGAAGGTGGTGCTGGTCGACGAGTTC
Source organism: Promicromonospora sp. NPDC023805 (assembly GCF_040639635.1). Classification (NCBI taxonomy): domain Bacteria; kingdom Bacillati; phylum Actinomycetota; class Actinomycetes; order Micrococcales; family Promicromonosporaceae; genus Promicromonospora; species Promicromonospora sp. NPDC023805. The sequence continues at coordinate 595,128 of NZ_JBFAAH010000001.1, read as the reverse complement.
CAGGACACCGACCCGGTGCAGTGGCAGGTGCTGGAGCGGGCCTTCGGCGCGGGGCTCGCACGGGAGGACGCACAGGCGCAGACGCAGGCGATGGTCCTGGTCGGTGACCCCAAGCAGGCCATCTACGCCTTCCGCGGCGGCGACGTCGTCGCGTACCTCGACGCCGCCCGGGGCGCCGCCACCCGGGCGACGCTGGGCAGCAACTGGCGTTCGGACGCGCCGCTGGTCAAGACCCTGGGGGTGCTGCTGGGCAACGCGGCGCTCGGCCACGCGGAGATCGTGGTGCATCCCGTGACGGCCGAGGGCGGGGACAGCCGGCTGGCCGGAGCGCCGAACCCGGCGCCGTTCCGGCTGCGGCAGGTGCTGCGCGAGGGGCTGCCCAAGGTCCGGAGCAGCGCGATCCAGGTCGGGGCCGCGCGGCAGCACGTCGCGAAGGACCTCGCCGCCGACGTCGCTGGGTTGCTCGCCTCGGGCGCGATGTGGGACGGGCGCCCGCTGGTGCCGGGCGACGTCGCCGTCCTCGTCTCGGCGCGCGTGCACGGCCGGCTCGTCCAGGACGCGCTCGCGGAACGCGGCGTCGCGGCAGTGATGCCCGGTGGCGACGTGTTCGAGACGCCCGCCGCCGATGAGTGGCTGACGCTGCTGGAGGCGCTGGAGTCCCCGCACCGTTCGGGCCTGGTGCGCGCGGCAGCCCTCACGTCGTTCCTCGGCCGCACTGCCGCCGACCTCGACGAGGGGGGCGAGGCCCTGACCGCCCACGACGCCGACACCCTGCGTGGCTGGGCGATCCTGCTCCGGCACCGGGGTGTGGCCGCCCTGTTGGAGGCCGCCGAGGAGCGCGGGCTGAGCGGCCGGGTGCTGGCTCAGGCCGAGGGCGAGCGGCTGCTGACCGACGTCCGCCACCTGGGGCAGCTCCTGCACGAGGTGAGCGTCACCGAATCGCTCGGCCTGACGGCCCTGCTCGCCTGGTTCCGCGACGAGCGGCGCCGCACGGGCACCGCCGAGCGGCCGCGGCGCCTGGACTCCGACGCCGCGGCCGTGCAGATCGTCACGGTGCACGGCAGCAAGGGCCTGCAATATCCGGTCGTCTACCTGCCGTTCGGCTACGACAACTACTCGCGGCCGGTCGAGATCGCGCTCTATCACGACGACCGCGGCGCACGCACGATCGACGTCTCCGGCTCCGGCGCGCACTGGGACGCTCACTGCGCCGCGCACCGCGCGGAGGAGGACGGCGAGGAACTCCGCAAGCTCTATGTGGCACTGACCCGCGCGCAGTCGCAGGTCGTGGCGTGGTGGGCGCCGACGTCGAGCACCCCGACCAGCGGGCTGCACCGCCTCCTGTTCGGCCGCACCCCTGGCACGCGCGAGGTGCCGGGCACACAGCCGATCAAGGACGACGACTACGCCACGCGCGTCCTGGGGCTGCTCGAGGAGCTGGGCGGGCCTGCTGCCGAGGTCGCGGAACCCGCAGAGGCGTCGGCACCCGCGCCGGCGGACGGGCACCCGCCGTTCGAGGCGCGCGCCTTCGACCGTGCCGTCGACACCGAGTGGCGGCGCACCTCCTACAGCGGCCTCATCGCGGCCGGTGACGACGCACCCCACGTGGGCAGCGAGCCCGAGGCCGCGGGCAAGGACGACGAGTCGGCCGCCCTGGAGCCCGACGTCTCCGAGGTCGAGGAGCCGCCAGTGCCCGACGGCGGGACGTCGCCGATGGCCGACCTGCCCATGGGCGCCGCGTTCGGGTCGCTGGTGCACGCCGTGCTGGAGGACGCCGACCCGTTCGCGCCGGACCTGCGCGCCGAGCTGCTGGAGCACGTCACGGAGCAGCTGCGCTGGTGGCCCGTGCAGGCTGACCCCGCCGCGATCGCCGAGGGTCTCCTGCCGCTGCACCGCACGCCGCTCGGCCCGCTGGGCGGCGGCCTGACGCTGGGCGAGATCGGCCTGCCGGACCGGCTGCGGGAGCTGACGTTCGAGCTGCCGCTGAACGGCGGCGACCTCGGTGCCGACCTGGGCGGCCGAGGCCGGGCCGAGGCAAGACTGGGCGACCTCGCCCCGCTGCTGCGCACCCACCTGCCGGCCGACGACCCGCTCGCCGCCTACGCCGACCGGCTCGCACAGCCCGCACTCGGGGACCAGACGCTGCGCGGCTACCTCACCGGCTCGATCGACGTAGTCCTGCGGCTGCCGTCCGGGCGGTTCGTCGTCGTCGACTACAAGACCAACTTCCTCGGCCCCGCCGTCGCCGACTACTCACGGGACCGGATGGCCGAGGCCATGCTGCACTCGCACTACCCGCTGCAGGCCCTGCTGTACGGCGCGGTGCTGCACCGCTACCTGCGCTGGCGGCTGCCCGCCTACGACCCGGACACCCACCTGGGCGGGGCGCTCTACCTCTTCGTGCGCGGGATGGCGGGGCCGGACACCCCCGACTCGGGCGGCGGCTCCGCTGCGAACGGCAGCCCCGCGGGCGTCTTCTCGTGGCAGCCGCCGACGGCGCTCCTGGTCGCGCTCTCCGACCTGCTCGCCGGAGCCGCAGGGGAGCAGGCCGCATGACGCCCGCCATCGAGCGCTGGACCAGCGACGACCCCCACGACGCCCGCCGGGCACTCGGCGCGACCGGGCTCCTGCGCACCTTCAATGACGCCGGCGTGCTCACCGCCGCCGACGTGCACGTCGCACGCCGCACGGCCGACGTCGTCGGCGAGGACGACGAGACCGTGCGCCTCGCCGTGGCGCTCGCGGTGCGGGCGGTGCGGCAGGGGTCGGTCTGCGTGGACCTGGGTGGGTTCGACGGCGACGGCGACGGACCGGACGGCGGCGACGGCGTGGGCGCGGCCGGGGCCCCGGCCGACGCGCCGCCCCTGCCCTGGCCCGCCGCCGACGGCTGGCTCGACCGCGTAGCGGCCAGCCCGCTCGCCGAGCGGTCGGTCGTTCGGGCCGACCTCGGCCTGCTCTACCTCGACCGGTACTGGCGCGAGGAGCGGCAGGTGCGCGACGACGTCGTCGCCCGGCTGGCGGCACCCGCTCCGGCGGTCGACGACGCACTCCTCGAGGACAGCGCCGCGCGGCTGTTCCCGGGCGACGCCTACGCCGAACAACGCGTGGCGGCGCTGTCCACTGCCCGCCGTCTGACCACCGTGCTCACCGGCGGCCCCGGCCGCGGCAAGACGACGACCGTGGCGGGCCTGCTCGCGCTGCTCGCGGAGCAGGCCGAGCACGCGGGCGGACGTCGCCTGCGCATCGCGCTCGCCGCGCCGACCGGCAAGGCCGCCGCGCGCCTGCAGGAGGCGGTGGCCGACTCGCTCGACGCGCCCCCGGAGGCCGGGCGGCCCGAGTTCATCAACGACGACCGGCGCCGGCTCGCCGGGCTCCAGGCGGGCACGCTGCACCGGCTGCTCGGCCGGCGGCCCGGGTCGAGCACCCGGTTCCGGCACGACCGCTCCAACCGCCTGCCCCACGACGTCGTGGTGGTCGACGAGACGTCGATGGTCTCGCTCACGCTCATGGCCCGGCTGCTGGAGGCGGTTCGCCCCGACGCGCGGCTCGTGCTCGTGGGCGACCCCGACCAGCTCGCGTCCGTCGAGGCCGGTGCGGTGCTCGCCGACCTCGTCGCCGGGCTGGGCGAGCGCGACGGCGGCGTCGTATCGGCCCTGGTCACCGACCACCGTTCGGAGAGCAGGGCGATCACGCGGCTGGCCGCCGCGATCCAGGACGGCGACCCGGACGCGGTGCTCGCCGAGCTGACCGCGGGCGACGACGCCGTGGAGCTCGTCCACCCCGACGACGCGGCCGGGCTCGCGGCCCTCCAGGACGAGCTGACGCGGCACGCCGTCGACGTCCGCGGCCTGGCGCTGGCGGGCGACGCGGACGGGGCGCTCCAGCTGGCCGAACGGCACCGCTTGCTGTGCGCCCACCGCGAGGGCCCGTGGGGTGTGGCGCACTGGAATCGGCTGGTCGAGCGCCGGCTCGGCGAAGCCTCCGGCGCCTACCTCGGCGCCGCGGTAGGCACGGAGTGGTACGCGGGGCGGCCGGTGCTGATCACCGCCAACGACTACAGCCTTGGCCTGTTCAACGGCGACACCGGGGTGGTGGTGGCTGACGGCGAGACCCTGCGCGCCCATATCGGCGGCGACGTGTCGTTCGCGGTCTCCCGCCTGGGCGACGTCGAGACGCTGCACGCCATGACGGTGCACAAGAGCCAGGGCAGTCAGGCCGAGGAGGTGACGGTGCTGCTGCCGGACGAGACGTCGCCGCTGCTCACGCGCGAGCTGTTCTACACGGCGGTGACGCGGGCGCGGCGACGGGTCCGGGTCGTCGGGACGCCGGAGGCGGTGCGGGCGGCCGTGCTGCGGCGGGCGCGCCGCGCGAGCGGGCTGGCGGAGCGGCTGCGGGGTGACGTTCCGACGGAGTAGGCCCGAACGGAGTAGGCCAACAGGGGGAGAGGCAGTGGAATATCAGCCTCCGGGGGGAGGACGTAGGTACCACCACCTGCCTACGTTAGGGGCATGGCAAACACCGCACCGGACGATCAGAGCGGCAACCGCACCGCGTCGCCCGCCGGCCGGAACTGGGGCGCCGGCATCGCGCTCGGTATGAGCATCGGGATAGCCCTCGGCCTGGCGCTGGACAACCTCGCTGTCGGCATCGCGCTCGGTGCGGCGTTCTTCCCGGTGTTCGCGATGGTGCGGGCCACTCCCGCGCCCGAGGACGACGTCACCGGCGACGGCACGAGGCCGCCCGGCGGCGACACCTGACGGGACGGGCGACGGCGCGGTCGAGCCTTCAGCGCTGAAACGCCCAGGCGACCATCAGCGGGAACTCGGCCTGCCAGAACGGGTCGCCGTGGTCCCCGGGCCACTCGGTCATGACGACGTCCGCGCCGGCGTCGAGCAGTGCATCCGCCCACCACGACGCCGCCGCACCGGCCCCACGATGTCCGTCAGGACGTCAGGGAGGTCGACCAGTAGTACCAGGTGGAATCTTCCTGCAGCCGGTCGCTGTAGACGGCCCGACCTGCCCCCGGCGACGTTCGGAGGCTCGTACCCAGGCCGTTCTTGAAATTCCCGAAGGCCTCGAATTCGTCGCCGTAGTCGAAGCTCCAGCGCTGTCCCGGGGCGCCGGAGTCACAGGTGAAGCTCGTCCACACCGCGTTCGCGTGCGTGGTGCCGGACTCGATGTCCGTCATCAGGCAGCGGCCGCTGATACGGCTGGCCAGCATCCGGCGACCGCCGGAGTCGGCAGTCCCGATCCAATACCAGTCCTGTGACGGGTCGCCGCTCACACAGGCGGTTTCGAAGACCGAGCCGGACGCCGTCGACTCGAGGCAGCCACGGACCGCGTTGTCGAACGTCCAGTACGTCGTCGCCGCCGTGGCCGTGGGGGTCAGGGGCGAGAGGCCGAGAGCGACCACAAGCCCGGCGCCGAGAGTCGCCGCGGTACTCGCGCGCAGGGCCTTGCGTAGATTCATCGTGACGTGCATCGAAGGTGCCTTTCGGTTCGTGACCAGGTGCGATGCAACGTAGCGTACGGACCCGCGAGGGCCGCGCGTTACAGCCAGCGGAGCAGTCGGTGTCGAGGACGACAAGCCTTCGGGGGCGGCACGAACGCGCCGCCCCCGAAGGTGTGTGCGGGTCAGGCAGCGCCGGTGACGGCGCTGCCGTTACGGGTGACCGTGTACTCCAGGGTCTGGCCGCTCCGGAAGTGGAACGTCAGGGACACGGGCTCGCCGTCCTTGAGGCTGTCCAGGTAGCGCTTGGTCAGCGTGATGGTCCCGGCCTCGTAGTCGGGCCGGAAGTCGTCCCAGAACTCCGGGAACGTGGTCCAGTTGTGGTGCCCGGCCCCGGTGCCGTCGTCGTACACCGACTCCATCGTGGCGAGCTGGTTGCCGTTGAACGTAGCCGGGATCACCAGCGACTCGTTGGTGCCGGCGGCGCCCTCAATGGCCGGGTCCTCTGAGGTGATCACGTGCAGCTTCCACGGCATGCCGCCGGAGAAGACGACCTGCAGCTCCGCGCTCGACCCGATCTCCCGGTCGCCGAGGACGCTTTTCAGCAGCTTCGCCTTGAGCGTGAGCTTGTTGCCGTACCGGGTGTAGTCGCTGCCGGACCGCAGCGTGGTGTTCCCGAACTTCAGCTTCTTGAACTTGAGGCCGTTGAGGTTCAGAGTGACCGAGCGGTCTTTGATCTTGCCGGACGAGTCGACGAACACGAGGTCGGACGACGCGGTGCCCGAGCGACCGGTCCAGCCCCTGGTGATGTAGCCGAACTGCTCCTCGTCGCGCCACTCGCGCATGAAGCGGTCGAAGTGCGTGCCGTTGTCCCACCACATGGTCGTGATGCCAGAGGTGCGGGCCAGGTGGCCGAAGTGCTCGAAGAACTTCAGGTACTCGCCGCGCTCGACCTTGTTGTCGTAGTTGTCGAGCAGGCCGTACTCGCCGATGATGACCGGGATGCCCTTCGAGACGAAGGTGTCGACCTGGCTCTGGAAGCTCTCCTCCAGCAGGCCCTGCACCTCCTCGTTATAGGTGGTGTAGCCGGCGACGTTGACGCTGAACGGCCAGAACCCGTAGTTGTGGGTGGTGGCGGCCAGCATCGGGTCGTCGAGCGCCTCGATCTCGGCGGCGAGAGCGTCCATGTGGACCTGGTCGGCTCCGGTGTTGATCGTCGGCAGGACCAGCAGGCGATCGGCGTTCTCGCCTCCCGAGGAGCGCACGATCTCGTGGAACGAGCTGTTCAGCTCGGCGATGTGACGGTGGCTCTCCTCGTTGCCCGAGGTGCCGGTGAAGCTCACCTCGTTGACCGACTCGAACATCAGCTCACGCGGGTAGTCCTTGAAGGCGTCCGCGATCTGGGTCCAGGTGGCGTCGTACTGGGCCATCACCTCGTCGTGCTTCGTGGGCATGTGGGTGAGCCACTGCCATGAGTCGTGGTGCGTGTTGATCATGACGTAGAGGTCCTCAGCCAGGGCGAGGTCCACGATCTCCTGCACGCGCTCCATGGTCTTGGGCTCGACCGTGTAGTCGGGCGCGGGACCGGTGTGGTTGCCCCAGCTCACCGGGATGCGGACCGAGTTGAAGCCTTCGGCCTTGATGTCCCTGAAGAAGGTGTCGTCGACGCGCGGGTTGCCCCATGCGGTCTCGTCGGCGCCCTCGCTGCAGCACTGGGCGTCAAGGGAGTTGCCGAGGTTCCAGCCCGGCTGCATGGCGGCGACGATCTCCGCGGCCGACGTCGGCGCGTCGGACTGGCTCCGCTCGGCCGTCTGCGCACCGGCAGGGACGGCGACGCTGGCCGACAGTGCCAGCCCGGCCGCCAGAGCGACGAGCCTCTTCCACGGGGGTCTCTTCACGGGTATGCCCTTCTTCGCGCATGGGTGGCTCGATGAGGGCGGTTGGCTCCCCGTCGAGCAGTCTGAGTGATCAGCGGCGATCGCTCGCCAGGTCGTGCCGGCCCAGCATCCGCTTCGGCGGGACCATTCCCTCGAAGCGCTTCAACAAAGTAGGGCGTGGATCGGAGCCTGCGCAAGCACCAGTTTCAAGGTGAATCCATGCAAGGCGGGTGATGTCGACGGTCGAAACCGATGTCGGCGCGTCGAAGCGCTTCGAGGCGAAGGCTGACGCGGCATGCGCCGACGCGGGCACGGCCGTCACCCCCGTCTGTCAGGGCCTGACAGACGGGCCGTCAGCCGAGCAGTGCCCGCCGCGAGGCTCGTGCCCTACCGCTTGCCCTTGTCCGCTGCCAGCTTGCGGAGACGTTCCCGTGCGATGAGGAATTCGACGGCGAAGGCCGCAGGTGCAAGGGCTGCCGCCGGCCGGGTGCCGAGTGTCATGCCGACGATTCCCTGCAGCACGATCGCGGCTCCGAAGGCGAAGCCCAGTGTGACCAAGCGGGGTCGCAGGTTGTCCCCGATGGCAGCTAGACGGCGTGCCCAGCGTCGGCCGGTGAGCCAGACGGTGAACGCCGAAATACCTGAGATCGCCGAAAGCGCGGTGACGACCACGACCCACCACCAGGGCGCGCCCACGATCGCGTGGAACAGGACGATCGCGACCGCGACCACGAACGTGCCCTGGGGCCGCAGTCGTCTCCAGTAGGCCGCGCTTTCCGCCGGGCTCTCGGTGGGGTAGCGGAACGTCATCGAGACCATCCGGTGCCTTGCGTTGGCGCGCCCTCACGGCCTGCCACTTCTGCCATAGCGGGAGGTTAGCGGACCGGGCCGGTAGACCGTCAGGGGTGCGGGGCGGGGTGCGCAGACCGAGCGTCGGCGAGTGGAGCGCGGGTCCCCGGGTTCCTGTTGTACCGCTCCAGCGACGCGTCGTCGGTCGCGACGTCCATCAGGTCCAGCGCCCAGGGTCCGGAGTCGACGTTGAGCTCCTTGTCGAAGCCCACCCACTTGCCGACCATGGTGCGGCCTGTTGGATCAACGACGAGCTGCAACGCTCCGTGGTAGACCGCTCCCTGGTAGTAGCCGTCAACGGCTGTGTGCTCCGCCCAGGTGCCCGTTGCGATCGGTCCGCGCAAGGTCAGCGACAGGGACAAGGGGGAGTCGTTGGAGTCCGGAAGGCTCTCCACGGTGAGCCGATCGCCCTCCTGCCGGACGACCACATAGTGGTGCCGCGTGATCGGACCGCGGCCCGTGCTCTCGTAGGTGTAGTGGCTGTGCCAGACGCCGCCCACGGCGAGTCGTTCCGGACTGCCCTGGCCAGACTGCTCCTCGTTCGCCATCCGGCAAGTCTGACGCAGATCGGCTCCGCCGTCAGTGGGCGTTGTGGAGTCGCGGTCGGCTGTCTGACGTCGGCTGCGTGCAACACTGCCGACATGCCGGTACCTGGGTTGCTGCTCCCTTCGCCGGTCGAGGTGCTCGACGACGAACGCCTCGATGCAGCCGGCGTGCGGCTTCTGCTCAAGCGGGACGATCTGATCCACCCCTACCTTCCCGGCAACAAGTGGCGGAAGCTGAAGTACAACCTCGAAGCCGCGCAAGCCGCTGGTGCTTCGCGGCTGCTGACGTTCGGCGGCGCGTACTCCAACCACATCCGGGCGGTGGCGGCTGCGGGGGCGCTGTACGGGTTCGACACCGTTGGTGTGATCCGGGGCGAGGCGTATGACCCTCTCAATCCGTCGCTGCAGTTGGCAGTCGATCACGGCATGCGTCTGTCGTATCTGGACCGCCAGACCTACCGTCGAAAGCGCGACCCGGACGTGATCGCAGATCTCCGTACGGAGTTCGGGGATTTCTATCTCGTCCCCGAGGGCGGCAGCAACGCCCTGGCCGTGCGCGGGTGCGCCGAGCTGGTCGACGAGATCACCGAAGAGTTCGACGTCATCTGCTGCGGTGTCGGCACCGGTGGCACGCTGGCTGGGATCGCAGCGGGGCTCGAGCCCGGGCGACGAGCGATCGGCTTCTCCTCGCTGAAGGGCGGTGAATTCCTGTCCGACGACGTTGCCGCGCTCCAGCATGAGGCGCTCGGAGAAGTGACCGCGAACTGGGAGATCAAGACCGGTTACCACTTCGGCGGATACGCGAAGTCCACGCCTGAGCTGAATGCCTTCATCGACGACTTCGAGGCGCGTCACGGGCTGCGCCTTGACTGGGTGTATGTGGCCAAGATGATGTACGGAGTCTTTGACCTGGCGGCCCAGGGCGGGTTCGCCACAGGGACAACGATCGTCGCGGTGGTCACCGGTCCTGATTTCGAAGCTTCGAGTCGTTCGTAGTACTCGCGCGCTGATGCTGGTGCACACATGGCGACTCTGAAAGCCTGGCCTGGTCCGTTGCGTCGAGGTGAGGATTCGCGATGTCTTCTGAGTTTGTGGTCCGGTTCCGTTCTCTCGATGGGCTCGACCTTGTCGGCGACCTGACGGTCCCGGACGGGTCACCGTCGATCGGCGTCGTGCAGGTTCATGGACGCGGGGTCACTCGGCACGAGGCGGGATTCTTCGACCGGATGGCAGCTGGCCTCGCTGACGCCGGGGCGGCCGCTCTCCGGTTCGACGTGCGGGGGCACGGAGAGTCGGGCGGCACACAGGAGGACCTCACCGTCGCGGGAGTTCTCAACGATATTCGTGCTGCGTTCGCCTACCTGCGGCAGGAGACCGGCGTGGAGCGCACTGCGCTGATCGGCCAGAGCTTCGCCGGGGGCATCAGCGCCTACTACGCGGCCAAGCGCCCGGACGAGGTTGCCCGCCTGGTCATGCTGTGTCCTCGAATCGACTACAAGACGCGGACGATCGACAGCCGGCCCTACTGGTCGGACGACTATCTCGACGAGGCTCACGCCGATGCTCTCACCGAGCAGGGCTTCCTCCAGTACGCCCCGACCTTCCGCCATGGGCGGGCCTTCCTCAACGAAGTGTTCTGGCTACAGCCGCACACAGTGCTGGGGGACATCCAGGCACCGACGCTCGTGGTGCACGGCACGGCTGACACGCTCGTACCGATCGACACCTCGATTGCGGCCATGCCACTGCTGAACGCGGAATCGCAGCTGCTCAAGATCGAGGGGGCGCAGCACGGTTTCGCCGTCGACGACGACCCGACCTACCTGGATCCGCAAAGTCGCGTGTGGCAGGCGCAGGTCATCCAGGCGGTCACCGAGTGGGTGACCGCGGAGGCCTGAGAGAAGGCGGTGTTGCACTTTCGTCACCAGGAACCATGTAGGGGCATGAGACAAAGGAAAACTCTGTGGTGAGACCGAGGCCGGACGCCGTGTTCAGCGAGGTGTTCCGCGCGTCCTACCCGGATGTCCTCGCCTTCATCCGCCGTCGCACCGATCCCGCGCTGGCGGAAGACCTCGCCGCTGAGGTGTTCGCGATCGCCTGGGACCGGTGGGCGGAAGTCCCCCGAGAGGTGCGGCCATGGCTCTTCGGTGTGGCGCGCAACCTGGTTGCGAACGATCATCGCACCCAGGCCCGCCGTCGCCGCCTGGAGCTGCGGCTGGGCAGCGAGCGGGACCCGGACCCGGACGACACGTCGTTCAGCGCCGCTGCCCTGGACCTCCGGTTGGCCTGGGCACGGCTGGACGACGCCGACCGTGAGGCGATCGCGCTGGTCGCCTGGGACGGGCTCACCGGTCGTGAGGCGGCTGCCGTGCTGGGTTGCACCAGAGCCGCGTTCTCCGTCCGGCTGAGCAGGGCACGCCGACGGCTCAAGCGCACGATGGGCGACTCCGTCGAAGAACCGGTCCGTCCTCTGATCACCCCCAGCCTGACCGCTGCCTTCAAGGGAGAGCTGCCATGAACCACCTCATGAGCGATCGAACGCTCCGCCTGGTCACCGAGGCGAACCCTGTCCCGACCAGCAGGCTGAACGCGGAGGAGAGCGCTCGCGCCGAGCAGCTGCTGCAGAACCTCACTGCCGCTTCGCGGACAGCCCTCCCGGAAGCACCGAGGCGCTGGGGCACCAGGTCTCGTGCGGTGGTGGGCGGCGTGGTCGCGCTGTTGGCTGCCGTCGGTGGCGGATTCCTGGTCACCGCGCCGGCGTCGGCCGAGCAGGTCCTTCTCGAGGCGGCGAGCAACTCCGACCATCAGATGGCGGAAGGAGCAATGTGCACCAGTACCGATATGGAAACTGGGGTGAGCGAGACCTACCTGTGCGAGCGGGATGCATGGCTTGAGGTGCAGGGCCACGTCACGTTGGAGAAGCTGCCCTCGGACCGCGATGTGGTGACCCTGGAGAAGCTGCCCACCGACCCCGAGGCCCTCAGCGAAGCTCTCACGGAGCAGGGCAAGGTCACGCTGACGCCCATCGGCAAGCCGCACAGGCTGTGGACGGCCGCGACCGGCCTCTTGTCCAACAGCGCGGCCGGGCCCGAGCTGCGCGGTGCACTGTGGGAGACCATCGCCACGGTCCCAGGACTCACCCTGGACGGCGAGACGACGGATGCCATCGGCCGCGAAGGCACCGCGGTGAGCGTCGATTTCGGTAGCCAGGACCTCGGCGGCAGCGTCGTCGTGCTCGACCCGAGCGACGGCAGGCTGCTGGAGCTCCGTCAGCTCGACGACGACGGAGCAGTGCTCCGGACCGAGACCGTCGTCGAGCGGGCGGACGGCGGCTCCGCGCCGAAACCGTAGCCGCTGGTCCGCGGTCCAGGATCAGAGCCCCGAGCGGCTCTGCTGAGAAGTACTGCCAGTGCTGTTGCCCGCATCCGGTGCGGGTGGCAGCACTGGCTTTCCTCGTTCCCGCCGTCGTCGAACCGAGCTGGGGCGTCCGGCGGTAGACTCCTGGTTCTCCGGCAATCAAGCCGGACGACGACCGTGCCCGCGATGGTTCGCGGAGACGACCGGCAGCGTGTCACCATCGGCGTGAGCACGGGCCGCAGGCGGAGACGCTACGCGGTGAACCGGCGGCCGATCGGAGCGCCCTGGCCCGGGCTACCTGCCTCACGGGCCGGCTGTCCGACGTCCGACCAGTCCTCGGCACAGCCCGTACCGCCGCAGTCGCGTACGGATGCAGCGAAGGAGTAGATGTGGCACCACCAGGCCAACGCCGGTCCGGTCGCACGCGAACCGGATCTGGCGGCCAGCGGACCGGTTCCGGCGGCCAGCGCCGCCGCGCCCAGCGGCCCGCCGAGCAGGGGATGATTCCTGTACTCGCTGAGGTCGCCCGCGAGGTCGACGGCGCAGTGCGGAGACCGCCGACGCGCCCGGCGGTCCGCACGAAGTTCCAGGTCGTCGCGCTGCTCATGCGTGAGGAACGGGCCCGGCTCAAGACCGACGGCGCCCTGACCGACTCCAAGCGGAACCAGCAGCTCAAGCGGCTCGACGAGGTCGCGACACTGCTGGCGAGGATCGCTGCCCGGGACACCTCGCTGCTCGAGCTGCTCGCCGAGGACGCCAAGGTCTCCGACACTGCACGCGCCTACAAGGCGACCATGATGCGCGCCGGCGGCCTGGAGCCGCCGGAAGAGCCGCCGCCCGCCCCGCCGGCCGCGCCGGCGCCCGGTGCCGAGAAGCGCGTGGTGCCCCGCTCGGTGATCTCCCGTCAGCTCGCGAACCCGTTCCTCGCCCCGGACTTCGAGGCCGCGGCCGAGCGGGTGGCTCCGAAGGTCCGCCGGCTGGCCGGCTGGGAGCTGCTCGAGCCGCTGTTCCGTTCCTTCGAGTACGCCGGCGCCGGCGCACCCGCCTGCATGCCGCTGCCCGAGCCCCGCTCGCTGTCCGCCCGCCACGGCCGCGAGCTGATGCGGCACCAGGCCGAGGTCGTCGAGGCCACGGCGCGCGGGCACCGCACCTTCCTGCTCGCCGACGAGCCCGGGCTCGGCAAGACCGCCCAGGCACTGCTCGCCGCCCAGGCGGCGGACGCCTTCCCGCTGCTGGTCGTGGCGCCCAACGTGGTGAAGACGAACTGGGCGCACGAGGTCGGGATGTGGACGCCGCAGCGCCGGGCGACCGTGGTCCACGGCGACGGCGAGCGGATCGACGGGTTCGCGGACGTCGTGATCGTGAACTACGAGCTCCTGGACCGGCACGTCGGCTGGCTCGGTGACCTCGGGTTCCGCGGCATGGTCGTCGACGAGGCGCACTTCATCAAGAACAAGGGCTCCCAGCGCTCCCAGCACGTGCTCGCCGTCTCGGAGCGGATCCGCGCCCGGACCGCACGGCCGCTCCTGATGGCGCTCACCGGAACCCCGCTGATCAACGACATCGAGGACTTCCGGGCGATCTGGCAGTTCCTCGGCTGGATCGACGACACGAAGCCGCTCGCCTCGCTGCTCGGTGCCCTCGAGGGCACCGAGCTCACCCCTGCCGACCCCGGGTTCTACGCCGCGGCCAGGACCAGCGTCATCGACATGGGCATCGTGCGCCGCCGCAAGGCCGACGTCGTCGCCGACATCCCCGCCCGCCGGGTGGCGGACCTGCCGGTCGAGCTCGACGGCGCGGCGGGCCGCTCCATCCGTGCCGCCGAGGCCGCGCTCGCCGAGCGCCTGGTGAGCCGCTACCGGTCCGCCGTGCAGGCGCGCGCCGAGAGCTCCGTCGGGGGCGACGGCGTCGAGGGCGAGATCGACCTGGACCTCGCGCGCCGGGTCGCGGCGGCCGAGCTGAAGGACTCGAGCTCGCGGGCCGACGGCGAGAACGTGTTCAGCATGGTCCGCCGGATCGGCCAGGCCAAGGCCGGGCTGGCCGCGGACTACGCCGCGCAGCTCGCCCGCAACGTCGGCAAGGTGGTGTTCTTCGCCAAGCACGTCGACGTCATGGACCAGGCCGAGCAGACCTTCGCCGACCGCGGCATCGGCTACGCCTCGATCCGCGGCGACCAGACGCCCAAGACGCGCGAGAAGAACATCACCGCGTTCACGACCGACCCCGACGTGTCGATAGCGGTCTGCTCCTTGACGGCCGCCGGAGTGGGGCTGAACCTCCAGGTCGCCTCCAACCTGGTGCTGGCCGAGCTGTCCTGGACCTACGCCGAGCAGACCCAGGCCATCGACCGGATCCACCGGATCGGCCAGGCCGAGCCCGTCACCGCCTGGCGGATCATCGCCGCCCAGACGATCGACTCCACCATCGCGGAGCTGATCGACAGCAAGTCCGGGCTGGCCGCCAGGGCACTGGACGGGGCGGGTGACGAGGACGTCGCGTCATCGACCGACGTCCAGCTCGAGGCTCTCGTCACGCTCCTCACCGACGCGCTCGGCGCCGAAGGCACCGCCTGAACCAACACCGTCCGAACGAACAACGAGAGCCCGGCCAGTGGCCGGGCTCTCGTCGTTAGTTGCGTCCTGCGTCTTGCGTCCTGTGCCCTGTGTCAGGGAAGGTTCGGGTCGAACGGGATGCCGCCCGGCTTGGCCCGGCTCAGCTCGGTCGGGAACCTGTCATTCTTCAGCGGGAAGTTGGCGTCGCCCCACGAGGAGCCGTTCAGCCTGTCGCGGAGACCGGCATCCAGCCTGTCCCAGCCAACCAGTGCGGGCTCGTCCCAGGCACCGTTGCCCCAGGCCTCCGGCCGCTCACCGGACTTGGCGAACCGCATGATGTGCGTGCTGCCGCCGTCCTTGTGGTAGACCGCCTTGACGCGGGTGCCGTTCTTCTCGGAGATGTCGCTCCACCGCTTGGTCTCGTACTGGCCGTGGCGGGACACGGAGACGTAGCCCGGGGTTCCCTGTCCCTGCTGTACCCAGACCACTACGCCCTCCCAGTCGTGGCGGTGCGACGTCGGTGTGCAGTTGGCGCAGCTCATGTCCTTCTCGAAGTACAGGGAGTAGACGATCGCGCACCAGCCGTTGTTGCACTTCACCCGGGAGAGGGTGTTGGCCCTGCCGAGGTGGCCGCTGCGGCACTGGCCGGTGACGGGGCCGCTGTCGTCGAGGCCGCCGTTCAGCCTGCCGCTGCTGTCGATGGCCGCCGCGGGAAAGCAGCTGTCGCTGTCGTAGTCGAAGAGCGGCAGGTAGTTCCACTCGAACTGCGAGGCGTTCGGGGAAAGCGGGTTCAGCACGGCGGCTGAGGCGACGTTCGGCAGGCTGAGGGTCAGCGCTACTGCGCCGATCATGGCCAGGAAGACCCTGGCCAGGCGGGACGTTCTTGAGCTCACTGCAGCAAACATGATGGGTTCTCCGATTCAGTTGCACTGCGTCCGAGACTTCTTAGCGGGCCTGCCAACACTGGCAGTCGATGCTGTCCAACGGTTTACCAGGACATGACGTCCTAATGTCAAGACAAGGTACACGGGGTGAAAGTCCGTGTCACCCCCCAACTTTTTGTCACATGTGGGCGCGCAGCACGTCGATCTCGCAACCCGGCGCGGCCGGGTCGAAGCCGTGCTCGACCAGCCAGCGGATGGCCACCAGGCTGCGCAGCGACCACCACGCGCGGATCACATCGAGGTCGACGTCGGTGCCGTAGCCGGCAACGACGTCGTCGAGGCGGTCCTCGTTCCCGAGCGTCAGGATGGCGAGGTCGAACAAGGCGTCGCCCTGGCTCGCCTCGGTCCAGTCGATCACGCCGGTGACTTCGTCACCTTCGACGAAGACGTGGGCGAGCTGCAGGTCGCCGTGGACGAACACCGGTGTCCACGGCCGGAGCGCCGCCTCGGCGACCTCGCGGTTACGCGTGACCAGGTCCGCGGGAAGGGTGCCGCTGGTGACGAGCCACTCGCACTCGGCGTCCAGCTCCGAGGCGAGCTCGTCGACGCTCCGGCCGGGCCACGGGGGCAGGGGAGTGTCGTGCAGCTTCCGCACGGCGGCACCCGCTGCGACCCAGGCCGACGGCGGCGCGGGCGACGGTTCGCCGAGGCGGCCGAGCGCGGTCCCGGGCAGAGCGGCGAGGGCGAGCACTGGCGGCTCGCGCCAGAGGATCTCCGGGGTCGGGACCGGCACCATGGCCATCGCCTGGACCTCGACGTCGGTGCGCGTCTGGTCGCCGTCGATCTTCAGGAACACGTCGCCGACGCGTAGGGTCGCGCACGCCTGATGGGCGACGACGACTTTCACCTCTTCCATGCCGGTCATGATCGCGTGGAGCGGCGGCCCGAGTCACCGGTTTTGTTCACGAGCGGCCGCGCGGCGGGCCGTGTCGCTCCGAACCAGGCACCGAAGCGCTTCGATGGCGTATTCGACGATCGCTCGCGCCCGGGCCTGTCAGGGAGACCCGACTGGCAGACTTCAGGGGTTGCGCACTTTCAGACAAAAGCCATATCGTGTTGAAGCGCTTCGAGGGAGTGGCCCCGTCGAAGCGGATGCACCCGTGCGCAACGAAGAGCACACCGTGAACTGGCCCCCTTGGAAGAAGCTCGTCGCACCAGCGGCGAGGCCGGCACTGTCGCCGAGCCTCACCGCCCTTGCAGGTGAGTCCAACAAGCAGCTCTTTCGAGGCCGCTGCGGCCCGATCGAGTGTCGATCAAAGGAGCAACGATGCCTCTAGTGAGACGAGCACCTCTCAGACTGCTGACCACGTGCCTTGTCGCCGCGATGCTGGCGGTCGGCCTGTCCGCTACCGGCTGGGCGACACGGGCCTCGGCCGACACCGTGACACCGCTGAACGCCTCCCAGATCGTCGCCGACATGGGCGCCGGCTGGAACCTCGGAAACAGCCTGGAGGCCAGCTCCAACGGGTACCCGAGCGAGACCGCATGGAACAACCCGACAGTGACCCAGGCTCAGATCGACAGGGTGCGCGCGGCAGGGTTCAAGACGATCCGGATCCCCGTCTCCTACCTGAACGCCATAGGTTCCGCCCCGAACTACACGATCGACGCCGCGTGGCTGAACAGGGTCCAGCAGGTCGTCGACTACGCCTACAACCGGGGCATGTACGTGGTGATCAACATGCACGGCGACGGCTACAAGAGTGTCGGCGGCTCCTGGCTCATCTGTGACGCGGCTGATCAGACGACGATCAAGGCCAAGTACCAGAAGGCATGGCAGCAGATCGCCACCCGCTTCCAGGCCTACGACCAGCGCCTGATCCTCGAGTCGATGAACGAGGAGTTCGACGGGCAGTACGGCAACCCGACCCAGCCCTGCTACTCGAACATCAACAGCTACAACCAGATCTTCGTCGACACCGTGCGGCAGGCCGGGGGAAACAACAACCTGAGATGGCTGCTCGTCCCGGGGTGGAACACGAACATCGACTACACCGCTGGGGACTACGGCTTCGTGATCCCGACGGACAACCACCGGTCCTCGTCGATTCCCAGCAACGAGCAGCGGCTGATGATCTCCGTTCACTACTACTCCCCGTGGGACTTTGCCGGAGAGGAGAACGGCACCATCACCCAGTGGGGTGCGGGCGCGACCAATGCGTCGAAGAAGTCCACCTGGGGGCAGGAGGACTACATGGACTCGCAGCTGAAGAAGACCTACGACAAGTTCGTCACGCGCGGGTACCCGGTCGTCGTCGGCGAGTACGGCGCGATCGACAAGTCCTCGCACGACTCGGCGAACACCCGG
Organism: Promicromonospora sp. NPDC023805; assembly: GCF_040639635.1. Classification (NCBI taxonomy): domain Bacteria; kingdom Bacillati; phylum Actinomycetota; class Actinomycetes; order Micrococcales; family Promicromonosporaceae; genus Promicromonospora; species Promicromonospora sp. NPDC023805. The sequence goes on along the minus strand of NZ_JBFAAH010000001.1, from coordinate 577,247 downwards.
TACCGGCAGGACTTCGCACGCACGCTGGTCGCCACCGCGAAGAAGTACGGCGCCAGCACCATCTACTGGGACAACGGCGCCAACGGCCAGTACGGGTTCGGGCTGTTCAACCGGTCCGCCAGCTCCGTGACCCAGCAGGGCATCATCGACGCCATCATGGCCGGCCTCGGCGGCACGGGCCAGTCCGGCTCGACGGCGATCGTCGGTGCGGCGTCGAACCGCTGCGTCGACATCCCGAACGCCTCGACGACGAACGGGACGCAGGCGCAGCTGTGGGACTGCGTGCAGCGTCCCAGCCAGGCGTTCACCCGCACCGCCGCCGGTGAGCTGAAGGTCAACGGCAAGTGCCTCGAGGCCGCGGGCTGGGGCACGGCCAACGGCACCAAGGCGACGATCTGGGACTGCACGGGCGGCGCGAACCAGCGCTGGACCGTGAACACGAACGGCACCATCACCAACGCTCACAACGCGCTGTGCCTCGACGCCAACGGCAGGGCCACCGCCAACGGCACCCAGATCATTCTCTGGGCCTGCAGCGGCGGCACCAACCAGCGCTGGACCCTCCGCACGACCTGACCGCACGGGCATCGACGGCAGCAATCTCTGGCCTGGGGCGGCACCGCGACGCGGTGCCGCCCTTCGTCGTGCACCTCGCCGCCTCGGGTCCGGCGTGTCGTAAGGGTGGAAGATGACCATGCACCTGCTGCCACGCCCGAGGGGTTCTTGGCAGCAATCGCATGGTCATCGTCCGCCAACCTGCCAGCCGGCGGGGGGCGGTCAGCTCAGGGTCAGCGAGTCACGGAACGGCTCCCCAGTTTTGTGCTGCCCTGGTGGGGCAGGTTAGAGGCCAGTGACTGTCCTCAACCGTCTTTATGTTTCGACGCATGGACACATCAACCAGTTCGCCGGCATCTCCGGAATACAACACCGTCAACGGATTCATCGTCGTGACAGGCGCGGCCCGATTCATCGAATTCCTGACCGAGGTATTCGACGGCACCGAGAACGGCGAAGCGCACACGCCCGACTGGTACGCCGGCGACGGGACGCTCATCCATGCCGAGGTGCACACCGGCAACTCGGTGATCATGGTCGCGGACCGAAAGGCGGACTGGCCGTTCACCCCGGCGCTGACCCAGGTCTACGTCATCGATGCCGCGGAGACCATGCGCCGCGCCGTCGGTCGCGGTGCCACCGTCATCACCGAAGTCTCTCCGTTCTACGGTGGCTTCGACATCTCTCGGTTCATCGACCCATGGGGCAACTTGTGGTGGCTGTTCGCACCGGCAGCAGCCGGGCTCGCTCACGACGAATCCTCGCCGGACTGGGACGATCCGCAGCCTGGCCCGGTATACACGACGTTGCTTGACGCGATGCGACAGCTCACCGACCCCAGCTGAGCCAGACGCCGGCTAGGTCCGTGCAGGACGTGAGGACGGCGGCATCCCGCTGAAGCGCTCGACCTCGGCTATCACCTCGTCGGGAGGGGCGTCGAGCCCGTCGACGCCGAAGCGAATCGGCGACCTGGGCTCGATCGGCCGGCCGTGCTCGTCGTTGAGCTCGGAGTCGAGGTAGGCCTCCCGCACGTCGGGATCGAGTCTCCGGAGGAGCGCTTCTGGGTGCTGCACTGTGACGAACACGAGAAGCTCGTCGACCTCGTCGTGGCTGTCGTCGGGTTCGTCCGGGTCGCGCTCCTCCTCGGTGAGCTCGTAGAGGCCGTGGTGGCGGTAGACCTCCCAGGAGACGACGTCGGTCCAGCGGACCCGGAGCCCGCCCCAGGCGGTGAAACCGCCGTCGTCCAGCAGGAGTGCTGCCTCGGGTGCCGGCTGTCGGCGTCGTCGGACGGCCTGGACGATGACGCTGACCAGCGCGGCGACGCCGAAAAGGGTCAGGCCGCCGCCGGCGACGTAACCGGGAACGTCGTCGCCGACGGACTCGCCCGGGTTGAGGATGATCCAGACGAGTAGGAGCGGGCCGGCCAGCAGGATGCCCGCTGCCAGGAGCAGCGCTCGTGCGAGACGCACCGGCTCGGGCCGGGCCAGATAGAACTCTCGAGACGACATGCGGGGAATCTACCTGGCCGTGGAACGGCGTCGGGCCTTGGATGGGACCGACGCCGTTCCACGACTCAGGTCAGGCGGTGGCGCGCAGCCACTGCTGGTTGTTGCCGCCGTTGCAGGGGTAGATCTTCAGGATCGTGCCGTTCGCCGTCGACTGTCCGGGGACGTCGAGGCACTTGCCGCTGCGCCGGTCGACGATCTCGACGTAGCCGTTGCTCGTGTTCCGCAGCGTGAACTGCTGGTTGGTCCCGTTGTAGCAGTCGTACTGCTGGACCTCGGAGCCGTCCGCGGTGCCGGAGACGTCGAGACACTTGTTGGAGTGGACGGAGCGGATCCGGAGGTAGCCGGAACCGGCGTCCTCGAAGGCCCAGCGCTGCCAGTTCTCCCCGTTCCACGCGTACTGGCCGACGCGGGCGTTGTTGTTCAGGTTGGGGTTCTGGACGTCCATGACCAGGCCGCTGTGCCGGTTGGTGACGCGTTCACCGGATGCCCCGGCGTAGGTGGTGTCGAGGATGACGGTCCCGTGCCGGCAGCCGTCGCAGCCGACCTGGGACAGGCCGCTCCAGGAGGTGAGGTCGGAGCTCGTGGAGGTCCACATGCCGCCGCTGGGGTACCGGTCGATGTAGGCGCGGTACGTGCCGTTCTCCAGCTGCACGACCGACGGGCCCTCGTGGTACTGCTGCCACTGGTTTCCCTGGTTGGTCCAGGTCGTGAAGTTGGTCGAGGTCCACCGCTCGATCCACTTGGACGTCTCGTTCTTCACGAACGCGTGGTAGGTCGAGCCGCGCTTCACGATGTACGTGTCGATGTGGTTGGCGGGGATGCCGAGCCGGGTCGGGCCGCTCCACGAGGTCAGGCCGCTGTTCTGGGCGGTGTACACGTACGGCACGAACTGGTGGTCCGAGGTGCCGAGGCTGATGACCACGCGGACCGTGCCGCCCTCGACGTAGAACTCGGGAGCCCAGGTGTAGGCGGTGCCGCTGACGCCGGCCGGGACGGAGGCCACGTGCGTCCAGTTCCGCAGGTCCGTGCTGCGCGCGATGTTGAAGTGCGTGGACTGCGTGGTCCAGGACTGGACCGTGTACGCGATGTAGTAGGTGCCGCCCGACTTGATGATGCTCGGGTCGCGCAGTGCGCCCGTCGGGCCCCGGAAGTTGGTGTCCGCGAGGGTGCTGAAGCTTGTCGCGTTCGAGGAGGTGTAGACCCACAGCTCCTGGTCGGCGGCGGCGTCGCCCTTGAACGTGGTGTAGATGTACGCGGTCGCCGCCTGGGCCGGGGGCGCGTTCACTACCTGGGCCACGGACAGGGCGATGGCGAGCACCGCGAGGAATGCGAGCAGCCTGTGGCGTGCCTGGAGGGTGGGGACGGCGTGTGTCATGTGGACTCCTTCGTCTTGTGCCTGGCGGGGCCAGGCGCCGTCGGTCTGGTGGTCTGCCGGGGAAGGTCAGTCGACGAGCCGGAACGTGGCGTCCTGGCGGGCGGCGTCCGTGCCGATGGTGTCGATCCGGAGCGCGTAGGCGGAGTGGCGCACGTACCGGTCGGGGAAGTTGTAGGACTGGAACGAGGACCATCCGGAGCCGGCCAGCCCGGCGACCTGCCTGAACGTCGCATCACTCCGGAACGTCGAGGACCCGTCGTTCGGGGCGAGCCGCAGCACGTAGTTGTCGTGCCGCAGGTAGTGGCCGGGGTAGTTCTCCGACTCGAACGAGACGTACCCCGAGCCGCTGCTCGCCAGGCCGGTGACGACGCGGAACCTGCCGTCGAGCGCCGGGCTGACGTTCGGGTCGATCCGCACGGAGAAGTCGGAGTGGCGGACGTAGCGGTCCTGGAAGTTGTAGGACTGCAGGCGGCGCACCGGGACGGCGCCCGGGTTGCTGTTCTCGCCGGACGGGCCGGCCAGGGTCGTCGCGGTCGAGACCGGGACACCGAGGTTCGGGGTGCCGTCCGGGTTCCAGGAGATCCGCTGGGCCCGGCTGGTGCGGGTGGTGCCGCAGCCCTGGGAGGACGAGGAGTTCGCGTGGTAGACGATCCAGTCCTCGGTGCCGTCGGGTGACTTGAAGAAGGTGTGGTGGGCGGGCCCGTAGACCCCGTTGGCGTCGCTGCGCTGGAACAGCGGTGTGCTGTTCTTGGTCCACGAGCTTCTGCTGAGCGGGTCCGATCCGGTCAGCTCCAGCATGCCGATCTTGTAGTCCGGGGTGGCGCAGAAGCTTGCCGAGTAGGTGAGGAACGTGCGGCCGCCGCGCTGCAGCACGGTCGGACCCTCGTTGACCGGGTTGCCCTGCGTCTCCCACGCGTGCGTGGGCTGGGAGATCAGCGTGCCGGGGGCTGCGACCGTCCACGGGTTCGTCATCCGGGAGATGTACAGGTTCTGGGTGGCCCCCGACTCGAAGCTGCCGTTGTTCGTGAACGCCGAGAACACGAAGTAGTTCGCGCCGCCCACGGTCATGACGCTGCCGTCGATCGCCCAGCCGTCGTTCGGCATGAGGTTGAGCTTGCCCTTGTAGGTGTAAGGGCCCATCGGGTCCGACCCCGCGCTCTCGAGCACGTGCTGGCGCTGTCCGCCGCAGCACGAGCTGGGGCCGGCCGAGTAGTACAGGTACCACTTGCCGTTCAGCTGGTGCAGGCTCGGGGCCCACATGTTCGACGTCGCGTTGGGTTGCGACATCTGGAACACCCGGGTCTCGGCGGCGGTCTTCAGGCCGGCCAGGGTGGGCGACCTACGGATGTAGATGTCGCCGGTCCACGTCGTGGCCGCGTAGTAGTAGTTGCCGTTGTGGTAGCCCAGCCACGGGTCGGCGCTGTTCGGCGTGCCGACCAGGGGGTTCTGGAACGTCGAGCCGGGGGCGGCCGCGGCGACCGTGCCCGACACGGCGAGGGGGAGCACTACCGCCAGCGCCGCGAGAGCGGCGAAGAACAGGGTCGCGCCACGACGTCGACGGCGTGGCTGATGCACAGGTGCGTTCATGTCTCTCCTCCTTGAGAGCGAATGTGAGCGTTAACATCCGGGTGAAGTCTCCCGGGCCTGCGACGGCGTGTCAATGGGCTCGTTGCGGGGCGCCGCGACATGCGATGGCCCCGGTCGATACCGACCGGGGCCATCGCATTCATCGGTATCCGTCAGCTCACGGTCAACGGCCCGAACGGCACCTCCAGCACGGAGTCCCTGAGGTTCACGAGCGAGGACGCGTTGCCGAGCACGTTCCAGATCTCGACCTTGATCGTGCCGTCGGTGAGGACGCCAAGAGTGCCCGCGGAGCTCTCCATCGCCTGGTTCACCGAGGTGTAGCGCTCGAAGCCGGGAACCGGGTCCGTGGCGAAGTACCTGTAGGTCTCCACGCGGTCGAAGGAACCGTCGCCGCTGAGGTCGTAGGAGACGCGCAGTCGCGTGCCGTTACCGACATTCGCTCCTGCGTCCACGCCGAGATCGAAGGTGGTGCGCAGGCCGCCGAAGTCGCCCGTGACGTGGTCCAGCGTGGCGGTGAGCCCGGTACCCGGATCGCCTACCGCATCCGGTCCCGAGCGTGCGCCGAGCACGGCCGTGGCAGCAGAGCCGGGTGCGGTGACCAGGGCGCCGCCTGCGGTCAGGTAGAACGTCGTCGCGGCACGGACGGGCGGATCCGTCGGATCCGTGGGGTCCGTCGGGTCGGTGCCGCCCGGGGCACCGCCCCCGCTCCACGTATGAGCACCCGAGGTGACGGTCTTCCCGACCGGCACCGCGAGCGACGTCCCGTCCGAGAATCTGACCGTGCTGGGCGACTGCGTGATGTTCGAGGCCACGTAGGTGCGCGCCCCGTGCCTGGTGAAGACGACCGCCAACGGAGAGTTGGCGGTCACCGTCGAGTCGACAGTGCCCAGCTCGGCGACGTTGGCGATCCAGTGGTACGTGTGCGCGCGGCTCTCGCCCTCCTCGACCGGGTACTCGCGGTCCCCGTCGAGTGCGGCGAGCGCTCGCTGACCGTCCCCGAGCGCGAGATACGACCACAAGAGGTCCTGCCAGACCGTCGGGTTGCCGTTGTTGGCCGCGACCATCTCGTCGTAGTTGTCGACGACGTCGTCGGGGCGCAGGCCCAGGTAGAGATGGCCGCCCGTGATCGGCAGCGTGTTGATGCCCTGGATCATCTCGGCCTCGCCGCTGAACCAGGTCGCGTACGCGCCGCCGCTGCCCCAGATCATGCCCACCGTGGAGTGCCCGAAGGCGTCGGGCATCGCACCGGACCCGTCGAACCAGTACTGCTGGATCGCCGCCGTCTGCGTGGCGTAGAGGTAGATACCGGCATCGCGGGCGGCGTCGTCGCCGGTAGCGGTGCCCCACTGGATGAGACCGTTCGCGAAGTTCTGGCCCTCCGAGCTCGACTCCTGGTTGTTGCCGTTGACGAAAGCGCCGTGGCCCGCCGCCCAGTCGTGGCCCGCGTAGATGTCGAAGTCCCGGAGGTACGGGTACCGCAGGTCGGTTCGGTCGAAGTTGTTGGCATCCGCGATCAGCTCGTCGACCATGCCGCCGAACTGCTGGTCGGTCGCCCATGCCGGATCGAACCGGGCCAGCGTGGCGGCCGCGACGATGAAGTACCCGTAGTGGAAGTGATGGTCGTTCAGCTCTTTGTCCGACCCGTACCCGGCGGGGAAGCCCACCAGGGTGCCCCAGTTCTGGTTGTACGCGAACAGCTGCTCCGTCTCGCCGGCGCTCGCCGTGAACCAGTCCGTGAGCGTGGCCTCGATCTGTGCGAGCGCCGCATCGCGCACGCTCGTGCGGTCGAGCTGGTCGGCGATCTCCGCGATCCGCACGGCGCGGCCGAGCGCCTTGCCGGTCCAGTACGTGTCGCCACCGTCGATGCTCATCGGGTCGCCCGCCTCGGCGTCCAGCAGGGCGTCGAGCCGCGCGTTCGCGTCACCCGCTGCGGTCGCGACCGCGGGGACCTCCGGCAGGACACCGGTGAACGGGGTCTCCGTCGTGAACGACGTCGCTCCGACCAGCGTGTTCATCTTGCCGCGCGCCGACTCGTAGTCGCGGCCGGATGCCGCGCCGCCACCCGGCCCGTCGCCGGTAGAACCCTCGAGGTACACGTTCTGATGCGGGTAGAGGGCCGCGATCGTGCCCTCGTTGGTGCCCTCGTGCGCCTCGGTCTCGAAGGAGTAGGTGGTACGCACGATGCTCGTGGCTTCGTCGTAGTCGTAGTCGGCGCGGGTTCCGGTCACCTCGACATAGGCGTACGGGGCGTACGAGCTCGCCTGGGCGGTCCGCGCCGCGTCGCTGTCACCGGGTGTCGTCGGAAGCGCGGCGACAGAGAGGTAGCCCTTGCCGGAGAGGTTGCTGCTCAGCACGCTGCCGGACGTCGTCCAGGACGATCCGGTCGGCGCGAACGCGACGTAGTCGGCGCCGCCCGTGCTGAACCCGATGCGGGCGCCGTCGCGGAGCCACACCCGGAGGTCCGACGCGCCGGTGAGGCGCGCGTCGCCGCCAGTCATCTCGAACCAGGTGAGGGGGAGACCGTGCCCGATCGTCGCCTTCATGGAACGCGCTCCGTCGCTCCACGAAGGGGTGACGGTCCAGTCGCTCCAGTCGGCGACCTCGGCGACGGCCGCGTTGAGTCCCGCGACGCCGACGACGAGGTCCTGGCTGTACGGGTAGTGGAACTCGCCGATCCCACCGGGGGTCCCGTAGAGGGTGGGCTGCTGGGTGTACGAGAGCCCGAGGCCTCCCGGCGACGGCTTGTACGACACGGGGTGCGCGTGCAGTGGTTCGCTCATCGAACAGTCGAACTTCTTGAAGCTGAGGGAGGACCACCAGTCGTTCGTCGGCACTGCCCCTTCAGGGGCCGAGTCGGTGATGAACGCACGTGCGTCGGTCGCGAGCGGGGCGCACCCCTCGGGTGCGGGACCGACCTGGTCGGTCGTGTAGCTCCCCGCACCGACGGGCGTCGGTTCGGCCGCCACGGCCGGGACGATGCTGCTCGTGGAGAGCGCGACCACTACCGCTGTGAGGACAGCCATGCGTGAGCGCCATCCTCGCCGTCGGGGCCCAGACCTGAGCCGGGCATCGCGGTGCGGTCGCGCTGTTCTGTCGGAGTGGGCCGTCGAATCCGGGCTGGCAGAAGGATCGAACATCGTTGTCCTCTCGGAGCCGCCCCCGTCGTCGGATGCTCGGCTCATCTCGTTCCCGCGTCATTGAGGGTGATGTAAGGACTTGCGAAACTGCTTAGCGCATCGCTTCTGGCGAGCAAAAATCGTGGAAGCGCTCTCACACATTGCAGGGTGAAACCATGGTCGTCAACCAATTGTGGTGAGACATCGTTTTCGTGAGGATTTGTATAGGTTCATGATGATGGATGGGATGACGTGCTCGGCGCCCCTGGGCCGGCGCGCGGTCAGAGTCCGCCCGCGGCCCTGGTGCGCGGGATCAACACTGAGCGGCCCGGGCCCGAGTGCGGGCCGGTCAGCGAGCCGTCCGGGCGGGGCCGCCATCCGGCGGACGGGTCAGCGAGTTCCGTCGAACGAGGCGGACATCGTGAGCGAGGCGTGCGACCACTGCAGCCCGAGGTGTCGCCCCGAGGGCATCCAGCCGAGCTGCGACTCCCGTGCCGCCACGTCCACCTCGACACGGGCGATGCGCGCGGATCCTGAGATCGTCGCGCGGTGGCGGCTGATGGTCCGGTCGGGGCGTACCTGGACGCCCTGCATCGTCGCTCGCATCGGCAGCCGAGGTCCGTGCGCGCGTGCCCGGGCGTCCACCGACCACCCGTCGGCAGCGGCTCCCCAGACGCCGGATCGGCCGAGGCCGTCCTCGAACTCGGCCAGCGTCTTGGGCAGCGCCCAGTTCGCGCGCCCCGCGCGGAGGCTGGGCAGGGAGTCCACGGCCATGAAGGGCGTGTGCAGGGAGAGCCGCGACCTCTCGCGCACCAGCACGGCGGCGAGCAGTTCCGAATAGGGCCCGACGGGGGAGTCCTCGTAGTGCACGAACGCGGCCACCAACCAGCGGCCCAGCGCACCGCGCCGAAACGGCGCAGGGAGTACCGCGCGGACGGCCGGGCCGGAACGCTGGACCCAGGCAAACCCGCTGAAGGTGCACCGCCACGGGGCCAGGGGCGCACTCGCTGGCAGACGTCGCGCCAGGGCGGGGGTCAGCACCGACTCGGGCGCTGACTGCAGCCGTACCAGCTCGTCGGACGTCAGGAGAGGTAGCCGCGTCGACACGTGAGCCTCCGTCCTGTTCCTGCACGCCGTGCGCCGTCCGTCCCGACTCTAGGCACTGGTGATGCGCCTGCGCACGTCGGCCCCTAGCCGGCACCGGCCTGGTCGCGATCTGCTTGACACGTCATCTATCCGGGCCTAGGTTAGTTGACATGTCACGCAGCGCTCGGCGCTGATAAGTGATGCATCAACCAACTGGTCGCGGGGCGCGACCAGATCAGAGGAGAAGACCATGTCTGAGCAGAAGATCATCGCCGTCGTCGGTGCTACGGGTGCCCAGGGCGGCGGGCTCGCCCACGCGATCCTCGCGGACGCCGGCTCCGGGTTCACCGTCCGTGCGCTGACCCGCAACCCCGACTCCGACAAGGCCCAGGAGCTCGCCAAGCTCGGCGCCGAGGTGGTCGCGGCAGACCTCGACGACGAGGCAAGCGTGGTCGCGGCCCTGGAAGGCGCCTACGGGGCGTACTTCGTCACCGACTACTGGGCGCACGGCTCGCCCGAGCGCGAGTACGCACAGGCCCGCAACCTCGCCCAGGCGGCGAAGGCCACGGGCATCGAGCACGCGATCTGGTCGACGCTGGAGGACACACGCAAGTCCGTGCCGCTCGACGACGACCGGATGCCCACCCTGATGGGCGGGTACAAGGTCCCCCACTTCGACGTCAAGGGTGAGGCCAACGCCCTGTTCGGCGAGGCCGGCGTCCCGACCACGTACCTGCAGACCACGTTCTACTGGGACGGTTTCCTCGGCTACTTCCCGCCCAAGCGCCAGGAGGACGGCAGCCTCGTGCTCGCCCTCGCGATGGCCGACAGCAAGCTCGCCGGGATCGCGGCCGAGGACATCGGCCGCACGGCCTACGGCATCTTCAAGCGCGGTACGGCGCTCGTCGGCGAGACCGTGAGCATCGCGGGCGAGCACCTGACGGGCGCCGAGTACGCGGCGGCGTTCGCCGAGCTCCTCGGCGAGCCGGTCCACTACTACCCGGTCCCGTTCGAGGGCCTTCGTTCGGCCGGGTTCCCCGGGGCCGACGACCTCGGGAACATGTTCCAGTTCTACGCCGAGTTCGCCGACGAGTTCACCGGCCGCCGGGACCTGGCCAAGGTCCGCGAGCTCAACCCGCAGCTCAAGACGTTCTCCGAGTGGCTCGCCGAGCACAAGGACGCCTTCGCCGAGCTGCGGGCGACGGCGTGAGCGCCCGCGTCGCGATAGTCACCGGCGGTTCGCGCGGCATCGGTCGCGGGATCGTGCGGCGGCTCGCCGCACAGGGTTACGCGGTGGTCGTCGGCTACGCCTCCAACGCCGACGAAGCCGCCGCGACGGTCAAGGATGCGGTCGAGGCAGGGGCGGAGGCGACGGCGTTCCGGGCTGACGTCGCCGACGACGTCGCGGTCGCCGAGATGTTCGCCGAGGCCGCGTCGCGGTTCGGGGGCGTCGACGTGGTCGTGCACGCCGCGGCCCGGATGATCACGGGGACGATCGAGGAGACCGACCTGGACGAGCTGGACGCCCTGTACCGCACCAACGTCCGCGGCTCGTTCGTCGTCGCACAACAGGCGGCCCGCCATGTGCGCGACGGCGGATCGATCCAGATGTTCTCGTCATCGGTGACCAAGGCCCTCCTGCCGGGCTATGGCGCGTACACCGCCACCAAGGCCGCGGTGGAGGCGATGACCCTGATCCTGGCCCGCGAGCTGCGCGGCAGGAACGTCACGGTCAACACCATCGCTCCGGGCGTGACGGCCACCGACATGCTCTTCGAGAACCAGGCCGAGGAGTCCCTGGCGGGGATGATCGCGGCCACACCGCTCGAACGCCTCGGCGAGGTGGTGGACATCGCCGAGGTGGCGGCATTCCTCGCCTCGCCCGAGGGCCACTGGGTCAACGGCCAGACCGTGCACGCGAACGGCGGTCTATGACATCCCTCGAGAGGTGGTCCCGGTGAGCAATGTGGAGGTCCTGCCCTGGCGCGACGTGCCCATCGGAGGCGTCCGGGCGATGCAGGTGCGGCGGACTCTGCCGCAGAAGGCGCGGACGCTGATCGGCGCCTGGTGCTTCGCCGACCACTACGGTCCCGTGGCTGTCCCGGCGTCGGGCGGCATGGACCTGCCCACGCATCCGCACACGGGTCTGCAGACGGTGAGCTGGCTGTTCAGCGGGGAGGTCGAGCACCGCGACAGCCTCGGCAGCCACGCGCTCATCAGGCCCGGCGAGCTGAACCTCATGACCGGCGGGTTCGGCATCTGCCACTCGGAGGTGTCCACCCCGGAGACCGCCGTCCTGCACGGCGTGCAGCTGTGGGTGGCGCTGCCCGAGGAGCACCGGAACGCCGCACGCGGCTTCCAGCATCATGCGCCCGAACCGGTGCGGATCGACGGGGCAGAGATCAAGGTCTTCCTGGGCTCACTTGCCGGGGACGCGTCGCCGGTTGAGACGTTCACGCCCTTGCTGGGTGCCCAGGTCGACCTCGACCCGCACGCGGTGATCACCCTCGCCGTGGACCCCGCCTTCGAGCACGGCCTGCTCGTCGACAGCGGGGACGTCCGCCTGGCCGACGCCCGGTTGGGTCCGGCCGAGCTCGGCTACGCGCCGCGGGGGAGAGGTGTCCTGACCCTCACGAACGAGTCGGACGTCCCGGCGCGCGCGATCCTGCTCGGTGGTCCACCGTTCGAGGAGGAGATCGTCATGTGGTGGAACTTCATCGGACGCAGCCACGAGGACATCGTCCGGGCCCGGGCGGACTGGGAGGCCGCCTCCGAGCGCTTCGGTGATGTCGACGGATACCCAGGCGGCCGCCTGCGGGCGCCGGAGCTGCCCAACGCCGTCATCACGCCGCGCGGGAACCCCCGCCATCGTGCAGATCAGCCAGAAGATGATGCATCAACTATGCGGTAGCCTGAGTGCCATGAGCGACAAGGTGCCCTGGCTGAGCGCGGACGAATCGCAGTCCTGGCGCACCTTCATCCGGCTGCACCAGAAGCTTTCCAGGCGTCTGGCCGCGGACCTCCAGGCGCAGTCGGGCCTGTCCGGCGCCGACTTCGAGATCCTCGTCGCGCTCACCGACGTCACCGACGGGCGCGTGCGGTTCCAGGACCTGGCCGAGGAGATCGACTGGGAGCGGAGCCGCCTCTCGCACCAGGTGGCCAGGATGATCAAGCGCGGACTCGTAGCGCGCGAGGAGTGCGCAGAGGACGGCCGCGGTGCGTTCGTGCTGATCACCGCGCAGGGTCGCGAGGTCATCGAAGCCGCAGCACCCAAGCACGTGGTCACGGTCCGGAGGCTGGTCATCGACGCGCTCAGCCCCGACGACCTCGCTGCGCTCGGGCGGATCTCGGGCCGCGTCCTCGAACAGATCGACGCCGAGCCGAGCTGATCGGAGTTCGTCACCAGATGGCCGCTACCGACCGAGGTCGAGCGGCCGCGCGAGGTCATCAGTAGGCGTGCTCAGTCCTCGATGACCAAGGCGCGAGCCTGCGTGAAGGACTGGCGGAACGTGCGCAGCGGTGCGTACTCCGGCGAGTCGAAGTACGCCTGGACGGCCTGCTTGTCCGGGAACTTGATGATGACGCCGATCGCGGGCCGATCGTCGCGCTCGATCGGGAGCGTGTCGGTGTCGCGGGCCAGCGGCTCGCCGCCGTACTTGATCACCAGCGGGAGGCTCTGTCGCTCGTACTCGCCGAACCGTTCGGCGTCGGCCGGGGTTGCTTCGATCACCAGGTACGCGCTCATGACTTCTCCTTCGTCGATCTTCGCGCCGCTCAGTGCGACTGTACGCAAACTATCGTACAGTTGAACGGTGCGAACACTCACCCATCCGGACCGCGCCCAGCTGCGACTGGAAGGAGTCCTCGACGCCCTGGCGAACCCGGTGCGGCTGCGGATCGTCCAGCGCCTCGCCGAGGGAGAGGAGCTGACGTGCGGCACGGTGCTGCCGGACATCCCCGCGTCCTCAGCGACCCATCACTGGCGCGTCCTGCGCGAGAGTGGAGTGCTGTTCGCCCGCAGGCAGGGCCGAGTGATCGTGCACTCGCTGCGGCGCGACGACCTGGACGCAAGGTTCCCCGGCCTGCTTGACGCCGTCCTCGCTGCGATGGCGAGCGAGAGCCGCTCACGCAACCTCGGCTGAGGCGGCGCGAGCAGTCTTGGACGCCCTCTACGGCCGCTGGTCGCGCGGGACGTTGTCCAGGACGTCGTCGTAGGAGAGGTTGACGAGCTCCCGCACCAGCTCGGCAGTGATCTCCGGGCCAGGTCCGACGCTTATCCAGTGTCGCTTGTCGAGGTACCGGCCGGGTGTGATCGTGGGGTGCGCGCGCCGCAGGGCATCTCCACGGTCGGGGTCGGCCTTCACGGTGATGATGGGTTCGTCCGGGTCGTCGGTGACGATGAGGAAGACCTTGCCGGCGACCTTGTACACGTTGAGCTTCTCGACGAAGGGCCGTCCGCTGGTCGTGCCGCGGAGGTCCTCGGCCGCCTCGCGGGCGGTCTGCTGGAGGTCAGGTCCGGTGCTGGTCACGAGTTCTCCCGGTCGACGAGCGGTCGCAGGTAGCGGCCGGTGGCGCTGGCCTCGGAGCGGGCGATCTGCTCAGGCGTGCCGGCGGCGACGATGCGGCCGCCCGCTGCCCCGCCGCCGGGACCGAGATCGATGACATGGTCGGCACTCGTGATGACGTCGAGGTCGTGCTCGATGACCAGGACGGTCGCACCGTTGTCGACGAGTCGCTGCAGCACGCCGAGCAGGACACGTACGTCCAGTGGGTGCAGGCCGACCGTCGGCTCGTCGAAGACGAAGATCGCGTCGTCCTGGTCGCGGTCGAGCTCCGCGGCGAGCTTGAGCCGCTGCGCCTCGCCGCCGGAGAGCGCGGGTGTGGACTCACCGAGAGTGAGGTAGCCCAGGCCGAGGTCGGTGAGGGTCTGGAGCCGGGCCTGGACCTTCTTGAGGCCGCCGGTGTGCTCGAGCGCCTGGTCGACCGTGAGCGCGAGCAGCTCCGGCAGGGTGAGCCCGTCGCCGTCACCGCCGCGCCCGGGGGAGCGCCGGACCTGGTCGGCGTCGCTCGAGTAGCGGCTCCCGCCGCAGTCGGTGCAGACGATGTCGACGTCGGGAAGGAACTGCACGTCGAGGGAGATCTGGCCGGTGCCCTGGCACGTGGGGCAGCGCAGCGAACCGGTGTTGTAGGAGAAGGCGCCCGCCTTCAGGCCCAGCCGGCCGGCATCGGGCGTGGCGGCGTAGGCGCGGCGCAGGTCGTCCAGGACGCCGCTGTAGGTGGCGACGGTCGAACGCACGTTGATGCCGATCGGCGAGGCGTCGATCAGGTTGACCCTCGTGACGCCGGCCGCGTCGACCTTCCGTACGTGCGCAGGCAGCGCCTCGTCCGCGGCCTGCGCTCGGAGCGCGGGCACGAGGCTCTCGAGGACCAGGGTCGTCTTGCCGGACCCGGACACCCCGGTGACCGCCGTCAGCCGGCCTCGGGGCACGTCGAGCTCCAGCGCATGGACCGTGTGCACTGGATCCGTCTCGAGGTGCAGGCGTCCGAGCGCGAACATCTGGCCGGCCTCCGCACGCTCGCGCCCGCGCACCTGTTCGACGCCGGTCAGGAAGCCCCCGATGAGCGAGGCGGGGTTCCTACCCAGATCGGCCACCGTGCCGGTGGCGAGCAGGGTGCCGCCCTCCGCACCGGAGCCCGGGCCGATCTCGATGAGCCAGTCGGCCTCGCGCAGCACCTGCACGTCGTGATCGACGACCACCACGGAGTTGCCGTCCGCCAGCAGGCTGCCGATGACGCCGAGCAGGCCGTCCACGTTCGTCGGATGCAGGCCGATGGAAGGCTCGTCGAGGACGTACAGGACTCCGGTGGTGCGGTTGCGTACCGCACGCGCGAGCTGCACGCGCTGCCGCTCACCCGTCGAGAGCGTCGAGCCGGCGCGGTCCAGCGTGAGGTAGCCGAGGCCGAGCTCCACCAGCCGCTGCGCGGTGTCCACCATCTGCGACACGATGCTGTCGGCCATGGACGCCATGCTGTCCGGAACGGTCGCGGCGATGGTGGGCACCCAGGCGATGATCTCGTCCAGGGTCTTTGCGGTGGCCTCGGCGAGGTTGATGCCGTCCACGAGCG
The DNA here is from genome assembly GCF_040639635.1 of Promicromonospora sp. NPDC023805. NCBI lineage: Bacteria > Bacillati > Actinomycetota > Actinomycetes > Micrococcales > Promicromonosporaceae > Promicromonospora > Promicromonospora sp. NPDC023805. The sequence continues at coordinate 561,894 of NZ_JBFAAH010000001.1, read as the reverse complement.
TCGAGCGCGCCAGGGCGCTCAGCCGGGTGCCGCCGCAGTCCGAGCACACCTGCACGCTGAGGAACCGGTCGACCCGGCCGAGGCCCTTCTCGGTCGAGGCGTTCTTCAGGGCGACCTGCACCGACTCCCGCGCGTTGCGGTAGCTGGCGTTGAGCTCGAACAGCTTCCCGTTCTTGGCCGGGAACAGGATCATCCGCTTGGTCTCGGGTCCGTCGAGGACGACCTCCCGCTCCTTCTCGGACAGGTCCTCGAACGGCACGTCGACCCGCACGCCCAGCTCCGCCACGACCTTGGGCATGGCCACGAGCCCGAACATCTTCCACGGTTCCACCGCACCCTGCTCGATGCTCAGCGTCGGATCGGGGACGAACGTCGACTCGTCGACCTCGCGCACCGTGCCGGTCCCCGCGCAGCGCGGGCAGGCGCCGTCGCTGTTGAACGCGTACGACTCGGCGCCCGGCGGGCCGAACTGGACGCCGCACTCCGGGCAGGTCAGCGGCAGGTCGAGCGCGACGTCCAGCGTGGGCTCGAGCCGGTGGCCGTTGGGGCACTGGTGATGGCCGAGCCGGGAGAAGATCAGCCGCAGGCTGTTGAGCAGCTCTGTGGAGGTGCCGAAGGTGCTGCGCACGCCCGGGACGGCGGGACGCTGGTGCAGCGCGAGCGCGGCGGGTACGTGCTCGACGCTGTCGACGGCCGCCCTGGCGGCCTGGGTCAGACGGCGGCGCGTGTACGTCGAGAGCGCCTCGAGGTAGCGGCGCGATCCTTCGGCGTAGAGCACCCCGAGTGCCAGGGAGGACTTGCCCGAACCGGAGACGCCGGCGATCGCGACGAGCTCGCCGAGCGGCACCGAGACGTCCACGTCCTTGAGGTTGTGGACCCGCGCGCCACGCACCTCGATCGCGGTGGGCGCCTGCTGCTTCGGACTGGCATGGGTCACGGTCTGGTCCTTTGGTTCGTGGCGCCGGAGAAGCCCCGGTGGTGGTCAGTCATCGAGCAGCACGACGGGCTTGCCGGGAGTCGTTCCGGCCTCGACGTCGGCCTGGGCGGCACCTACCTGCTCCAGGCCGCGGTAGACGTGCCCGACCGGGGCCGTGATCCGTCCGTCCGCGATGGCCTGCAGCTGCTGCTGGAAGACCGGCGCGGGCAGATCGGTGGCCGCACCCCCGTAGGCGGTCAGCCGCACCCCGTTGGGGATCATGAACGGGCTGAAGTCGGGGATCGTCCACTGGCCGGCCAGCGCGCCGGTGAAGCAGACGGTGCCGTGGCGGCGAACGGTGCGCAGGGTGTCGGCGAGCACTGAGCCGCCGACCAGCTCCAGCGCGGCGTCGACGCCGTCCGGCGCCAGCTCGCGCACCTGGTCCGCGACGGCGCCGTCGTCGACCACGGGATGGTCGACGCCCACGGCCCGTAGGTCGCTCACCCGGTCCGGGCTGCGCGTGGTCGAGATGACTGTCGCGCCGAGCTCCTTGGCGATCGCCGCCGCGCTCAGCCCGACCGTGGAGGTGCCGCCGCGGATCAGCAGCGTCTGCCCCGTCAGGAGGCCAAGGCCCGTGGTGAGCGACCCGTAGGCGGTCTGGAACATCTCCGGCAGCGCGCCGACGACGCTCCACGGCAGCTCGGTCTCGAACGGGATGACCTGCGCCGCGGGGACGGCCACGTACTGCGCGTATGCGCCGTCGAAGGACCGGCCCATCCCGCCCATCATGGTCGCGACCTGCTGCCCAGGGCGCAGCCCGGTCTTTTGCTCGGCCTGGTCGACGATGCCGACGCCCTCGATGCCGGGGACGCGCGGGTAGGTCACGTCGGCGTCCGACTCGCCCTTGCGGGTGGTGACCTCGGACTCGTTCACGCCGAACGCCTTCACCCTGATCCGTACCCATCCGGGGCGTGGCTCGGGGACAGGCACCGTGGTGACCTGGAGGGCATCCAGGCCGCCGGGCCGGGTGACGACGACCGCTCGCATCGTCGCAGAGGCGGCACCTCCGGTTGCTGTGCGCTTGTCCATGCCAGCTCCCTTCCGTACGGCCCCGCAGTGGAGCGTCCGGCCGCGACGAGGGTCCCGCGGCCACCTCGATCTTGGACCGGGATCCCGCTTGTTGCTCGCTCAGAGGCGGACACTTGATGGTCAATGTGGGACACGCCGTACGGCCGGTCCTTCCGGTACGCGTTCCCCGACCGCGGCCATCGTGAGGTCCGCCACCTCGCGGCACTCCCGTTCGTCCTTGCTATCTTTACCGTACGTACGGTAAACATAGGCCATGAGGCCGAGTTCCCGCACCGAGATCCTTAGTGCCGCGATGCGCGTGGTCGACGCCGTGGGCGGTGCCGACATCACCTACGAGTCGGTAGCCCGCGAGGCGGGCCTGACCAAGGCCGGGCTGATGTACCACTTCCCGTCCAAGGACGCGCTGATGACCGGCGTGATCGAGCACGTCATCGACCTGTGGCAGACCGAGCTGTGCGAGGTGCTCGCCGTGCCCCTGGCGGACTCGACGCTGGAACAGCGCGTGGACGCCTTCGTGAGGTTCGCGGGGACGGGTGGGGTGACGCAGGGCGAGTTCGTCGTCTTCACCGAGGCGGTCCGGCGTCCGCAGCTCTCTGCCCCATGGCTGGCCTGGCTGCGGACCTGGTTCGGGTTCGGCGAGGGCGCTGATACGACGCCGCTGATGCTGGCGTGGCTCGCCGCGAACGGCCTGTGGATCGCGGAGTCGACGAACATCCTGACCGTCACGCCCACGCAGCGCACGGCGCTGCTGGGCCGGATGGCCGAGCTGGTCAAGGAGGCTTCCGCATGAACAGGAAGCAGTGGCTCGTCCTGGCCGGCGCCATCGCCCTGGAGGTCACCGCGACGCTCGCGCTGCGCGCGGCGATCGACGATCCCTGGTGGGCGGTCCTCGCGGTCGCCGGTTATGCGGGCGCCTTCGTGGGGCTCTCGGTACTGCTGCGGCTCGGCGCTCCGATCGGTGTCGTCTACGGCATCTGGGCCGCTGCCGGGGTCGCCCTGACCGCGGTCATCGCGTCGGCGATCTTCGGGGAGCCGTTCACGTTCACTATCGGGTTCGGGATCGCGCTGGTGATCGCGGGCGTCGTCCTGGTCGAGACCGGGCACGAGAAACCCGCCGTCGGACCCGCCGTCGAGCTGGCCGACCAGCACGCCGACCAGTCCAAGCAGACCGTCGAGGAGATCCGATGACGTGGCTCATCCTGGCCGGGGCGATCCTCACCGAGGTCGCCGCGACCCTGTCCCTGCGCGCCTCCGAAGGCCTGCGCAAGAAGGTGTGGATCGCCCCGGTCGCCGTCTTCTACCTCACCGCGTTCTCGCTCCTGACCCTTGCCCTCGCGAACGGGATGCCGGTCGGTATCGCGTACGGGATCTGGGCCGCCAGCGGGGTGGCCCTGACCGCGGTCGGAGCGCGTGTCTTCTTCCAGGAGAGGCTCACCTGGCGGATGACCGCAGGCATCGTCCTGATCGCCATAGGGGTCTTCGTGATCGAGCTCGGCTCCCCGGCCCACTGACCCGCGTCAGGGGTTCGCGGCCCCGACGGCCGGGAGTATCACCTGGTCGACGATCGCCTTCTGGCGTTCGTCCCGCTGCTCATCACGATCTCGATCCTTCCGTTCATGATCGGCAGCTGGGCGGCGTGCCGCCAGCTGCTGGAGAACCCCGGCGAGCACCTCGCCCTGCTCCGCAGGGTGGCCTACTGCGGCATCGGGCTCGGTGTGCTCGGCGGGGTTCCGGCCGCACTGATCGACGTCGAGGTCTGGCAGCCGGGCCAGACCGTCGACCTGGGCGTCTCGTGGCTGCACCTCGTGACCGGCTACGCCGGCGGGTTCGGCTATGCGGCAGCGATCGCCCTGATCAGCCGGCGGTTCGGCGAACGGTCCGGCAGCCGGTTCGTCAGCCTGTTCCCGGTGGTCATCGGCGGCCACGTCCACGGGTGGCGGCGGCCGTTCAGCCACCCGCCGATCCAGGTCGAGCGGACCAGGACGTGGTAGTCGTTCACCCGTCGGCCATGGACCGGTCACGCACGTCTCGTAGCCTCGCGCCGCACCGCATTCCGAGCCTGGGAGCACACACCGATGCCGTTCGTACCAGCCCGTATCCGCCGAGGCCTCCTCGCGACCGCCGGTATCGGCGGAGTCCTCGCCGGGCTCGCCGTCGTACCGCTGGCCTCCGCGGCCGAGCCCGCCCGCACCGTCGACGCCGGCGGGACCGTGCCGCCAGCGGAGCCGAAGCCCGAGGTCGACGGCGTCAGCGAGCTCAACGTGCTCGCCTTCAACGTGTGGCACGGCGGCACGCAGATCGACGACGGCGCGCGAGAGATCGCCGACGTCATCCGCGAGACCGACGTCGACGTGACGTTCCTGCCCGAGGTGGGCGACGCCCCGGCGCAGGTCGCCGCGCTGCTCGGGTACGACCACCTCAACGCCACCGACACCGGCATCGTGTCGCGCTACCCGATCCTCGAGTCCAGCACAGTGGACGGGTGGTGGACCAAGGCGGTACTCGACGTCAACGGGACCGAGGTCGTCGCCTACGGCGGACACCTGGAGTACCGCTGGTACGCCACCTATCTGCCGCGCGGGTACGGAGGCGCGATCGGGGGCGACTGGCCGGACGGCTGGGACACCTGGAACAGGCTGCCCGCGCCGGTCACGGACGTGGACGACATCCTGGAGGCCAACCGGCAGTCGGGCCGTCCGGCGACCGCCGCGGCCCTGGTGGACGACATCGCGGCAGAGCGAGCCGCGGGCCGGATCGCCGTCGTCGGCGGTGACTTCAACGAACCGTCGGTGCAGGACTGGACCGAGGCGACCGCCGACCTCCAGGACCACAACGGCGTCGTCATCCCGTGGCAGACGACGCAGACGCTGCTCGACGGGGGACTGGTCGACGCCTTCCGTGAGGTCTACCCCGACCCCGTCGCCAACCCCGGCAGCACGTGGCCGTCGGACAACCCGCTCTTCCCGACGTCGGACCTCACCTGGGCGCCGGAGGCCGACGAGCGCGACCGCATCGACTACGTCTTCGTCACGCCCGACGAGCGCGTGACCATCGACGACGCTGCCGTCGTCGGCCCGCAGTCGACGATCGTGCGCAACGAGCGGGTCGAGGACGACAGCGCCGACTTGATCCTCACGCCGGACGCGGTCTGGCCGTCTGACCACAAGGCCGTGCTGGCGTCGTTCAGCATCTGCGACGACGGCTGCGCGCCGGCCGCTCCCGCCTGGGACAGGTCGGCGGTCTACACGGCGGGCGACGAGGTCTCGTACTCGGGCTCGACCTGGCGGTCGGCCTGGTGGGCCAGCGGCACGGAACCCGGCGCGCCGTACGGCCCGTGGCAGGAGATCGTCGAGCGCGACGGCGTCGCGCAGTGGACGGCTTCCCGCATCTTCGAGGCCGGCGCGGTGGCCTCCCATGACGGTCGCACCTACGCGGCGAAGTGGTGGACCCGCAACCAGCAGCCCGGTGACCGTCACGGACCGTGGCGGCTGATGGACGCCGCGCGTCCCTGACCAGGCCGAGCCGGCCGGCTGGGACAGGTCTGGCCGCCCGTCCTCGGCTTTCTCGCGCGGCACCATCCAGCGCGGTGGGCCGCGTCGAGCTGAGGGCCGCACGGCGCTTGGCGCGACCACGAGAGGTGGCCGCGCCAAGCTGGCAGTCCGGTCACTCCCAGAGAGTGACCGACAGCTCAACGCTGTAGGGATAGTCCTCACTGTTCACATCGGTCACCACGAGTCTGGCGACAGCCCCCGCCGTGGTCTGTGTGCAGATCACATCGTCGACCTGGAGCTCGTTGGGCACGTAGAGCTCGTCGTACTCGCTCGCCCTGGCGTCGGCGAGGCAGGCGGCGGGGTCATCGGACGCCGGGGCCGCGTCGTGGCTGCTGTGCCCGATCGTCCTGGCGAAGACCAGGTAGTCGTCCTCTTCGATCGCCATGTCAGCGGAATCCGGGTCCGGCCCGTCTGCATCCTGGATGTCGTCCCACTCGCTGTCCTGGAGGGCGAAGTACCCCTTGCTGTCGAAGTCGACGACGGAGGTACGTCCGAACTGCTCGGACCCGACGATCGTGAACTTGCGATCCTGATAGATGAGCTTGGAGGGAACGGCCGTGGGTTCGGTAGGCGGGGGGCTGGTGGTGGGACTGGGACTGGGAGTCGGAGTGGGCGGCTCTTCGCGAAGGCGCTCGTTCTCTGCGGTGAGGTCGTCGACCTCCGACTGGAGTCCTTGACTCTGCTCCTGGATCACGTTGATCGTGACAAGGCCGTCGTCCGTAGGTACGGGCACCTGGTTCGCCGCGACGGCGACCCAGGTGCCGAACGCCCCGACGGCAACCGAGACGATCGAGGCGAGGCCCGTGATGACGGCGGCCTTGACCGTCGGGTTGGCCGGTCTGCGACGGCGTGTGGAGCGCGGCCCTCGAGCGGACTTGGGCGGGTTCTTCGGCGGATCTTTCGGCGGTTGCGGTTCCTTCGAGGTCGTTCCGGACATGAGGCTCCGATCGGAAATGTCGGGCACGCGGTGGGGGACATTGAACTGGAAGTTTCCTGGACGCGCACTCCCGTAGCGCGGACTTCATCCGCCGCTCACCCGATGCACGCGCGGGCCGTTGACCAGGCCCGTAGGCGGTAACGTGCGCTTGTTTGTCCGCAGCGTTCGAAGCGCTCGCACCGAGGGTGCTGAGAAAGGTGCGTCCATGATGACCAGATCCGTCGGAGCAGTCCTCTGGGTGGTCGTCGGCGCGGTCCTGATCCTCGATGCTCTGGTCGTGCTGTTCGTGAGCAGCATGCACACCGGCATCGTCGCGACGTTCGTGATCGGCGTCCTGTACGTGTTCTACGGGCTCTCCCTACCCAGAACCCGGCTCGGAGCCCGGCCCGGAGCCCGGCAGGGGCCGCCCCGGTGGCTCCGGATCCTCGTCCCGAGCCTCACCGCGCTGATGCTTCTCGTCTTCGCCTGCCTTGCGCTCTTCGGCAGGATGGACACGGCCACGCAGGAGGAGGACGCCGTCGTCGTCCTCGGGACGGCGGTGAAGGACGGCGAGGTGACACCGGCGCTCCGCTCCCGGCTCGACGTGACCGTCGACCACGCGAACGCGAACGCGGACGCCGTCATCGTGGTCGCCGGAGGTCTGCCACCCGGGGAAACCGTCACCGAGGCGCTCGCGATGGAGCGGTACCTGGTCACCCGCGGGGTCGCGGAGCGCCGGATCATCCAGGAGGGGCGGTCGACCAGCACCTTCGAGAACTTCGTCCACGCGAAGGGCCTGCTCGACGCGCGCCTCGGCACGGAGTACACGACGGCCTTCGTCACGAGCGACTACCACGTGCTCCGGGCGGCCGGGATCGCCGAGACAGCAGGGGTGCGTGCCACCCATGTGCACGCGGACACGCCGTGGTACGAGGTCCCCGTCGACTACGTGCGGGAAGTTCTGGCCATCACGAAGTTCGCCGTGACGGGGCGGTGACTGCCCGAGCGAGGCGGAGGACGGCGCCAGGGACCCGCCCCGGCGCAGTCCTGACCGCTCAGCTCTTGGAGGTCAGTCGCGGTAGTAGGGCTGTACCTCTCGCTTGCTGGCGCCGATCCGCACGTTCCGGAAGTCGGACTGGAACGTCGCGCCCGGCTGATAGTCCTTGTACATGCCGTACTTGATCCTGAACCTTTCCTCGAAGGTGTCGTTGTCGCACCCCTCCGGGCCGAAGCCGAAGTACGTCTCCCGCGTGAAGAGCTTCGTCTCGGTGTAGGTCGCTCCGACCTTCCTGTGCCAGACCTCGATCAGTCCCTTGGGCGCGCCGGGGCGGTAGTGCTCCACGTGGTACTTGATGACGAAGGAGTGCCACGCGTCGGGGACGAGGGGCTTGGTCGCCATCGACTTGTTGTACTCGTCGTCCATGCCCGGTTCGTCGCCCCGGCGCACGAACTGGAGGTTGTGCCCGTTGCCGGCACCCGACTGGATGCGGACGCCGGCGATCGGGCCCGCGTGGCACTGCCACAGCTGCATCACGAACGCCCCGCTGCCGGTCACGTCATCGGCGGCCTCGGGGATACGGATGTCGAATCCGACCCACACGTTGGTGTGGAACGGCAGTCCTCCCTTCGGCGTCGCCAGCTCCGTGCGGTCGCGGGCGCCGTCGTGCTCGATGTCCTTGTCCGTGCGGAACGTCAGCGCCCGCTCGAAAGTCGCACGGAGAGGTACGTGGCCTCCGGGGGTGTCCGGCAACACCCTCACGATGACACCCGGCTCGTATGAACCACGTCACCGCCAGGAGGCGTCATGCTCCCCGCGCAGGTGGACATTGAACGTCTTGTGACTCTCAACCGAAACTCATCAGCTCCGTCCAGCCGTTCCAACCCGACCCGGCGCCCCCGTACGGTCTGGAGCGCCGCCTCGCGGGGCGTCGCCGCCGCGGGCAGCGCGCTCGCCGTCGTGCTGCTGGCCACGGCATGCACGACGGCCAGCGCGGCGGTGCCGGACCAGCCGTCGGCGGCGCCGTCGACTTCCTCGCAGGACACGCACGTGCCGTCGGTTCCGACCGACACCGCTTCCAAGCCCGCGGCTCCCGCGGAGGCGTCGCCGGTTCCGACGGACGCCGGGACCGAGCCGAGCACCGCTCCGTCGTTGGCACCTTCCCCGGCCGATCGCGGCGACTCGAAGCCGGCGCCCACCGACCAGACGGAGCCGCGTCCGGTGCCGACGGTTGCCGGGGAGTCGTCGCCGCAGCTGGCCGTCACCGGCTGAGCGACCCTGGAGGACGAGCGGCTCCCAGCTTTCGGCGGCTGGGAGCCGCTCGTGCGTACCCGGGACGAGCCGGCGTCGGCGTCCTCGCCGACCCGGAAGGCAATGAGTTCTGCGTTCTCCAAGGTGCGGCCGAGCGCGCAGCGATGTCTTCCTGAGAGCGCTGTTCAGCGGTCAGGCGGGCGGTCACCAGTCAGGCGTGCGTCCGAACGGCCAGTCGGTGTACCCGCCGAGCTTCGACGACGACGGGCGTCGCATCGCACGCCTCCGCGAGGACGGCAGCGCGCGCTGCTTCGTCTGTCGCTTCCTGGGCGTCACCCAGTTGAAGGCGCGCACTCGCCAGGTGGGCACGTGTCCGGGCCTCCCACGACCGGTAGCCGTGAGCGGCCGCGAGTGCTGCCGCGTCGGTCAGGATGGCTGCAGCCTCGGCGGTGTGCCCGCTCGCCAGGAGGCTCACGCCCAGCCCGTCACCGGTCATGACCTGTGCCCGGGGGTCATTGAGCTGGACGGCAGCAACGTGTGCCTCGCGGGCAGCCTCGACTGCTTCGGTCAGTCGGCCGGTCTGGGCGAGCAGCCTGCCGAGCTCATCCAGCGTGGAGAGTTCCCCGCGGGTATGGCCGCGTTGGCGGAAACCGTCGAGGACGTCGTGGAGCTGGGCTTCCGCGGTCTCGGTGTCACCGAGGAGTCGGAGAGCACTGGCGAGGTTGCCGCGGATCGTCAGGCCGGCCATCTCGCGCTTGTTGCCCTCGCTGATGCGCAGCGCGGCACGGAACGAGTCCGCGGAGCGGACGAGCTCACCCTGTTCCAGGAAGGTCATGCCGAGCCCGTTCAGGGCAAGGGCGCGGGTCTGGTTCTCGGGTTCGGTCTGGGACAACGTCTGCTCGAAGCAGGCCGCGGCCTCGACGAGCCGACCGGCCTCGTAGTGCTCCCAGCCCACGTTGTGTGCCAGGTAGGTGACGGCGTCGGTCCAGCCGCAGGACTCGGCGAGGCGGATCGCGTGGACGGTGTCCGCGTGCGACTCGTCGATGCGGCCGTGGGCCCAGTGGGAGTAGCTGCGGGAGATGTACATCGCCGCGCGTGCCTGGTCGTCGCCGGTACGAACGGCTGCCCCGAGACCGGCTTCGGCCAGGTGCTGCCAGCTGTCGAACCGTCGGAGCAGGAGGTATCCGCGCAGCTGGTCGACGAGCCGCCAGACGTCGGGTCCGCGATCGGGGTCATCGGTCGACGAGGTCGCCAGGGCCAGCATCGACTGGTACTCCAGGTCCATCCATCGCAGTGCGGCCTCCTCGTCGCCGAACACCGCAGCGCGGTCCGGGTGGCCGGTCAGCCGGAGCAGATGCGGGTGGATCCAGTCGATGGCTGCGGTCGCCCGGTCGAGGTACCAGAGCCGGAGGCGACTCTCGGCGTCGGGAACCAGGTCGCTCGTGGTGAGCTTGCGCCGTGCGAACAGCCGCAACAGGTCGTGGCTGCGGAACCGGTCGGCGGCGTGCTCGGTCAGCATGTTCGCGTCGAGGAGCTCGTCCAGCGCACGGGCGACCGTTCCGTCGCCCACCAGCACCTCCGTCGCCTCTGTGCCGAAGTCGATGCCGGGGTGGAGCGACGACATCCGGAACACGCGTTGCGCCGTGCGTGAGAGCTCCGTGTAGCTGAGCTCGAAACTGTTCCAGATGCTCGACTTTCCCACGGTGAGGTGGTCCAGACGGTTCTGCCCGTCCTGGAGCCGGTGGACCAGGTCCGCCGGCAGGAGCCGACGGCGGCTGCGCAGCTGCGCGGCCGTGATCCGCAGGGCGAGCGGGAGGTCGCAGCACAGGCGTGCCAGCTCGTCGAGAACCGCTGCGTCGTCCCCGTCGGAAGTCGTTGTCGCGGCCCCCAGGAGACGGACCGAGTCAGTGCGGTCGAGCACGTCCAGGCGGACCAGGACAGCGCTGTCGAGCTCGGGCAGGAGACTCTTGCTGGTCACGAGCACGCCACTGCCGCCGAGGCCGGGAAGGAGATGGCGTACCTGGGCGGCGTCCCTGGCGTTGTCGAGCACGATCAGCATCTTCCGGTCCGCGAGCCGGCTGCGGAACAGCGACGCCGCCTCGGGCAGGTCCGCGGGTGGCGTCCCGGGGCCCGTGGCACGCAGGAAGCGCTGCAGGATCTCCAAGGGCGGGACGGGAACGCCCGCGGCGTCCTGCAGGTCGGCAAACAGCTGACCGTCGGGAAACCGGTCGTGCATCTCGTGTGCGACGGACAGGCACAAGGTGGTCTTCCCGACGCCTGCGGGGCCGCTGACCACGACGGGCGCGTTTCCGCCTGCAGGGCCGCGGTCGAGTGCCGCGGTGATGCTGGAACGCTCGTCCGTGCGTCCCACCAGGTGCGGTGGAGCCGCAGGAACCTGCCAGGGGACAGTAGCCGCGGCGGCGGACTCGTCCGTCCAGCGCTGCTGCAGCGCGTCCAGGTACGCGGTGCGCAGCCGTTCCCCAGGGTCGACGCCGAGCTCGGCGGCGAGTGCCTGCCGGGTGGACTCGTATCGGCTGAAGGCTTCCGCCTGGCGTCCCGCCGCGGCGAGCGTCTGGATCAGCGACGCCTGGACCACCTCGTCGAGCGGGCGACGGCCCGCCATGGTCGCGAGCGGGACGACGGCGTCCTCCGGCACCCCGAGCTCACGGGTGATCCTCGCGTACGACAGCAGCGCCGCGACGTACTCCTCCTCGACCGCCGCGATCCGTTCGGGTGCCGTCACGAGGTCCGGGTCCGGACCACCGCGCCACAGCGAGACGGCAGCAGCGAGGGCATCCTTCGCGGCGCTCGTCGCCCCTGAGCGTTGCGCGTGCCGAACGAGGTCGCGGAACCTGAGCAGGTCAAGCTGGTCAGCAGGGACGAGGAGTCGGATGCCGGCGCTGCCCTGCTCCACCACGGGCCGGCGGTCATCGGAATCCTCCAGCAGGCGACGTAAGCGTGTGAGGTGGATGTTCAGGGCCGCTGTCGTGGTCGTGGTCTCGCCCGGCCAGAGCGCTGCAGCCAGCACCTCGCGAGGTACGGGCGTCCCCGCGGCGACTGCCAGCTCCGCGAGCAGCACCTGCTGCATCCGGGACCGCAGGGGGATCGGTACGTCACCCCGCCGCAGCAGCAACGGCCCGAGAACACCGATCCGTACCGTTCCTGGACTCGCCGTCGTGCCACCGGATCGGTGCCGCACGACCGCCGGGTCGAACCGTTCGCGAAGTCGGTCAGCCTCCGGGCCGGCGAGCCCAAGGGCAGCGATCAGGGCGGTGACGGACTCCCGTCGGGGACGGCGGCTGCGCCCCTGCTCGATGTCTCGGACCGCGGCGAGGCTCACCCCGGAGGCCTCGGCGAGCTCGCGCTGGGTCAGCCCGCCCGCCTCTCGAAGCCGACGGAGCAGATCACCTGCTGAGCCCTGGACGCTCTCGACATCGGACGACGGCACGCCGTGATCATAGGTGACGGCGGCTCGATGGTGGCCGCCGACCGCACGAGCGGGCGGGGCCCGCCGCCCCTAGGCGGCGGGCCCCGCGGCGGCTCAGGCGGCCCACTCCACGGCACCGAGGATGCGGTATGCGCCCACGCGGGAGTTCACCCAGTCGGCATGGAAACCGACAGGTGTGCCCAGCTCGTGGGCGTCGAAGACGTTCCCGTTGCCGGCGTAGAACGCGACATGCGTGATGTTGCCGAAGGTTCCGCCGTCGGTGTCGTAGAAGATCAGGTCACCCACCTTGAGCTCGGAGTACGGCACCTTCTGGGCGTACATCCTGTCCTGGCTGGTGTGCGTCCGGGCCCAGTCATACATCGCCTGCGACGAGCGCACCGGCCACCCGGGGAAGTTGGCCACCTCGCCGTAGGACGCGTACACGAGTCCCGAGCAGTCGTAGGCCGGGCCGGTCCCGGCGTCGTCGGAGTACGGCGCACCTTCCTTCTCGAACGCGTTCTCGAGCCCGAGGCGGGCCCAGTTGTACAGGTTCGCGTACTTCGTGCACAGGGTGCCTTCGGCGGTCGTGCCGTTGGAGACCTTGATGTTCAGGTGGTTGATGGAACCGATGGTCCCCGGGTTCCAGCCGTTCTCGCCGTACGAGGGACCGAGTCCCTCGCCGGCGGTGCGGGCGTAGGTGACTGTGCCGTTGTCGAAGACGTAGTTGGAAGTCCCGCCGTTACCGGTCACCGCGGCGATCTGCAGGACCGGGCTCCGGCCGTCCGAGGCGGTGTCGTTCAACCGGTACCGGAGTGTCACGCTGTCCACGCCCCAGTTGACCTGGATCCTCGCCTCGGCGTTCCCGCAGTCGACCACGAGCTCCTGAGCAGGGTCCGACAGAGGTACGAGTTCGGCCGCGTGCGCGGCCGGCACGCTGACCGCCAGGCCACCGACAGCGGCCGCCAAGGCCACGATTCCGCTCACAATTCTGCGCATTGTTCCGTTCCCGTTCTCGAGTGGGTTCCTCTGACATCGATGAAGGTAGGAACCTGGCTCGACAACTGGCTTTCCGTACCCCGCCCGTATATTTGTGTCGATTCGTCACGTCTCGTGCGACACTGCCCCGCCACGATGTCGACGTCCCCGGACGACCCACGGACACCTCTTTGCCGCCCGGTCCGGGGGCTGCGGCCCGATCAGTTCCTCACGGGGCGAAGCCGCTGAGTCGGGCGATCGGCCGCCAGCCCTCTCAGGTCAGCGCGTCGGAGCGGCCGGCTTCGATACGGGACCACTGGGCGATGGGTCGTCCGTTCGTCACCCAGTGGTGCCGGCCGGGTTCTTCGCTCCAGGGCTGGGGCCAGCCCTCGGGCGAGTCCTCCCACGTCTCCTGGCGTCCGTAGACGGTCATGTCCAGCAATCCGTGGGTGGGAGTCATGACCTCGACACCGCGACCGCCGGTGTAGTAGGTCTCGAACACCCGATCACCGTCGCGGACGTAGCAGACGAGGTGGTGGACCTGCCAGTCGCGACCCTCCAGGAGCTGCGCCGCAGTCTTCTCCGCCGAGTACCACGGCATGTCCAGACCCATGAAGTCGCGGTAGCGGACGCTCTCCCCGTACGGGCCCTTGCAGAGGGTGGCGTACGTGATGTCGCGGGAATGGAGATAGGACAGCTCACGTACCTGGCAGTTGAAGAACGTGCAGCCCTCGCACTGCTCCGCGGCGGGCCGGCCCGGCCACCAGGCGTGGAAGTATGCGATGAGCTGCTTGCGGCCCTCGAAGACGTCGAGGATCGTGACCGGCCCGTCCGGACCGATCACCTCGATGCCGGCGTCGACCTCCACCATCGGCAGCCGCCGCCGCGCCGCCGCGATCGCGTCCCCTTCGCGGGTGTGCGCCTTCTCGCGTGCGAACAGCGCGTCCCGCGCCTCCTGCCAGGTCTTTCTGTCGACCACGGGCGGCAGGGCCGGGTCGGGTGCTTGGTCGTTCATGATCGGCCTCCGAACAGATCAGCCAGTGAGGTCCACCGGTCACGGGTACCTACGGCGTGCTGCGTCGTCATCGTCTCCCGTCGCCCCCAGGGCGCGTCTCCCGAACGTCGCACACCAGCTCACGGCCACACATCCGCCCGATGACGTACCCCCGCCTACGCCCCTCGCCGTACACACTCACCTCCGCCGTATCGAGCCCGCCCAGTGGCCGGTGTGCGACCACCAAGCGGGAACCAAGACCGAGTCTCGCTTACCGAAAAATCACCCCCATCAGGGGGTGATTTGGCCAATTTTCCAGTGATTCGTTCGCTAGGTTCACATCGTCCTGTTCGGCGTGGGTGGAGGGTGGCGGTGACGGTGCGCGGGGTTTCAGACGCCAGGATGCGTCGATTCGTACGAGGTCTGACCGGTGGGTTCGGTGCGTGCGCGCTCGTTCTCAGCAGCTCGAGCGTGGCTCTGGCTGACGACGGTCCTGCTTCGCAACCGGCCGTTCCTTCGTTCTCGATCGAGGACACCCAACAGGACGCAGAGCGTTCGTCGTTGGACCGGGCGCTTGACGAAGCGGCCCAGACGGGGCAACGGGTGGAGCTGCTGGCGCAGCGCGGCGAGAGCCGTGAGGTCTTCGCTCTGCCCGACGGCACGTTGGAGGAGGTGTCCTACGCCGTGCCGCGCTGGGCGCGCTCACAGGGCGGATGGGCACGGGTCGACACCGAGCTTGCCGTCGAGAACGGGACCGTTCGTCCTGTCGCGTCGACGGTCGGATTGGAGCTGTCCGCCGGTGGGAGTGATCCCTTGGTGCGGATGTCCCGGCACGGTCGCGTGGTAGAGCTCACATGGCCGGGTGGTGATCTTCCAAGACCGGTCCTGGACGGTTCCACCGCGGTGTACCCGGAGGTCATCGACGGGGTCGATCTACAGATGCTGGCGACGGAGGACGGCTTTGCGTCGCACCTGATCGTCAAGACACCTGAGGCCGCCAGCTCTCCGGCGCTGGACGAGATCACCTTCGGCCTGGCCGGCGAGGGCCTTGAGGTGACCGTCGCGTCCGGGGGCGGCCTGGAGGCGGTGGACCCCATCACGGGTTCAGCGGTCTTCGTGGCGCCGCCGCCATCGATGTGGGAGGCAGGGCCTACCGAGAGCGGTCCTGAACCGGCCACCGGGAGCTCTGTTCGTGCCGGCCGGGAGGCAACCACCGCCGCGGCAGCAGCCGAGCCGCAGAGTGATCCGGGGGACGACGGTTCGGGTCAGGGGCGTGTGGCGCCGGTCGAGGTGGAGGTATCGGCGTCGGGTGACGAACTGAGTCTCGTACCTGATCAAGAGCTGCTGGAGGATCCCGAGGCCACCTTCCCGATCATCGTCGATCCTCAGTGGCTGACGAAGAAGCCAACTGCATGGACCGGCCCGAACGAGGCGTACCCGACTCAGTCGTACTGGCAGTTCAAGGGCAACTCGACCGAAGGACTGGGGACGTGCCAGGGATGGACGGGATGTGCTGACGGGTCGACGTATCGCCTGTACTGGCAGTTCGATATCTCGGCCTATCGAGGCAAGAGCATTCTGAGTGCGTCCTTCAATGTTCCGAATACTCATTCGGCGGTGTGTTCGGACCGTCCAGTGCATCTCTATCACACCAACGCGATCAATCAGAATACGACGTGGAACACAGTGACGGCCTCGGGCTTCAATATCGCGCGGGTCGGTACGGAGAGCTTCAGCTACGGGGGCAGCCAGGCGGGCTGCGCGCCGTCGGCCACAGCAGAATTCCCCATCCGAGGGCTGATGCAGGATCGCGCCGATGCGAACGGCAGTCAGCTCACTCTTGGTCTGCGTGCGGACAGTGAGTCGGACAAGAACCATTGGAAGAAGTTCTCGAAGAACGCCAGCCTCCGGGTCCAGTACAACGTACCCCCTGACATGGTCTCCACCAGAATGATGAGCCTGGAGTACGGCGGGATGTGCGCCCCGCATTCCGACCCGGCGATCTTCCGTACCAGGGGAAACATGACTGTCGCGCGCGCCAGCGATGACGACGGCGACAGTGTCAGGGTCGAGTTCCGGTTGCAGGCCTGGAACGGATCGGCATGGGCCCAGTACTGGACCTCGGGACTCGTGCCCTCGACGGGCAAGGCGTCGGGTTCGGCGTTCTCGGTCTCGATGCCGTCGAGCGTGCCGCAAAACGGTGGCTCATCTGCGTGGACGGTGCGTGTGTATGACGGCAGGGCGTACAGCCCATGGTCGGACGCGTGCTTCTTCAAGTACGACCCGAACCGGCCCGCCGCGCCAAAGATATCGTCGACGACGTATCCGGAGTCGAATACGGAGGACCCGCAAGACCCGTGGCACCGCGGGGTGGGGCACAGTGGCCTCTTTACCTTCTCGAGCTCGAGCTCCGACGTGGTCAAGTTCCGTTACGGGATCAACGGGAACCCGCGGCAAGATCAGGAACGGCCGGCTTCCAGCCCGACGATCTGGGTGAACCCGCAGAACACTGGAGTTCACCGTGTCACGGTGCAGGCGTTCGACGCGGCCGGTAATCCGTCCGACATCCGGACGTACTTGTTCCGGGTTGGCGCTGGCGCCGTGCCGGTCGGAGCGTGGACGTTCGACGAGGGTGGTACTGAGTACACGCCGGCCGGGGGCGCGCATCTCACCGAGGCGGACTCATTCTCTGGGTCGGGGCTGGCCCTGGACGGAGCCGGTGACTACGTGACTTCGACCGTGGGGCGGGTGAACACGGAACACACCTTCTCGGTCGAGGCCTGGGTGAAGCTGGACACGCTGCCGCATCCGGGGTCGATCGTGGTCTCGCAGGCTGCGACGCACAAGCAAGGCTTCAAGCTGTACTACCAGGCGACCCAAGGCCGTTGGATGTTCGGCATGTACGACGGTGACACGCCGGACGCGAGGCCGATAGTCGCAGTCTCGGACGTCCCGGTCAGGGCAGACGAATGGACACACCTGGTCGGTGTGCACAACAACATCACCCGCACGGTCCAGCTGTACGTCAACGGCGTCGGAAGTGAACCCCGCGCGGCGAACGGATTCGCCTCGACCGGACCGATCATGATCGGCGGTGCGAAGTACGGCTCGGCTGCGCCGGACTCGTTCGTGGACGGAGTGGTCGACCATGTGCGGACCTACGCGCGGGCAGTGACCGAGTATGAAGCAGCGCAGCTGGCTTCGGCCGCCGCACCCGAAGTAGCTTCCCGGTGGACTTTCTCGCAGCTGGACGGCGCTTCGACACCCCTGCGCATCGGGAACGAGGTACCGGCTGGACCGGATCTGGTCCTGGCAGGCGGCGCTCGGGTCGAGGCCGACTTCGGGATCGTCGGTGAGCACAATCTGCTCCTCTCCTCGGACGGCAGCACGCCTGGCGCTGCTTCCACGTCGGGAGGCGGGTTGCCACTGGACTGGGGCAAGTCGTTTACCGTCACGGGCTACGGAGGCATCCCGTCCGAGCCCGTGCCGGCCGGTGGCGCCATGACTTTCTTGTCCCTGACGGGCGTCAACGAGGAACTGATCCAGGTGCAGGCGGTTCCCTACGAGGATCCTGCGACGAGTCAGGGTGTCGTGCGTTGGGAGCTCAAGGCCCGGGCGGCCGACAGCTCGAGCGCCACCGTGCGGACGGCGGTGAACGGCTCGAACCCGTACGCCTACAGCCAGTTCCATATCGCGGTGACGTGGGATGCCCCGTCCAAGCGGCTGCGGCTGTATGTCAACGGCGAGAGCCCCAGTGGTGCGAGCCCCGACGGCACAGGCCCTGTCGACGGTGTCGTGTTCTCCGACCCCCCGGACCGGTTG
Organism: Promicromonospora sp. NPDC023805; assembly: GCF_040639635.1. Lineage (NCBI taxonomy): Bacteria > Bacillati > Actinomycetota > Actinomycetes > Micrococcales > Promicromonosporaceae > Promicromonospora > Promicromonospora sp. NPDC023805. The sequence continues at coordinate 543,956 of NZ_JBFAAH010000001.1, read as the reverse complement.
TACCTCGGCCGAACCATGAATGCCGGCTCTCCGGTCGGCGTGTGGCCTGGCGCGATCGATGACGTGTGGCTGTTCAACGGAGCCCTGCAGCAGTGGCAGATCGACCAGCTCGCTGACACGAACGACCGCGACACCGTGGTTCCCGGGGAGGAGCAGTGATGAGGACCAAGAGCTTCCCGGACCGCATGAGCTCGTCGGAGGGATCCCGATCGGTGCGGTCACTGTTGCAAGGTGTTGCTTTCACGACTGCCGGTGCGTTGATGGCCTGCTTGTTCGTCGCCGTCCCGCAGGTAGCGGCTGAGCCGGCGAACGACAGCGTGGGGCCGGGATCACGTGGTATCGACGTGGCCGGTACCGATTTCGTCAAGCCGTCGACGAAGGCTCTGCCCGACGCGGCAGCGCCACACGAACGGCGGGCCGAGCTGCCGGTCGGTGGCCATGGTGCGGTCGAGACGCAGTCGGCGGGGCGCAAGTCATCGAGCACGGACATGACGGTCGTTGGAGGACTGCCACTGTCCGTGACAGACCAGACCGACGACAGCCCGGCCGGCCGGGTAGACGTCGATGTGATCACGTCCGAGCCCGACCGCCCCCGTGAGGGCGGTGACCGGGTGATCGTCGCGTTGTCCGTCCCGCAGGCAGACCAGGCTGATGGCTCGAAGTCACCAGAGCGGGCCGCAGCTGCCGATTCCCGGGCCGAGACATCCAAGATCAGGAACCGCGCCCAGGGCGTGGACGTCGCAGTCGACTACTCCGCGTTCGCGGGTCTGCACGGTGGGTCGTGGGACGACCGCCTCACCCTTGTCCAGCTCCCTGGATGCGCTGCGGACACGCCGGACAAGGCCGAGTGCGCCGCCGGGCGGACCGTCGGGGCGACCAACCGCACCGGTGACGACGTGTTGACGGCCAAGGGCATCAAGGTTCCCGCAGACGGCTCGCCGGTGGTGCTGGCCGTGGCTGCGAGCGTATCCGGAGGCTCGGGCACGTTCGGGGCGACACCACTGTCGCCGTCCAACACCTGGTCGACAGATCTGCGGTCCGGTTCGTTCTCGTGGAACTATCCGATCACCGTCCCCGACGTGCCGGGTTCCTTTGTCCCCACGCTCGGGCTGTCCTACTCCTCCGGAGGGGTGGACGGGCGCACCTCCAGCACGAACAACCAGTCCTCGTTGGTCGGGGACGGATTCGACCTGTGGCCGGGGTTCATCGAGCGCAAGTACAAGTCGTGCGCTCTGGACGACGTCAAGAACGCTGACGGAAACGCCATCGGCGACCTGTGCTGGGACTACGACAACGCGTTCATCAGCTTCAACGGTGCCGCTGGTGAGCTGGTCCCGACGGGGACGGCGAACACCTGGAAGCTGCAGGCCGACGACGGCACGAAGATCGAGCGACTGACCGATTCCGCACGCGGCAACGGTGACAACGACAACGAGTACTGGAAGGTCACCACTCCGAACGGGACCGAGTACTTCTTCGGATATCACCGGCTGCCGGGTTGGGCCTCCGGCGACGCGGTGACGAACTCCGCCTGGACCGTGCCGGTCGTGGGTGACAACTCCGGCGAGCCGTGCAACACCGCCACGGGGAAGATCTGCACCCAGGTATGGCGATGGAACCTGGACTACGCGGTGGACGCGGCCGGGAACAAGATCACCTACCACTACGCCAAGGAGACGAACCACTACGGCAAGCTCGGTGACCCGGCGGCAAGCACCGCATATACCCGTGGCGGGACTCTCGCGCGGATCGATTACGGCATCCGGGGCACCGACCTGGTGGGCGCCGACGCGGTGCAGCCGTTGGGACGGGTGAGCTTTGGTTACGCGGAGCGCTGCCTGAACGACGGGTCCGGCCAGTGCACGAACATCGCCACCGAGCCGAACGGGTGGCACGACGTGCCGTGGGACCTGAACTGTTCCTCTGGTGGTACGTGCGACAACGGCCGCACGTCCCCGTCCTTCTGGACGCGCAACCGGATGACCGAGGTCAAGGCACAGGTCTATGTCTCGGGGTGGAAGGACGTGGACTCCTGGGCACTCACCCATGAATGGGGAACCGCGGACACGGACTACCAGCTGCTCCTGTCCTCGATACGCCGGACCGGTCACACCGGCCCTACCGGGGCTGTGACGACATTGATGGACCCGGTCAGGCTGGGATACAAGCAGCTCGTGAACCGGCTCGACCGCACCGGCGACTCCCAGGACCCGTTCATCAAGTCACGTCTGTCGACGGTTCAGGACGAGGTCGGCGGACAGGTCGACGTGGGCTACTCCGCCCCGACCTGCGACGAAGGGAACCTTCCCGTACCGCACGACAACTCTTCACGGTGCTTCCCGCAGATTCGTTCGCAGGGTGAGGTGCGGCCGGCTATCACGGACTGGTTCAACAAGTACGTCGTGACCGGTGTCACCACCACCGACCGGACCGGAGGTGGCGAAGACATGCTGACCACCTACGAATATCTCGGCGGGGGCGCATGGCACTGGGACGAGTCCACCGGCCTGATCCCGGTCGAGGAGAAGACATGGTCTGACTGGCGCGGTTACGGCCATGTCAGGGTCAAGACCGGCAGCGTGGAACAGCGGCTGTCCCAGACCGATCAATGGTTCCTGCGAGGGATGAACGGTGACCGCGCGACTCCTGACGGTGGCAGCAAGGCGGTGACGATCCCCCTGGAGTCGGGTGAGGGCAGCGCGATCACCGACCAGCCCTATTGGGCAGGCTTCTCGTACAAGACCGCGTCCTTCACCGGACCGGGTGGAGCCGTGGTCTCCAAGTCTGTCAACCGGCCGTGGTGGCACCAGACCGGGATCAGCACGCGGGACTGGGGCACGATCCGGTCCGGGTTCTCACGTACCGCGCAGACTCAGGGCTTCACCAGCTTGGATACCGGTGGAGCTCCGTGGCGAACCACGTCGACCCAGACGTCGTACGACCAGGTAGCTGGCCGTGTCACGCAGGTTGCCGACCAGGGCGACACCAGTATCACCAGTGACGACAGGTGCTCGACGGTCACCTACGCGACCAACACGACCAAGAACATCCTCGGTCTGCACGAACGCAAGCAGACCTGGGCTGCGGGATGCGGTGCGACGCCTACCGCGGCGCAGATCATCAACGACACGCGATACGCCTATGACGGTCAGGACTACAAGGTCGATCCCGTGCGTGGACGCGTCACTCGCACTGCGGACCTTGCCAAGGTCGAGGGCACGACGCGGAACTATGTCGAAGCGTCTGCTGCCTACGACAGCTATGGGCGTGCTACCTCGGTCACCGACGTCTCCGCGGGCCTGAGCGTGACCTCGAACGGTGACGGGGCGATCACTCGTACCGCTCGCACCGACGGGCATATCTCGACCACTGAGTACACGCCTGCGACCGGTTTCGCGACGCAGATGACCGAGACCACTCCGCCAGCGGATCCGAGCAATGCAGCTACGGCCATGAGCACGACCACGCAGCTCGACCCGGTACGCGGTGCGCCGACACTGGTGACGGACACAAACTCCAAGTCGACCGTCGTGGAGTACGACGCCCTGGGGCGTACGAGCAAGGTGTGGCTGGCGGATCGCACGTCGAACCTGTCTCCGTCGGTGGCGTTCACCTACCAGGTCCAGGCCTCCCGGCCGGTCGCGGTGGGGACGACGACGCTGGACGACGACGGAGACCCGCGCACCTCGTGGGCTCTGTACGACGGGCTGCTGCGACCTCGTCAGACCCAGGACCCCGGCCTTGACGGCGGGAAGATCCTGAGCGACACGAAGTACGACGCCCGGGGGCTGGTCAAGCTCACGTACGCCGACTACTACACGACCAGTGCCACCGGTGGGCGCCTGTTCGACGCGTACGCGAAGTCGGTCGTCGAGACCCAGACCCGAAACTCTTATGACGGACTGGGGCGTAATACTCAGACCCGGGTCATGTCGACCGACAGCGACGGTGGTGAGGTGCTGGCTACGACGCGCAGCATCTACCGCGGCGATCGCACCACGGTGATACCTCCGACCGGGGGCACGGCCACGACCACGCTCACCGATGCCCGAGGGCAGGTGGCCCAGCTGCGGCAGCACCACGACGTGACGACCGCGACCCCGGGGGCGACCACCGGGTTCGACACCACGAAGTACACCTACACCGGCCGCGACCAGCTCGCGACGGTGACCGACCCCGCCAACAACGTCTGGCAGTACACCTACGACCAGCGTGGACGCCAGATCCGCACGGTCGATCCCGACGCAGGGGCGACGACCACCCAGTACGACGACTTCGGTCGGGTGGTCTCGACGACCAACGCGGCGTCGGAGAAGCTCGTCAACGTGTACGACGGGCTTGGTCGCCAGATCGAGCTGCGTCAGAACACTGCCACGGGAACGCTGCGGTCCTCGTGGATCTACGACACCGTCACCGGTGCCAAGGGCCAGCTCGCCCAGTCCATCCGGCACGAGAACGGGGAGCAGTACGTCACCCGGACCGTCAGCTACGACCGGCTGTACCGGCCCACTCGCACCGTCGTCCAGATCCCGCCGAGCGAGGGAAAGCTGGCTGGTAGCTACATCACCAACACCACCTACACGGCCGCCGGGAACGTGGAGTCCATGGGACTCCCTGCCGCGGGAGCCCGCCCTGCCGAATCGGTGTCGTTCGTCCAGGACAAGGCGACTGGCTGGGTCACCGGGGTCCAGGGCCAGTGGGGGCTGACAGCGAGCACCGACTACGACTGGGTCGGTAAGCCGCTGCAGCACACGATGTCCGCCAACGCCGGGGCCGAGGTCCAGGCGACCAACACCTACGAGTACGGTACCCAGCGACTGTCGAACTACCGGGTCGACCGGTTCGGACACCCTGGTGTGGATCGCTCGGAGACCTACTCCTACGACGACGCCGGCAACATCACGTCGCTGGCGGATGTCAGCCGGACCGGTACGGACGTGCAGTGCTTCGAGCTGGACTACCTGGCACGGATCACGGAAGCCTGGACACAGAAGACCGCCGGCGTCGACTGTGCCGCCACGGGGAAGGCTGCCGCTGATGCGAGCCTGATCGGTGGGCCTGCGCAGTACTGGCACGAGTACACCTACGACGCTGTCGGATCCCGCAAGACCGAGGCGTTGCACTCGGCGCCAGGGCAACGCCAGACATCCCGTACCTACAACTACGACCCTGCCCAGCCGCACACCGTCACCAGCGTCAACCAGACCCAGCCTGCAGCGGGCAGCCTGCCGCGGGTCGACTCGGTCGAGCAATACACCTACGACGCCGCAGGGCGCACTACCTCCCGGCAGATCGACGGTGACACGCAGACACTGACCTGGACCCCGGAATCCCGGGTGGCCGCGGTGGACAACGCCGACAACAGTGGGGCGCAGTACACGTACGACGCCGACGGCAACCGGCTGCTGTCGAAGAACACGAACGCGGACGGGTCCACAGAGTCAACGCTCTACCTTGGCCACACCGAGATCACGGTGACCAGCGCGGCTCCGACCGTGGCCAAGGCGACGCGGTACCTCGATATCGGTGGCGGGCACACCGCGGTAGTGGACGATACCGGCGCGGTCACGTTCATGCTCGCCGACCATCACGGCACGGGGCAGCTCGCCATCACGGCGGCTACCCTGGCGGTCACGCAGCGTCGAACGACACCGTTCGGGTTGGAGCGCGGTAGCGCCTCACCAGGTCCGGAGGCGTGGGGCAGCTCGCGTGGGTTCGTCGGTGGATATGACGACCGTGCCTCCACGGGGCTGGTCTCGTTGGGAGCAAGGGAGTACGACCCGGGGCTGGGCAGGTTCATCAGTCTGGACCCGATCATGGACCTGTCTGATCCGCAGCAGATCCACGGCTACAGCTACGCGAACAACAACCCGATCACTCTCTCGGACCCTTCCGGGCTGTGCCCGGGTGGTGGGGTCATGCTGGAGGGCGCGTTCTGCGACTTCGGTGACGGGTGGCAGCAGGTCAAGGCGATCGATACAGGTGGCGCGACGACCGAGACCGTCTTCACCCAGGGGCAGTCCACGGCCCAGGCCGCGGCGCAGGCGTCGGCCGCCGCGCTGCGTTCCCCCGGCCCTGGCACAAGCCGAGCTGGCACTGGTGGCCCGGCGACCAGCGGTCCCACCGAGGAGGAGCTCGCGAAGGCCCGCGCGGTGATGAACAAGTCCGTCACGGACGTCGCCCTCGAGCTCGGTTTCGATGCCCTGAAGGAGTTCGTCGGCTGGAACGACCTCGTGGGCTGCCTCGGCAAGGACATCGGGTCCTGCGCGATGCTCGCCATCGGCATCCTGCCGATCGGCAAGGGCGCGAAGGCGATCAAGTCGCTCTACAAGATCATCGAAGGCGCCATCAGTTTCTACAAGCAACAAAAGGCCGCCCGGAAAATCCTGATTCAAGCCGGTGCTGCATGCAGCGGCAATTCCTTCGTGGCGGGCACGCTCGTTCTGCTTGCAGACGGGACGAGGAAACAGATCGAGGAGATCGAGCTCGGCGACGAAGTCCTTGCTGCGGATGAGGAGACCGGCAAGGTGGCAGAAGGTCGCGCCGTCACCGCTTTGATCCGAGGAGAGGGCGACAAGGCGCTCGTCACGATCACAGTGACCGACGCCAACGGTGACACTCAGCGGATTGTTGCGACGAGCGAGCATCCCTTCTGGGCGCCTGACGACCAGGTATGGATCGACGCGATCGACCTAACCGCAGGAGACTGGCTCCAGACGGTAGAGAGCCCCTGGGCAAAGGTCGTCGCGATCGACGTCCGCCAGGGGCAGGCCGTGGTCCACAATCTCACCGTCTCTGCAGATCACACTTACTATGTAGCCGCAGACCAACATGCCGAGGCGGTTCTCGCTCACAACAAGAACTACGGCCCAACTGAGGGCTGTGCGCTTCCGACCCAGGGCAAGCCAAATGGTAGTCAGAAGGATCTGACGAAACTGACGAACTCCCAGGCGACCGATCTTGCGGAACACCTCGGTTACACTCGCGCGCGAAATGAGTCGTCTCACGGCCAACTCGTGTTCGAAGATCCGAAGGGAAGGTGGTTCATTTCGCAAGACACGGAAGCTCATAGCGGAGGGACATGGAAAATCGCTAAATCCGTCGCGAAGCTTGCCCGCAAAGATACCCGGACCGCTACGACCGATGCGCTACTGACGATTGTCGGTGAATGACCTTGTCGTGGGATGATGACCCGTACTTGCGGTCGGCCTTCGGCTGGACGGTTGATGTGCCAGGACTCGATCGCGAAGCGGCCGAGCGGCTGGCTCACGAAATTGACCGGCGATTTCCCGAGGTCACGGGCGGACGGATGCCTCGCGTCAGTGATCCTCGCTCGTCCTGCCACACCTTTCTGCATCGCCGTGCGGTGGCCTGCGTGGCCGAAGGTCTGAGGCGTGCCGGAGACCGCCACAGTGAAAGCCTTGTTGCGGACATTGAGGCATGGATCGACAAAGTGGCGGTCGAGGCCCCGAAACTAGATCAACCAGAGTTTCGGATTGGCTTGCGGTACTGGTCGGTGACGGTTCCTGGGGATGACAGCCTGGCTGCGGCCCACTGCTTGGCGTCAGTCGCTGATGTGGAGCTGTCTAACCTCCGTCCACGACTTATTGATCCGACCGAGTGGTTCATGATCTGGGGTGACGCCTCGACGATGACGTTGATCCGACGTGGGCTCGAGGAGCTTTCCACGAGCGGGCTCGCGTCGGCCATGCTCAGCGAAATTCGAGCCTGGGATGAGTGGGTGGGCGCGGGCGGTGCGAGTTGACGTTGGAATCCGCGCAGCTCGGGGGCATCCGGCATCGAAGCGAGTCGTATGTCGAGGGCACGATGAAGTGCTCGGCCGCCGTCGTCTCACGCCGCCCCCTCACGCCGCCCCCTCACGCGGCGGCACAGCTCCACGTGCGTCCCGCTGCCGTCGCGTACTTAGGCGAGGCGCACTCGTCGGCGTCCATCTAGCGCAGCACGCGGCCCGCGTTGGCGCGGGAACGTTTGATCAGGCAGCCGAGGTCTTCGCGGTCGTCGGAGAGGCTCGCCGAGCGGACATAGTTCTGCGGTAGGTCGCTGGTGCTGTGGCGATTGTCGGTGCGACGAGGGGTATCGATCGTGCTGTCCCCAGCAGTGCGCCTGGATGAGCCCACCGACGGCGGCGTGTTGGATCTGTATGTCGTCCGGAACGGTCGGCCGTGGTCACACAGAGAAATACTTAGCCTCCGGGTGGTGGAACACAAACGCATCCGTCGACTGCTCCGGATGCAGCTGCAGCTCCTCGGAGAGCGTCACCCCGACCCGCTCCGGCCGCAGCAGCTCCACGACCTTGTGCCGGTCCTCCATCTCCGGACACGCGGGATACCCCAGCGAGAACCGCGCCCCGCGGTACTCCAGCTTGAACATCCCCTCCACGCCGGCAGGCTCCTCGGCAGCGAACCCGAGCTCAGCCCGCACCCGCGCATGCCAGAACTCGGCAAGCGCCTCGGTCAGCTGCACAGAAAGCCCGTGCAGCTCCATGTACTCGCGATACTTGTTGGCTTCGAAGAGCCGACCGGTGTGCGCAGAAACAGAGTCCCCAACGGTCACCAGCTGCACCGGCAGCACATCGAACCGCCCGGTCTCCTCAACCCACTCCCGCGGCCGAACGAAGTCAGCAAGACACAGGTGCCGGTCCCGCCGCTGCCGCGGGAAGTGGAACCGCAGCCGCTCAGACCCAACGGAACCACCGGACCCGCCGTCAGGCGCCCCGATCCCGGAGAGCTCCCCGTGGTGCGCCACCACGACGTCGTTCCCCTCCGACCACACGGGGAAATACCCGTAGACGACAGTCGGGTCCATGATCTGGTCCGTCAGGATCCGGTCCATCCACTCCGCGAGCCGCGGCCGCCCCTCGGTCTCGACCAGTTCCTCGTAGGACGCGCCATCCGAAGAGCGCCCCGGCTTGAGTCCCCACTGGCCCATGAACGTCGCTCGCTCGTCCAGGAACGCCGCGTACTCGGAGAGCTGCACGCCCTTTACGATCCGCGTGCCCCAGAACGGCGGGTCGTGCACAGGGTTGTCGGCCGCGACGTCAGACCGAGAAGGCAGGTCCTCGACAGCCGTCTGCGTCACCGTCACCACCGCGTGCCGCCGCTTCTTCAGCGCCGGCAGCCCGACGTCGTCGGGCGCGGCCCCGCGCGCAACGCGCACCAAGGGCTCCATGAGCCGCAGCCCCTCGAAAGCGTCCTTCGCATACCGCACCACGCCAGGGAACTGACCGGCCAGGTCGTCCTCGACATAGGTCCGCGTCAGCGCGGCCCCGCCCAGCAGCACCGGCCACCGCTTGTCGTACCCCCGGGAGGCCAGCTCCTCCAGGTTCTCCTTCATCACCACCGTCGACTTCACGAGCAGCCCCGACATGCCGATGACGTCGGCGTCGTGCTCGATCGCGGCGTCGATCATGGCGCTCACCGGCTGCTTGATGCCGATGTTCACCACCTTGTAGCCGTTGTTGGTCAGGATGATGTCCACGAGGTTCTTGCCGATGTCGTGCACGTCGCCGCGCACCGTCGCCAGCACGATCGTGCCCTTGGTCTGGTCGCCCTCGACCTTCTCCATGTGCGGCTCCAGCAGCGCGACGGCGGCCTTCATCACCTCCGCCGACTGCAGCACGAACGGCAGCTGCATCTCGCCCTTGCCGAACAGCTCGCCCACGACCTTCATGCCTTCCAGCAGGTGGTCGTTGACGATGTCGAGCGCCTTCATGCCCGCGCCGAGCGCCTCTTCGAGGTCGGGTTCCAGGCCCTTGCGGGCGCCGTCGATGATGCGCCGCGCCAGGCGCTCACCCACGGGCAGCCCCGCCAGCTCCGCCGCGCGCGCATCCCGGATCGCTCCCGCGTCGACACCCTCGAACAGGTCGAGCAGCTTGGAGAGGGGGTCGTACGTCAGGTTGCCCTCGGCGTCCCAGACCCGCTTGTCCCACACCAGGTCCAGCGCCGTCTGCCGCTGCTCGTCGGGAATCGAGGACAGCGGTAGGATCTTCGCCGCGTGCACGATCGCCGAGTCCAGCCCGGCCGCCGTCGCCTCGTTCAGGAACACCGAGTTCAGCACCGCGCGCGCCGCCGGGTTGAGGCCGAAGGACACGTTCGAGACGCCGAGCGTGGTGTGCACGCCGGGGTACTTCTGCGTGATCTGGCGGATCGCCTCGATGGTCTCGATCCCGTCGCGCCGGGTCTCCTCCTGGCCCGTGGCGATGGGGAAGGTCAGGGCGTCGACGATGATGTCGTCCACGCGCATGCCCCACTCGCCCACGAGGGTGTCGATCAGCCGCGAGGCGATGGCGACCTTGTGGTCGGCGGTACGGGCCTGGCCCTCCTCGTCGATCGTCAGCGCGACGACGGCGGCGCCGTGCTCCATGACCGCCGGCATGATCCGGCCGAACCGCGACGTCGGGCCCTCGCCGTCCTCGAAGTTCACCGAGTTCACGACGCCGCGCCCGCCCAGCAGCTCCAGGCCCGCACGGATCACCGCGGGCTCTGTGGAGTCGATGACCAGCGGCAGTGTCGAGGCCGACGCCAGGCGCGAGACCACCGCGCGCACGTCCTCCACGCCGTCGCGCCCCACGTAGTCCACGCACACGTCCAGCAGGTGTGCACCGTCGCGCGTCTGCGCGCGGGCGATGTCGACGACGTCGTCCCACCGGCTCTCCAGCATCGCCTCGCGGAACGCCTTGGAGCCGTTGGCGTTGGTGCGCTCGCCGATCGCGAGGAAGCTCGTCTCCTGGCGCAGGTCCGTCGCGGAGTACAACGAGGCGACGGCGTTCTCGCGCACCGGCGCGCGCTCCGCCACGGGACGCCCGCCCACGGCCTCGACCACGAGCCGCATGTGCTCCGGCGTCGTACCGCAGCAGCCGCCCACCAGGCCCAGGCCGAACTCGCGCGCGAACTGCGTGTGCGCGGCGGCCAGCTCCTCCGGAGTGAGCGGGTAGGAGGCGCCGTTCGGCCCCAGCACCGGCAGGCCCGCGTTGGGCATGCAGGCCACCGGGATCTCCGCGTGCTGCGACAGGTGCCGCAGGTGCTCGCTCATCTGCTCCGGGCCGGTAGCGCAGTTCATGCCTATCGAGTCGATGCCCAGCGCCTGCAGCGCCACGAGCGCCGCGCCGATCTCCGAGCCCATGAGCATGGTCCCGGTGGTCTCCACGGTCACCGACACGATGATCGCGACCCGCTGCCCGACGTCGGCCATCGCCTGCCGGCAACCCGTCACCGCGGCCTTGGCCTGCAGCAGGTCCTGGCTGGTCTCGATCATCAGCGCGTCCGCGCCGCCCTCGATGAGGCCCGCCGCCTGCTCGGCGAACGTGTCGCGCAGGTGCGCGTACGTGGTGTGCCCCAGCGACGGCAGCTTGGTGCCCGGACCCATCGAGCCCAGCACCCAGCGCGGCTTGTCCGGCGTCGCGTGCGCGTCGGCTCGCTCGCGGGCGATCGCCGCGCCCTTGCGGGCCAGCTCGCGGATCCGGTCGTCGATGCCGTAGTCGGAGAGGTTCGACCAGTTGGCGCCGAACGTGTTCGACTCGATGGCGTCCACGCCGACCTCGAGGAACGCGTCGTGCACGCCCGCGATGATGTCCGGCCGCGAGACCGTCAGGATCTCGTTGCAGCCCTCCAGGCCCTCGTAGTCCTCCAGCGTCGGGTTCGCCGCCTGGATCATCGTGCCCATGGCGCCGTCGGCCACGACCACGCGCGTGCGCATGGCGTCCAGCAGCGCGGCGGAACGCTCGGTGAGAGCAGGCAGTTCGGCGGGCACAGCGGCGGGGAGAGCGGTCACCTCGGCAGCGTAAGCCTTGGCCCGACGGCGGTGCCCAGCGTGCCCGGCTGGCGGTATGGCGCGGGTATCGTCCCGGCCATGACGACGCACGACTACCTCGCCTCCCTGTTCTCCCTGGAGGGCCGCACCGCCGTCGTGACTGGCGGCAGCTCCGGCATCGGGCGGGCCATCGCCGAGGCCCTGGCGCAGGCCGGGGCACGCACCGTACTCGTGGCCCGCGGCGCCGAGCGGCTCGACGACGTCGCCGCCGACCTGCGGGAGCGCGGCTGCGCCGTGGAGACCGTCATCGCCGACCTCTCCACGCGCGACGGCATCCACGCCGCCGCCGACGGCATCGCCGCTGCCGCTGGGGAGCCCGACATCATCGTCAACAGCGCGGGCATCAACCTGCGCCCGCACCTGGGCGAGGTTGACCAGGCGACCTGGGACGTCACCATGACCGTCAACCTCGAAGCGCCGTTCCTGCTTGGCCAGCGGTTCGCGCCCGGTATGGCGGAGCGCGGCTTCGGCCGGCTCATCCACATCTCCTCGCAGCAGGCGCACCGCTCGTTCGTCGACAGCGGCGCCTACGGCGTCTCCAAGGGCGGCCTCGAATCCCTCGCCCGCTCCCAGTCCGAGGCGTGGTCGTCGCGCGGCGTCACCGCCAACACGCTCGTGCCCGGGTTTGTGCTCACGCCTCTGAACCAGCGCTTGCAGGACGACGCCGAACGGGTCGGGGCGCTCGCCGCCCGCACCACTGTGGGCCGCAACGGCGTGCCCGAGGACCTCGCCGGCGCTGCCGTCTTCCTCGCGAGCGGTGCGTCGGGCTACGTCACGGGCCACTCGCTGTTCGTCGACGGCGGCTTCTCGGTCCACTGACCCCCAGCGTGTACGTTCTCCCCGGCCCTCCTCATGCGCAGGCCGCGGATGGCCGCAGGCGCCCGTGGGCGGCACGGCTTTCAGTGCGCCGAGTGCCCCCGCCCAGAACAATGGCGGTCGTGACGACGACGCGCGGCGACCAGGCAAGACCTGCAGCACACGGACGGCGGCTCGCACGCGGCCTGGTGGTGCTTACGCTCGCGGTTGCCGCCGGGTGCGGTGGCCCCGGCAGCCCCGGCAGCCCCGGCAGCCCCGGCGACGCCGAGTCGACCGGATCGGCAGAGCCGACGGAGTCAACCGGGCCGACCGAGCCGGTGGAGTCGACGGAGTCGATCCTGGGCGACGCCCTCCCGTCCGGCTCCAGCGGCGCGCTCGTCGCGGGGCGGGGTACGACGATGGACCTGTGCCAGGGCTGGGGCGCCCCCGACCCCGACCCGGGCTCCGGGGACGCCCCGGGCTGCGACACCGTCTTCGACATCGGGTCGATGACCAAGCAGTTCACCGCCGCGGCGATCGTGCGGCTGGACATGGACGGCCTGCTCGAGTTCTCCGACCCGCTCGCGGACCACCTCCCTGACGTCCCGGCGGACAAGCGGTCAGTCACCATCGAGCAGCTGCTGACCCACTCCTCGGGTTTCCTGGACTCGCTCGGGTCCGACGACGAGCCGCTGACCCGCGACGCCTTCCTGCGCGAGGCGCTGGGCTCCGAGCTGCTGTCCAAGCCCGGGACGACGTACCTGTACTCGAACGTCGGCTACAGCCTGCTGACCGCCGTCGTCGAGGAGGCGTCCGGCCAGGACTACGAGGCCTACCTCGCCGAGCACCTGTTCGTGCCGGCCGGCATGAGGGCCACGGGCTATCGACTGCCGGACTGGTCGAAGGAACAGGTGGCCGCGCAGTACGACGCCGAAGGGAGATCCCACGGCACACCGCTCGACCAGCCGTGGGCCGACGACGGTCCGTACTGGAACCTCCGCGGCAACGGCGGCCTGCTCTCGACACCCCGGGACATGTTCCGCTGGCACGTCGCGCTGCTCGGCGACGTCGTCCTCGACGAGGACGCCAAGCGCGAGCTGTTCGAGCCGCGGGTGCGTGAGGAGCCCGACGAGACGTACTACGCCTACGGCTGGGTGGTCGACGACCCGGAGGACCCGAGCATCCTGTGGCACAACGGGGGCAACGGCTGGTCCTACGGGGAGATCGCCCGCGACCCGGCGGGCGACATGTTCGTGTTCTGGGTGGTGAACCGGTCCGCGGGGGACGGCTGGGACCTGGGCGAGGACGGCGGCGGCTTCACCTCCGCGCTCTTCGAGCGGCTGGCGAAGACGGGGGACACACCAGCCGACGGTTAGGCTCGCGCGGTGGACGTCGACCTCCCCGGCCTGGGCACGCTGATCAATGTCGGGGCGATTGTCGTCGGGTCGCTGCTGGGCATGGCCGTGGGGCACCGGCTGCCCCAGCGCACCCATGCGGTGGTGACCGACATCCTCGGCCTCGTGACCCTGCTCGTCGCCGCGCTGTCGGCGATGGCGGTCACCGACTCCGCCTTCGTCGCGGCCACGGGCAGCGGCGCCCCCGTGCTGATCGTGCTCGGCTCGCTGCTGATCGGCGGCATCGCGGGCTCGCTGCTGCGGATCGAGACCCGCCTCGAAGCGCTGGCGGGCATCATCCAGGGCTGGCTGGCCCGGCGCTCCCGAAGCACGCGCGGCTCCCGACGTCCGGCGCCCGACGCGGACACCGGGAACGACGCTGACACCGGGAACGACGCTGACACCGGGAACGACGACGACCACACGGCGCGCGAGCGGTTCATCGAGGGCTGGCTCACCGCGTCGCTGCTGTTCTGCGTCGGGCCGCTCGCCATCCTCGGATCGCTGTCCGACGGCCTCGGCCGCGGCATCGACCAGCTCCTGCTGAAGTCTGTCCTCGACGGCTTCGCGGCGCTCGCGTTCGCGTCCTCGTTCGGTATCGGCGTGCTGCTGTCCGCGGTGTCGGTAGGCGTCGTCCAGGGGCTGGTGACGCTGGCCGGTGTGCTGCTCGGGTCGGTGCTGCCCGACGCCCACATCGCCGCCCTGACGGCGACGGGCGGCCTCATGCTGGTGGGCATCGGCCTGCGGCTGCTGCACATCAAGCAGATCCCGGTGGGCGACCTGCTGCCGGCCTTGATCGTGGCACCGTTGCTGACCCAGCTGGTGATCGTGCTGCGCTGACCGCGACGCGGCCAGAGAGGGCGACCGGCGATCAGCCCCGTACCGGCACCGCCAGCCGCTCGTGGCGGCCCGGCTCGTCCTCCCGGTCCAGGAGCCGGGCCAGCAGGTCTATCGCGGTGCGGCCCAGCTTGTCGACGTCGACGTCGATCGCCGGCGTGTGCTCTAGCCCGAGGGCCTTGATGATCGTCGGCTCGGTGCTCACGACCAGGTCGCGCGGCACGTCCGGCGCCGCGCGTGCCCAGCGCGAGCAGCAGTCCCAGGCCGATGGAGGTCGCGTACTGCACGACGGCGGTGGCGCCGGTGTCCAGGACGGCGGACGTCACCTCGACGCTGGCGGCGAACGCCGCCGGGCACGGACCCGACCTCGTCGGACGCCGCGGCAACGTCGTCGACCTGCCCCCCAACACCTGACATGTGGTGCCGGTTCCCACTGAGTGCCTTACCTGAGTTTGGTCATCGCGACCGCTCCCGTTTCCGTCTCGACGCAGTCAAGGAAAACCAGAAAGAAGCCGGGTGAAAAATTCCTGGGAGCGGATCTTCGAGCATTCTTGAAAGATCGCAAAATCGGTTGATTCCCGACATGCCTGGCTGTGGATTTCATGTGACTCGGAAAGGGAGGTCTCATGAGGAAATTCCTCGGCTTGCTTATCGTCGCTGTCTTCAGCGTCTCAGCAACGACGACGGTAGCTCAGGCACTAACGAGCTCAACCGAAGGTGGCTACGCCTACGACTCGAGCACCCAGAGCATGTACTCGTGTGACACGCTGGACGACGGAGCTGCGTTCGAGAACCAGAGTTGGAATGCCGATAACCAGAGGTCAAGCATCACGAGCGGGCATGATGCTTTCGTCATAAGAGACGCCGTGATCGAGGCGCATCCTGCAGTGCGTGAGTTCCCCTGATGAACTCTCAGCAAGTTCAGGAGGCGATATGGTAGTAGGGTGCCCGTCAGAGAATTGACCACTTCCGCGCATTCAGCGCGAGTCGGTTGGGCCGCCATCGGCACCTGGCGACATTTTAATGTCGACGAAGTGAACATGAGGAGAACATGCGAATTCCATTGGTCGCAGACGGGGTAGTCGTCAAGTTTGCCGATCATGTTCTTCTCCGGGATTTCGCGCTCCAGGTTGATCCTGGGGAGTCCGTTGCGCTCATGGGCCCGAGCGGTTCGGGCAAGACCAGTCTGTTGAAGTGCTTGGTCGGACTGGCCGTTCCGTCCGCTGGCAGTATCGAGGTGGCCGGGTCGGCGATGACAGGTATTTCGGCCGCGAAGCGCGCCGATATGCGGCGTGAGCTCATTGGTACGGCTTACCAGACGCCGGATCTCCTGACCGAGATCAGCGTCCAGGAGAATGTGGCGATCACGCTGCTGTTCGAAGGTGTCGGCCGTGACAAGGCGCTGTCGGACGCGCGCCGGTCGCTGGCGTCCGTGGGGATCGAGCACCTGGCCGAGCGCGGCGTGGAAAACCTGTCAGGCGGTGAGGCGCAGCGGGTGTCGTTAGCACGCGCTCTAGTGCGAGAGTCGATGAGTTTGCTGGTCGCGGACGAGCCGACCGCGAGTCTCGACGGCGCGAACGCGGTCCGGCTCGCCGAACTGATGACCGGCATGGTGCATGAGCGCGGTATCGGGGCCGTGATCGCCACCCACGATCAGCGCGTGGCAGATCGCTGCGACCGTGTTGTTGAGCTGCAGATGGCGATGGCGCAGTGAATAGAGCGGTCTGGACAGTTGCCCGCCGTCTGGCTCTGTCCACGGATCGTCGTCAGCGGTGGCGCCAGATCAGCGTCGTTGCAGGTGCCATGCTTGCCACATCCGCGGCGCTGACCGGAATCAGCATCATCCACCTCGGCGTGCAAGTCACCGAGCACACCAACGCGCGGCACCCCGTCGTCGCCGAGGCAACGGCCGAGGGCAAGATGGCGGTCGACGTCACCGGGCCTGTCCAGCCTGACCTGAACCAGTTCCCCGTGGTCTGGCTCGATCCAGAGCCCGGGTTCGAGGACGATCAAGCCCTGGTTCCTCCAGGACTGTCCGCGTTGCCTAGGCCCGGGGAGGCTGTGCTCTCGCCCGGCCTCATCGCGCTCGGCTACACCTCATCGGATTTCGGGTTCGACGCAAGTGACGCAGGCACCGGTCACGACGGCGCGATCGGCGACGCCGGGTTGGCCTCCCGCTCTGAAGGCTTCATCTACGCACGCGTAGCTGAAGGGCGCTCCCTGGGCGACAGCGCGACGTTCAGCTCCGGATTTGGCGGACCAGGGTCCCAGTATCCGGTCGAGACCACGCTCGATGTGCCGTCGGCCGGCGCTGCGATTCTCGGAGCCGTCTGGCTGCTGATACTGCCTGCGCTACTGCTCATGACAAGTGCGGCCCGGGCGGAGTCACAGATTCGTACCGAGCGGGCAGACATACTCTGGCGACTAGGCATCGCCCGCCGCAGCATCGCCAGCTTGCTAGCCCTGGAGACGTTGGCCTTGGCAGCGATGGGTGCCGTGCTCGGGGTCGTGGCCTGGGCAGTAGCAGTGGCTCCCCGAACGTCATTGTCCGGAATCGGCGCAACCCTGTTACCGCAGTCGTTCGAGCTGCCTGTATATGTCATCGTCGCGGCGGTGGTGCTGATCCTGCTCAACGGAATGCTTGCCGCCTTGTGGGTCAGGCGTGAGCGGAGCCAGCCACGCATCGGTAGGTCGATCCTGTGGGTGCTCCCGTTCACACTGTGCGTGGGCTTGATGACCGTCGCTGGCTGGGCACCGCAGATCCTGGGGTACGACTCGTTCTACGACGTCGGCGTTGCCATGCTGATCTGCGCGGGTGTCGGAGCGACTATCACGCTGCCCATGGCCATACCAGCACTCCTCGGGGGTATGGGCGCGGTAGGGAAACTGGTACGGAGACCAACGGTATGGCTAGCCAGCCGCCTGGTCGTGACCCGCCGGTCGACACTGGCCCGCCCGGCCGTGATGGCCGCCGTCCTGGTATACCTGGCCGGAGCCACCACAGCGATGATCGCAGCACTAACCACCAATCCTCCGGTACCAGTGCTAGCAAGTCCGGACCGAGCAGTGTGGTCCGTCAGCTGGGTTGACTCCCGCGACAGCGACATCGAGATGGTCACCGAACGGGCGACAGAGGCAGGCGCAGAAACCCTGGCGGTCACGCCGCTGCCGCCCCCCGATCCCGAGGACCTGTTTAACGGGCCCGTGCCCCTGGCCGAAGTCACCCTCCCGGACTGTCATGCGGCACAGCAGTTCTTCGGCCTGGACGAGCAAGCCGTGGCGTGCACGGCCGGCGACGCGATCGTGTCCGATCTGCCATACCTCGTGAAGTTCGGTTCCCAGGGGAACCGAGACGGTGATCCAGCCCAGCCCACTTCCGAGATGCTTCTCAGCGTTCCGACAACGTGGACCGAAGCGGACGCCATCACCCTGTTCTCCGGCCTGCCGGCGGTCAACGCGTGGAAACTCGTGGGTCACGACGACTTCGGCACCGCGACCTACGACTGGCTTGCCGGAGGGATGATCGCCGCCACTGGCCTCTTGGCGATCGGCCTGATCCGCGAGATCGGCGACCGTGTACTGGTCGTCGTGAGCGAGCGATCACACCTGCTGCGCGCTGGACTGCGAAGCGAAGAAGCCGACTGGGTGTACGGGCTGGCGACCATGCTGCCCATGTTCGTCGCCCTGCCGCTGGGCTATCTCGCGGCCAGGGTGTTCGCCGCGAACGGTGTGAGCTACCTCGTCACCGCCGACAGCATCGACGTGGTCGCGATCGTCGCGCTGCTGGTGGCAGGCCTCACTACTGTGGTCATCGCCCTGACCCTGTGGTGGCAGCAGCGCATCGACACCCCGTGATCCCGCCTTGGGGGCTGAGCGCGGCGAGTGTGGTCGCTTGCCGGCCCGGTCCCTTGCACTGAGATCGGACGGTTGAACGTCCGATCTCAGTGCAAGGGACCGATCTAGGGTTCGGGGTGGTGCAAGGGACCGAACTCGCGCACGCTCGTCGGCGCCGAACCGGCATGCGGCAGCGCCGGCCCCTGCCGGTCGCCCGCAAAATCCCGTGCCCGGCGCGGTTCATCCACTTAGCGTTGCCGCATGTCCACGTCTTCGTCCGGCCTCGCCGGCACGCCGTCCGCCCTGCCCCTCCCCGCGTCGGGCGGGCTGACCTGGCGCCCCTGGACTCGCGAGGACGCGCCAGCTCTCGCAGGGCTCATGCGCACGATCGAGCAGGCCGACGGCCGCGACTGGTTCACCTCGGCGGACGAGATCGACGACCTCTTCGACGCCCCGGTCTTCGAGCCCGCCGCGGACACCCAGGTCGGCCTGGGCGCGGACGGCGCGATGCTCGCCTACGCGCGGATCGAGCGGTTCCCGACCGACGGCGTCGACCTCGTGCGGGTCTTCCTGTCGGGCGGCGTGCACCCGACCCGCCGCGGCGAGGGCATCGGTACCGACCTGCTCGGCTGGGCGACCGCCCGCGCGCGGCAGACGCTCGCGGAGGTGCGCTCCGAGCCGCTGCTCCGGGACCTGCCCGCGCGGATCTCCGCGCACATCGAGGACAGCGACCCCGCCGAACGCCGCGAGCTGCTCCTGGCGGGCGGGCTCGAGCCCGCCCGGTACTTCGCCAACCTGCGTCGCGACCTGAGCGCGCCGCTGCCCGCCGTCGGGCTGGAGCCGCCCCTGCGGCTCGTCCCGTGGTCCGAGGACCTGGACGACGCCGCGCGGCTGGCTCGCAACGACTCCTTCCGCGACCTGTGGGGCAGCCAGCCCCGCACCGCCGAGTCGTGGCGGGCGTACCGCAGCGCGTTCGCCCCGGAGTGGTCGTTCCTCGTGGTCGACGACTCGGTGCACTACGAGGGTTCGGACCTGGAACGGCCCGGGGACGAGAGCGTCCCGCCCGGCACGCCGTACGTCGTCGGGCTGCACATGGCCGGACGGTACGAGCACGACTGGGAGTCGCAGGGTTTCCGGGCCGGGGACACCGACCTGCTGGGCGTGCGCCGCGCGTACCGCGGCCGGCGCATCGGCGCCGCGCTCCTGGCCCATGCGATGCGTCGCTTCGCGGACGACGGGATGGAGGTCGCGGTGCTCGACGTCGACACCGACAACCCGACCGGTGCGCCCGCCCTGTACGCGGGGCTCGGCTACACCAAGAACGACGGCTCCACCATGTACGCCGTGGAGATCTGACGTCCGGCCAAGTACGTCGTCGCGCCTCACTCGCAAAATCCCGTGCCGGGTGCGGGGCGTTCGCCTAGCGTGGCCGTATGTCCACGCACTCGTCCGGCCTGTCCGCCGTGCCTGACCCCGGGTCCGACCCGGCGCCCGCCTCGATCGCCGAACGTGCCGCCGCACCGCGCACCCTGTCCGTTCCGACGGCGGGCGGTCTGACCTGGCGGCCCTGGACACGTGCGGACGCACCCGCGCTCACGGAGCTCATGAACGCCGTCGAGAAGGCCGACGGCCGCGACTGGTTCACCTCGCCCGACGAGGTGGACGAGATGTTCGACGCCCCCGAGTTCGACGCCGCCACGGACACCCTCGTGGGCCTGGACGCCGACGGCACGCTGCTCGCCCACGCGTTGGTCGAGCGGTACCCCACCACCGGCGTCAGCCTCCTGCGCGCCGGCGTCGCCGGGGGAGTGCACCCCACCCGCCGCGGCGAGGGCATCGGCACCGAGCTGCTCGCCTGGGCTACCGGACGCGCGCGGCAGGCGCTCGCGGCGTCGGGCACAGACCCGGAGGTGGCCGGCCTGCCCGGCCGGATCTCCGCGCACATCGACGACGACGACCCGGCCGAGCGCCACGACCTGCTGCGCCTCGCCGGGTACCAGCCCATCCGGTACTACGCGAACCTGCGGCGGGACCTGAGCCTGCCGGTGCCCGCGATCGGGCTCGATCCGCCGCTGCGGCTGGTCCCGTGGACCGACGCCCTGGAGGACGCGACGCGGCTGGCCCGCAACGACGCCTTCCGGGACCACTGGGGCAGCCAGCCGACCACCACCGAGTCGTGGCGGGTGTTCCGCAGCGCGTTCGAACCCCGGTGGTCGTTCGTGGTGATCGACGAGTCGGTGCACTACGAGGGGTCCGAGCAGGAACAGCCTGGGGACACGACGGTGGCGCCCGGCACGCCGTACGTCGTCGGGCTGCACCGGGGCGAGCGGTACGAGCACGACTGGGAGACGCAGGGCTACACCGCCGGCTACACGGGCCTGCTCGGCGTGCGCCGCGGGTACCGCGGACGCCGCATAGCGGTCGCCCTGCTGACGCACGCGATGCACGTCTACGCCGCCGAAGGCCTGCAGTACGCCGAGCTCGACGTCGACAACGACAACCCGTCGGGGGCGTCCGCCCTGTATGCGCGACTCGGCTACACGAAGAACGACGGATCCACGCAGTACACGATCGAGCTCTAGGACCGGCCATGACCATCGAGACCCCCGCACTGTCCCCGATCGCCGAGCGCGCCGCGGCGCCGGCGACCCTGACGATCCCCACGGCCGGCGGCCTGACCTGGCGCGCCGCCACCCGCGAGGACGCGCCCACCTGGCTCGCGCTGCGCAACCTCATCTCCCGCGCCGACACCGAGCCCTACGTCGAGACCCTGGAGGAGATCGAGGAGATCTTCGAGGGCGCCTGGCGCGACATGGCGGCGGACTCCCTGCTCGGGTTCGACCCCTCGACAGGATCAGGGCCCGACGGCGCCCTCGTCGCCTGGGCCCAGGTCGACAGCCCGCCCGGCGACGTGACGACGGTCCGCGCGTTCTGCTGGGGCGGCGTGCACCCCGACCGCCGCGGCGAGGGCATCGGCCGCGAGCTGCTGGCCTGGGGGACGGGCCGCGCCAGGCAGCTGCTCGCGGCGTCGGGCAAGGACGTGCCCGGCCGCATCGGCGTGTTCGCCGAGGACGACGCACCGGCGTCCAAGCACCGGCTCTACGAGCGGGCCGGGTTCGGCGTGCGCCGCTACTACTCCGACCTGGCGCGACCGCTGACCGGGCCGGACGCCGCACCCGTGCCCGACGTCGTCCTGACCGGCTCGCTGCGGCTCGTGCCGTGGTCGGAGGACCTCGCCGAGGCTACCCGCCTGGCGCACAACGACGCGTTCCGCGACCACTGGGGCAGCCAGCCGCAGACCCGCGAGCAGTGGAAGCAGCGCGCCGGCTTCGCGCCGGAGTGGTCCTTCCTGGTCGTCGACGACGCGCCCGACGTCGACGCGCTGCTCGCCCACCCCGACACCGACGCGGACACCGCCGCGGCGCTCCGGGCCGGCGAGCCGCTCGTGGTGGGTTACGAGATCGCCGCCCGGTACACCGAGGACTTCGAGGTGCGCGGGTACTCCTTCGGGTACACGGACATGCTCGGCGCGCGGCGCGCCTACCGGGGCCGCAAGATCGCCCTCGCGACGCTTGCCGCGGGCATGCGGGCGTTCGCCGCCGAGGGTATGCAGTACGCGGCGCTCGACGTCGACACGGCCAACCCGAGCGGGGCCCACGGGCTGTACGCGAGCCTCGGCTACGTCAAGACGACGGGCTCCCGCATGTACTCGATAGAGCTCTAGCCTCGATAGAGCTCTGACCCGCGGTTACTTCGCCAGGCGCTGGCGGCGGGTCTCGTAGAGCACGACCGTCGCCGCGTTCGCCGCGTTGAGCGAGCTCGCCGAGCCCGTCATCGGGATGCTCAGGGTCACGTCCGCGGCGTCGAGCCACGCGCGGGTCAGGCCGTCGTTCTCGCTGCCGACCAGCAGCAGGACCGGCTGGGTGAGGTCGTACGCGGACACGTCGGCGTCGCCGTGCTCGTCGGTGGCGACGACCACCAGGGGCAGGCCGGCGGCGCGCCGCGCGGTCACCCACTCCATGACCTCGGCGGACGACGGCGCCCGCACCACCGGAGTCGCGAAGAACGAGCCGGTCGTGGCCCGCACCGACTTGGGGTCGTAGGCGTCGGCGGCGTGCCCGGTGGTGATCACGCAGTCGGCCCCGAACGCGTCCGCCGAGCGGATCACCGCGCCGATGTTGCCCGGCTGGGTGGGGCGGTCGAACACGACCCCGAGGAAGTCGGGGCCGGTCACTATCCGGTCCAGGTCGTCGGGTCGCATCGCGACGACG
The DNA here is from genome assembly GCF_040639635.1 of Promicromonospora sp. NPDC023805. Taxonomy (NCBI): domain Bacteria; kingdom Bacillati; phylum Actinomycetota; class Actinomycetes; order Micrococcales; family Promicromonosporaceae; genus Promicromonospora; species Promicromonospora sp. NPDC023805. The sequence continues at coordinate 520,996 of NZ_JBFAAH010000001.1, read as the reverse complement.
GCGAGCAGTTCGGCGTCGTCCTTCTCGGCGAGCTCGGCGAGCAGGTCGGGCGACATCTTGACGTGCTCGACGTGGGGGTGGGCCGCGAGCACGCCCCTGGCCCACTGCGAGAGGTGGCGCTCGGCGTCGTACAGGAGCGAGCGGACCTCCCAGCCGTGCTCCACTGCCATGGTGATGGGCCGCACGCCCTGCACGATGAACTCGGCGGCGCGGTGCCGCTTGTTGCGGTTGGTGAGCAGCGTCTGGAGCTGCTGGAAGCGTGCGTTGCGCGAGGAGATCCGTATGGCCACGCCCCCATCCAACACTGTTTCCCGGTCAGCGCCGCAGCAGCCGCCCCATCGCGGCCCGCCCGCGCTCGGAGCTGAACAGCTGCGCGGACGTCGTCACTGCCCGGTCCACGTTCGCGTCGAACCGGGTGAGCACGTCCGCGTTGAGCAGCTCCTTGGTGGCGGTGAGCCCCTGCGGGTCGGCGGCCGCGAGCTCGGCGAGCACCGTGTCGACCTCCTGGTCGAGCGTGTCCAGCGGGACGGACTGGGTCACCAGGCCCCAGGCGGCGGCCTCCGCCGCGGTGAACGGCGCGCCGGTCAGGAACGTGCGCGACGCCGCCCGCGGCGCCATCCGCGGGAGCACCGCGAGCGAGATGACGGCGGGCGCCAGCGCGAGGCGGGCCTCGGTGAAGGCGTAGGTGATGTGGTCGGCGCTGATCGCGACGTCGCACGCGGCGACCAGCCCGATCCCGCCCGCCCGTACGGGCCCGTGCACGCGCGCCACCACGGGTTTCGGCAGCGCGAGGATCGTGCGCAGCAGCTCGGCGAGCCGCCGCGCCGAGTCGGTCATGCCGTCGCGCAGCGCCTCGGTGAGGTCGGCGCCCGAGCAGAACGCCGGGCCCTCGGCGGCCAGGACCACCGCGTGGACGTCGTCGTACGCTGCGCGGTTCAGCGCGGCCCGGAGCTGGTCGAGCAGGGCGCGCGAGAGGGCGTTGCGGCGCTCCTGGCTGTCGAGCGTGATCCGGGCGTAGGACGCGGTCCGGTCGTCCGGCAGGTCGAGCGCTACGACGTCGTAGGTGACCTGGCTCTGGTCGGGCATAGGAAGTCCTCCGGTGGGCCTGGCGCGATGAGGTTAATGGTGGTTAACCTCTGTGGCATGCCTAACATGCATACCTCACCAGAGAACCCGGGGCACACCAAGCTCCGGGACGCGGTACGGGAGTTCGCCGACCGCGAGATCGCGCCCCACATCGGCCGATGGGACAGGGAGAGTCGCCTGCCCGTCGAGCTGGTGCACCAGATGGGAGAGCTGGGCCTGTTCGGCCTGACCGCCCCTGAGGAATACGGCGGGTCCGACCTCGGGCTCACCGGGCTCAGCATCGCCGTCGAGGAGATCGGCCGCGTGGACCAGTCGGTAGGCATCACGCTCGGGGCCGGCGTCGGCCTCGGGGTGGGATCACTGCTGGCCTACGGCACCGACGAGCAGAAGAACCGCTGGCTGCCGGATCTCGTGGCCGGCCGCACGCTCGGCGCCTTCGGCCTCACGGAACCCGGCGCGGGCAGCGACGCCAACGCCATGTCCACCACCGCCGAGCTCACGGACGGCGAGTGGGTCATCAACGGCGCCAAGCAGTTCATCACCAACTCCGGCACCCCGATCACCAGCCTCTGCACCGTCGCGGCGCGCACGGGCACCCTGCCCGACGGCCGGCCGGAGCTCAGCGCCGTCATCGTCCCGACCGACACCCCGGGGTTCGTCGTCGAACCCCTGCACGACAAGATGAGCTGGCGCGCCGTCGACACCCACGCCCTGCGGTTCGAGGACGTGCGCGTCCCGGAGGCCTACCTGCTGGGCGAGCGGGGCAACGGCTTCAAGCAGCTCATGATCTGCCTCAACACGGGCCGGGTCGCGGTCGCGGCCCTGGCCACCGGCTGCATCCAGGCCATGCTGGACCTCACGGTGGCGCACGCCGGTGTGCGCCCCACGTTCGGCGGCCCGATCGGCCGCAAGCAGGGCGTCGCCTTCCAGATCGCGGACATCGAGGTGATGCTCCAGGCGAGCCGGGCGCTCACGTACCGGGCCGCAGCGCTCAAGGACGAGGGTGCGCCGCTCGACGAGTTCCGGCGGGCGTCGTCCGTCGCCAAGCTGTACGCCACGGAGTCAGCAGTGACGGCCACGCGCATCGCGGCGCAGGTGTTCGGCGGCTACGGCGTCATGGAGGACGGCCCGATCGCCCGCTTCTACCGCGACGCAAAGGTCCTGGAGATCGGCGAAGGCACCTCGGAACTCCAACGCATGCTGATCGCGAGGGGCCTAGGCCTCCCGGTCGAGTAACCCGTTGAGTGCTGGATATTTGTCCTCTCGAACCGTTTCGAGAGGACAAATATCCAGCACTCAACGGTCTCGGGGGAGGAGGGCTGAGCGGGCCATGCTCGTCAGGAGATCCCGCATCGTCGCGCGGCCGATGCGCGCGCTGTGCGGGGTCGAGTTCAGGAGGCCGAACGCGGCCTGCACGGCAGCCCGGGCCTCGGTCGCGGCGAGGTCGGGGCGCAGAGGGCGCAGCGCGTCGGTCCAGACGTCGATATAGGCGAGCTGATGCTTGCGCACCTGCGTCCGGGTCTCGGCGCCCAGCGCGCCCCACTCACGCTCCTGGATCACGATGAGCGCGGGGTTGTCGAGGGCGAAGTCGGCGTGCCGGGCGATCAGGGCGACCAGCGGCGCGTCCGCCCCGTCGGGCGAAGGCTGTCCGACGGCGGAGCGCGCCCCGCCATCGGACAGCAGCTCACGCGCCCCCGCGAGGAGCTGGTCGGAAGCGTGCAGCAGGCACTGCCCGAGGATGTCCTCCTTGCCCGCGAAGTGCTTGTAGAGGGCGGGCCCGGAGACGCCGACGGCCGCCCCGATGTCTCCCATGGAGACGCCGTGGAAGCCACGGGCGGCGAACAGGTCGGCTGCCGTGCTCAGGATCTGCTGCCTGCGCGGGGTCACGCGAGCAGTCTATGAGCGGGCCACCACCAGCTGTTCCGTCAGGGCGGCCGGCAGCAGCGCGGCGTGCGCGGCGAGCAGCTCGTCGGTCATCGCGCGGATCTGCTCCAGCGTGCAGTGCGCGGAGGTGAGCGGGTCCAGCGCGACGGCGTGGTGCACGTGCTCGACGTCGCCCGTCAGCGCCGCGCGGACCGCGAGCGTCTGCACGTTGGTGTTCGTGCGGTTGATCGCAGCGAGCTGGGGCGGCAGGTCGCCGAACGACGTCGGCTGCACGCCGTTGGCGTCGACCAGGCAGGCGACCTCGACGCATGCGTCGTCAGGCAGGTTGGTGATGACCCGGCCCGCGTTGGGCACGTTGCCGTACACGACCGCCGGCACCCCCGTGACCACGGCGTTCACTATGGAGGCCCCGTACTCGACGGACGGGCTCAGGTCCGCCTTGAGGCGTTCGAGCTGCTCGTCGACGTCACCCTGCTCGTCGTGCGCGGAGCAGATCTCGTAGTAGTCCCAGCGCTCCGGGATGTACTCCTCGGTAGTGACGGCGTCCTTGCGGAAGTACGGCACGTACTCCGACGCGTGGTGGCTGGACTCCGTCTCGAAGTAGCCGAAGTGGTTCATCAGCGAGGTGCGTACCTGCTCGTTGCCGCCCTCGTAGTTGCTGGCGGCGAGCGCCTCCTCGGAGTGGTCGCCGTCGTCGGACAGCAGGTCGGACGCCGCGCGGCCGATCTGGTGGCGCTCCTTCATCACCTCGCGCAGGCGCGGGTAGAGGTCCTCGGTGCCGTGCCGGAAGTCGAGGACCCAGGCCTGGTGGTTGATGCCGGCGCAGCGGTAGGACACCTCGTCGTAGGGCACGCCCAGCGTGCGGGCGAGCATCCGGGTGGTGCCCTGCACGCTGTGGCACAGCCCCACGGTGCGCAGTCCGAGCGCGTTGAGGTACGCGGTGGCCATGGCCATCGGGTTGGCGTAGTTGATGAACTGGGCGTCCGGACACACGTCGAGGGCATCGGCGGCGATGGCCTGGTAGGCGGGCACGGAACGCAGGAAGCGGAAGACGCCGCCCGGGCCGACGGTGTCCCCGACGGTCTGGTCGACGCCGTAGCGCCGCGGGATCTCGACGTCGTGCCGGTAGGACTCCACGCCGCCCACCTGGAACGTGATGATGACGAAGTCGGCGTCGCGCAGTGCCTCGCGCCGGTCGGTGGTCTGCTCGACCACCGTGGGCAGGCCGTGGTGGGCGACGAGCTTCCGGGTAGCGGTCGCCACCCGGTCGACGCGTCCGGCGTCGACGTCCATGAGAGACAGGGTGGCGCCCTGCAGCGCCGGGAAGCTGAGCAGGTCGCCGATGAGGCGGAGCGGGAAGACGAAGCCGCCGGCGCCGATGATGGTGATCTTCGGGGAATGAGCCATACGGCGACGCTAGGTCAGAGAATGGCGGTCACACCTCCGGCTGCGTGGCCCGGCTCTCCGGGATCCTCCGGTCGGTGCCCGGCCCGTGCGGGCCCTATGCTCCCGCTCATGGCGCTCGCGGACACAGAGGTTGAGCTGAACGAACCCGCCCTGTGGGTGCAGCGGGGCGCGCCGCCGGTGATGATGCGGCCGCACCGGCACGACGACCTGGAGCTCAACCTGGTGCACGCGGGGCGGCTGGAGTACCTCTTCGGCGGCTCGTTCCTGCGGGTCGAGTCGGGCGAGGTGGCGCTGTTCTGGGGCGGGACCCCGCACCAGCTCGTGGAGCCCGGCGTGACGCCGACCGACGTGTCGTGGGTGCACATCCCGCTCGCCGAGGTGCTGAGCTGGGCGCTGCCCACGGAGCAGATGGCGGTCCTGCTGCGGGCGCGGCCCGTCGTCGTGCCGACGTCTGCCCTGGTGCGGGACGTCGGCGTCCTCTTCGAGAGCTGGCGCCACGACGTCCAGGACGGCGGGTACGGCACCGTCGTCATGCTGGAGGCCCAGGCGTTCGTGCGGCGGGTCCTGACTCGTGCGGCGCAGGACGACGCGGAGGTTCGGACGACGCCGTACGCGCCGGACCCGCGGGCCGGGGCCGCCGGGCGCGCCGCCGCGATGGCCCAGTTCGTGGCCGAGCACTACCGGTCGCCGATCACCGCCGCCGACGTCGCCCGCGCCGTCCACCTGAGCCCCAGCCACGCGATGACGCTCTTCAAGCGGGTAGTCGGGACGACGGTGGGTACGTACATCGCGCGGTGCCGCGTCGCGGAGGCGCAGCGGCTGCTCATCACGTCGGACCGCACCACCGCAGAGATCGGGCACGCGTCCGGGTTCACCGCGCAGAGCAGCTTCTACGACACCTTCCGGCAGGTGTGCGGCACGGCTCCGGGCGACTACCGCCGCACCTTTCGCTGAGGCCTTCGCCCAGCCTGTAGTCGGCCGGAACCGCGCGCCAGGGGTTAACGATCATTAACCAGCGGACTATGCTGCGACACGTGGCCATCAACACCGCCGTTGGAACGGACCTCCGCACCCTCACCGCGCAGCTGCGCGACCGCCTCGCGCGCGTGCGCGAGGGCGGCTCGGCCGCGGCGCGCGAGAAGCACACGGCCCGCGGCAAGCTGCTCGCGCGCGACCGGGTCGACCGGCTGCTCGACCCCGGGTCCGCGTTCCTCGAGATCGGGGCGCTGGCCGCCTACGACATGTACGGGGGCGAGTGGGTGGTGCCGAGCGCGGGCATCGTCACCGGGATCGGGCGAGTGGCGGGGCGCGAGTGCGTGATCGTCGCCAACGACGCCACCGTCAAGGGCGGCACGTACTACCCGGTGACCGTCAAGAAGCACCTGCGCGCGCAGCAGGTCGCCGCCGAGAACCACCTGCCGTGCATCTATCTGGTGGACTCCGGTGGCGCGTACCTGCCGATGCAGGACGAGGTGTTCCCCGACCGGGAGCACTTCGGCCGCATCTTCTACAACCAGGCGAACCTGTCCGCCCGGGGGATCCCGCAGGTCGCGGCGGTCATGGGGTCGTGCACAGCGGGCGGCGCGTACGTGCCCGCGATGAGCGACGAGGCGGTCATCGTCCGCGACGAGGGCACCATCTTCCTCGGCGGCCCGCCCCTGGTGCAGGCCGCGACGGGCGAGGTGGTCACGGCAGAGGAGCTCGGCGGCGGGCTGGTGCACACCACGACGTCGGGCGTCGCGGACCACCTGGCCGACGACGACGCGCACGCCCTGCGCATCGTCCGCGAGATCATCGGCACCACCACCGGCGCGGCCCGAGTCCCGAGCCTGGAGCGGGTGGTGCCCGAGGAGCCGGAGCTGGACCCCGCCGGCCTCTACGACGTCCCCGCCGATCCTCGAACGCCCTACGACGTGCGCGACGTGATCCGCCGCATCGTCGACGGCTCCCAGCTCACCGAGTTCAAGGCCCGGTACGGCGAGACGCTGGTCTGCGCCTTCGCCCGCATCGACGGGTACCAGGTCGGGATCATCGCCAACAACGGCATCCTGTTCTCCGAGTCGGCGCTCAAGGGCGCGCACTTCGTGCAGCTCTGCGACCAGCGGCGCATCCCGCTCGTGTTCCTGCAGAACATCGCCGGGTTCATGGTCGGCAAGGAGTACGAGCACCGCGGCATCGCCAAGGACGGCGCCAAGCTGGTCACCGCAGTGGCCTGCACCTCGGTGCCGCGGTTCACGGTGGTGCTCGGCGGCTCGTTCGGCGCCGGGAACTACGGCATGAGCGGCAGGGCCTACGACCCCCGGTTCCTCTGGATGTGGCCCGGCGCCCGCATCTCCGTCATGGGCGGCGAGCAGGCGGCGTCGGTCCTCGCGACCGTGCAGCGCGACCTCGCCGACGCACCGCCCGAGCAGGTCGAGGCCTTCAAGGACCCGATCCGCGCCCAGTACGAGACCCAGGGCAACCCCTACTACGCCACCGCCCGGCTCTGGGACGACGGCGTGATCGACCCCGCCGACACCCGCCGCGTCCTCGCGCTCGGCCTGGCCGCCGCCGCGAACGCCCCGATCGCCGAGCCGTCCTACGGCATCTTCCGGATGTGACCGACATGCCCAACACCCTCCTGATCGCCAACCGCGGCGAGATCGCCCTGCGGATCATCCGCACCGCACGCCGCCTCGGCCTGCGCACGGTCGCCGTCTACTCCGACGCCGACGCCGCCGCGCCGCACACCCGCGCGGCCGACGTCGCCGTCCGCATCGGCCCGACGCCCGCCGCCGAGTCCTACCTGTCGATCCCCGCGCTGCTCGCGGCAGCGAAGGAGACCGGCGCCGACGCCGTCCACCCCGGTTACGGGTTCCTGTCCGAGCAGGCCGACTTCGCGCGCGCCGTCATCGGCGCCGGGCTGACCTGGGTGGGGCCGCCACCCGACGCGATGGACGCGATGGGGCGCAAGGACACGGCACGCAGGATCGCGGAGAAGGCCGGGGTGCCGGTCCTGCGCGGGGTCTCGGTCTTCTCGCTCGGGGACGACGGGTTCGCCGTCCCGGGGAACGTCACCTACCCCCTCCTGGTCAAGGCCGCCGCCGGCGGCGGAGGCAAGGGCATGCGCATCGTGCGCGGCAAGGACGAGCTCACCTCGTCGATCGCCGCCGCCCGACGCGAGGCCGCCGCCGCGTTCGGCGACGACACAGTGCTCCTGGAGCCGTACGTCGAGCGCGGGAGGCACGTCGAGGTGCAGGTCCTCGCCGACCAGCACGGCAACGTGCTGCACCTGCACGAGCGCGACTGCTCCGCGCAGCGTCGGCACCAGAAGGTGCTGGAGGAGGCCCCGGCGCCCGACCTGGACCCGGCCCTGCGCGACCAGCTGCACGGCTGGGCAGTGGATCTGGCGCGGGAGGTCGGCTACACCGGAGTGGGGACGGCGGAGTTCCTGGTGGACGTCGGGGTCCAGACAGATTCGGTCGGAGGCGCAGGCGCCTGGTTCCTCGAGATGAACACCCGCCTCCAGGTCGAGCATCCAGTCACCGAGGAGGTCGTCACGGTGCGCGGCGAACGCCTCGACCTGGTCGAGCAGCAGCTTCGGGTCGCGGCCGGCGAGGAGCTGGGCTTCGCCCAGGACGACGTCGCCGTCGTCGGCCACGCGATCGAGGCGCGGATCTACGCCGAGGACGCGTTCGGCGGGTTCCTGCCGCAGGCGGGGACCGCGACGCGGGTGCGGTGGCCGCTGGGCTCGGCCGGCGTTCGGGTCGAGGCCGGCATCGAGGACGGCACCGTCGTCCCCGCCGCCTACGACCCCATGGTCGGCAAGGTCATCGCCCGCGGCGCCGACCGCGAGGCCGCCCGGCGCGGCCTCGTCGCGGCCCTCGACGCGACCGCGATCGGCGGCCTGGTCACCAACACCGGATTCGTGCGGGCGCTCGCCGACTCCGACGCGTTCCGCGACGGCGACGTGCACACCGCGTGGCTGGACACCCACCCGCTGCCCGCCCCGGACCCGGCGTCCGCCATGGTCGCGGCGGCCTGGACCGTCGCTGCCTCCGCTGCAGCGGACGGCGGCGACGGGTGGCGCCTCGGCGGTCTGCCTGCCGACACCTGGGTCGAGCTGGACCACGTCGTGCTCCGCGTGAGCACCGCCCGGGGTGAGGTGCGCCGCGCGGGCGAGCCGCCGACGTCCTGCCGAGCGGTGGGCGGGTCCTTGGGCGGGACGGTGGGCGACGGGCTGCTCGCGCTGGACGGCGTGACCGCGCGGTTCACGGTGGACGTGGGCCCGCGCTCGGTCGAGGTGAGCACGCGCGGGCACACGTTCCGGTTCGTCCGGCCGAGCGCCTCGAGCGTCGCGGCGGCCGAGCTGTCCGACGGCGTGGTGCTCGCCGCGATGCCCGGCACGCTGGCCCGCGTCGAGGTGCGGGACGGCGACCTCGTGGCCGCCGGACAGCCGCTCGGCGTGCTGGAGGCGATGAAGATGGAGGTGGCGCTCCTGGCCCCGGCGGACGGCGTGGTGCGGGTCCGGGCGGCGGCCGGCGACCAGGTGGCGGCGCGGCAGGTGCTGTTCGAGATGGAGGCAACCGATGCCTGAGCAGCTCCGACGCCCCCAGGTGGTGCCCGACCCGAGCCTGCCCGACCGCGTGACCATCTACGAGGTGGGCCCGCGCGACGGCCTGCAGAACGAGAAGGCGGTGGTCCCGGCGGTGGTGAAGGTGGGCCTGGTCGAGCGCCTGCTCGACGCCGGCCTGCCGTACGTCGAGGCCACGAGCCTCGTGCACCCGCGCTGGGTGCCCCAGCTGGCCGACGCCGAAGAGGTGCTCGCCGCGCTGGTGGACCGGCTCGGCGACCGCGCCCGCGACCTGCCCGTGCTGGTGCCCAACGAACGCGGCCTGGAGCGGGCGTACGACCTCGGGCTGCGGCACATAGCGGTCTTCGCCAGCGCGACCGACACCTTCGCGCGGCGGAACCTGAACCGGTCCCTGGACGAGCAGTGGGCGATGTTCGAGCCGGTCATGACGCGGGCGCGCGCGGCGGGGATGCGGGTGCGTGCCTACGTGTCGATGTGCTTCGGCGACCCGTGGGAGGGCGACGTGCCGCTGGACCAGGTGGTCACGGCGGGCAAGCGGCTCATGGACCTCGGGGCGGAGCAGCTCTCGCTCGGCGACACGATCGGCGTCGGTACGCCGGGGCACGTCGTCGCGCTCCTGGACGCCCTGAACGCCGCGGGTCTGCCCGACGACGTGCTGGCGCTGCACGCCCACGACACCTACGGCCAGGCGCTCGGCAACGTCGCCGCGGCGCTGCGGCACGGCGTGACGACGTTCGACACGTCGGCGGGCGGGCTCGGCGGGTGCCCGTACGCGGAGTCGGCCACGGGGAACCTCGCCACGGAGGACCTGCTCTGGATGCTGGACGGGCTCGGGATCAGCACCGGCGTCTCCATGCCGCGGCTGGTCGAGACCGGAACCTGGCTGGAGGGGCACCTGGGGCGCCCGTCGCCGAGCCGGGTGCTGCAGGCGTTGCGGGGTTAGTCCTGCTCAGCCGTCTCGACCCGTCCGGTCGAGACGGCGCGGCGCGGAGTAGACCCTGGTGGCGGGTGCCAGGTCTGCTGGATTTCGTTCACCTCAGCCATGCCTAGTTCGCCCTGGCTGAATAGTCCAGCTGGGCCCGCATCCTCGGGGCCGAGCTGTACGCAGTACGGCCCAGCCGACACCCGCGAGATGGGTATGCGTTGCTCCGGAGGCTCTGACGCCGCAGGCCTGATCGCGCCCTTCATCGAGCGCCTGAGCAGGTCGGATGTGATCTGCGCGACGACGGGCCTCGTACGTCGGCGATCGAGCGTAGGGTCTTAGACGTGACTCTGAAGATTGGGTACAAGGCGTCCGCCGAGCAGTTCGGGCCGCGCGAGCTGGTTGAGCTCGCAGTACGCGCCGAGGAGGTGGGACTGGACAGCGCGATGGTCTCCGACCACTTCCTGCCGTGGCGGCACGAGGGCGGCCATGCGCCGTCGGCCCTCGCCTGGCTCGCCGCCGCGGGGGAGCGCACCTCGCGCATCCAGCTCGGCACGAGCGTGCTGACCCCGACGTTCCGCTACAACCCCGCCGTGATCGCGCAGACGTTCGCGAGCCTGGCGCTGCTGACCGAGAACCGCGTGATCCTCGGCGTCGGCACGGGCGAGGCCCTGAACGAGATCGCCGTCTCGGGCCGCGAGTGGCCCGAGTTCAAGGAGCGGTTCGCGCGGCTGCGCGAGGCCGTGCAGCTCATGCGGGCCCTCTGGACCGAGGACAGCGTGGACTTCAAGGGCGACTACTACGAGCTGGTCGGCGCCCAGATCTACGACCGGCCAGAGAACCCGGTGCCCGTCTACGTCGCGGCGGGCGGCCCGCTCGTGGCCAAGTACGCCGGGCGCGCGGGCGACGGCTTCATCTGCACCTCCGGCAAGGGCATGGACCTGTACACGGAGAAGCTGCTGCCCGCGGTCGCCGAGGGCGCGGCCAAGGCGGAGCGCGACGTCGCGCAGGTCGACAAGATGATCGAGATCAAGATCTCGTACGACCGCGACCCGGCCACCGCGCTGGAGAACACCCGGTTCTGGGCGCCGCTGTCGCTCACGCCCGAGCAGAAGCACAGCGTCACCTCGGCCACCGAGATGGAACAGCTGGCGGACGAGCTGCCGATCGAGCAGGTGGCGAAGCGCTGGATCGTCGCGTCCGACCCGGAGCAGGCAGTCGAGCAGATCAAGCCCTACGTCGACGCCGGCCTGAACCACCTAGTGGTGCACGGCCCCGGCCAGGACCAGGAGCGGTTCCTCACCCAGTTCAGCGAGGACGTGCTGCCGCGCCTCAAGGCGCTCTGATCCCGGCACTCTGAGCCGCGGGGCTCGTGCGGCTCACGGCCGCACGAGCCCCGTCTCGTAGGCGAGGATCACCAGCGCCGCGCGGTCCCGGGCGCCGAGCTTGGCGAGGAGCCGGCTCACGTAGGTGCGTGCGGTGGCGGGGCTGAGGTAGAGCTCGCGGGCGATCTCGTCGTTCGTCAGCCCGCGGCCCAGCTGCTGCAGCACCTCGCGCTCGCGTTCGGTGAGCCCGGCGAGCCGGTCGACGCCGGACCGGGGTACCGGGCCCGCCGCTACCGCGCGCAGCACGGTGGCCGTCACGCCCGGGTCGAGCAGCGACTCGCCCGCCGCGACCACGCGGACGGCGCGGCGCAGCTCGGCCGGGGCGACGTCCTTGAGCAGGTAGCCGGCGGCGCCGGAGCGGATGGCCTCGAAGACGTGCTCGTCCTCGTCGAACGTGGTGAGGATCAGCACGCGCACGTCCGTCAACGCGGGATCACTCACGATCTCCCGGGTCGCGGCCAGGCCGTCCAGGCGCGGCATCCGGATGTCCATGAGCACGACGTCGGGCCGCAGCTCCCGCACGCGGGACACCCCGGCCTGCCCGTCGGCGGCCTCCCCGACGACGGTGATGTCGCCCTCGCTCTCCGCCAGGGCGCGCAGCCCGGCGCGTACGAGCTCCTGGTCGTCCACCAGCACTACGCGGATCATGCTTCTCCCGTCTCCAGCCGGAGGGGCAGGTCGGCGGCCACGACGAACCCGCCGCCGCCTGCGTCGCCCGCGGTGAGCGTGCCGCCGAGCAGGACAACGCGTTCGCGCATCCCCGAGATCCCGGTGCCGGGCACGAGGCCCGAGCCGGCACCGCTGCCGTCGTCGGACACCCGGAGGGCCAGGCGGCCGCCGGCTGCCTTCGCGGAGACCACGACGCGGCCGGCCGCGGCGTGCCGCAGCACGTTGGTGAGCGACTCCTGGACCACCCGGTAGGCGGCGGCGTCGATGGCCCCGTCGAGGATTCCGGCGGGTACGTCGAGCTCGACGTCGACGACGAGCCCGGCCGCACGCGCCGAGGCGGCAAGGGTTTCGACGCCGGCCAGGCCGGTCGGCGCGGAGTCGGGCCCGCCCACCGGACCGCGCAGGAGCCGGACCGTCGACCGCAGCTCGTGCAGCGTGCCCGACGTCGCCTCGCGCACGTGCCCGAGCGCGCGCCGGGCCGCGTCGTCGTCCCGGCCGAGGGCCTCGGCGGCCACGCCGGAGTGCAGGGCGATCACCGACAGGTTGTGCCCGACGACGTCGTGCAGGTCCCGGGCGATGCGTAGGCGTTCCGCCTGCAGCCGCTGCTCGGCAGCGCGCGCCTCGTGCCCGCGCGCCTCGCGCGAGAGGCGCACGGCCACGCCGAGCGCGATCGCCGCCGCGACCAGCGCGACGTCGGAGACGAGCTCGTACGGCGTCAGAGCCTCCTCTGGGGTGTTGCCCACCGTCCGGTAGTAGGTCGAGACGGCGATCAGCGCGGTGCCCGCACCGATGGCCCAGCCGGTACGCCGCATCTCCGCCGCCGAGTACAGCGCCGCGACCGCGGGCAGCGCCATGCCGATGGGCGCGAACTGGAGCGTGTAGTAGACGAACACGGCGAGCACCGTGATCACGAGCATCGTGCGCGGCGTCCTGCGCCGTAGCAGGACCAGCGCCCCGAAACCCACCGCGAACAGATACGCCCCCGGGCCGGCGTGCCGCACGGCGGCGGGGTCCGCGGCGATGACCACGGCGACCACCAGGGCGATGGCGAGCGCCAGGACGACGTCGGTGACGCGCGGGTCGACAGCTCGCGGGGCGGCGCTCGGTTCGGACACACCGTCACCCTACGGACGGGTCGGCCCTGAGGCATCGCCCCGGAGCCCTCCGGTCGCAAAGTCAGGGTTTGTGTCGCCTCCGGGCGACACCGGTAGACGATTCAGGGCCGATGTGGGACGGGTGCCCCGGCGGGCACTGTCGAGGCATGACATCTCAGCAGCTTCCCCCTCAGCCCTCGTCCCGGCCGCAGCCCACGCCGAAGACGCCCGCCGTCCCGTGGGCAGTGGTCGCCGGTCTCTCCGCGCTGGCCCTGCTCTGGCCGCTGACCGGCCTCACCGGCGTGCTCGGCACGGGCGCGCCCCGGGCGTTCGTGATCCTCGGCATCACGGCCGCCGTCTGGATCGGCGTCGTCGGCCTGGGCCGTGTGCCCCGGCCCGTGCTCACCCTCACGCTGACCGGCCTGGCCTACGGGGTGGTCGGCGTCGCGCTGAGCCAGCTCGTCCCGGTGCTCGCCGGCTTCGGCGGACCGGGCGGCTCGGGCGTCGAGCCCGCGTGGACGATCATCCCGGCGCTGCTCGTCGACACTCTCGTGGGGCTGCTCGCGGGTCTGGTCGCGGCCGGCGTGCAGCGTCTGCTCGGGGCCGTCCGATGAGGCGGGTCGGCGCCCTGATGACAGGCCCCGCTGCGCTCGTCCTCGCTCTCGCGCTCGCCGGCTGCGGCGCGATCCCCGGCTCGGTCACCCCCGTGGACGAGCCGGAGTTCACGAACGAGCTCGCCATCCCGCCGCTGGCGCCGTCCCGGGTGCTGGACGGCACGCGCGTCTTCGAGCTCACCGCGCAGGAGGGCACTACGGAGTTCCGGCCGGGCGTCGAGACCGAGACGTGGGGCTTCAACGGCTCCTATCTCGGGCCGACGCTGCGTGCCGAACGCGGTGAGCGGGTCGCCGTCGAGTTCACGAACGAGCTCGGTGAGCGGACCAGCGTGCACTGGCACGGCATGCACCTGCCCGCCGCGATGGACGGCGGGCCGCACCAGGAGGTGGAACCGGGCGCCATCTGGCGCCCCACCTGGCAGATCGACCAGCCCGCGGCCAGCCTCTGGTACCACCCGCACCCGCACGGCGTCACGGAGGAGCATGTGTACCGCGGCCTCGCCGGCATGTTCCTCTTGGACGACGACGCCTCGCGCACCGCCGCCCTGCCGCAGGAGTACGGCGTCGACGACGTCCCGGTGATCGTGCAGGACAAGGTGTTCGACGACGACGGCCAGCTCGAGCTCTCGGACGACGGCAGCGAGCCCGGCACGCTCGGCGGGACCGTCCTGGCCAACGGCACGGTGGGCGCGTACCACGAGATCACGACCGAACGGGTGCGGCTGCGCCTGCTCAACGGGTCGACCGCCCGGACCTACCAGCTCGGTTTCCAGGACCGGGACATGCAGCTCGTCGCGTCCGACGGCGGGCTGCTCGACGCGCCGGTGACCCTCGACCGGGTGCGGCTCGCCCCCGGGGAGCGCGCCGAGGTCGTCGTCGAGGTCGAGCCGGGGGAGACCACGCGCCTGCACTCGTTCGAGGCCGACCTGGGCGGCGTCGTCGTCCCGTTCGCGATGGGCGGCAACGACGCGTTCGATGTCCTGGAGCTCCGGGCCGCCGACGAGCTCACGCCGTCACCGGAGCCTGCCTGGGAGCCGTCGGTGCACGCCGCGCAGGACGCGCTGCACGAGGACTCCGCTGCGGTGACGCGCACGTTCGAGCTCGACGACCGCCAGATCAACGGGCGCCGGATGGACATGGGCCGTATCGACGAGGTCGTCACCGAGGGCGACACGGAGATCTGGGAGGTGCGCAGCATCGTGCCGATGCCCCACAGCTTCCACGTGCATGACGTGCAGTTCCGCGTCCTGACGATCGACGGCGACGCGCCACCGCCCGAGCTGGCAGGCCCCAAGGACACCGTCTATCTCGAACCGAACCGTACCTACCGGCTGCTCATGCGGTTCGACGACTACGTGGACCCCGACGTGCCGTACATGTTCCACTGCCACATGCTGCTGCACGAGGACGAGGGGATGATGGGGCAGTTCGTCGTGGTCGGGCCGGGGCAGGAGGCGGGAACCCCGCCCGGCGGGCACGGGGACAGCGGCGACGCGGACACCCACGCGGGCCACCACTGAACCTGTGGCACGCTCGGGAGGTGACCCTCTCCCTTCCTCGCCGCATCACGCACGTCCTGCTCGACCTCGACGGCACCCTCACCGACTCGGCCCCCGGCATCATCGCGTCCCTGCGCGTCGGGTTCGCCGACGCCGGCTTCGACGTCCCCACCGACGCCGTCCTGCAGACCTTCGTCGGCCCGCCGCTGGCAGCGAGCATGACGGCCATCGGCCTGTCCCACACCGACGCCGACGCCGCGATCACCGCCTACCGCCGCGACTACGAGAAGCACGGACTGTTCGACAACTCGGTGGTCCCCGGCTTCGCGGAGGCGCTCGCGGAGCTGCGCGCGGCCGGGGTGACCCTCCTGGTCGCCACGGCCAAGCCGGAGCACTACGCGCGGCAGATCGTGGAGCACTTCGGGCTCGACCGCTACCTGGAGGGCGGCCTCGACGGCGTCCATGGCGCGTCCGGGGAGGCAGCAGGCCTGGTGGAGGGCAAGGAGGTGGTCGTGGAGCGCGCGCTGGCCCACGTGGTGGCCCTCGGCGCCGAGGTCGGGCAGACGGTGATGGTGGGCGACCGCGAGCACGACGTGCACGCCGCCGCCCACCACGAGGTCCCGACCGTCGGCGTCACCTGGGGCTACGCGGCTCCCGGCGAGCTGGAGGCCGCCGGCGCCGCGGCGCTCGCGGCGACGCCGGCGGAGCTGGCCAAGCTGCTCACGAGCTGACTCACCCACTGCCCTGCAGCGCCGCGTAGAAGAGCGACCATGACCACCACGCACGACACCTGGACCGTCGCCCCCGAGCCGTTCGACTCGCCCGACGCCGTCGCCCTCTGGCGCGAGTGCTACACGCACATGAGCGACAGCTGGTACCTGCTCAAGGAGAACCGCCGCACCGACCCGGAGGAGCTGGAGCGAGAGATCGCCGCCGACCCCGGCACCGAGTTCGCGCCGCCCCGAGGCGCGCTGGTCGTGGCCCGCCGCGACGGCGCGGCGGCGGGCATGGCCGGAGTCCGCCTGCTCGACGGCGAACGAGCCGAGCTGAAGCGCGTCTTCCTGCGCCCCGAGTTCCGGGGCACGGGCGCGGCCGCGCGAATCGTCGGCGCGGCCGAGGACCAGGCCCGACGGCTCGGGGCGACCCGCGTGGTCCTGGACGCCCGTACCGACTTCGTCGCGGCACGAGCGCTGTACCAGCGGCTCGGCTACACCGAGATCGAGCCGTACACGTTCGGCCCGTACGCGGAGCACTGGTTCGGCAAGGCGCTCTGACCAGCGGTTCCCGAGTGCGTCAGGCCGTCGTCATGCCGGGCCGAGCGCCTCGTCGAACACGTCCCGCAAGCGCTCGTCGAGCACCACGAACCGCACGTCCTGGGGACTGGCGTCCGGATGCTCGGCGAGCCAGCCGCGACAGGTCATGACGGCGATGCGTGCGACGTCGGTGACGGGCCAGCCGTAGGCACCCGCGCTCACCGCCGGGAAGGCGATCGACCGCACGTCCAGCTCGGCGGCGACGTCGAGCGACCGGGCGAAGCACGACGCGAGCCGGGCCGGATCGTCCTGGCCGCGGTGCAGGTTCGGGCCGACGGTGTGGATCACCCACGAGGCCGGCAGGTCGAACGCCGGGGTGGCGACGGCGTCGCCCACGTCCAGACCGTCCCGGTGGGTGGTGTTCCGCAGTCGCCGGCACGCCTCGAGCAGGCGCGGGCCGGCAGCGGCGTGGATGGCGCCGTCGACCCCGCCGCCACCCAGGAGCATGGAGTTCGCGGCGTTGACGATCGCGTCCGCCTCCACGCGGGTCAGATCACCGATCTCGACGGACAGTGTCATGCGCCTGCCTCCTTGGTGCCGACCCCTGGGCCACGGCGTTCCATCCACTTGTACCCGTCGTCGACCGGTGCCCAGCCGAACTGCTCGTAGAGGCCGTGCGCGTCGGCGGTCGCGAGGAGCGTACGGCGCAGCCCGAGCGGCTCGATGTCGTCGACGACCCCCGCGACCAGACGCTTGCCGATGCCCTGCCCGCGCCGCGCCGGGTCGACGATGACGTCGGCGAGCCAGGCGAACGTCACGCCGTCCGTCACGACGCGCGCGAACGCGACCTGCTCGCCCGTATCGCGGCGGAAGACCCCGTAGGGCCGGGAGCCCGCTATGGCGGCGTCCATCACCTCGCGCGGGCGGCCCTTGGCCCAGTAGGTGTGCTCGGACACGAGCTCGTGCACACGAGCGGCGTCGATGCGGTCGGGGTCGGTGGAGAACTCGTAGGGCGAGTCGTCGTTCATGGAACGGAGTCAACCACCGGTCACCGACAGTGTCCGAGGGAATTGCGGGCAGCGGCCTTGCCGAGCGCCCCGCGTAGGACCGGTGCAACGGACCGAACTCGTCCTGCAGCAGCAAGCGACGCGGGCACCTATCCGGCATGCCTGCGGCAGAACTCGCGCAGCGGGCCGGCCGGGATCACGTCCAGCAGCTCGCGGTAACGAGCGGCCGCCTCGTCGCTCCGGCCGGAGTGGCGGGCGAGGTCCGCGAGAGCGAGGCTCGCATCCCGGGCGGCGTACGGCGGCCCGTCGGCGACCAGCTCCTCGAGCTCGCGCTCGATCGCGCCGACACCAGCACCAGCACCAGCACCAGCACCAGCACCAGCACCAGCGTCGCTCCCAGCGCCACCGTCGCGCAGAGCGACCCTGCCGAGCACCACGAGGCGTCCGACGCGTGCTGCCGGCGACGGCCAGACCTGGAGCAACGCGTCGTAGAGCTGAACCAGCCGGACCCAGTCGGTGTCCGCCGCAGTACGCGCCGCGGCGTGCACCCCCGAGATCGCTGCCTCCAGCGCGAAGCGGCCCGGATGCCCGGGACCTGCTCCGCCGGCGGTGATCGCCGCCGTGGCGTCGTCCAGGCCCGCCGACAGGAGCCGCTGGTCCCACGCCGAGCGGTCCACCTCGTCGAGGGGGAGCGCGACGCCGTCGCGCACACGGCCCGGGCGCCGGGCCAGGCCGAGGCGGCACACGGCGCGCAGGCCGAGCACCTCGGGATCGTCCGGGTACTCCGCGACGAGCGCCTCGGCGAGCGTCAGCGCGTCGCGGGCCGGGTCCTGCGTGGCGTCTGCGGGCTCGATCCCATCCCGTTGCCCCACGGTGAACAGGCCCGCCACGCACGCGAGCACGACGGGCAGCCGCGCGGCTCGTGCGGCGCCGTCGGGCACGGCGAACTCGCCGCGCGCCCTGGCCAGCGCCGACTTGGCGCGGGTGAGCCGTGCGGCCGCTGTCGCCTCCGCGATGCCGAGGTGGGCAGCGATCTGCCGGATGGTGAGGCCGCAGACCACCCGCATCGCCAGGACGAGCTGCGCGCCGGAGGCGAGCGCGTCGTCGCACGCGACGAAGAGCAGCGCGAGCCGGTCGTCGAGGTTGCCTCCGGGCGCGCCCGGGCCGGTCGGCAGGTCCACGGCGGCCACCTCCGGGCGAGCGATCTGGGGCTGGAGCCGCGTGAACACCGCCTGGTGGCGCACCGCGTCGAGCCACGTCCGGCGCCCGACCTGGACGCACCAGGCGACCAGGTCGTCGATGGCGCCGTCGGGCTGGGCCGCGGCCCGCGCGAACGCCTCCGCGGCGTACTCCTCACCGGAGTCCAGGCTGCGCGTCGTCACGGCGAGCGTCCGCACCACCTGAGGCCAGGCGGTGCGGAACGCCGCGGGGTCGATCGGCACGCAGAGGTCCCTCCTAGGAACCGAGGTCCATGACCTTGCGCCACTCGATCACGTTGCCGGTGGGCACGAGGGCCGCGATCTTGCGCGCCGTGGCCTCGTCGCACTCGAACTGGTAGAAGCCGGTGATGACCTCGTTGGTGTCGGTGAACGGGGCGTCGGTGTAGACCGGCTCAGCGCCGTCCTTGCCGGGCGCGACCCACCCGCCGTACCCGGCGTTCTGCAGTGCGGCGGCGGCGACCATCTTGACGCCGAGCTCCTCGACGGCCTGCATGAAGCGCCCGTGCGCCGCCATGTCCGGGTCCTCGGAGGGGTCGCGCCCCTTCAGGTTCTCCGGAAGGTAGGCGTCCGAGTCCCAGTCGTTCTCGCGGATCAGGAAAACCCAGCTGTCAGTCATGTCGAGCTCCTCGTTACTGGAATGTTGACACGCCTTGGACGGGCGAGCGACGCCAGAATCGACAGCCTCGACAAAACTGGTTCCGCCGGGTCAGCCGATCACCGCGATCGGAACCGCGACCGGGGTCCCGGACCCGTCGCGCCGCTCGTCCATCTCGGGCAGCTCGACCGGCTGACCGCCGGCCCCGAGCGCTCGCGGGGGAGTGGCGCCCACCCACGCCAGGATGAGCCCGTCCTCGCCCTTGAGCAGCCGCTGCGACCGCACACCGCCGGTCGCGCGCCCCTTGCCCGGGTACACCGAGAACGGCGTCACCTTGCCCGCGCCCGCCTCGATCCCCGGCAGCGCGTCGCCCGCTCCGGCGATGGTCACCACCGTTGCGTCGACCCCGGCCGGGACCGCGCCGAAGAACACCACCTTCCGGTCCGCGGCGAGCTTGATACCCGCCATACCGCCCGCCGCCCGCCCCTGCGGCCGCACGGACGAGGCAGCGAAGTGCAGCAGCGACGAGTCGTCGGCCACGAAGACCAGCTCGTCGTCGTCGGACACGACGGCGGCGCCCACCACGGTGTCGCCCTCCTTGAGCGCGATCACCGGCCACTCGTCGCCCTTCGCAGGGGCGTCCGACGGCGCGATCCGCTTCACGATGCCCTGCGCGGTGCCGACGGCGATGGTCGGCGCGTCCGGGCCGAGCGCGGTCACGGCCCGCACGGTCTCGCCGGGCTGCAGCTCCACGAGCTCGCTGACCGGGATACCGCCGGACAGCGACGGCGCGCCGTCGGTCGGCGGCAGCGAGGGCAGGTCGAGCACGGAGATGCGCAGCATGCGGCCGGCCGAGGTCACCAGACCGACCTGACCGCGGGTCGTCGCTGCGGTGTCACCCCGCAGGGCGTCGTGCGCCGCACGGTTGCCCTCGCGCGACACCGGGACGTCGTCCGGGAGCCGGGCCAGCAGGCCCGTCGCGGACAGCACCACGCGGGTCGGGAGGTCCTTGATCTGCAGGTCGATGGGCTCGACGGCCTTCTTGCGCCCGTTCGCCGGGGCCTCGGCCACCGAGCCGACGGACCCGCCGGCGGAGTCGAGCAGCACGGTGCGGCGCGGCGTGCCGTACGTCTTGGCCACCTCGCTCATCTCGGTGCTGACGACGCGGCGCAGGAGCTTCTCGTCGCCGAGGATCTGCTCCAGCTCGGCGATCTCGCGGCGCAGCTCCTCGGCCTCCTTCTCCAGCTCGACGCGGGAGAACTTGGTGAGGCGGCGCAGCTGGAGGTCCAGGATGTACGACGCCTGGGGTTCGGACAGGTCGAAGACCTCGCGCAGGCGGTCGCGGGCGATGCCGGCGTCGTCGGACGACCGGATCACCTGGATGACCTCGTCGATGTCGACGATCGCGACGAGCAGGCCGTCCACCAGGTGCAGCCGCTCGAGACGCTTGTCCAGGCGGTACTGCGACCGGCGCCGGACCACCGAGATGCGGTGCGCCACCCAGACCCGCAGCATCTCGACCAGGCCGAGCGTGCGCGGCTGGCCGTCGACGAGGGCCACGTTGTTGATGCCGAACGAGTCCTCGAGCGGCGTGACGCGGTACAGCTGCTCCAGGACGGCGTCGGGGTCGAAGCCGGTCTTGACCTCGATGACCAGGCGCAGCCCGTGCGTGCGGTCGGTGAGGTCCTGCACGTTGGAGACGCCCTGGATGCGCTTGGCCTTGACGCCGTCGGCGATCTTCTCGACGACCTTCTCCGGGCCCACCAGGTAGGGCAGCTCGGTGATGACGATGCCCTTGCGGCGCGGGGTCACGCTCTCGATCCGCGCGGTGGCCCGGGTGCGGAAGCTGCCGCGGCCGGTGCGGTACGCGTCACGCACACCCTCGAGGCCGACGATCTTGCCGCCCGTCGGCAGGTCCGGACCCGGGACGAACCGCTGCAGGTCCTCGAGCGTGGCCTCGGGGTTCTTGATCAGGTGCTGCGCCGCCGCCACGACCTCGACGAGGTTGTGCGGAGCCATGTTCGTGGCCATGCCGACCGCGATGCCGGACGCGCCGTTGACCAGCAGGTTCGGGATAGCGGCCGGGAGCACCTCCGGCTGCATGAGCTTGTTGTCGTAGTTCGGCACGAAGTCCACGACGTTCTCGTCGAGCCCCGTTGTCATCGCCATCGACGACGCCGCCAGGCGTGCCTCCGTATACCGGGGCGCCGCGGGACCGTCGTCGAGCGAGCCGAAGTTGCCGTGCCCGTCCACGAGCGGGAGCCGCAGCGAGAAGCTCTGCGCGAGCCGCACGAGGGCGTCGTAGATGGGGGCGTCACCGTGCGGGTGGAGCTTTCCCATCACCTCACCCACCACACGCGACGACTTCACGTGCGCGCGGTCGGGGCGCAGCCCCATGTCCGACATCATGTAGAGGATGCGGCGCTGTACCGGCTTGAGGCCGTCGCGCGCATCAGGGAGGGCCCGCGAGTAGATGACGGAGTACGCGTACTCGAGGAACGAGGCCTCCATCTCCGAGGCGACGTCGATGTCCACGACCTTCTCGTGGATCTCGCTCTCGTCGAGCGGCTGCGACGGCTTGCGCGCCATGGTTCGTGGGGCTCCTGGAATCTGGGGGTGGATCGAACGAGCAAACGGTACCCCGCGCCACCGACACTCCGGCCGCTCACACTCCGGCGAGCGACGGCTAGCACGCCGGCAAGCACCGTTCCATGTCCAGCCAGGTCATGCGCTGAGCATGTGCACATTCCTCGCTTCACCTGGCACTATTCAGCCATGCCCGAAATGCCGCTGCTCAGCAGGTCGACCACCCTGCCGGGCTGGCTGGTCCGCATCGGGCTCGCCTACGGCGTCGCCGGGCTCAGCGTGGTGCCCGTCATGGTGCTCGGCGCCCTGGTGACCTGGTGGATGCAGTCCTGGACGTGCGCGGAGCAGGAGTGGGGCTGCCTCGAGGAGGGCATCACCATGTGGGCGGGTCTCGCGGTGGTCGCCGCCGTGCTGCACGTGGTCATCTCGATGCGGGTGGGGCTCGGCGTGGTGCACGGCCTGGTGGTCGTCGCGGTGGCCGCGGTGTCGGCGAACATCGCCCCGGCGCCCGGCGCGTGGCTGATGCTCGCGACAGGACCTGCCGTCGCCGCGATCCTTACCGCCTCGGGCCCGAACCGCAGGCAGCGCCTGGTGCTCGTCGGCTTCGCCGTGATGCTGCTCGTGGGTATGGTCCTGATCCGCTGACCGTCCGCTAGCCCGGCAGCGCCCGCCGCGGCGCGTCCGTCCGGCGCTCCGCCGGCCGCAGCCGGATCGTCGCGTGCAGCACCGCGGCCCCGCGCTCCGCGACCGCGACGGGGTACAGCTCCAGGGACGCGAGCTCCGGCAGGTCCTCCGCCATGACGGAGACCCGCGCCAGCACGTCCTCCAGCGCCGCGACGTCGGCGGCGGGGGCACCCTGGTAGCCGAAGAGCCGCGGGGCCGCGCGGACGCCGCGCACCATGCGCGCCACGTCGACGTCGGTCAGGGGCGGCACGCCGTGCGTCACGTCGTCGAGCAGGTCGACGGCGTCGCCCGCCAGGCCGAAGGACACGACCGGGCCGAACAGCTCGTCCTCGACCGAGCGCACCACGCAGGCCACGCCGGTGGGCGCCATCGCCTGCACCTCCAGCACCGGGTCGGGCGCCGGGAGCAGGGACGCCGCCGCCGCGAGCATCCGCTCGGCGTCCTCCCGCAGGTCCTCGGCGTCGGCGATGTCGAGGCGCACGCCGCCCAGGTCCGCGCGGTGCCGCAGCGCGGGCGCCGCGATCTTGAGCGCCACCGGCCAGCCCAGCTCCTCGGCGGCGTCCACCGCTTCGTCCGCCGTGCGGACGCTCCGGGAGCCCCACAGGGTCAGGCCGTAGCAGGCCAGCAGCTCGGTTGCGGTCGCCTGGTCCAGGACCGCGCCGGCGGGCTCCCGGACCAGCTCCTGGGTCAGCAGGGTCTCCACGAGCGTGCGCGCCTGGGCCCGCGCGGCGCCGTCGGACATGCCCTCCCGCAGCGCCGGACGCACCGGCGTGCCGTGGTCCTGGGTGCGCCACTGCGCGTAGCGCACCACGGCGCCGAGCGCCCAGACGGCGTCCTCGGGCGTCGAGAACGCGGGGATGCGGACGTCGCCGGACGCGAGCTCGTCGGGCATGCCGTGCAGGCCGAGCGCGCTGACGACGGTGGTGCGACCCGTGCGCGCCGCGGCCTCGGCGACGGCCCGCGCTATCGCGTCGGTGCGCGGCAGCACCACGGGCACGGACACCACGACCACGGCGTCGCACGCGCCCGGTGCGTAGAGGGCGTCGACGGCGGCGGCGATCTCGTCGTCGGGCGCCCCGGCGGACAGCGGGTCCGGCGGTCCGACGACGGTGAGGCCCGCCGCGGCGACGGCGTCGGCCACGAGCGCCGCAAGCGACGGCGAGCTCGCAAGGACGCCTACCCGGCCGCCGGTCGGGAGCGGCTGGTGCGCCAGCACCTGGGCGACGTCCATGAGCTGGTGCGTGTTCTCCGCCCGGATCACGCCGGACTGCCGCAGCACCTCGTCGAGCATCCGCCGCGGCGCACGCGTGGCGCGCACGGTGTGCCCGGGCGGCACGACGCTCCCGTGGCGGCCCGCCACGACCACGATCACGGGCTTCACCTGCGCCAGGCGCCTGGCGATCCGCGAGAACTTGCGGGGGTTGCCGAGCGTCTCGAGGTACAGGCAGGCGACGTCGGTGTGCGGGTCGTCCTGCCAGTACTGCATGACGTCGTTGCCCGAAACGTCGGCCCGGTGCCCCGCCGAGACGAGCGTGGAGAGCCCGAGGCCGCGGCGTTTGACCGTCTCGGCGGCCGTGACGGCGACGGGCGAGCTCTGGCTGAACAGGCCCACGCGACCGGGCTTGGGGGCCGTGAGCGCGAGGCTCGCGCGCAGGCTCGCGCCGGGCACGTTCGTGAGCAGGCCGTAGCTCGCCGGGCCCACCACCCGCATGCCCTCGACGTGTGCGGTGCGCAGCAGCTCGCGGCGGCGGGCGACGCCGTCCGGCCCCGTCTCGGCCCAGCCTGCCGACAGGACGACGACGCCGCGCGCACCAGTGCCGCGCAGGCGCCGGACCGTGTCGATCACCTCGTCCGGGGGTGCGGCGACGATGGCGAGGTCGACCGGGGCGTTCTCGCTAGATCCGTCCCCGCGCGGCCCGCCGTTGCCGAGGTCTGCCCAGGTCACGTCGTCGCCCAGCACCAGGAGCTCCGTGTCGCCGGGATCGGCGGCGTGCGCCTCGCGGACGCGCGCGGCGAGCAGCTCGTCCACGGTGCCGCCCTCCGCCGGGCCGACCAGGAGCACCCGCCGGGCCGAGAGCAGGGCCTGCATGGAGCGCGCCTCGGTGCGGTGCTCGCGGTCCGCCATGACCTCGCGGGACCGGTCGGTCGGGTCGAGGTCCACGGAGACGGTGACGACACCGTCGTCCAGGTGCTGCTCGACGGCGTAGCCGGCCTCTCGGAAGACGCCGAGCATCGCCCGGTTCTGGGGCAGCACCTCGGCGATGAACCGGTGCACGCCCCGCTCGCGCGCCGCTGCGGCGATGTGCTCCAGCAGCACCGAGCCGAGGCCCTGCCCCTGGAGGGCGTCCGCGATGTTGAACGCGACCTCGGCGGTCCGGCGCCCGGGCCGGTCGTCGATCACGTCGTAGCGCGCCACGCCGACGATGTCCTCGGCCTGTCCTGCGCCGTCTGCGTCGTCGGTCTCCTGTGTCGAACCCGGGCGGACGGCGACCAGCGCCGTCCTGCTCACGTGGTCCACGGTGACGAGCTGGGTGAGCATGCGGTCGGGGATGCGCTGCAGCGCGGCGAAGAACCGGAGGTACGTCGAGCGCTCCGACTGTGCCATCTGGAAGCGCTGGAGCGCGTCGGAGTCCTCGGGACGGATGGGCCGTACGTGCGTGGTGGAGCCGTCGCGCAGCACCACGTCGGCCTCCCACTCGACCGGGTACTCCGTCGAGTACGGCAGGCGCACAGTGCCCACTCGTCGGTCGGCCCGTTCTGGCTGGTCCACGGGACCAAGGCTAACCAGTGGGCGAGTGAGGGCCGAGCGGGGCGGCGGTGGGGCGACCACCGGCATGTAGACGTGGACGTGGAGCGGGCCCTAGGTTTCGCTCGGCCGTCTGGTCGGCCCTTGCCTCGACGAACGAAGGTCATCCGTGGAATTCGAGCTCATGGTCCATGTCGACGCCGGCCTGTTGGCCGGCGACAAGGACGTTCGCGATCTCGCACAGCGAATCTCCTATGAGATGTTCGATGACACCTCCGAGCTGGATGCCAGGTGGCGCCGAGATGGAGACGCCGATGCCCGCCTCTTTGTGCGGGACGAGTTCTGGTCCGGGAACCTCCTTTTGTGCGGTGAGGTATGGCCGCATGCCGATCCGGAGTCCCTGCCCTTTCTCGGCGGTCGATTCATCGAGATCGATGAAGGCTTTGGCGCGATGGCCATGGAACCGGACCTGGTGCGAGTGACGTCCGAGTACCTGAGCTCCCTGGACATAGATGAGCTCAGGACACGGAACGCTCAGCACTTCAACCATGACGGCCTCCTGTCGGTCGCCGAGCAGCTCGCGCTCGGGACGACGACGATCGAGAGTCTGCGCGACTTCTACGCGCTGGCCGTCCGGGACGGCAAGGCTGTGCTCAAGGCGGCTGCCGCCGTGTGAGCCCCCACCGCCCGCGTGTGGACCTGACCGCGACCCGGATGGGATGATGCCAACCGTGCCCCATGCCCCTACCGATGCCCGTGACGACCTGACCGCCCATCTGCACCGGGCCGGCTACTACCCGGAGCTCGTCGCGGACGTGCTCGATGTGGCGCTGGCCGACGAGGAAGTCGTGTCCCACCTCGTGCAGGCAGAGACCACCTTCGACTCGGAGGTGCGCAGGCATCTCACCGTCCTGGTGCTGACGCCGACCCGCCTGGTCACCGCGCACGTGGACGACCACGCGGGGGAGGACCCGGAGCGGCCCGGATCGGCGTCGGCCACCACGGAGGTCGTGCCGGTGCGCGAGATCCGCTCGGTGGCGCTCACGCACGTGATCGCGGACCCGGAGCGGTACCCGAAGCGCGCGTCGACGCGTGAGGTCACCCTCGCGATCGGCTGGGGCGCCGTCTCGCGCGTCGACCTCGAGCCCGCCACGTGCGTGGACCCGAACTGCACCGCCGATCACGGCCTGACCGGCCAGGTCACGCCCGACGACGTAGTGGTTCGCGTCTCCAGCGAGGCCGAGGGGGACGCCGCGGTCCGCGCCGCCGTCGGCTTCGCGCGCGCCCTGTCCCGGGCGACGTCCGCGCCGAAGTGACCGTACTGAACCTCCCCGACGGCCTGGTCGCGCCGTCCTACGACACCACGAGCCTCGCAGCGGTCATGCCGGCCGTGGCAGGCGCCATGGGCCACGACCTCACCACTGCCACCGGCCTCGCCTCGGCCGGCTGCCGCACGGCCCTCGGCCTGCCCGACGCCGACCGCGTGGTCGTCGTCCTGGTCGACGGGCTCGGCATCCGCAACCTCGCCGAACGCGGCGGGCACGCGCCTTTCCTGCGCGGCCTCCTGCGCGAGCGGGACGAGCAGGCCGCGACGCTCACGTCGAGCTTTCCCTCCACGACGGCGGCGGGCCTGAGCACCTTCGGCACGGGCACCGCCCCGGGCCGCACCGGCATGCTCGGCTACACGCAGCGCAACCCGGCGACGGGCCGCCTGGCGTCCCTGGTGCAGTGGAAGGAGCTCGGCGACCCGGCCGACCTGCAGCGTGAGCCCACAGTCTTCGAGACGCTCGCCGCGGCGGGCACACGGGTCACGGCGCCCGGCCCGGGCAAGTTCGCCGGGTCCGGCATGACACAGGCCGCGCTGCGCGGCCCGGCCTACGTCGCCGCCGAGACCTTCGAGCAGCGGGTCGACGCCACGGTCACGGCGCTGCGGCAGCCCGGCGAGGCCCAGCGCCTCGTCTACCTGTACCAGGGCGACGTCGACAAGACGGGGCACGGCCACGGCTGGGACTCGTGGCAGTGGGGCGACGCGCTGGAGTCCACGGACCGCGAGCTGAGCCGGCTGATGCGCAGCGTCCCGCGCGGCACCCTGGTGGTGGTCACCGCTGACCACGGCCAGATCAAGGCCGACCTGACCACCCAGTGGGACGTCGACTCCGACCCGGCGCTGAAGCCCGGCGTCGCGCTGGTCGGGGGAGAGCCGCGCGCCCTGCACGTCTATGCCGACCAGGGCACCGACCCGGCCGACGTCGCGCGGCGGTGGGCCGAGCGGCTGGGCGAGCACGCGGTCGTCCTGCTGCGGGACGACGCTGTCGCGGGCGGCTGGTTCGGGCCGGTCGCCGAGCACGTGCTGCCGGCGATCGGGGACGTGGTGGTCGCGATGACCGGAGCCGCCACCGTCGTCGACTCGCGCGTGCACTCCGCGAACGCGCGTGCCCTGCCCGGCGTGCACGGCTCGCTGACGCCGCACGAGATGCTCGTACCGCTGCTCACTGCAGTCGCCTGAGCCGAGACCTGAGGTAAGAACACAGTGGCAGAGCTCGTCTTCTTCTCCGGGACCATGGACTCCGGGAAGTCCACCCTCGCCCTCCAGACGGACCACAACTATCGCGCCCGCGGGCGCGAGGGGCTGATCTTCAGCCGTGGTGACCGGGCGGGGGAGGCCAGGGTCTCCAGCCGGCTGGGCCTGGAGGTCGCTGCCCACGAGGTGACCGACGACACCGACTTCTGGGTGGAGATCAGCGGCCGGCGCGCCGGCGGCGAGGCGGTCGACTACCTCGTGTGCGACGAGGCGCAGTTCTACTCGCCCGAGCAGGTGGAGCAGCTCGCCCGCCTCGTCGACGAGATGGAGATCGACATCTTCGCGTTCGGCATCACCACCGACTTCCGCACCCGGCTGTTCCCCGGCTCCGCCCGCCTCATCGAGCTCGCCGACCGGATCGACGTGCTCCAGGTGCAGTCGCTGTGCTGGTGCGGCGCGCGCGCCACGCACAACGCGCGCACGGTCGACGGCGCCATGGTCACCGAGGGCGAGCAGGTGGTGATCGGCGATGTCGGCCCGTTCGAGTCCGCCGACGTCGCCTACGAGGTGCTGTGCCGCCGCCACCACATGCGCCGCATGACGGCGCTCACCGCGCGGCGGCGGTCGGCCGACGAGTCGCTCTGGGGCTGACCGGGCGACCCTTGAGGCACCCGTTCGTCGCCCGCACAAATCACTTCGATGATGGGGCGCAAAACACCCAAATGATAGTTTGTCGCACATGGCGACGGCCGGCAGGCGAGCCCTCATCGCATTCACGTGTGTGGCGACGCTCGTCGTGGCGAGCGGGTGCGGCCCGGACGCCGAGTCCGAGACGCACGAGGAGTGCGCATCGCTCCTCGGCGTGCAGGGACGAGTCGTCGTCGGGATGCACAGCGACCAGCCCGGGCTGAACTTCCAGCAGACGGACTCCACGCGCGGCGGGTTCGACTACGACCTCGCCCAGTGGCTGGGCAGCTACTGCGGGCTGAACGTCGTCGAGCAGAACCTCGGCACCACGCAGCGCGAGGGCGAGCTGCAGGACGAGGACGGCGCGGACATCGTCATCGGCAGCTACTCGATCACCGACGAGCGCAAGGAGGACATCTCCTTCGCCGGCCCGTACATGAAGACGAAGCAGGGCGTGATGGTCCGCTCGGACTCCGGTATCGAGTCCGCCGCCGACCTCGCGGGCAAGAAGGTCTGCGCGGCCCGGAGCAGCACGTCGTGGAGCCAGATGAAGGAGAACCTTCCGGGCATCGTCGCGGTCCAGGAGGAGGGGTTCGGGGTCTGCACCCAGAAGCTCCTGGACCGCACCGTCGACGCGGTCTCGACCGACCAGCTCCTCCTCTACGGCTACGCCGAGGAGTTCGGCCGCCTGCGGGTGCTGCCCGACGAGCAGTTCGGCAACGCCGAGCTCTACGGCATCGGGATCGACCACGGCGACGCCGAGCTGTGCGCGTTCCTGAACGACGCCATCCTCGAGGCGCTGATCAGCGGCTGGTGGGTACAGACCTTCGACAACAACTTCCCCGACCACCTCGACCCGGCGGACTTCAAGCCCGACGACGGGGACCTCACCGAGTGCCCCGACCCGGACGCCGAACCGTGACCGGATCTGGCGATCCGGCGCTCGCGGCCGAACGGTCCGCGAAGCCGCGCAGCCGGCGCGGAGACCTCACCATCTTCGTCGCCGGCGGCGTGGTCTGCGTCATCGCGTTCGTCCTGGAACCGTCGGACGGCCGGTCGTCGATCGACGCCGCGGCGATGCTCCTGAGCTACGTCGGCATCTGTCTCGCCGTGCGGCAGGGAGTCCAGGAGATCCAGACCCACCGCGACGGCGACGACGGACCCGGCTGGGGGAGCCGGTTCGTCGCCGTCCTCACCGCGCGGCCGAGGTCCACCGTCGCCGGGCTGGTCATCATTCTCGCCGCCGCGACGTACCTGACGTGGTACTACACGTCGGCGTCCTCGATCCCCGTCACGGGCGACATCAGGGTGACCGCAGTGTCCGAGGAGCCCGCCGACGACGGCAAGCCCGCCGGCCTCACCGACTGCTACGTCGACGGTGAGCGCCGCACCGAGGAGGGCACCGGCGCCCCGGCCGCTGACTGCACCCAGCTCCGGATCAGCCTGCCGGGAGAGCCGCCGCAGCGGGGTCACGTCACGTTCCTGCCCGTGCTGCACAACCCGGCGGCTACCGGGTCCTGCGTCGCCGGGGCCGAGATCGTCCTCACGCCGGTCGTCGACAACGTCCCGCGCGTCGCGGTCAGGGGCTCGTCGGGCAAGCCTGTCGACGTCCCGATCGGCGGCGGCACCAGCGCCGTGCACGTCCTGGCTGAGGTCGACCAGCGGCACGACGACCTGGCGTGCAGCGTGTCGCTGACCGTGACGCGGGCAGTGCTGCACGACTGAGGCTGAAACGACCGAGGCCGCTACACCTCCGGACGCGACCCGAACACGATCTCGTCCCAGCTCGGCACCTGCGCGCGCGACTTGCGGCCGCGCTTCGCCGTAGGGCGTTTGGACTGCGCGGCCTCGGCCGGCGGCTTCTCCGGGACCTGCTCCGGCTCGGCCTGGGGCGCTGGGT
Organism: Promicromonospora sp. NPDC023805; assembly: GCF_040639635.1. NCBI lineage: Bacteria > Bacillati > Actinomycetota > Actinomycetes > Micrococcales > Promicromonosporaceae > Promicromonospora > Promicromonospora sp. NPDC023805. The sequence goes on along the minus strand of NZ_JBFAAH010000001.1, from coordinate 490,664 downwards.
TGTCGGCGGGCGGGGCCTCCGCCGTCGGACCGGCGTCCGACTCCTGCCCCGAACCGGGCGTCGGCGCCTCGATCTCCCACTGGCTCGGCCCGTCCCACTCGAGGTCGGCGGGGGAGTCCGGCACCTTGACCGAAGGCATGCGCGCGCGGGACCCGCCGCGCCGCGCACCGATGTCCACGACGGCGGCCGAGGGCTCCGGGTCCGGCTCGGGCTCCTCGGCCGGCGGCCCGTCGGGGCCGGCCTGGCCGTCGAAGTCGAGCTCCATCATGTCCGGCAGGTCGTTGTCCGGGGTCAGCCTGCGGGCAGGCCGCTGCCCCCGCCGCTCCGACAGGTTGTCGAGCAGCAGGTCGGTGTCGTCCTGCTCGGGCGGCGCGGACCGGGACGACGGGCCGTGGTTGCTCCGGTGCGGCGGCAGGGCCGACACCCCGGCGATGGCCGGGCCACCGTCGTCGTCCGGAAGGCCGAGCCAGCGCGCCTCGTCGTCGAGCGCCGTCACGAAGCCGCCGCGCGGCTCCAGCGACCAGCGGGCCAGGCGGGGGCGGTCGCCGGCCTCGAACTCGACCTGCACGATCCACGGGTGGGTGCCCTCGCGGGTAGCGGTCCACCGGGCGTCGGCGGGCCGGACGCCGCGTGAGCGGAGCCGGTCGTCGGCGATCTCGCCCAGGGTGGTGGCGGCGTCGTCGTCCGTCCGGACGGACTTGGCCCGGACCCGCGCGATCGAGTGCTCCCGCTCCGAGAGGACGGCGTACTCGAAACGCCGCACGTGCTCGATCGGCAGGCCAGACGCCTCGGCGAGCTTCTCGCACGTCTCGCCCGCGCGCAGGCGCTCCTGGATCTCCCGGGGACGCAGCGCCGACGCCTCCTGGGCGCGGATCGACTCGGTACGCGGGCGGTCTCCGCGGATCGCGGCACGCAGGGCATCGGTGATGGGCAGGGTGCTCTGGGCGCCGTCGCGCGCAGCAAGGACGAGTCGTTCACCGTCCTCGTGCAGCCGTACCAGCTCCAGCTCGTCCATGCCAGTCCTCCCGGGGTAGTCCTGTGGGCCGAGCCTGCCACCGCAGGGCGGCCCAGCGGCGCAGGCGCGTCGGTGCGCCGCCGGATAGTCGGCCGCTGGATAGTCGGCTGCCGGGCAGGTGCGGCAGGATGGGTTCGTGATCTCACCCGCACTGCCCGAGCTGCCCGACGGCGTCACCGTCACCGACCTCCGCGACCTCGCCGTCCGCCTCGCGACAGCCGCCGGTGTCCTGGTCCGTGAGGGTAGACCGGATCGGGTGGTGGTCGCGGCCACCAAGTCGAGCGACGTCGACCCGGTGACCGTCATGGACCGCGCCTCGGAGGACCTGCTGCGCGAGATGATCGCCGCCGAGCGGCCCGACGACGCGATCCTGGGCGAGGAGGGCGACGACGTGGCGGGCACGAGCGGCCTCACGTGGGTGCTCGACCCGATCGACGGCACGGTGAACTACCTCTACGGGGTGGCGTCCTGGGCCGTGTCGGTGGCCGTGGTGGCGGGCCCGCCGGAACCCGCCTCGTGGACGGTCCTGGCCGGCTGCGTGCACAGCGTGGCCGACGGCCGCACCTGGTCGGCGGGGCTCGGCGAGGGCGCGACCCGCGACGGCGTGCCCGTCCGCGTGGGCACCCCAACGTCCCTCGGCAGCTGCCTGGTCGGCACGGGTTTCGGGTACGACGCCGCCCGCCGCGCCCACCAGGCGCAGGTGCTGACCCAGGTGCTGCCGAAGATCCGGGACATCCGCCGGCTCGGCTCGGCCGCCATCGACCTCTGCCTCCTGGCGGACGGCTCGCTCGACCTGTACTACGAGCGCGGGCTCAACCCGTGGGACATGGCGGCCGGTGCGGTCGTGGCCAGCGAGGCGGGCGCGGTCGTGACGGGACTGCGCGGCGGGCCGGCCACCCACGCCATGACGGTGGCGGGTCCGGCCGAGCTCGTCGCACAGCTGGCCGAGATTCTCGAGGCGGCCGACGCAGATGGTGCGAGCTCGCCCGAGATCGGGTGATCCTTTTTCTGACACGGTATCGCGGGAGATGTCACCGCTGAACCGGCTCCAAAGGCAAATATCGGTATATCGACGCAGGTCAGAGCATACGTGACCTGGGTTACACCGGCAGATGTAGCGCGCCTGACAGAAATGGTGCACAATCCGTGGGCCGACTCGGGAACAAAACCGGGGCCGTGTGCATTATCAGCGCGTACACCCGCAACGGACGCCGTTCGACGGCGCTTGCGGTGACCCGGCCGGGGCGGCGTCGAATCCCCGGATGACCCGAAACCTTCCGGCGCGACCACTACCGACGGAGAACACCACATGGCAACTGACTACGACGCCCCGCGTAAGACCGATGAGGATGTCGAGCAGGATTCGATCCAGGAGCTGCAGGCTCGTCGCTCCGACAAGTCCTCGGGCGTTGTGGACGAGGACGAGACCGAGGCTGCCGAGGGCTTCGAGCTCCCGGGGGCCGACCTGTCCGGCGAGGAGCTCGCCGTTCGCGTGCTGCCGCGACAGGCGGACGAGTTCACGTGCTCCAGCTGCTTCCTCGTGCACCACCGCAGTCAGCTGGCCTACGAGAAGGCCGGCCAGATGATCTGCACGGAGTGCGCCGCCTGATTCCACCAGGTGTTCGGCACTGACGACACGACCGGGCTGTCATGCGGTGCATGGCAGCCTTCGTCGTGTCCGGGCTCAGGCGGCTCCCAGCGCCTCCACCAGCAGCTGCGGCCGGCGCGTGGAGATGAGCCAGTAGGGGGTGGGGTCCGCCGGGTCGTCGACTGCGACCCGCACCCCGGTCCGGGCCCACGCACGCAGGCAGACGTACGCGCGTCCGTCGAGGCCGACCCCGAGCTCGTGCCGCATCGAGGCGACGTCGAGGGCCTCGGCGGAGCCGAGCAGAGCGACCGGGATCCGGGCGCCGCCGGCCCGCAGGACGCCCTCGGACACCTCCACGACGGGCGACGTGGCCGCCAGTGCGGTCGCGGATCCCAGGCACACCAGCAGCCCGACGACGATCGCCGCCGTCGTGTGCACCGGCCACAGCGCTATCGCCGCGATGGCGCCCAGACCGACCGTGCCGAGCCAGCCACCGGGACCGGGCAGAAGACGCTCGTGGAAGGTGAGGGTGGTCGCCGTCATGAGGACATCATCCCAGCCCCGAGCACTGCCCGAGCACTGCCGGGGCACCAGTTGGCCCCTCTTGCGGCGGTGCGCGCCGAGGTGGCGTACTCTTCCGGCGTGCCCACCCCTGTGCCAAGTGACGACGGCAGCACCGTAGACGTGCTCATCCGCCTGCTCGACGACGTTCCGGTCCCCTCCTACGCGCACCCCGGCGACGCCGGCGCGGACCTGGTGACCACCATCGACGTCGAGATCCCGCCGCAGGGCCGGGTGCTGGTGCCGACGGGCGTCTCGATAGCCCTGCCGGACGGTTACGCGGCGTTCGTGCACCCCCGGTCGGGTCTGGCCACGAAGCACGGTCTCACCATCGTGAACGCCCCCGGGACCGTCGACGCGGGCTACCGCGGCGAGATCAAGGTGACGCTGCTCAACACCGACGTCACCGAGGCCGTGAAGCTGGTGCGTGGCGACCGCGTGGCGCAGCTCGTGATCCAGAAGGTCGAGCGGGCGCGTTTCCTGCCCGCCGAGACGCTTCCCGGCTCGCACCGGGGCGAGGGCGGCTTCGGCTCCAGCGGTGGTTTCGCGGGGCGCTGAACGCCGGCTCCCGAGCCGTCCCGACTTACGTACCGGTACCGCCCCGGACGGGTCTAGTCTGTAAGTAACGAGCGGATAACGCTGCTGTGCGCCGCAACGGTGTGCGCACGCAGGACGACGAACTACGAAGGAGCGTGGCTGTGGGTCTGTTCAGCCGACGAGGCACGGCGAATGAGCCCGCACCGGTCGAGTGGGCGTCGGTGGAGGCCGAGCAGCAGAAGCGGCCGCACGGACCCTTCGACCGGTCGCAGGTGGGGGAGATGGGTCCCCGCGTCGACCTCGGCGCCATCTGGCTGCCGGTGATGCCGGGTCTCGAGCTCCGCATGGAGATCGACAAGAAGACCCAGAAGGTGACGGGGGTGACGGCCGCGCTGGAGGGGTCGAACCTCCAGATCCAGGCCTTCGCCGCGCCCCGCACCGAGGGCATCTGGGACGAGATCCGGCACGAGATCGCGCAGTCCGTGAGCGGGCAGGGCGGGATCGTCGACGACGTGCCCGGCGTGTTCGGCCGCGAGCTGCTGGTCCGGATGCCCGTGAAGGGCCCGGAGGGTCAGGCCGGGCAGCGGCCCGCGCGGTTCATCGGGGTGGACGGCCCGCGCTGGTTCATCCGCGGTGTGCTCGCGGGCAAGGCGGCCCTGGACGCCGAGGCGGCCAAGGCCCTCGAGTCGGTGTTCGCGAACATCGTCGTGGTGCGCGACCAGAGCCCGCGACCACCTCGTGACCTGCTGCCCCTGGCGCTGCCGAAGTCGGCGCGCAAGGATGGTGCGGAGCAGGCAGCACCCGCTGCCGAGCCGGAGGGCGCGGTACCGCAGATGTCTGACTTCGACCCCCTGCGCCGCGGCCCCGAGATCACGCAGATCGGCTGACGAGGTGAACCACTGATGTCGCTGCGCTCGAGCCTCGCGTCCCGTATCGCGGAGTCGCTGGCTTCCAACGAGCAGGTCCGCGACACCGAGGAGCGTGCCGACGCCTCCCGGAACGTGGGCTGCGCGGCGGTCGCGTCCGTGCCGGTCCGGTCCCGCGGCAAGGTGGCCGGCGTGCTGCGCTCGGTGGTCCTGCGCCCGCGGGAGGGCGTGCCCACCGTGGAGGCCGAGCTGTTCGACGGCTCCGGCGCGCTGGACCTCGTCTGGCTCGGCCGGCGGACCATCGACGGCATAGAGCCGGGCCGGCGGATCCGCGTCGAGGGCATGGTGTGCGACGTCGACGGGCGGCGCACCATGTTCAACCCGCGCTACGAGCTGCGGCCCCGGCCCGGCGAATGAGACGCCGCGTGACCGGGTGGATCAGCACCCGTCAGAGCACGGCAGAATGAGCCCCATGAGCGAACCCGCACGTCCCGACGTGCCCCAGCAGTCCGAGCAGCAGCACGAGCAGCAGCCCGACCAGGCGCCCGCGCGCGGCATGCGCGCCCTCACCGGCGAGGAGTTCTCGGCGGCACAGGCGATCGGCGGCGTGCGCGGCCTCGTGGAGGCGGTGCTGCCCGGCCTGGTGTTCGTGATCGCGTTCGTGATCTTCACGCCCAACCTGGTGATCCCGCTCGTCGCGTCGGTCGTGTCCGCGCTGGTGCTCGTCGTCGCGCGGCTGGTGCAGCGCACACCCGTCACGCAGGCGCTGGGCGGCCTGCTCGGTATCGCCGTCGGTGTGGTGTGGGCCTGGACGTCCGGCGAGGCGGAGAACTACTACGCCGGGGGCCTGCTGGTCAATGCCGCGTACCTCGTGGTGCTGCTCGGCAGCATCCTGATCCGGCGCCCCGCCGTCGGCTACGTGGTGGAGGCGCTGCGCGCAGGCCTGACGCCGGAGCGGGTCAAGGCAGAGGCGGAGGCAGGCACCTCGCCGTTCGCCGCCCTGACGGCGTGGCGCGACGACCCGGCCAAGATGCGCACCTACGCGATCGCCACCTGGCTGTGGGTGGGCCTGTTCGCTCTGCGCCTGGCCGTCAAGACGCCGCTGTACTTCGCGGGCGACATCGCGTGGCTCGGCACGTTCCACCTGCTGCTCGGTGTGCCGCTCTGGGCGCTGGTGCTGTACCTGACCTGGTACGTCGTGCGCGGGACTCCGCGCACGCCCGTCACGGACTAACCCTTCGGTACCAGCAGCTCCTGGAGGGCGTCCGTGTCGGCCTCCGCGCCGGCGACCAGCAGCAGCTCGTCGCCGGCCTCCAGGGTGTCGTCCTGGCTCGGCACCAGCGGCCGGCCGTCGCGCACGATGGTCGCGAGCGTGACGTCGGCCGGCCACACCACGCGGCCCAGCCGGGTCCCCGCGACGCGGGAGTCGGCGGGCAGCGTCAGCTCGAGCAGGTCGGCGCGCGACTGGCGGAAGCTGAAGATGCGCACCAGGTCGCCCACGGCGACCGCCTCCTCGACCATCGCGGTCATGATGCGCGGCGTCGACACCGCTACGTCCACGCCCCACGACTGGTCGAACATCCACTCGTTCTTCGGGTTGTTCACGCGCGCGACGGTGCGCGGCACCCCGAACTCGGTCTTGCCCAGCAGCGAGAAGACGAGGTTGACCTTGTCGTCGCCGGTGGCACCCACTACGACGTCCGCCTGCTCCAGCTCGGAGGCCTCGAGCGCCGGGAGCTCGCACGCGTCCGCCAGCACCCATTCCGCCTCGGGCACCTGCGAGACCCGCATGGCCGAGGCGTTCTTGTCGATGAGGGTCACCTCGTGGTCGTGGCTCAGCAGCTCACGGGCGATCGACCGGCCAACGGACCCGGCACCTGCGATGACTACGCGCATCAGTCCTCCTCGGCGGGCGGGGCGGCGGTCAGGATCCGCTCGACGTGGGCGGCGGTATCCACTGTCATGAGCAGGTGCAGCACGTCGTTCTCCTGGAGCACGACGTCGGCGGTGGGGAGCACCGCCGTGGTGTAGCGCGTCACGAACGCGACGCGCGCGCCCGTGGCGGCCTCGATGGTGAGGACCGGCCGGCCGACCCAGCGGCGGTGGTAGTCGATCTGCGCGAGGCGGACGGTGCCCGACGGGTCGAGGTACTCGTGGGTGGCGCCCATGGGCAGCATCCGGCGCAGCACCTGCTCGGCGGTCCAGCGCACGGTGGCCACCGTGGGGATGCCCAGGCGCTGGTAGATCTCCGCGCGGTGCGGGTCGTAGATACGGGCCACGACGTTGTCGACGCCGTAGGTCTCGCGCACCACCCGGGCGGACAGGATGTTCGAGTTGTCGCCGTCGGACACCGCGGCGAACGCGTACGTGTCCTCGATGCCCGCCTGGACGAGCGTGTCCCGGTCGAAGCCCACGCCGGTCACCTTCTTGCCCGAGAAGTCCGAGGGCAGTCGCCGGAACGCATCGGGGTTCTGATCGATGACGGCCACGGAGTGCCCGCGGCCCTCGATCTCCTGGGCGAGGCTGGAGCCCACACGGCCGCAGCCCATGATCACGAAGTGCACGAACGGAACGCTACCGCGCCGTCCGGGCTTTGGTGCGCCACCGGCTACCGGCAGGCATAGAGTCTTCCAACGTGTCGGACATCGTCGATGCGGCCAAACGACTACTGGTCGGCCGCCCCATGCGCAGCGAGAGCCTCGGGCACACGCTGCTGCCCAAGCGGATCGCCCTCCCGGTGTTCGCCTCGGACGCCCTCTCGTCGGTCGCGTACGCGCCCGACGAGATCCTCCTGACCCTCTCCCTGGCCGGTATCGCCGCAGTCGCGCTCTCGCCATGGGTGGGTCTCGTGGTGGTCGTCGTGCTGCTCATCGTCGTCGCGTCCTACCGGCAGAACGTCCGCGCGTACCCGTCCGGCGGTGGCGACTACGAGGTCGCCACCGTCAACCTCGGCCCGACGGCGGGTGTCGGCGTGGCGTCGGCGCTGCTCGTCGACTACGTGCTCACCGTCGCGGTGTCCATCTCTTCCGCGGCCCAGTACGCGTCCGCGGCGATCCCCGGCCTGCGCGGGCACGAGGCGATCGCGGCGGTGATCGCCGTCGTGCTGCTCACCCTGATCAACCTGCGCGGGGTCAAGGAGTCGGGCACCGCGTTCGCGATCCCCGTCTACTGCTACATGGCGATCATCGGGGCCCTGGTCGTCACCGGCGCGTACCGCTTCTTCGCCGGGGACCTGCCGAAGGCCCAGAGCGCCGAGTTCGAGCTCACCGCCGAGGCCGCGTTCGACCAGGGCCTCGTCGGCGTCGCGGGCGCGTTCCTCCTCGCCCGCGCGTTCGCGTCCGGCTGCGCCGCCCTGACCGGCGTCGAGGCCATCAGCAACGGGGTGCCCTCGTTCCGCGAGCCCAAGTCGCGCAACGCCGCCACCACGCTGCTGCTGCTCGGCACCATCTCGTCGACGATGATCATCTCGATCCTGGTGCTCGCCCAGGCGACCGGGGTCAAGTTCGCGGAGGACCCGCACGAGCAGCTCAAGCTGAACGGCGAGGCCGTCTCGTCGGACTACGTGCAGATCCCCGTGATCGGGCAGCTCGCCGAGGCAGTGTTCTCCGGCTTCTCGCCGGCCTTCTACGCGGTCTCCGCGGTCACTGGCCTGATCCTCGTGCTCGCGGCGAACACCGCCTTCAACGGGTTCCCCGTGCTCGGCTCGATCCTGGCGCGCGACGGCTACCTGCCGCGCCAGCTGCACACCCGCGGCGACCGCCTCGCGTTCTCGAACGGCATAGTGGCGCTCGCGGTCGCCGCGATCATCCTGATCGTCGTGTTCGACGCCGAGTCGACGCGCCTCATCCAGCTCTACATCGTCGGCGTGTTCGTGTCGTTCACGCTGTCCCAGCTCGGCATGCTGCGGCACTGGACGCGGGAGCTGCGCACCGAGCCGAACCCCGTGGTGCGCAGCCGGATGAAGCGCTCGCGGCTGGTCAACGGCGTGGGCTTCGGGCTCACCGGGACGGTGCTGATCATCGTGCTGGTGACCAAGTTCACCCATGGCGCCTGGATCACACTCCTGGCGATGGGCGTCCTGTTCGTCCTCATGCGCGGGATCCGCAAGCACTACGACCGCGTGCGCGACGAGCTCGCGCTCGACGACGTCTCGGCCGCCCGCGCGCTGCCCAGCCGGGTGCACGCGGTGGTGCTGGTCTCCAAGGTGCACAAGCCGACCATGCGGGCGCTGGCTTACGCGCGCGCCGCGCGGCCCAACGTGATCGAGGCGGTCACCGTGGGCGTCGACCGGGAGGACATCGACGGGCTCGTCGCCGAGTGGGAGGCCCTTGACCTGCCGGTTCCGCTGCGGATCCTCGACTCGCCGTACCGCGAGATCACCAGGCCCGTGCTCAAGTACGTGCGGTCCGTGCGCCGCGAGTCGCCGCGCGACCTCGTGATCGTCTACATCCCCGAGTACGTGGTGGGCCACTGGTGGGAGCAGCTGCTGCACAACCAGTCGGCGCTGCGGCTCAAGGGCAGCCTGCTGTTCACGCCGGGCGTCGTCGTGGCGTCGGTGCCGTGGCAGCTCGCCTCGTCGCGCGGCCACACCGGCCTCGAGGACGACACCTTCCTGCACGGCAGGCGGATGTAACCAGGGGATACTGGGGGCATGCCCCGCAACCCCGACCGTCGTTCCGCGCCCGCCAACCCCGATTCGGGCGGACGCCCGCGTCGTCGTCCGCAGCGCTCCCCGCGGCCGGACCGCGGACGCCGCGTGAGCGACGTCCCCGCCCCCGAGGTGGGGACCGAGGTCGAGCTGGAGGTCGGCTCCGTCGCGCACGGCGGTCACTGCGTGGCCCGCCTGGACGGTCGCGTCGTCTTCGTGCGGCACACCCTGCCCGGGGAGCGCGTCCGCGCCCGCGTCACCGAGGGCGGCCCGAGCTTCTGGCGCGCCGACGCCATCGAGGTGCTGCAGGCGTCGCCCGACCGGGTGGAGCCCGCCTGGCCCGCCGCGGGTCCCGACGGCGTGGGCGGTGGTGAGCTCTCGCACGTCTCGCTCCCCGCGCAGCGCCGCTGGAAGACCGACGTGCTCGTCGAGCAGCTGCAGCGACTGGCCCGCATCGACCCGGAGTGGCTGGCCCGTGAGGTCACCGTCGAGGGCGCGCCCAGCGACGACGAGCGCCGCGGCCTGCACTACCGCACCCGGATCGACCTGGTCGCCGGCGCCGACGGGCGCGTGGGCATGCGCAAGCACCGCTCGCACGACGTCGTGGCGCTCAAGAAGATGCCGCTCGGCACCGCGGAGATCGCAGCGTTCGCCGTCGCCGAGGACGTGTTCACCCGCACCTGGACGCCCGGCGCGCAGCTGACCCTGGTGGCGCCGTCCGAGGGTGAGCCGGTGCTGCTGGTCGACGGCGAGCCGTGGCGCCGCGGCAAGGCCGACACCCGGCCCAACGCCCGCCGCTCCGTGAGCGAGTTCGTGGCCGGGCCCTGGGGCACGCACCGCTTCCGGGTGGCGGCCGGCGGGTTCTGGCAGGTGCACCGCGAGGCGCCGTCCGTGCTGACGCGGGCCGTGCTGGACGCGTCCGGCGCGACGGCCGGCGAGCTCGTCGGGGCCACCGTCCTCGACCTGTACTCCGGCGCCGGGCTGTTCACGCTGCCGCTCGCGGACGCCGTCGGGCCAGAGGGCCGGGTGGTGGCCGTCGAGGGCGACGAGCAGGCGGCGAAGGACGCCCGCCGCAACGCGCACGCGTACGAGCAGGTGTCGCTCGAGGTGGGCGCCGTCGAGCAGGTGCTCGGGTCGGAGACCGTGCCGACGGCCGACGTCGTCGTGCTGGACCCGCCACGGTCGGGCGCCGGACGAGCGGTGGTCGACGCGATCGCCGCCCGCGCCCCGCGCCGCATCGTGTACGTGGCGTGCGACCCGGCGGCGCTCGCGCGTGACGTCGGCTATCTCGCCGCACACGGCTACACGCTCTCTGGCGTTCGCGGGTTCGACCTGTTCCCGCACACGCACCACGTCGAGGCGGTGGCGGTGCTGGACCGGAAGGCCTGACCGACGCGCATAGGATGCGCCTCGTGAAGCGGTGGCTGGTGGGCGGCGGGATCGTTGCGATAGTGGTGGTGGCGTGCGTGGTGGCCGTCGCCATGAGCATGGGCTACGGAGGCCGGGCGGGAGAGCCCGCCGCCGGCGGCGCGGCGGTGACGCCGTCCCCGACGCCTACGCCGTCGTCCACGCCGTCCGCGGACGAGACCGGACGCCCGGCCGGGCGGACCGCCGACCGGAAGGACGGGGCGACGCCGCCCGTCGCGCTGTTCGTGGGCGACTCGTACACGGTGGGCCAGCGGTCGTCGGCGCCGGAGAAGCGGTGGAGCACCATCGTCGCCGACGACATGGGCTGGACGGAACGCAACGTCGCCGACGGCGGCACCGGGTTCGTGAGCCGCCATCCGGACCAGGGCCGGCTGTCCTACGTGGAGCAGCTGCGGTCGGTGCACCCCCGGGGCGTGGACATCGTGGTGATCGCCGGAGGGCAGAACGACTTCCCCGAGCTGAGCACGACGCCCGCCGCGGTCTTCAGCGCCGTCGCGAGCACCTACGAGGTGGCCGCGCGCCGGTTCCCGGACGCGGAGATCATCGCCGTCGGCCCCTCCACGCCGTGGGACATCGGGCTGGAGGCGCGCGCCCTGGACAGCGCGGTACGCGCCGCAGCGGACAAGCACGGTGCGACCTACGTCTCGCTGCTCGACCCCGACGTGGTGCGGGACCAGTACGTCGACGCCGACGGGACGCACGTCAACGACGAGGGCTACGCAGCGATCGCGCGCCGGGTGGTCTCGCAGATATCTTGACGTCAAGATATATGCGTTATGCTGGCCTGAGCAGCCCGGCCTAGGCTGGGTGAAGCCCCCTGGAACCCATGCGAAGGCTCCTTCGCGCGATGACCGCGCCTGTGAGAGCCGACGCACCGTCAGCCCCGCAGAAGGAGCCACAGTGAGCACCGTGGACACGTTCGGATCGAAGGGAACGCTGGAGGTCTCCGGCAAGTCCTACGAGATCTTCCGGCTCAACGCGGTCGAGGGGGTCGAGCGCCTCCCGTACTCCCTGAAGATCCTCGCCGAGAACCTCCTGCGCACCGAGGACGGCGCGAACATCACCGCCGACCACGTGCGCGCCATCGCGTCCTGGGACCCGGACGCACAGCCCGACACCGAGATCCAGTTCACGCCGGCGCGCGTGATCATGCAGGACTTCACCGGTGTGCCCTGCATCGTGGACCTCGCCACCATGCGTGAGGCAGTCGCCACGCTCGGCGGCGACGCCACGAAGATCAACCCGCTGGCCCCCGCCGAGATGGTCATCGACCACTCCGTGCAGATCGACGTCGCCGGCCGCGCGGACGCGTTCCAGCGCAACGTCGAGTTCGAGTACCAGCGCAACCACGAGCGCTACCAGTTCCTGCGCTGGGGCCAGACGGCCTTCGACGACTTCAAGGTCGTCCCGCCGGGCACCGGCATCGTGCACCAGGTCAACATCGAGTACCTGGCCCGCACCGTCATGACCCGGGAGGTCGACGGCGCCCTGCGGGCGTACCCCGACACCTGCGTCGGCACCGACTCGCACACCACCATGGTCAACGGCCTGGGCGTGCTGGGCTGGGGCGTCGGCGGCATCGAGGCAGAGGCCGCGATGCTCGGCCAGCCCGTCTCGATGCTCATCCCGCGCGTCGTCGGCTTCAAGCTGAGCGGCTCGATCCCGGCGGCCGTGACGGCCACCGACGTCGTGCTCACGATCACGCAGATGCTGCGCCAGCACGGCGTCGTCGGCAAGTTCGTCGAGTTCTACGGCGACGGCGTGGCCCAGGTGCCGCTCGCGAACCGCGCGACCATCGGCAACATGTCGCCGGAGTTCGGCTCCACTGCCGCGATGTTCCCGATCGACTCCGTCACCGTCGACTACCTGCGCCTGACCGGCCGCTCCGAGGAGTCGATCGCGCTCGTCGAGGCGTACGCCAAGGAGCAGGGCCTCTGGCTCGACGCCGATTCGCCGGAGCCGGTGTTCTCCGAGTACCTCGAGCTCGACCTGTCGACCGTCGTGCCCTCGATCGCCGGGCCCAAGCGCCCGCAGGACCGCATCGAGCTGACGAACGCCAAGAACGCGTTCCTGCGCGACCTGCCCAACTACGCCCCCGAGGTCGGTGCGGGTGCGGACGAGACCGGCCGCGAGTCGTTCCCCGCCTCCGACTCGCCGGCGCCGTCCGCGAACGGTCGCAAGCACGTGCACGTCACGAACAGCGAGGGCAAGGAGTTCGAGCTGTTCCACGGTGCCGTCGCGATCGCCTCGATCACGTCGTGCACCAACACCTCGAACCCGTCGGTCATGATCGCCGCGGCGCTGCTCGCGAAGAACGCCGTCGAGAAGGGCCTCGTGTCCAAGCCGTGGGTCAAGACCTCCATGGCGCCCGGCTCGCAGGTCGTGACCAACTACTACGAGAAGGCCGGCCTGTGGCCGTACCTCGAGAAGCTGGGCTTCCACCTGGTCGGCTACGGCTGCGCCACCTGCATCGGCAACTCGGGCCCGCTCGACGAGAAGGTCTCCGAGGCCGTCAACGAGCACGACCTGTCGGTCGTCTCGGTGCTCTCGGGCAACCGTAACTTCGAGGGCCGCATCAACCCGGACGTCAAGATGAACTATCTGGCGTCGCCGCCCCTGGTCATCGCGTACGCCCTGGCCGGCACCATGGAGTTCGACTTCGAGCACGACCCGCTGGGTCGCGACGAGGCCGGCAACCCGGTGTTCCTCCGCGACCTGTGGCCCACGCCGGACGAGGTCGAGAAGACCATCGCGTCCTCCATCGACCGCAAGATGTTCGAGTCCGACTACGCCGACGTGTTCAAGGGTGACGAGCGCTGGGCCGCGCTGGAGACACCCGAGGGCGACACGTTCGCCTGGGACCCCGAGTCGACGTACGTGCGCAAGCCCCCGTACTTCGATGGTATGGGCATGACGCCGGAGCCTGTCACCGACTTCTCGGGCGCTCGCGTGCTCGCCAAGCTCGGCGACTCGGTCACCACCGACCACATCAGCCCGGCCGGCTCCATCAAGGCCGACAGCCCGGCGGGCATCTACCTCGCCGAGCACGGTGTGGGACGTCGCGACTTCAACTCCTACGGCTCGCGCCGTGGCAACCACGAGGTCATGATCCGCGGCACGTTCGCGAACATCCGCCTGCGCAACCAGCTCCTGGCCTCGGAGTACAACGGTGCGGGCGTCGAGGGTGGCTTCACCTTCAACTTCGTGAAGGACGCGCAGGACACGATCTACGACGCCGCGCAGGACTACGCCGCTGCCGGCACGCCGCTCGTGGTGCTCGGCGGCAAGGAGTACGGCTCCGGCTCGTCGCGTGACTGGGCCGCCAAGGGCACCGCGCTCCTGGGCGTCAAGGCAGTCATCACCGAGAGCTTCGAGCGGATCCACCGCTCGAACCTCATCGGCATGGGTGTGCTGCCGCTGCAGTTCCCGGCCGGTCAGAACGCCGAGTCGCTGGGCCTGGACGGCACCGAGGTCTTCGACGTCACCGGCGTCACGGCGCTGAACGAGGGCGTCACGCCCGAGACGGTCAAGGTCACCGCGACCAAGGCCGACGGCGCCAAGGTCGAGTTCGACGCCGTCGTCCGCATCGACACCCCGGGCGAGGCGGACTACTACCGCAACGGCGGCATCCTGCAGTACGTGCTGCGCCAGCTCGTCGCGTAGCGCTTAGCGCGCTGAGCGCGCTGTCGCGTGGTCGGCAGAATGTCAGGAGGTCGGTAACCCGGGTTGCCGACCTCCTGACATTCTGCCGACCACGCGCATTCGGCGCTGAATCGTCGGATGGGGTCGACAGCCAGCTGGGCAGTTGTTGGTGTGCCGTCCAGTGCCGCCACGTCCCCGCGGCGGTGCGCATCCCGGTCGACGAGGTGCTCGCAGATCCGGAGGAGGCCGCGCGCCGCGCCCTGGCCGATACCAGGACGACAGGCTCGGCCACCGATCGGTGGCCGAGCCTGTCGTCTCGCTGTTCGAGCCTGTCGAGACCTACCGCCCGACGTCGGACTGCCTGGCGGCCGTCACCAGCCTGGCGCCCTGCTTCGTGGTGATGACGCCGTCGTTGCTGAGGCGTCCCGTGACCTGGCGGACGTGGCTCACGAAGGCGCTGTGGCTCACCCATGCGCCGTCGGCGTCGATGAGGTCCGCGATCGTGCACCCGTTGCCGGTGTCGACGTTGGCCACCTTGCTGTCGACGTTCCCCATGATCACCGTGGGGCGTTCGTCGGAGACCGGGCAGGCGTCGATGCCTTCACGGGCGATCGAGAACCTGAGCGTGCCCGTCCGGGTGACGTTCCCGGCGTTGTCGGTGGCCCGGTACCCGAGCTCGTGCGCTCCGCCCTCCGCGACCACTATCGGCCCCGTGTACTCCCGGAAGATGAAGTCGTCGAGCGCGTACTCGATGAACGCCACCCCGGACTCGCCATCCCTGGCGTTGATGGTGATGGTCGCCGAGTCGATGTAGACGCCGTCGTCGTCCTGCTCGCCGTCGACCTGCGCCGACGCGATCGGCTGCGTCGTGTCCGGCGGGTCCGCGCCACCGACGACCACCAGGTCGACCTTGCCGGGCTGCGAGACGTTCCCGGAGTTGTCGGTGGCCCGGTAGGACAGCGTGTGCGGACCGGTCACGTCGACGACCACGGGGGCCGTGTAGGCCTTGTAGCCGGCGCCGTCCAGGTTGTACTCCACGCTCTTGACGCCCGTTCTGGCGTCCTCGGCCAGGAGACTCACCGTCGCGGAGCCGACGTAGGCGCCGGCGGCGTCCCGCTCGCCCGTGACCTCAGCGGTGACGGACGGCGGGGTGGTGTCCTCCTGGGAAGGTTCCACGACGGTGAACGTCGCAGAACCGGGTGCGGAGACGTTGCCGGCGTTGTCCGTGGCCCGGTAGGTCACGGTGTGCTCACCGACCGTGTCGACGACCACGGGGTCGGTGTAGGGCGCGTACCCGGCGCCGTCGAGCGCGTACTCGACGCTCGCCACACCCGAGCCGGCGTCCACCGCCGTGAGGTTCACGGTGGCGGTGCCGACGTAGGCGCCGTTGTCGTCGAGCTCGCCCGTCACCTGCGGGGTGACGGTGGGTGCCGTCGAGTCCTCCCCGTCGGAGGGCACCACCGTCACGTGCACCATCTCGGGTTCCGAGACGTTGCCGGCGTTGTCGGTGGCGCGGTGCTCGAGCATGTACATGCCCGGCTCGTCGAGCACGACGGGTTCGCCGTACGGGACGTACGCGCCGCCGTCGAGCGAGTACTCGACGGAGGCGACGCCGGAGCTGTCGTCCTCGGCCGCGAGACTCACGGTGGCCGAGCCGATGTAGGCGCCGTCGGCGTCCTGCTGGCCCGCGACGTCGGCGGTCACCACCGGTGCGGTGGTGTCCTCGCCCGGGTCCTCGGTGACCACGAGCTCGCCCACCATGGTGCTGTGCCCGGGGATCGCGCAGAAGAACCGGTACTTGCCCGGGGTGAAGACCGCCTCGGCCTCGTAGCGGCCGCCGTTGGCGTCGAACGGGTTGGCCAGGATGTCCAGCGTGACGTCGTGGTTGTACCCCGGCGTGCTGGTGTCGAACGTCAGCGTGTGCGACATGCCGATGTTGTTGCCGGTCGCGGCGCTGTTCTCGAACACCACCGTCGCGGCCCCCGCGGTCGCCGTGGCGGGTGCCGAGGCGTACTCCGAGACGCTGGCGTCAGCGGTCCAGGTCAGTACCTGGTCCGCCGCCTGGTCCGCCGCCTGGTCTGCTGCCTGGCCTGCTGCCTGGTCGGTCGCCTCCGCGGCCGCCAGGGTGGCGGACCGCGCGGACGAGATGTCGCCGCGGTACTCCGCGGCGGTGGCCGCCGGGGCCAGCGGCAGCACCACGAGGGCGCTGACCGCTGCCCCGGCGAGGAGCCGGACCACTCTCTGTCGAGACAATCTGTGTCGGGACAGTCTGTGTCGGAACATGAGGACGCCTCTCTCTTCGACGGGGGCGGTCACAGGTCGCGCACCCGGATGTTGCGGAACTCCATCGCGTCGGCGTCGCTGTGGTTCTGCAGGCCGATGAAGCCGCTGAGGAACTGCCGCAGGTCGGTCGGCGGGTCGCCGGCACGCGAGGACTTCTTGCCCGGCGAGTTCTCGAACTCGTTGATCACCACGCCGTTACGGATGATCGTGTACTGCTGGCCGACCACCTGGATCTCGTACTCGTTCCACTCGCCCTTCGGGGTCACTCCGGCCTGGGGCAGGCCGTTCGTGTCGAAGTTGTACACCGAACCCGTCTTCTGCGGCTCGCCGGTCGGTCCGTCGTAGAGCTGGATCTCGTGGCCGCAGTAGATGGCCACCCAGGCTTCGGCGTCGGTCAGCTGACCGCACTCGGGGCGCTCGTCCCGCGGTACGCGCGGGTCGGGGAACCGGGTGAAGACACCGCTGTTGGCGTAGCCGGTGCCCGGCGCGACGTCCTTGAACTCGAGCTTGAGGGAGAAGTCCTCGAGCTCCTCGCCCGGGTGCCAGAGCATGCCGAGCCCGCCCTGGGCCCGGATGGACCCGTCGTCCCGGAGGTCGAAGTTGCCGCCGGGAGCCTGCCGCCAGCCGGCAAGCGTCTCCGCCGTGCCGTCGAAGAGCCACCGGTACCCGGAGTGGGCGTTCGTCCCGATGCCTGACGCCTTCGCGGCCTGGACCAGCTTCGTCTGCGCCGCCTTCGTGATGACCTTGTCCGCCACGAGCTGGTTGGTCACCGCGGTCACGTGGTTCACGAACCGGCCGTTGGTGTCCCACTCACGCTCGTCGTTGATCAGGTCGTTGATGGTGCAGCCGCCCAGGTCGACGCTCGCGACGCTGGTCTTGGCGGCACCGATCCAGACGTTCTTGCGGTCGTCCGGGATGGTGCACGTGGTCTCGACCGGGACGTCGAGAGTCGTCTTGTCGCCGTCGGCGTAGGTCACCGTGAGCGTCGCGTCGTAGCTGCCGACGCGGACGTAGGTGTGCCGCGGGTTCGCCTCGGTCGAGGTGCTCCCGTCCCCGAAGTCCCAGGCGTAGGAGACGCCGCCCGAGTCGCCGCCCGTGAAGGCGACGGTGAGCGGGCTGCTCTGCACGCTGGCCCCGGAACCGGCAGGTACCGGCGTCGGCGCGCCGCCCGTGTAGGCGATCCGGGTGAGCTTCTGCCGGTCGGTGAGGGAGAAGAAGCCGCCGCCGTAGTCGAGCAGGTACAGCGCCCCGTCCGGGCCGAACTTGGCGTCCATCCACTGGTCGACGTCGTCGTTGCCGTTGCCGCCCTGGATGATCTGGCGCAGGTCCTCGGCGAACACCGGGGGAGCGGCCTCGTCGACCGTGTCCGGGTTCACCGTGACGGCGATCCGGTTGTTCGAGTTGGACTGGTCACCGATGAACCACTTGTTGTCCCAGTACGCGGGCCAGGCGACGCCGCTGGTGGTGTCCACCTCGGACCGGTGATAGGTCGGGCCGTTCATGATGGCCTGGCCGCCGCCCCGCAGGTACGGCTGGGTGTAGGTCGCCTCGGCGTCCTTGTACGACGGGATGCCGTTCTCGCCCTCGGGGAAGACCGGTCCGCCGCCGCTCGGCGAGTACCAGATCATGTTGTCGCGCACCGGCGGCAGGTCCACCAGGCCCGTGTTGCGCGGCGAGGTGTTCTTCGGGTTGTCGCAGTCGTACCAGCCGGTCAGGACCGTCGCGTCGTCGTTGCTGCGGTCGCGGTAGGGCTGCCCGCTACCCATGCAGTAGGGCCAGCCCTGGTTGCCCGCCGAGGTGATGATCGTGGCGGTCTCGTACTTGGCCGGCCCGAGCTCCGGGTCCGGCAGGCCCGCGTCCGGCCCCACCCACGCCGCCGTTAGCCAGTCGTTCTCCTTGTCGTAGGCCAGGCGGGAGATGTTGCGCACGCCCATCACGTAGATCTCCGGGCGCGTCTTGTCGCCCGGGTCGTCGACCTCGGGGAACAGGTTCCCCTCGGGGATCGTGGCCGTGCCGTCCGGCTCCGGGTGGATCCGCAGGATCTTGCCGTTCAGGTCGTTCGTGTTGCCGGCAGTGCGCCGCGCGTCCTGGAACGAGATGCCCGCGAACTCCTGGGTCCAGTTGTTGCCGGAGTAGCCACCGGAACCGCCGGAGGAGTTGGCGTCGCCCGAACCGATGTACAGGTTGCCGTCGTTGTCGAAGTCCATGCCGCCGCCCGCGTGGCAGCAGCTGTGGATCTGCGTCTCCCACTCCAGCAGGTCCTTGCGCGTGGACTGGTCGATGGTGTTCGCCTCGGCGTCGTACGTGAAGCGCGACACCGTCCGCTGGCCGACGCGACGCTCGACGTCTATCGAGTCGTGCGGCATCCAGTAGAGGTAGATCCACTGGTTCTCGTCGAAGTTCGGGTCGAGGGTCAGCCCCAGCAGACCCTCCTCGTTCTTGACCAGCTCGCTGCCGCTGCCGCGGTTACCCATGACCTCGAGGGTGGTCAGCAGCTTCGTGGTTCCAGAGTCCGGGTCCCAGCGGTGGACCGTGCCACAGCCGAGCCCCACCTTCGGGTCCTCCCACGACACCACCGGACCGGACGGGCAGGCGGCCTTGCCGATGTAGAAGACGCCGCCGTCGGACGCCACGGTCAGCCCGTGCGGCTCACCGACCTGGTCCAGCTTGCCGGCCGCGTTCTTCGTGGTCAGCCGCTTCGCCTCGTAGTTGGCGGCGATGGTCGCCTGGCAGTCGCCACGCACCATGCCCGTCGACCAGAGCAGGCCGCCCAGCAGGTGGTCGCGGAACTCGTCCTCCGCGTAGGTCGCGGCGGTGCCGCCCATGCCGGTGTAGAACGACCGGCCGCCGTCGTAGTCACGGCACCACGAGATCGGGTGGAACGGGCCGTTGGCGCTCTCGCCCGGCTCGTAGTCCCACTCCTGCACCTGCGCGATCGTGTGCACCTCGCCGATCGGGTTCGGCGCCCAGTTCAGCCAGCGGTCCGAACGGGTCCAGTTCAGCGGCAGCCCGTCGTTGGCCGGGTGCGCGCGGTCGACGACGTTGACCGTCGCCTCCTGCACCGGGACCTCGGGGGCGGGCTCCTCCTCGCCCGTGCCGTCGAAGAGCTGGATCTCGGCGAGCTGGGTCAGGTCGTCACCCGCGTTCGCCGTGATGTCGAGCCGGTAGTGCTGGTAGGCCGTCTCGTTCTCGAACCGGTAGTCCATCGGGGTGAACCGGTCGGGGAACTCCTGGTCCGACTGCGTGTCCAGGTCGGTCCACGTCTCACCGTCGGTGGAACCCTGCAGCGTCCAGCTCTTCGGGTCGCGGCCGGCGAAGTCGTTCGCCGAGGTCAGCGCGTACCGCGTGGCGACGACTGCCTCCTCCATCTCGAGGTCGATGGCCGCCGTCGGCTCGAAGGCGAGCCACTTGGTGTTCGAGTCGCCGTCGATCAGGTTCTCGGCGTCCTCGTTCGGCGGGTTCTCGGCGTTCGCGCTGACGCTCGCGACGGCCAGCGGGTCCGGCAGGTTGCCGGCCGGGCGGGTGCCGATCAGGCCCGTGAACCACTGCGAGCGGTCCTGCGCGCGTGCGGCGTCGCGGATGCCGAGGAAGCCTCCGCCGTCCTGCACGTAGGCCTTGAGTGCGTCCTCCTGCGCAGTGCTGAGCTCGATGCCCTCGGCGGACAGGAAGACGACGCCGCGGAACGCCGCGAGGTTCTGCGCGGTGAAGGCCCTCGGGTCGCTGGCCGTGCGCACGGTGAACCCGTGCTCCGCGCCCAGCTCCTTGATGGTTCTGGTCGCGGCCGCCACGGGGTCGGCCTGCTTGTCCGGCGCGCCGTGGAACACGAGCACGTTGATGTCTGCCGCGTCCTCGGCGAGCGCCGCCGGTGCGGCCGCCACCGGGGCGGCGTCGGCCGTCGTCGTCCGCTGGGCCTGGGCTGGGACCGTCGCCAGCCCCATGACGAGTGCGGCGCCGGCTGCCGCGGCGAGTGCGCCGCGTACCGACCTGCGCGGGGCTGCCGCCCCGAGGATCGTGCGTCTTCCTGTCCGTTCCATCACTGCTCCTTTGCGCGTGATCAATGCGTGCGGTCAGTGGCCGGAGTGGGCCGTGCTTGTCTCTGTACTGGACCGGGTAGTGCTGGACTGGGTGGCGCCGCCGGCCAGGTGGCCGCCGTGCTCGTGGAACCGGTCGATGGCGTCCTGCGCGCCGGGCGGCATGGAGCCGTCCGCGTTGCGGACCAGGAAGACCCCGGCCATGCCGCCGTCCGAGTGGAACTGGACGTGGCAGTGGTACATCCACGCGCCCGCGCCGACCTTCTGGCCGGCCTTCACCTGGAACCCGAACGAGTCGCCCGGATTGAGGTCGCGGGTGTCGATCACCTGGCTGGGGTCGTCGGGTCCGGTCAGGTAGCCGGTCCGGTTGTTCGCCCAGCGGTGGGCGTGCAGGTGGAAGGTGTGGAGCTGGTCCCCGTGCCCGATCGCGACGAACTCGACGGTCTCCCCGAGGTTCGCCTCGAACATCGGCGTGTTGGGGGCCGACTTGTTGTTGATCGTCATGTCGTTGAACACGACCGTGTACGTGCGGTCGGGCACGATGTCGCCCTTGCGCCGCACGATGAGCCCGCCGTACAGACCGGCGCGCAGGCCCGCCGTGCCGTGCTCACCGCCCAGCGCGTGGTCGTGGTAGTGCCAGTAGCCGGCGCTGCCGGGCAGCCAGTGGCCGTCGTCCAGCTGGGTCTGCACGTGGCTGCCCCAGGTGTACGTGCGGGTCTCGCCGGGCTCGTTGAACGAGTCGTTGAACGGGCTGCCGTCCGACTCGGTCTTGTAGTCGACGCCGTGCGGGTGGATGGACAGGCGCTTGTCGGTGTTGTTGACGAGCTCGATCTGGAGGGTGTCGCCCTCCCACATCTCCAGCAGGGGACCGGGGATGGTGGCCTTGCCGGGGGTGAGCCCGTAGCCGTAGAGGCCGCCGGGCAGGGGCTCCGCGTAGACGGTGATGTGCCGGGTGGTGCCCAGCGGGCGGATGATCCCGGGCCCCGCCGCGGCGGCGGTGTCGGCGCCGAGCGCCAGCGCCGCGGTCGGCGCCATCAGCCCGGCGAGCGTGCCGGTCAGGATCGAGCGCCGGGATACGGCGCTCTGCGGGGTTCGGGTTTCAGCGTTGTTCTCAGGCATGCGTCTCCGTTCGACACCGCCGGGCATGCGGATGCGGGCCCGGCGAGACAGGGATCAGGAGGTATAGGGGCTCAGGCGCGCGAGGCCGTCGGCGGCGACGCCGTGGGTGACAGCGTTGTCACGAAGGTGGACCACATCGTCGTTCCCTCCAAGGACGTTGGCTCGTGACCGTCAGCGGCGGCGGTCACGCCCTCATGACCCATGCGGCCGCCCTGTCGGAAGACGTGAGATGGCTCGCATGCGTTTTGTGCACCACAAGGTGGCTTTGCGAACCTATGGCGACTTCTGCCGAGTGTCAAGCAAAAGTTGAAAGAACAACGTCAGACTTATGCGCGGAGGCTACGGGGGCGGTAGCAGCACCCACACGGCGGTCACCACCAGGATCGTCCCGGTGAGGAGCCCGGTCAGGGGATGGGCGAGCGCCGCCGTCGAACGGGGGCCCCGCGGCCTGGTGGCGGTGCGCAGCACCCAGCCGAGCGGCCAGGCCGCCAGGGCGGCGAGGAGCCCGGCGGCGGCGCCCAGGTACAGGAAGGGCACGTCGAGGGTGTTGGCGACGATCGCCACCTGGATCGCCGTGGACAGCGCGACGACCGTCGGGATCAGGTGGAGCCGCGGCTTGCCCATGGTGACGCCGGCCTTGTCCTCGTCCTTGGCGGCCGCCACCGCCCGCCGGTACTTGCTCGCTATGAACCCGGTGCACAGCCGGGTCAGGCCGCCGTGGGCCAGGAGCGCCGCGACGTAGATGGCCACGACCCGCCCCGTCACCACCGTGCCGTCGGGCCAGGTGCGCACGGCTGCGACGACGGCGATCACCACGACACCGCAGGCGACCACGACGCCGGCGATGGGAAGGAGCCGTGTCCAGGGCCCGGAGTGCCGGACGGTCCAGGCGAACCACAGCGCCGCCAGGGCGCCGGCCGCGGTCGCCGCCAGGGCGTGGTCGCTCGCGTACTGCATGGTGATCCCCTTCGCAGAACCGGTGCGGACCGGGCATCAGCGTAGGGTGTTTTCCCAGGTCAGGGAAGTATTTGTGCGTTCGGATGGGGTTGTGCTCCCGGGTGGGCGGACGCCGGGGCCGCCAGGTGGTCGAGAATCCTGGACCGGACCTCCGGGTCGCCGAGGATCTTGTTGTGCCCCAGCCCCGTGGTCGTGAACAGCTCGCTCGACGAGGCGTGGGCATCGTGGAGCTGCTCGGACAGGACGTGGGGGTTCATGCGGTCCCCGGCGTCGTGTATCCAGAGCGCGGGGACCGACGCCGGCACGGTGTGCGCCAGCAGGTCGAAGCGTTCGTAGACGTCGGGGTGGCCGGGCAGCCCGTAGCGCTGGACGGCGGTCGCGAAGCGGTCCCGCAGCGCCCAGGGGAGTCCCGACACCCGCACGAACCAGTCGGTGGCGGAGCGGACCGACGTGAGGGCGGAGATGCCGGTGAACCGCTCGGCCCGGACGCCCTCGTGCAGCGCGATCCCGGCCGCGAGCACGCCGAGCGAGTGCCCGACCACTGCCGCCCAGGGTGCGTTCTCGGCGTCGGACAGCCGGCGGATGATGTCGAGGTCGTCGAGCCCGGTGCGGCCGCGCCCGCCGGAGTCGCCGTGGGCGGGGGCGTCGTAGGTGACTACCCGGAGCCCGGCGGCGGTCAGGTCCTCGACGATCCGGCCGAACGCCGAGGCCCGGGAACGCCAGCCGTGGACGAGCAGGACGCCGGGCGCACCCGGCTCGCCCCACGAGTAGGTGGCGACCTGGGTGGTTCGCCGCGCGCCGCCGCGGAACGTGGGGCGGTGCACGAGCGAGCCGCGGCGTGCGGAGTCGTGGACCGGCCGGTCGGCGAGCCGGACCGGCACGGGTGGGCCGGGCCGCCAGTAGGTGACCGCGCCGAGCGCCAGGGCGAGCGGCGGCGCGGTGCGGCCGAGGGTGCGGAACGTGGCGCGGGTGAAGCGCTGGGTCTGGGGCACGGAAGACCTCCGGGGGCTGGCTGAGGCTGTCTGGTGTTGCCTGGCACTGCCTGAACAATCTGTACGATCGTTCGCACACTATCGGATGTGCGAACGGTCGTACACTCTCTTTTATGGATGCCCCTACCGACCTGCGGCGTGCCCGGGGCGACCGCACGCGCCGCGCCGTGCTGGACCACGCGGTGCAGGAAGCGTCCGTGAGCGGGCTCGACGCGCTGTCCTTCGGCACGCTCGCCACCTCCGCGCCCGTGAACAAGAGCGCCATCGCAGGTCTGTTCGGGTCCAAGGAGAAGCTCCAGCTGGCCGCCGTGGAGCGGGCCATGGAGATCTACCGCGACCACGTGATCGTCCCGGCGCGCTCCGCTCCGCGGGGCCTGCCGCGGCTGTGGGCGCTGGTGCTGGCCTGGACCGCGTACTCCCGCACGCGCGTGTTCCGCGGGGGATGCTTCTTCCGCACGGTCGAGGTGGAGTTCGACATGCGGGAGGGTGCCGTGCGGGACGCGGTGGCGGCGGCGCAGCAATCCTGGGAGTCGTACGTCGCGCATCAGGTGCTGACGGCGGCCGACGCCGGCGAGCTGTCCCCGGGGACCGACCCCGACCAGGTCGAGTTCGAGATCAACGCCCTGCTGAACGCCGCCAACGACCGCTCGCTCCTGTACGGCGACGACGCCGTGTACGGGCGCGCCGAAGCGGCGGTCCGGGCGCTCCTGGTGGCGCACGGGGCGGACCCGGCAGCGCTGCGCTGAACCGAGCTGTGGACGTCGAGGGACGTCGAGGGGTGTCCGAATGTTTCAGACCCGTATACATGTGCTCGTTACCCTCTGTTCATGGTGATGCGGCACGAGGGTCCTGACGACGCGTCCGTACCACGTGCGGCAGTCCGGCTCGCCACCACCCGCTGGGGCGCCGGACCCGGGAGGGCGCTCCTGCTGCACGGCACGGTGTCGGCCGGCGCCACGTGGTGGCAGCTCGCGGAGACCCTCGCCGCGGACGGCTACGAGCCCACCCGCGCTCGCCCCAGGCGGTGCAGGCGGCGCACCCGGCCTGGGACCGGCGCGACGTCACGGCGGTCGCGGCCGCCGCGAAGGCCGCCGACAACACGGCGGTCGCGCGCACCCTGCGGGACAACACGCCGTGGCGGTACACCGGCGTCATCAGCCGTCTCATGGTCCCCACGCTCGTGCTGAGCGCCGACCCCGCCCAGGGCGCCCTGTTCCCGCCCCGCACCGGCGTCGAGCTCATGATCCGCAACCCGAGCGTGCGGGTGCGGATGGTGGTGGGCGCCGGGCACGCGGTGCACCGCGACCGGGCCGCTGCCGTGTCGGCGGCTGTCCGGTCGTTCCTCTGGTGAACGCTCCCGGTGCACATCCTCCCGGTGCGGGAGCCTCCGGAACCGGAGTTAAGGTCGGGCAGTGAGCTCCTCCGCATCCGCACGCAAGCAGCTGGTCGCGCTCGCCGAACAGGGCTTCGAGGGGCCGTGGCGGCACGCGCGCGGTGACTTCACGAGCGACGCCCGCCCCGCCTCGGTCCTCGTGCTGTTCGGCGTCCTGGACGACTTGGCCGCCGACCGCGACGACCACGACCTCGCGGTGCCCGCCGACCTCGACGTGCTGCTGCTCGCGCGAGCCGCGACGCTGCGCAGCCACGCCGGCCAGGTCGCCTTCCCGGGCGGACGCGCCGACGACGGGGAGGATGCCGTGGCCGCCGCCCTGCGCGAGGCCGTCGAGGAGACCGGGCTGGACCCGGCAGGCGTCGAGGTGCTCGGCGCGTTCGACGAGCTGCCCATGCCGGTCAGCAACCACGTGGTCACCCCGGTGCTCGGCTGGTGGGCCCGGCCCACGCCCGTCGGCGTCGTCGACGTCGCAGAGTCCGCGCACGTCTTCCGTGCGCCCGTCGCCGACCTCCTGGATCCCGCCAACCGGTTCACGGTCGTTGCCCGCCGCGGCAACCAGACCTGGCGCGGCCCGGGCTTCCACGTGCACGACGGCGACCTCACCCACCTCGTGTGGGGGTTCACCGCCGGGATCCTGGACGCCATGTTCGACCAGCTCGGCTGGACCGAGGACTGGGACCGCACGAAGGAGCTCGGCATCTCGTGACCCGCACCGCCGACGCACCAAGGAGCACCCGATGACCGACGTCACCCGCGACGCCATCCGCGCCGCCGAGGCCCTGATCCGCCCGCACGTGCGCCACACCCCCGTCCTGGACGTCGACCTGGCGGACTTCGGCCGCCCCGCGCACCCCCTCTCGCTCAAGCTCGAGTGCCTGCAGCACTCCGGCTCGTTCAAGGCGCGCGGCGCGTTCACGAGCCTGCTCACCCGCGAGGTGCCCGACGCGGGCGTGGTGGCCGCCTCGGGCGGCAACCACGGAGCGGCAGTCGCCTACGCGGCCGCCAGGCTCGGGATCCCCGCCACGATCTTCGTGCCCAGCGTGACCTCGCCGGCCAAGGCCGACCGCATCCGCGGCTACGGCGCGAAGCTCGTCGTGGGCGGCGACCGGTACGCCGACGCGCTCGCCGCGAGCGAGGAGTTCGTCGCCGGTACCGGCGCCATGACGGTGCACGCCTACGACCAGCCCGAGACGCTCATCGGACAGGGCACGCTCGGCCTGGAGATCGCCAAGGACCTGCCCGACGTCGACACGCTGCTCGTCGCGGTGGGCGGTGGCGGGCTCATCGGCGGCATCTCCGCCTGGTTCCGCGGCGATGTGAAGGTCGTCGCGGTCGAGCCAGAGGGTTCGCCGACGCTGCACCGCGCGCTCGCCGCCGGCGAGCCGGTCGACGCGCCCACCGAGGGCATCGCCGCCGAC
Source organism: Promicromonospora sp. NPDC023805 (assembly GCF_040639635.1). NCBI lineage: Bacteria > Bacillati > Actinomycetota > Actinomycetes > Micrococcales > Promicromonosporaceae > Promicromonospora > Promicromonospora sp. NPDC023805. Next base: position 464,186 of record NZ_JBFAAH010000001.1, on the reverse strand, counting down.
TCGCTGGCACCCAAGCAGGTGGGCCGGCTCATGTTCCCGCTGGCCCAGCAGTTCGTCGCCGAGTCGGTCCTGGTCACCGACGACGCCATCGCGTCCGCTCAGCTCTCCCTCTGGGACACGGCCCGCGTCGTGGCCGAGCCGGGCGGCGCGGCGGCGCTCGCCGCTGTCCTGTCCGGGAGCTTCGTGCCGGAGCCGGGGGAGCGGGTAGCGGTGCTGGTGTGCGGGGCCAACACGACTGCCGTGCGGTTCTGACCCGAGCCGCTACAGCTCACACGCCGACGGCGACCACGGCCTCCTCGGCGTCCTCGTCCTCGTCGTCCTCCGGTTCCTCCGGACCGGCGACCAGGAGGTCGATGTGCAGACCGAGCAGCGTCCCGTCGGCGCCGTGGGTGCTGACCACCGGGTAGAAGCCGTCGCCCCAGCCGGAGTGGCTGAGCACTATGTTCTCGCCAGCCGTGGCCAGGGGCAGGGTGATGTTGGCGCAGCCGTTCCGGTAGTGCTCCGGGTCGTCCTGGAGCGCGAACCAGGAGCGTTCGGTGCCGTTGTCGAAGAGGTCCTCGTACCAGTCCTCGTCCCGGGGCGGCATGCAGGCGGTGACCGCCCCGGCGTCGGCGAAGGCCACCGTGCCCGCGTCGACGCCGACGCCGTAGAACTCGTCACCGGTCGGCGGCTCCGCGCCGTCCGGCGAGACGAGCCGCACCTCCGCGACGGGGGCGGCGTCGGAGATCACGAGGGACAGGTAGGCCTCACGTGGGTGGCTGCCGTCCCGGGCCTCCGAGACGTCGGCGACGGTGACGCGCACCGGATAGGATCCCGGCGGCACGGTGGCCACCAGGCCGTCGCCCAGGGCGACGTACGGGTCGGACACCTCGACCCGCCCCGACGGCACGTGCAGGACACCGAGGTCGTGCACCGTCTGGGGGTGGGGCGTGCCGGGCAGGAGGGCGAAGAGGGGCCTGAAGTAGGACATGCGAGGAAGGTAGCCGGAGCCACCGACACTCAGCCGAAGAGCTGCACTATCGCGTGCTCGCCCACGCCGACCATGATCGGGTGCGTGTCCGGGTAGGAGAAGCAGATGGCCGTGTACAGCAGGGCCCAGCCCTGCGCGCGGCGCCACATCCCGGCGTCCCAGCCGCGGCCGTCCCGCGCCTGGGCGTCGACCACCCGGCGGAAGCGGTCCCGGCCCTCGGCGTCGAAGGTCAGCCACATCGCGCCGAGATCCGACGCCGGGTCGCCGCTGGTCACGTCGCCGAAGTCGATCACGGCGGAGAGCCGGTCGCCGTCGGCCACCAGGTTGGCCGGGTGCGGGTCGCCGTGCAGCCACACGGGGACGCCGTCGTAGCCGGGGGCGTCGGCGGCGTCGGCCCACAGCTCGTTCGCCCGGTCCTGGAACCGCTCGGGGAGCAGCGTGACGCGGTCCTCGAAGGTCGCGGTCCGCTCCGCGACGGGGATCCCGCGGAACCTGTTCCCGGGGGCGTCCTCGGGTGCCGGCTGGTGCAGCGCGACGAAGACCCGCGCCAGGTGCTCGGCCCACGGGGTGCGCTCCGCCGCCGGGACGGTGGCCGCGGGGACGCCGTCGGCCCACCGCACTATGCCCCAGGGCCACGGGTAGCCGAGCGCCGTGCTGGGCGCGCCGGTGCGGACCGGGACGGGGACCGGTACGGGCAGCCGTGGGGCGAGCAGCGGGAGCACCCGGTGCTCGTTGCGCATGAGCTGCGCCCCGAGCTCGCGCCGGGGGAGGCGCAGCGCGAGGTCGTCACCCAGGCGGATCATCACGTTGTCCCAGCCGTTCGCCACCAGCTCCAGCGGCAGCTCGGCAAGGTCCGGGTGCTGCTCCTCGAGGAGCTCTCGGCTGAGGTCGACTGTGACGTCGAGGTCGGCGGCGACCACGGCGGCTCCTTCGTCTGGTGTCGTGCGCGGGAGGCCCTGGCACTGCGTGCTGAGCGAGCGGTCAACGGTACCGGTATGCCCATACTGGAACCATGGCGACCACCTGGACCGACGAAGACCCCGCCGCCCACGTCGACGCCGTGCCCTCCACCGTCCGGCGGCGCGACGCGCAGACCCTGCGGGACCTCATGGAGCGCGTCACGGGTGCGCCGCCACGTATGTTCGGCACCTCGATCATCGGGTTCGGCGAGTACCGGTACGAGTACCCGAGCGGCCGCTCCGGGCACGCGCCCGCCGCGGGGTTCGCGCCTCGCAAGGCGGCCACCACGGTGTACCTGGCGGACGGCGTCGGCGCCCACGAGGAGCTGCTGGCCGGGCTCGGCCCGCACACCACCGGCGTCGGCTGCCTCTACCTGAAGGACCTCGAACGGGTCGATCTCGCGGTGCTCGAGGAGATCGTGCGCCGCTCCTGGGCGACCGTCACCGACGGGACGTTCGGGCAGCGGGCAGCGGATTCCTGAGGCGCGCGGCACGCCCGAGCGCGGTGCAACCCGGGGAACGTTCTGCGAACGGTCCGCGTTGACCCCCAGGCCAACACGAAGGAGACCCGGTGCAGCAACGCCAGATCGAGCAGTCCGCCGAGCAGGATCACGTCGATGCCATGTACGCCAGGCTGGACGGTGAGGTGGCCCGCGTCAGCGCGGACCTCGACGACGCCGTACGCGCTTCGTCGACAGACCCGGAGGAGGCGTTCACCCGTGAGGTGCGTGTCCGCATGCTCAACCGCCGGGCGCGCACGCTGGGCTCAGCCGAGCACCACCTCTGCTTCGGCCGGATCGACCACGCCGACGGCCGCACCCTGCACATCGGGCGCACCGGCCTGAGCGACGGCGACGACCAGCTGCTCGTCGACTGGCGCGCCGACGCCGCCCGTCCCTTCTACGCCGCGACCGCCGCGCACACCATGGGGCTGCACCGGCGCAGGCACCTGCGCCTGGAGGGCCGCAAGGTCACCCGCGTGAGCGACGAGCTCCTGGACGGTGCGGAGCCCGGCCCGGAGGATCTCGTCGGGGACGGGCCGCTGCTCGAGGCGATCGGCGCCCGGCGCACCGGCCGCATGCGCGACGTCGTGTCCACGCTGCAGTCCGAGCAGGACGCGATCATCCGTTCCGCGCACCGCGGCGTCACCGTCGTGGAGGGCGGTCCGGGCACGGGCAAGACCGTGGTCGCCCTGCACCGCGCCGCGTACGTCCTCGCCGGCTTCGACGAAGCGCGGGCCGACGGTGTGCTCGTGCTGGGCCCGAACTCGCGCTTCCTCGACTACATCGCCGAGGTGCTGCCGTCGCTCGGCGAGAACGACGTGGCGATGACCACCGCCGACCGCCTCGTCGCCGACGCCCTCGGTCTCGACGTCGATGCGGGCCCCGCGGTGGGTCACGAGCTGCGCCGCGCCGCCGGTGACGTGCGGCTGGCCGACGAGCTCGCCGAGACGGTCCGCGGGTACCAGGCCCCCGCGGGCACGCTGTCCGTGCTGGTCGACGGCGACGCGATCACCATGGACACCCGCGCGCTGGCCGAGGCGCGGGCGACCGCCGGCGGCGCCGGCCTGCCGCACAACCAGGCCCGGTCGCTGTTCAAGGACCTCGTCGTGGACTTCGTGTCAGACGAGGTGCAGGGCCGCGCCCGGGTCATGCTCGCCAAGCTGGACGAGGACATCGAGGTGCTGACGGGCGGCGTGAACGTCGACAAGGCAGCCGCGAAAGATCTCGAGCGGCTCGGGTTCGGCCCGGACGAGGGTGGCGCCTTCGGGCACGCCGCCGCGGTGGCGGAGCTCGACCCCGGCGCCCTGCGGGCCGAGCTCGCCGACGACCTCGCGCTCGAGCGGGCGGTCGAGGCCGCGTGGCCGCGGCTCGAGGCGGCGGACGTCGTCCTCGACGTGCTGGACCAGCGCCCGGAGCTCACGGTCGAAGGCGCTCCGGAAGGAGCCTGGACCGCGGCTCACCTGCCGCTGCTCGACGAGGCGGAGCACCTGCTGAACGGCCCGCCCGCCCGGACGTACGGGCATGTGGTGGTGGACGAGGCGCAGGAGCTGACGCCCATGCAGTGGCGTTCGGTGCTGCGCCGCTGCCCGGGCCGGTCCATGACGGTGGTCGGCGACCTCGCCCAGGCGGGTCCGGCGACCGGCGCGGCGTCCTGGGCCGACGCGCTGGGCAGCGACCTGGCCAGGCGTGCGGACGTGCGCACCCTCACCGTCTGCTACCGCACCACCGCCGAGGTGCTGGCCGCGGCTGCGCCGCTGCTCGCGCAGATCGCCCCGCACCAGGCTCCCGCAGTGGCGGTGCGCAACGGTGACGAGCCCCGGCGGGTGACGGCGGACGGCGACCTGGTGTCCGCCGTCGTCGCGGAGGCGCGGGCCGAGACGGAGGCCGACCCGGAGGCGCTCGTCGCCGTCGTGGCCGCCGACGCCGCGGTCGCCGGGATAGCGACGGAGCTGGACGGCACGGGCGTCCGCGTGGTGCCCGTCTCCCAGGTGCGCGGTCTCGAGTTCGACACCGTGGTGGTGGCCGACCCGGAGGGTATCCGGAACGCCAGGCCGGGCGGCGAACGCGACCTCTACGTCGCGCTCACCCGCCCGACCCGGCGGTTGGTCATCGTCGGGTGACCGCCGCGTTGGCCCAGTAGGGCACAACTGATGCTTGGTGACGAGCGTGTTGCAAGGCGTGCTCGTTCGGTGGGTGCCGGGAGGAGTGAACTGCGTTCGCCTGTGGACCGGATTTGCGGGCTGTCCCGAATAGTTCAGCGTGGCTGAACTTGACGGGTCTGACGCGAACGTTCTTCAGCACTCCTGGCACCCACCTCGTGACCCGGCTCGAGTCTCTCGGCAATCAGCTGAGGATGCCTCATTCCCGATCCCTCGGAGACGGTCTCTACGAGCTGCGGTTCACCTGTGAGAACGTTGCCCGTCGGATCACCTACGTGTTCGAACCTCAGCGTCGTGCCGTCACTCTGACCACCTTTCGCAAACAGAAGCAGAACGAGCGCGGAGAAGTCCTCCGCGCTCGGCGAGCGCAAGCTGCCCGCGCAGAGGAACTCAGGAGGGGCGGGGACGTGGAGAAGGCAGACAAGAAGAAGGGACGTGCTAGCTCATGAGGACGACGTCCTGGCGTGAGCTGCAGGCGGAGTCGCTTGCGGCAATGACGCCCGATGAACGTGCCGAGTACGACCTTGCCGGGCAGGAGGCCGAACTCAAGCTCCGGCTGGCGGAACTCGTGTACAACGCGCGTACCGGCGCCGGGCTGTCCCAGACGGAACTGGCCCGACGCGTTGGTACGAGCCAGTCCGTGATATCCAGCATCGAGAACGGGGCCCAGGTGCCGACGGTGCCCACGCTCTTCCGCATCGCTCGAGCGCTGGACCAAGACCTGCGGGTGGAGATCAGCGCGGCCTGACGGGGCTCACCAGCTCGTCGGGACCGGGAGGCCCTCCTGGTACCCGGCGGCCGACTGGATGCCCACCACCGCGCGCTCGGAGAACTCGGCGAGGGAGCGCGCGCCCGCGTACGTGCACGAGGACCGCAGGCCCGACGTGATCTCGTCCAGCAGGTCCTCGACGCCCGGTCGGGCCGGGTCGAGGTACATCTTGCCGGTCGAGATGCCCTCCTCGTAGAGCGCCTTGCGGGCGCGCGCGAACGCGGTCCCCGCACCTGAGTTGCGGGCCGCGACCGCGCGCGCCGAGGCCATGCCGAACGAGTCCTTGTAGAGCCGGCCCGCGCCGTCGGACTTCAGGTCGCCGGGCGACTCGTACGTCCCGGCGAACCAGGAGCCGACCATCACCTGCGACGCGCCGGCGGCCAGCGCCAGGGCGACGTCGCGGGGGTGGCGCACGCCGCCGTCGGCCCAGACGTGCTTGCCGAGCTCGCGCGCGGCGGCCGCGCACTCCAGGACCGCGGAGAACTGCGGGCGCCCGACGCCGGTCTGCATGCGCGTGGTGCACATCGCGCCCGGGCCCACGCCGACCTTGAGGATGTCGGCGCCGGCGGCCACGAGGTCGCGCACACCCTCGGCGGTGACGACGTTGCCCGCCACCACCGGCACCCTCGGGTCGACGGACCGGACCGCCTCCAGGGCGGCGAGCATCTTGGTCTGGTGGCCGTGCGCCGTGTCGACGACCAGCACGTCCACGCCCGCCGCGAGCAGGTCCTTGGCCTTCGCGGCGACGTCGCCGTTGATGCCCACTGCGGCCCCGATGCGCAGGGCGCCCGACGCGTCGAGGGCGGGGGAGTAGATGGACGAGCGCAGCGCGCCCTTGCGGGCGAGGATCCCGGCGAGGCGCCCGTCGCGCACCACCGGCGCCAGGTCGAGGCGTGCGGCATGCAGCACGTCGAACGCGGCCTCCAGCCCGCTCGGGGTGTCCAGCAGGGCGGCGTCCAGCAGACGGGGTTCGGCGGACATGACCTCCGAGACGCGGGTGAACCGGTCGACGTCCGTGCAGTCCGACTCGGTCACGACGCCGACGGGCCGGTCGTCCTCGACGACGACGGCGGCGCCGTGCGACCGCTTGCCGAGCAGGTTCAGCACGCTGTGCACGGTGTCGTGCGGGGAGACGACCACCGGCGTCTCGATGACGGGGTCCTTGCCCTTCACATCGGCGACCACGCTCGCCACGATGTCGGCGGGGACGTCCTGCGGGATGATCGCGATCCCGCCGCGCCGGGCGACGGTCTCCGCCATGCGGCGGCCCGCCACCGCGGTCATGTTCGCGACGACGACGGGGATCGTCGTGCCGGTGCCGTCGTCGGACGCGAGGTCGACGTCGAACCGCGACGTGACGTCCGAGCGGGACGGGACGAGGAAGACATCGCCGTAGGTGAGGTCGGTGGCCGGGCTCTGCTCGGGGAGGAATCGCACGTTCACCAACACTAAGGACTTCTGCCCACCCTGCCTATGAGTCGGGACACATCGTTGTGGAGGTATCGGAGACAGGCAGGAGACAGGCACAGGAGGCAGCGGTCCCGTGGCACAGTGGAGTGGTCGGCGACCCTTAGAGTGGGGCCCCGATTCCCCTGCTGAGGGGCACGACGAAAGGACGAGCATGGGCCTGCTGAGCGACATACGTTCGCCCGAGGACGTCCGGGCGATGACGCCCGGTCAGATGCCGGAGCTCGCGGAGGAGATCCGTCGATTCCTCGTCGAGAGCGTCTCGCGGACGGGCGGTCACCTCGGCCCGAACCTGGGCGTCGTCGAGCTGACCATCGCCATGCACCGGGTCTTCGACTCGCCGCGTGACTCGATAGTCTTCGACACCGGCCACCAGGCCTACGTGCACAAGCTGCTGACGGGCCGCCAGGACTTCTCCGAGCTGCGCAAGCGCGGCGGCATGTCGGGCTACCCGAGCCGCGCCGAGTCGCCCCACGACATCGTCGAGAACTCCCACGCCTCCACCGCGCTCTCCTGGGCGGACGGCATCGCCAAGGCCAACCAGGTACGCGGCAAGGACGACCACGTGGTGGCGGTCATCGGTGACGGCGCCCTGACGGGCGGCATGGCCTGGGAGGCGCTGAACAACATCGCCGAGAGCCGGGACCGCAAGCTCGTGATCGTCGTCAACGACAACGGCCGGTCCTACTCGCCGACCATCGGCGGGCTCGCGAACCACCTCGACACGCTGCGCACCTCCGGCGGCTACGAGGCAGTCCTCAGCTGGGGCACCCGGGCGCTGCACCGCTCCGGCGCGCCCGGACGCTTCGCCTGGCGCTGGCTGCACGGCCTGAAGAAGGGCCTCAAGGACGTCGTCGCGCCGCAGGGCCTGTTCGAGGACCTCGGCATCAAGTACATCGGCCCCGTCGACGGCCACGACGAGGAGGCCCTGGAGCGGGCGCTCGGCCGCGCCAAGGCGTACGGCCGCCCCGTGATCGTGCACGCCATCACCGAGAAGGGCCGCGGGTACAAGCCCGCCGAGGAGGACATCGCCGACCGGTTCCACGCCGTCGGCGTCATCCACCCCGAGACCGGGCTGCCCGTCGCGGCCAGCCGGTTCGGCTGGACCAAGGTCTTCGCGGACGAGATCGTGAAGATCGGCCGCCGCCGGCCCGACGTCGTCGCGATCACCGCCGCCATGCTGCACCCCGTCGGGCTCGCGCCGTTCCAGGAGCAGTTCCCGGAGCGCACCTTCGACGTCGGCATCGCCGAGCAGCACGCAGTGACGTCGGCCGCCGGCATGGCCTTCGCCGGCCTGCACCCCGTGGTCGCCGTGTACGCGACGTTCCTGAACCGGGCGTTCGACCAGGTGCTCATGGACGTCGCCCTGCACAAGGCGGGCGTCACCTTCGTCCTGGACCGGGCCGGCATCACCGGCGAGGACGGCGCCAGCCACAACGGCATGTGGGACATGGCGATGCTGCGCATCGTGCCCGGCCTGCGGCTCGCCGCGCCCCGCGACGAGACGACCCTGCGCGGCGCGCTGCGCAGCGCCGTCGACGTCGACGACGCACCCACCGTGGTCCGGTACCCCAAGGGCGCCGTCGGCGACGACATCCCGGCCCTCGAGGAGCTCGACGGCGTGGATGTCGTGGGGCGGTTCTCTCCGGTGGGCGGGGTCTCGACAGGCTCCACCAGCGCGGAGGCGCGGCGGGTGCTCGTGGTCGGCGTCGGCTCGATGGCCGGCTGTGCCATGGAGACCGGCGAGGCGCTCGCGGCGCACGGCCTGGCGGTCACCGTCGCGTCCCCGACGTGGGTGCTGCCCGTCCCGGAGAACCTGGTCAAGCTGTGCGGCGAGCACGACCTCGTCGTCACGCTGGAGGACGGCGTGGTCGACGGCGGCGTGGGCGACATGCTCGCGCAGCGCGCCGGCGAGCAGGGCATCGGGACACCGCAGGTGCACGTGGGCCTGCCGGTGGCATTCCTCGATCACGCGAGCCGTGACCACATCGTCAAGGCACAGCGCATGACCGCCGCCGACGCCACGCGCGACGCGCTCGCGGCGCTCGCGCTGGTGTGAGGGACGAGCTGCTCAGGAGACATGTGAGACTTCCCTGGTGAACGGCACATCCTCGTTGGACGACAGGAGAACAGTGACCAAACGGACCGTCGGCGTCGAAGAGGAACTGATGCTGGTCGCGCACGACGGGGCGCCGATCGCGCGAGCGCAGGAGGTGCTCGGCAGCGCGGAGCCGGCTGACGGGCCGCTCGAGCACGAGTTCATGGAAGAGCAGATCGAGACGGCCACGCCGCCGCGCACGACGCTCGAGGAGATCGCCGCCGCGATCCGGGAGGGCCGGGCCGGCGCCCAGACGGCGGCCGAGCGCCACGACGCACGCATCGCGGCGCTCGGCACCTCGCCCCTGGCGTTCGCCGGCACGACGGTCAGCAAGCTCCGGTACCTCACGGCGCGCGCCGCGTTCGGGCTGACCGCGCGGGAGCAGCTCACGAGCGGCTGCCACGTGCACGTGGGCGTGGCCAGCGACGTCGAGGGCGTCGCGGTGCTCGACCGCATAGGGCCCTGGCTGGCTCCGCTGCTGGCGCTGTCCGCGAACTCGCCGTACTGGATGGGCGACGACTCCGGGTACGCGAGCTTCCGTTCGCAGGTCTGGTCCCGCTGGCCCACGGCCGGCCCGACGCGGGTGTTCGGCACGCCGGAGGCGTATCACTCGGCAGTGCAGGGCCTGGTCGCGACGGGCACGATCCTGGACCAGGGAATGGTCTACTTCGACGCCCGCCTGTCGGCGCGCTACCCGACCGTGGAGATCCGGGTGGCCGACGTGTGCCTGTCCGCGGACACGGCGACGCTGCTGGCCGCGCTGGCCCGCGGGCTAGTGGAGACGGCGGCGCGCGCGGCGGACTCGCCCGCACCCGACGTCCCGGTCGAGATCTTGCGCACCGCGCTCTGGCGGGCGGGGCGGTCCGGCCTGTCCGGCGAGCTCGTCGACCCGCGGACCTGGCGGCCGGCCCCCGCGCACGATGTCGTCGGCGCACTGGTGGACCATGTCCGCGACGCCCTGGTGGACATGGGTGATCTCGACACCGTCACCGAGCTGCTGGGCGCCCTCTGGTCAGGTGGTGACGGCGCCTCGCGTCAGCGCGCCTGGGCGGCGCAGGCCGACGGCGACCTCGGCGTGGTCGCCCAACGCGCGGCGGACGCGACGCTGGAGTGAGCCGGCCCGGCCCGGTGGTCGAACCCGTCGGGACTCGTGCTCACCAGTAGTTCCCCGCGACGTCCCGCGCGGGCCTGCGCGGCTCGTTGACCAGGACGGCGACGTCGCAGCCGAAGAGCTGGGCGATCACGCCGACCTGGTCCAGGGTCCAGGCGGTCTTGCCGCGGAACCGGTCCGAGACGGCCGCGCGGGAGAGCCCGACCTCAGCGGCGATCTGCATCTGGCTCAGGCCGCGCCGAGCGGCCTCGAACCGGATCGCCGCCGCACACACCAGGGCCAGCCCGTCGTGGTAGAGGTTTGGGGCGGGCCGCGGCCGGAGGGCGGGAGCCGCCTCGTCGTCGAGATCGGGGTCGAGGGTGCCGTCGAAGTACGGGTGCTTCTCCAGCGGGTCGTAGTTGGTGCGCGCCATGGGACCAGGGTGCCGTGTGCACCGGCCTGGCGTCGGGGGTCATCCACAGGGCTGGAGGTCAGGCGGCTCCGCGGGCCGCCGGGCGAGGTACACCCCTGTGGCAGGTGCCAGGTCCGCTGAACTGCGTTCGCCTCGGCCACGGAGAGTTCAGCGCTGCCGAATAGTTCAGCCACGGTGAACTTGGCGGGGCTGAGCCGAACGAAAATCAGCAGACCTGGCACCTGCCACAGGGGTGTGCCTCGCCTCCCGGGTCGTGCGTCGGGGAATTCAGTTTGCCCGCCTCGGACGGGACCTGGAACCGTCTGCGCATGGACCTCGCCAGTGCCTTCCCGCCCTTCGGCCTCCGGGTCGCCTGCGGCGACCTCGAGCTGCGCCTTCCCGACGACGCCGAGCTGTTCCGCCTGGCCGACGTCGCGGTGGCCGGCGTCCACCCGCCCGAGCGGAGCCCGTTCCTCTTCCCGTGGAACGTCGGAGAGCCGGACGAGGTGCGCCGGAATCTCCTGCAGTACCACTGGTCGTCGCGCGGCAAGATGTCGCCGGACGCGTGGGCGCTGGAGCTCGCGGTCTTCCGCGACGGCGAGCCGATCGGCGTCCAGAGCGTGGGCGCCAAGGCGTTCGGCGTGACCCGGTCGGCGGGGACCGGTTCGTGGCTCGGCCTCGTGCACCACGGCCAGGGCATCGGCAAGCGGATGCGGCTGATGGCGCTGCACCTGCTGTTCGAAGGGTTCGACGCAGCCGACGCGCGGACCGAGGCCTTCGACGACAACCCGGAGTCCAACGGGGTGACCCGGTCGCTGGGCTACGCGCCGAACGGCGTCGGCGTGGTCGACAGGAAGGGCGAGGCCGCCACGGAGAACCGGTACCGGATGACCCGCGAGATGTGGGACGCGCGCCCGGAGGTGCACCGGCCGGACGTCACGCTGGAGGGCGTGGCGCCGGTGCGGGCGATGCTGAAGATGGACCCCGAGCCGTAGCTCAGCCGTAGATCGTCTCCGTGTACTGGGGGCCGTAGTGCGCCTCGACCTGGGCGAGGGTTTCTTCCGGGCGCTCCAGGGTGTGCGCGATGACGGCGCGGCGGGGCACCATCTCCAGGTCCCAGGCTTCGGGGTCCCACGTCTTGGAGCGCAGGAACGCCTTGGAGCAGTGGTGGAAGACCTCGTCGATGTCGACCTCGAGCGCGAGCACCGGGAGGTTGTGGCGCACCTGGAGGCCGGCGAGGTACGGCGCGTCGCGCACGATGCGGGCCGAGCCGTTGACCCGCAGCGTGTCACCACGGCCGGGGATCACGAAGATGAGGCCGACGTGCGGGTTGGCCAGCACGTTGAGGAACCCGTCGGTGCGCCGGTTGCCCGGACGCTCCGGGATGGCGATCGTGCGCTCGTCCAGGATGCGCACCAGCGAGCCCACCGGGTCACCCTTGGGGGAGACGTCCAGGTTGCCGTCGGCGTCCGACGTCGCGACCAGGCACAGGGGCGAGGCCTCGAGCCACTGCCGGTCCAGGTCGTGCAGGGAGCTGCGCACCTTGCCCGCGGCCGGGCCGAGGGGCGGCGGGATGATCTCGCGGAGCTCCTCGACGGTGGTGACGGTGGTCCCACCGAACCTGTTCTGCTCGTTGGTCATGCTCCCAAGATTAGACCCGGTGTAAATGGGGCATGTCAGACCATCCGGGTACGCTCGCAGCGCCATGACCGAGCAGACGACCCTCCCCAGCCCACCAGCTGCCCCCGCCGGACCGCCCCGACAGTGGAAGGTGCGAGCGGCCCGCCGCATCGTGGACCAGGCGCACGGCCTGCTCGACGACTCCCGGCTGCTCACCACCGCCGACGTCGGCCTGCGCGAACGGGTCCGCGACGCCTACACGGCGACCCGTGAGGTGCGCGTCCATGCAGTCCTGCGCACGGTCGGCGTCGCGGCCCTGGAGGACCGGCGCAAGAAGCTGCGGGTCGCGGTCCTGGAGAAGGCAGGCTTCACGCACGTCACCCAGGTGCTCGTCGCGGGGACCGCCCGGCTCGTCGAGGCAGGTATCGGCGCCGGAACCGCGAAGCTCGCCACGTCAGCGGCCCGCGAGCTGGCCGAGGAGGTCGACGCCGACCTGCGGTTCCGCATCGACGTCGACCCCGACGACCCGTACGCGACGGTCCTCGTCCAGACCCTGTACGCGTTCGGGCTGGCCACCGACGCCCGTCACCGGCACCTGGACGAGGCACGCCGCGTGACCGCCGTCGTGCCGGGACAGCTGGAGCCCGCAAGCCTCGCCACGAGCCTCTGGCGGCGCCTCGTGGCGCCCGCCGACCGCAAGGCCGCAGCCTTCGCGGCGGTCTCCGCGCTCGCGGACCAGGTAGCGCTCGCGCGGCTGACGGACGACGCGCGGGCGGTGCGCGCCGCCGTCGGGCAGCCGCCGGAGGGTGCGGAGGTGTGGGCGGACTTCGAGGCCCGGTCGGCCGAGTACTACGGGCTGCTGTCGCAGGTCGTGGACCTGGGCGACGACCACGAGGCGGCCGAGGGCGGGCTGCCCGCCGACGTCGTGCGGCGGGTCGAGGCGCAGCCGCTGGACCGCACGCTGCTGCGTGCCAACCTGCGTGGCTACCAGCTGTTCGGCGCCAAGTACGCGCTGGTGCAGCGCCGCACGATCCTGGGCGACGAGATGGGCCTCGGCAAGACCATGCAGTCGATAGCCGTGGCCGCGCACCTCGTGGCCACCGGCGGCACGCACGTGCTGGTGGTCTGCCCGGCGAGCGTCGTCACCAACTGGAAGCGCGAGGTGGAGCAGCACTCCGACCTGACGGCGGTGGTGATGCACGGCAACGACCGGGAGCAGACCGCCGCCGGCTGGCTGGAGAGCGGCGGCGTCGCGATCACGACGTTCGAGGTGCTCGGCAGGCTCGACCTGCCGTACGACCTGAGACCCGCGCTCCTGGTCGTGGACGAGGCGCACTACGTGAAGAACCCAGAGACCATCCGCGGCCGCGAGGTGCGGCGCTGGGCCGACCGCTCCGACCGCGTCCTGTTCCTGTCCGGCACGCCGATGGAGAACAAGGTCGCCGAGTTCAAGAACATGGTCGGCTACCTGCAGCCCGAGGTCGCCGGACAGCTCGACCCCAACGCCGACCTGTCCGGCGCCAGGGCCTTCCGCCGGATCGTCGCCCCCGCCTACCTGCGCCGCAACCAGGAGGACGTGCTCACCGAGCTGCCCGAGATGGTGCAGGTCGAGGAGTGGGAGCAGTTCGGCCCGGTCGACGGCGCCGCCTACCGCGACGCCGTGCTCGCCGGCAACTTCATGGCGATGCGGCAGGCCGCGTTCACGGTGTCCGACGCCGCCGAGTCCGCGAAGCTCGTCCGCCTGCGCGAGCTCGTCACCGAGGCCGTCGAAGGCGGCCGCCGCGTCATCGTCTTCTCGTACTTCCTGTCGGTCCTGGAACAGGTCATGGACCTGCTCGGCGACCTGGCGGTCGGTCCGCTGAACGGATCGGTGCCCGTGCACGAGCGGCAGGCCATGGTGGACGCGCTGTCCGAACCCGGCGGACCGTCGGTCCTGGTCAGCCAGATCACCGCCGGGGGAGTAGGGCTGAACGTGCAGGCCGCGAGCGTGGTCATCTTCTGCGAGCCGCAGGTCAAGCCCACGATCGAGGCGCAGGCAGTCGCCCGCGCGCACCGCATGGGCCAGACCCGCACCGTGCAGGTGCACAGGCTCCTGGTCGAGCAGTCCGTGGACCAGCGGATGATGGAGATCCTCGGTTCCAAGTCCGCACTGTTCGAGGAGTTCGCCCGCCAGTCCGAGATCACCGACGCCTCGCCGTCGGCAGTGGACGTCGCAGCACCGACCGAGACCTCGCTGTCGCGGACCATCCTCGCCGAGGAGCAGGAGCGACTGAGCCGCACACCATGAGCGAGCCTCGGCCACCTATTTGGGTGTGATATCCGGTCCCAACGGGATTGGGGTTCACTGACGTCGTGTCCATGCTGACGTCACCACCAGGCGCGACGGTCACGTATCCCCTGTCGCCCGGGAGGCTGCTCGCCCCGGCACTACGCATAGTGCCGTTCGTGGGGCGGACCGCCGAGCTCGCGGCACTCCTCGACTGGTGCACGGGCCCGGAGGCGGTAGCGGTCCAGCTGGTCACCGGCCCGCGCGGCGTCGGAAAGACCCGCCTCGCCCGCGAGGCCGCACACGAGATGGCGCACGCCGGCTGGACCTGCCTCGACGTGCCGGACGGCGCAGAACCCGCTGCCCTGCCCGCCGTCCCCGACGGTGCCCCCGCACTCCTGGTGCTCGACGACGCCGAGACGCGCGGGCCGGCGCTCGCGGAGCTCCTGCGGACCGCCGCGCGGGGCCGCAACGGCGTGCTCCGGATCCTGCTGGTCGCGCGCGGCGTCGGCCCGTGGTTCAACCGGCTGACCGCGACGGACCTGGCGGTCCGGGCGCTGCTCGAACCGGCGCGGGCCGGTGCCGACCTGAGCGCCGGGGTGCTTCCCGGACAGGTGGACGCGCGGCTCGTCACGGCGTTCGTGGAGCCGTACGCGCGGGCCCTCGGGATCCCCGTGCCCCGGGTCGCCGTCGGGTCGGTGCCCGGTGGTGCCCGCATGCTCGACCTGCACGCTGCGGCGCTCTGTGCCGTCATGCGGACGCAGGTGCGCGGGCCGCTGAGCGTGCTGCCGGTCGACGTGTCGGACGCCCTCGACGAGCTGCTCGAGCACGAGCGCTGGACCTGGTTCCGCTCGGCCGAGGAAGCTGGGCTGCTGGGCGAGGCCGGATTCCTGCCCGAGGCCATCGACTCCCTGGTCGCCGCCGCGACGCTCACCGGCGTGCGCACCGCGGACGCCGCGGAGAGCCTCGTGCGGCGCGTCGCGGACGTCGTGCCAGGGGTGCGGCCGGGCGCGGAGGCCGACATCGGGCGGTGGCTGGTGCGGCTGGACCCGCACCGGGCACTGCCCCGCCGGCTGGTCGACCCGCACCTGCTGGCCGAGCTCACCGACACGCCGCAGCTGCTCGGGGTGTGCCTGGCGGGAGCGGCGGCGCCGTCGGCCCGGCGGGCCGCACTGCGCACCGCGGGCATGGTCGTGGAGCGGCTCGACAGGCGGTCCGCGGGCCTGAGCGACGCGCTCGACCAGCTCGGGGCCGCCGTCGCCGCACTCCCGGAGGACGGTGACGTGCTGCGTACCGTCTCCGGAGCGCTCCCGCACCCGTCGCTCGCGCTGGGCGAGCTGCGCGCCGAGCTCACGCTGCGCACGCTCGCCGCCACCCCCGACGGCGACCGCGCGCGCCGGGCCGAGGTACTGCGCGACGTCGGGGTGGCGCTCGGTGAGGTGGGCCGGTCCGCCGACGCGGAGCGGTACGAGCGGCAGGCCGTTGCCCTGTTCCGTGGTCTCGTGGAGCAGGACCCGCACCGGTTCCGGCCGCGCCTGGCCGCGGTGCTCGCGAACCTGGGTGCGACGCTGTCCGACCAGGGGCGGCCGCAGGACGCGCTGCGGTGCGAGGAGGAGGCGGTCGGCCTCCTCCGGCTCGTCGACGCCGACCACCCCGGCGTCGTCACGCTCGACCTGACGACGGCGGTGTCGAACCTCGCCGTCACGCTGGCCGAGCTGGGGAAGCCGTTGTCCGCGCTCGCGCCGAGCCGCGAGGTGGTGGAGCTCTGGCGCGGGCTCGCGGGCCGCAACCCCGACCGGTTCACACGGGCGCTGGCCCTGTCCCTGATGAACGTGGCCCGTCGGTTGCTGGAGCTCGACAGGGGTGCGGAGGCGCTGCCGGCCGCCGAGGAGTCCCTGGAGATCCGCCGGCGACTGGCCCACGCCGATCCCGACGAGCACCTGTCGGGGCTCGGCGACTCGCTCGAGGTGATGGGCAGCGTGCTCACGGACCAGGGCCGGAGCGTGGAGTCGCTGCGATACCTCGAGAAGGCGGTAGCGATCCGGCGCCGGACCGCCGAGGAGAACCCGGGCCGCTACCTGGCGGATCTCGCGCACTCGCTCCGGGCGCTGGGCACGCAGCTGTCGGGCCTCGGCAGGCGGGCGGAGGGCCTCGAGCTGCAGCAGGAGGCGGTAGGGGTGCAGCGGCGGCTCGCCGCCGACAACCCCGGACGGTACGTGCCAGAGCTCGCCGAGGCGCTGTCCGCGCTCGGCGTCACCCACTCGAGGCTGGACCGTCCGCAGGACGCGCTCAACGCGGAGCGCGAGGCGACCAGGACCTGGCGCGAGCTGGTCGGCACCGACCCGCACCGCTACCGTCCCCGGCTGGCGCGGTCGCTGACCAACCTGAGCTCGATCTTCGCCGTCCTCAAGCTCGGTGACGAGGCGGTGGCACCAGCGAGCGAGGCGGTGGCCCTCCTGCGCGACCTCGTCGCGGAGAACGCACCGAAGTACCGGCCGAGCCTCGCGGCGGCGCTGCGCGTGCTGGCGCTCGCGCTGCACGACCAGGAGCGGTTCGCCGAGGCGCGGCAGGCCAGGGGAGAGGCCGAGGAGCTGAGCGGGCTCACGACGGTGTGATCTCTGGCCCCAGTGTGCCCTTGCAGTTGCCGAGCGAAACAGAGGTTCCAGTATTTATCTAGACTTGACTGATTCGTTGCCTTAAAATCGGATTGGTGATACCAGGTCGTGTGCGCGAATCCTGGGGGTGGTCCAGATGCAGGGATGGGCTCGGGGAAGTCTCCTGGTCGTCGCGCTCGGCGCGACGTCCAACCTCGTTCTTACCTTCATTCCCGACGTGATGCCGCCCCGGGTGACGATCCCCATCATCTGGTGCACCGGCGTCGCGACGGTCGTCATCGCGGTCGTGTACCTGTTCGAACAGACGATCGCCGTCCGGCAGCGGGTGGAGCGGGAGGCCGATCTCGAGCGGGCTCGGCTGCTGAACGAGCTCCGGCAGTACCGGGGGATCGAGTGGGTCAGTGCCGACCGCGAGCACCGGAACGCGTCCCTCGACATCTGGAAGTCCGCACGGCGCCAGGTGGTGGTCTTCGGGTTCGGCATGACGAGCGTCGCACGTGACCCCAGCCTGATCCGGGCGATGGTGAACCGCGGAGTGGACGTCGACGTCATCAAGGTCGACCCGCAGTGGCTCGTGGACCAGCCTGCGATCGCCGCCACGATCGACGGGTACTACGACCGGGACGAGGCGTTCATCGGGCAGGTCCGGCAGGCGCACGAGCGGCTGGAAGGGCTCGCGCGCGAGATCAACGCCGAGGGCCGTGGGCAGCTGAACATCCATACCTACCGGACCACCGTCCAGTACAGCGGTTCGATCCGGGACCCGGGCACGCCGGAGGCCTCTGGCTACGTGGAGTTCCACCTCTACCGGAAGTCCATCGAGCGGCTCGGCATCGGCCTGACGCGGTACGACGACGAGGACGAGCTCAACCCGCCGATCCTGCACCACGTCCTGCACTCGCTCTCCCTGGCGGTCGGGCACCCGGTGCCGGCCGAACGTCGTCCGCGGGCGCTGGGGCGCGGGGACGAAGGGCTCGCGCTCGGTGAGGAGGATGCGCGGTCCGCCTGAAACCGGACGACTTGAAAGCGGGCAACACCGGGCCGAGATGTGGCACTATCCGGTGTGTGCCTTTGGAGAAAATTGCCCTGATCAGCGACGTGCACGGCAACCTCACCGCACTCGATGCCGTGCTCGACGACATCGAGTCGCGCGGTGTCGATCGGATCATCAACCTCGGCGACTTCGTGGGGAAGGGCCCACGAGGCGGTGAGGTCGTCGACCGGTGCGACAAGGTGTGCGACGTCAACATCCGGGGCAACTGGGACGATCACCTGCCTGTCTGGAGCGACGAGTCGGCGCCCGAGATGATCTGGTGGCGCGACGAGCTGCGCCCGGATCAGCATGACTGGCTGAGGGCGCTCCCGATGAGCCACGACCTGCTGGTCAGCGGGCGGCACATCAGGCTGTTCCACGCGTCCGCGACCAGCCCGCACGTGCGGGTGCGCGCCAAGCACACGGCGGAGGAGTTCGCCGGGATGTTCGCCAACACCGCGATGACGGGGGACGGTCCGGCGCCGTCCATGGTCGGCTACGGGGACATCCACGACGCCTACGTCGAGGTGGAGCGAGGGCGCACCCTGTTCAACGTCGGCAGCGTGGGCAACCCGCTGGACGAGCCGGTCCCGAGCTACGCGATCCTGGAGGGGGTCGTGGACGAGCCGGGCCAGGCACCGTTCGGGCTCCAGTTCGTCCGGGTGCCGTACGACATCGAGGCCGAGATCGCGGCCGCCGCACGCCTCGGCATGCCGGCCCTGGAGCCCTATGCGGTCGAGCTCCGCACGGCGGTCTGGCGCGGGGTCCAGGAGGTGTGACCAGGAGATCCGGTCAGACGGGGCGGTCCACCACGACATCGATCCAGAGCTTGTCGCCGGCGTCCGGGTCGACGACCACCCAGGGCCGGACCGGGACCTTGACCCCGTAGACGTCGCGGGCGGCCTCCCGCACGAGCCACATGAAGGACTCGACCGTGTAGTGGTTGCGCCAGCGGTGGGCCGTCCGGCCGTCCGCGCCGGCCTTGATCTCCAGGCCCTGCCGGTCCGCCGCGTCCGCCGTCGTCGAGATCAGGGCAGTGCCGCCCGGGGTGACGTGGCCGAGGACCTTGCGCACGGCGTCGTCATCGGACTCTGGCGGAAAGAGGTGGACGAAAGCGGTGGCGAGGACGAGGTCGAACCGTTCGCCGTCGAGCGGTGCCTCCGCGCCCTGGTCGTCGAGGTATCGGCCCGCCAGGAACTCGCCGTGCAGCAACCGAGGCTTGTTCGGCAGGGTCGGGTCGTCCGAGAGCTCGCGGGCCGCGGCGATCATGGGTGCCGAGAAGTCGACGCCGGTGACCGCGTAGCCGAGCGCGGACAGGACCCGCGAGTGGGTTCCGTCGGCGCAGCCGATGTCCAGTGCCGTCGGATGTGCAGTGGCGGTTATCCGCGGAAGGCGCTGCGTCAGCCATTTCTTGGCGTTTTCTTGACGTATCCCGGTTGTGCCCTTGTAGGTACCGGCGAGCATGTCATAAGCGGCGCGATTGATTTCAAGAATCGACTGAAGATCTGGGGAAGCGCCGCTGTCGGCCGGAATCAGTGCGGGCACTGCGGACGGCGCGGCCATCCATCCCCCTTGCGCGCGATGGATCGTTCCGATCCGCCAGTTGACCAGGAAAACCGTCGGACCCATTCGGGACCGGCGGAATGGCGCTTATCGTGTCACACCTTCCGCGGCCGCGCGGTTCACTGGCCCGGCCGCGGGTGTGAGCAATTGCCGCGCTCCCACCTCTGGCGGAGAAAAGAATCATCGACGGATATCGAAACTCGCACCGATTCGACTGGACTCCGGCCGCCTGGGCGCGCAAGACTAGCGGTGTGAACGAAATCACATTGGAAGCAGAAGTCAACCGACCGCACCAGGACCTGACGACGCTCGAAGCCGCGCGTCTGCTGGGAGTGTCGAAGCTGCACGTCATCGACCTTCTCGAGGCAGGTGAGATCGACTACCACATGGTCGGCAGCGACCTGATGTTCAACGCAGCGGAGATCGCGTCCTACAAGTCGGACCGCGAGCACCGCGACGCGGAGTCCCTCGTATCCGCATGACCCCCGCGCGGCGGCCGGCGCCCTGGCGCTTCCGCTGACGCAGCGGGTGCGCCTCGCACACCAGCGACGCCGCGCACCCTGACGCCTGGGCGCACGTTCATCACCTGAGAACGTGCGCTCTTGTCATTTTGGGGCGGGGACCGGACTCGGTCCGGCTCACGCCCAGCCCAGCGGCTCCAGGTCGTGCGAGCTCTCGGTCAGCAGGCCCGCGATGGTCTCGGCAGGTACTGGACGCCCGCCCCACGCGTCGACGCCGACGTTGATCTGCCTGCCGCGCCGTCGCCAGCTGTCGTGCACGTGGCCGTGCACCACCCAGGCGCCCTGGTCCGCCGGCCGGTACTCGACGAACCGGTCCTCGCCGTGCGAGTCGCCCTCGTACGGGAAGTGCGACAGCACGACGCTGTGCTCGCCCACGGTGACCGGCTCGGGTCGGTCGTGGATCTCGGCGAAGCCCGCGTCCAGGTACCGCTGCCTCTCCTTCGCCCGACGCCGTTCGCGCGCCTCCGGGTCGCCCTTGCGCAGCGCGCGCTCACCCTCCCAGCAGCGGTCGTGGTTTCCGGGCACCAGGAGCTTGCGCCCCGTCAGCCGGCCGATGTGGGCGAGCGACTCGTCGAGCGCACCGAGGGCGACGTCGCCGAGCACCCACACGGTGTCGTCGTCGGTGACCGTCTCGTTCCAGAGCTGGACCAGGCGGGCATTCATCGCGGAGACGTCGGGGAATGGCCGGTTACAGAACCGGATGATGTTCGCGTGTCCGAAATGCGGGTCGGATGTGTAGTACGTAGTCATGGCATGACGCATTCAACCCGCTCCCACGCCTCCGGGGAATCGGAATTCGGCGGCGGGGAGCATCGCACGTGCGCCTATCGCTTGGTGGCGAAGGCACACAACACGCGGCTGGCAGTGAAGCTCTCCTTCTCCACGCCCACGTCGCGCCAGCCGAGCACGTTCCCGTCGTCATCGCTCGAGGCCGTGAAGTAGCTGCCGGCAGGAATGGTGACCTTCGCACTCGGCTTCGTCAGCGAGTAGCCCTGGCACGCCGGTTCGTCGCCCTCCGCATAGCGGACGCAGTCCTCGCACGGATCGAGCGAGATGGCGCCCGTCGCGGGACCCGTGTAGACCATGTTCCACCGGTCTGGGCCGTGGTTGTAGATGATCAGTGTGACGGTTCCCTCCGGCTCGGTGCGGGACGGCAGCTCTACACCCATCTTCGGGTCCGCCTGGGCGATCCCGGCGGCGATCTGGACCCGCTCCGCGTAGTCGGCGTCCTTGGCCCGTGGGTACGAGGCGAGGAGCGCGTCCAGGTTCTGGAGCGCCGGGGCGTACTGCCCACCCTCGAACTGTCGCACACCGCACTTGAGCAGCCCGGCGGGGATCTTCGTGCGGGCCTCGTCCGCCAGGGCCTTGACCTTGCCGGAGTCGAACCCGGCGAGGAACGACGTCGACTCGGTGGCCTGCCTCGTGTCGTCGCAGCCGCCCTTGCCGTTCAGACTCTTGATCACGTCGTCCCGCCACGCCGTCAGCTCCTTGGGCAGGGCCTGAGCAGGATCGCTTGCCGGGTGGTCCGTCAGTAGCTCGGTGAGCATCGGGCGCGCACTGGCGAAGGTCCCGCGCTCCGCGAAGAGCAGCCCGCAGTCGTTCAGGGCGCCGGGCAGCTCGTGCTGTGCGATGCCCTGTAGAGGCCCTGCTGTTCCTGCCTCCGCGAAGTGCCGCACCGCCGCGACGGCGTTGCACACGTCGTCCCCCTTGGCCTGGGCGTACAGGCCGTCGACGAGTCCCGGCACTCGGTCGGCGGCGCGCGTGCGGGGGTGCTCGGCGACGGTCTGCACGTAGGTCGCGTACGCAGCGTCGTAGGCGTCCTTGGACGCAGCGAACACGCTGGGCCTCCCGTCCAGGCTCTCCTCGGCCTGGTCCAGGTCGTGGGCGAGGAACTGCTCGAGCACCTCCTGCTGCGTCACCACGTACGCGCCGCCCAGGAGGGGAACGATCGCGAGCGTGGCCCACGCGATGCGGCCGGCGGTGCGCGGCGTCCACACGGTGCGCCGGGGCGTCTCGCGGCGCGCCCGGCGCCGGGCGAGGAGGGCGGCGTCCAGCGCGAACAGGCCGAGCGCGCCGAGATAGCCGAGCGCCCACCAGACGGCGATCGGCTCGCGCCCGATCGGCAGCGCGACCCAGGCCAGGCCTGCCGTCGCGGCCAGCGCCACGACCAGGCGGAGCCACGCACGCAGGTGCAGATAGCCGAGACCGAGCCCGCTCAGGTTGAGCAGGGCGGCGGCCAGGGGGCGCGCCGTCGGGCGAGGGGCGTCGTCCGGGGGCGTCGCGGGCGGCTCCGGAGCCTCGCCCGTGGCGTCGGTGGGCGCTGCGGCGGGCTCCTCGGGAAGAGTCGCCGTCGGCGCGGGATCAGTGCTCATGAGCCGCGATGCTAGGTGTCCCTTCTGTCCGGAACTGGCGAAAAGGGGCGGTTGAGCCGGGTGAATTGCCCTGATGAGTCCGAACCGTAATGAGCGGCTGTCAGGTCCGTTCGGATGGGCGATGATCGGCGGGTGGACCTCGCCGTCGATCTGAGCCAGCGCACCGGTCGCACCGATGCCATCTACCGCGCGCTGCACGTGGCGCTGACGACCGGCCGGATCCCCGCGGAGCAGCGGCTGCCCTCGACCCGGGACCTGGCCCGGGACCTCGGCGTCTCGCGTGCGAGCGTCGCGGAAGCCTACGAGCGGCTCGTCGCCGAGGGGTTCCTGGAGACACGAACCGGGTCAGGCACGTTCGCGACCGCCGCCGCGGGCGACAACCCGCGCGTGCGGCACCGCGCGGCGGGCGCCTTGCGCCCCCGGGCCGGCTGGCGCTGGACCCCGCACGCCACGAGCGGCGACGCGGCGGTGCCCGCGCACGACTTCCGGGTGGGCATCCCCGACGCGAGCCTCTTCCCGTTCGACACCTGGCGCCGCCTGCTCGCGGCCGAGTCGCGGTCCGGCGGACCGGCCGCGGGAGCGTACTCCGCCCCCGCGGGCCTGCCCCGGTTCCGAGAGGCGGTCGCCCGCTACGTGGCCGGTTCGCGCGGGGTGCATGCCGAGCCCGACGACATCATCGCGACGACCGGCGCGCAGCAGGCCCTCGACCTGGTGGCGCGCGTGCTGCTCGAACCGGGGGACATCGTCGCCATGGAGGACCCCGGCTACCCCGAGGCGCGTGAGCTCTTCGCGCTGCACGGCGTCCGGGTGGTGCCGGTGCCGGTCGACGCCGAGGGGCTCGTCGTGGACGACATCCCGCCCCGGGCCCGCCTGGTCTACACCACTCCCTCGCACCAGTTCCCCCTCGGGATGCCGCTGTCGCTGGCCCGGCGCCGGGCCCTGCTGGCGCACGCCGCGCGCCACGGGACGGCAGTGATCGAGGACGACTACGACAGCGAGTTCCGCCGCGCCCGTCGTCCGCTCGAGTCGTTGCAGGCCCTCGACCGCGACGGGCGCGTCGTCTACGTCGGCACCTTCTCGAAGTCGCTGCTGCCGGGACTGCGCGTCGGCTACCTCGTGGCGCCCCCGTCGCTGCGCGACGCACTGCTCGCCGCCCGCCAGCTCACCGACGGCCACGGCGCCGTGCACGTCCAGGCGGCGCTCGCGCGCTTCATCGACGACGGCCTGCTCGCCCGGCACGTCCGGAAGGCCACCGCGCACTACACCGAGCGGCACGAGATCTTGCTGGACGCACTGGCCGGGCTGCCGGTCGAGCCGGTGCCGTCGGCGGCGGGCCTGCACGTCGCTGCCTACCTGTCCGCCGACGCCCCGCTGGGCTCGCAGGAGCTCGTGGCCCGCGCCCGACGCCGGTCGGTCGCCCTGGACTCCCTCGCCGCCTACGCGGTGGGTCCCCACCGCGACGGGGTGGTGCTCGGGATCGGTGGCGCGGTCACGGACACTATCCGGCCAGGTATTCGGGTTCTGGAGCAGCTGCTGGCGTGACGGCGGCCGCGGCGCGCGCCCGCCGTCGGCGCCACGTCGCCCAGGCCAGCCCGCCCAGCGCGGCGAGCACCGGGCCGGTCATGTGCGGTCCGGTCATCACGAGGAGCCCGAGCGCGGCCACCAGCGACACCGCCGCGCACCACCAGGCAGTGCCCCGGCGCGGCAGGAGCCGCAGCGCCGCGGCGGTGCCCACCACGTAGAGCAGGGAGAACGTGGCGGTCGCCATGAGGAGGATCGCGTCGGTGGACTGGTGCAGGCCGGCGAGCAGCGCCGTCGTGCCGAGGGCGACCGCGGTGATGAGGGCCAGCGAGCGGCGGGGCGTGCGGCCCGGCGCGGACGCGAGCCACGCCGGGAGCGCGCCGTCGCGGGCCAGCGCGGCACCCATCCGGCTGCCGCCGGCGAAGTAGACGTTGATGGCCCCGACGGTCAGCAGCACGGCCAGCACCGTGGTGACGGGCCGGGCGCTCTCGCCGAACCCGAGCACCAGCAGGTCCGAGAGCGGTGCCGGACCGGGTGTCGGCCCGAGCACCGCCACCGTCGCGAACGCGACACCCAGGTACAGCACGCCCACTGCCGCCACGGCGATCGCGGTGGCCCGCGGGATGTCCCTGGCCGGGTTGCGATACTCGGCGGACAGCGAGCCGAGGATCTCCCAGCCCGCGAACGCCCAGACCAGGAGGGCAGCGGCGGAGCCGACGGCGCCCCAGCCGTGCGGGGCGAACGGCGTGAGGTGCGCCAGCTGCGCGTGCGGCAGGGCCACGACCACCGCGACGGCCAGCAGGAGCGCGACCACCCCCGCGATGACGAGCTGTGCCGTGCCGGACACCCGCAGGTCGAACCAGTTCATCACCGCGCACACCGCGATGATGGCGACCGTCGTGACCAGCGCGGTCCCCGTGCCGCCGCCGGTGGCGTCGGCGACATAGGCCCCGGCGAAGCCCGCCGCGGCGGGTGCGCCCACGGGGATCGTCGCGTAGAACGCCCAGCCGACCATGGTGGACGCCCGCTCGCCGAACGCGAGCCGGGCATAGGTGGCCACACCGCCGCCGTCGGGGTGGCGCGCGCCGAGCGCGGCGAAGGTAGTGGCGAGCGGGATGGACAGGAGCACCAGCGCCGCCCAGGCGACCAGGGACGCCGGGCCCGCCACGCCCGCGGCCAGGGCGGGCAGGGAGATGACGCCGGTGCCGAGCATGGCGCCGAGGGTCAGTGCGGCGCCCTGGGGGACGCTGAGTCCGTTCTGCATGGCCCGAGGCTATGCGTCAGGTGGACCGCCGAACGGGCCGATTCCCGGCTGATCGTTCAGGCCAGTCGTCGCCGTGCTCACACCGTGCGGGCCGGGAGCTGCGGTGCGGTCGCCAGCTCGCGCAGGCGACGCAGGCCCGCGGTGGTGGCGACGACGACCAGCGTGTCGTCGGCGCGCAGGTACCGCCCGTCGGACGGCTCGATCATGCGGCCACCACCCCCGCTCGCCTGCGGCGTGGTGCGGATCGCGAGCAGGCGGCTCCGCACGACGCCCTCGGCGTCCTCCTCATCACCGTCGAGATCGACGTCGAGATCGACGTCGTCGGGATGCATGCGGGCGAGCCGGCTGCCCTCCATGATCACTATCTCGGCGAGGACCAGCACGCGGTCCCGGTACGGGATGGTCGCCTTGACCTCCTGGCCGATCATCGACGCGGCGAACCACGGCGCGGCGAGGAACGAGGAGCTGAGCCCCACGGAGTCGGGGATCTCGCGGCGGATGCGCCGCGACAGGTCCTTGTCGTACACGCGCAGGACCGTGCGCAGCGGCGTCGGTGCGTCCTCCGGCCGGGGGATGGAGCGCGCCGCGAAGCCGATGCCGATGGTCGTCGCGCCGCCGCTCGTGACCACCACTATCGCCTGGGCCGTGTCGACGTACGCGGCGCGCAGGGTCGCCGCCCGGCGGGCGTCACCGATCACGACGGGGACGTCCCTGGCGCGGGCCACCGCGATACCGCGCGCCGACTCGTCGATGTCGATGGCGACCACGGGCACCCCTCGGCGGTCCAGGGACCTGACGATGCGCGTGCCGAGGTCACCGAGCCCGACGACGACCACGTGGTCCGACATCGCGTGCAGCGGGGAACCGGCGTCGAGCAGGCGCTGGGTCCGCACGACGCCGTCGACCACCACACCGGTGACCCACGGGATGACGGCGACGCTCACGATCGTCAGGACCACCTGGGTGGCCTTGACGACGGGGTTGGCGTCGTGGTCGGGGTCGCTGCCCGCCAGTGCGGGCAGCACCGCCTCGTACAGCGCGCCGAAGAAGGACGAGCCGGTCGCGAGCTGCATGGTCACCGCACCGACGAGCACGACCACGAGAAGGACCCCGGCAGCGAGCAGCAGGTTCCAGCCCGACGTGATCGCCAGGGTGCGCACGTACTCGCCGAACCGGCGTCTCCGGTGCGGGTCCACCTCGTCCTCGTCCGGTTCGAGGTCGGCCTTCAGCTCGGGCAGGACGTCGTGCTCGGCGGCATCCGCCAGGAGCACCTTGGGGGCGAGCCCGGCCAGCTCCTCGTCGTTCGGGAGCGCCGTGACGGTGCCGTCCTCGTCCGTCGCGAACAGGACCATGCGGGTGGGCAGGGCCGTCTCCTCGTCGGACACGGCGACGAGGCGGCGATGCCGCACCGGGAGGCGCACGAGGCGGCGCAGCGCCGCACCGACGATCTCGGGCGCCGCGAACGCCGACGCCGAGAGCACCGTGCAGCGGTCGCGCTGCAGGTGCCGCCCCAGCGACTCGTCGAAGATCCGGACCACCACGTGCAGCGCGGGCCAGGCCTCGCGGAGCAGGAGGGCCAGGGCGACGTTGCCGCCGTCGTCCTGGTCCACGAGCGCGGCGGCGGTGGCGCGGTCCGCGCCGGCCGCCGTCAGGACCTTCTCGTCCACCCGGTCGGCCTCCACGAGGGTCACCCGGTCGAGGGACTCCATCTCCTGGGCGTACCGGGAGGTGCGGTCAGGCAGGATCACCGACACGGTGCCCCTGTAGCGCGTGCTGAGCGCTCTGGTCAGGCGAAACGCGAGCGGACCGTCACCGACCACCACGTAGTGCGCGTGCGTTCCCGGCCCGACGTCTGTCATGTTCGCAGAGCGTAGCGGGGCCCTCCGACAACGAGCGCACGAGGTGTGCGCCGCCGTCGGAGGGCCCGGATGCGGCTTTCAGGTGTTACACCGTCAGGCTCTATCTGATTCGCCCGAGCCTGCGGTTCCGCTTCGGGCGAGTGCCTCGTTCCTCGGCTCTCACCCTGCGCTGCACCTCCGGCTCAGGCTCTATCTGATTCGCCTGAGCCTGCGGTTCCGCTTCGGGCGAGTGCCTCGTTCCTCGGCCCTCACCCTGCGCTGCACCTCCGGCTCAGGCTCAGGCGGGCACGTTTGCCACGCCGTCGGGCAGGAACCGCTTGCCCAGGACCTTCTCGCTGTAGCCGGTGCGGTCCAGGTACGGCGTGATGCCGCCGGTGTGGAAGCCCCAGCCGGCGCCGAGGATCATCGCGAGGTCGATCTGCTGCGGGCCGGGCACCACGCCCTCGTCCAGCATCAGGCCGATCTCGGTGGCCAGCGCCGTGAGCACCTGGTCGAGCACGCCGTCGGCGTCGAGCACGCCGGGCTCACCCGGGCGGGCGGGTCCGAAGTACTGCTGGATGGCCGGGTCGACCGGCTTGGGGAGGCCCTTGGCCGGGGCGTCCAGCACTACCCGGGTGCCGTTCTCGACGATCTTGGCCAGGCCCGCCGACGCCGGGATGCGGTCGCCGAGCTCCTCGCGCAGCGAGGTCAGCACGTGCTGAGCGACGGCAGGGCCCACCAGGTCGGTGAGCGCGAAGGTCGGCATCGGGAAGCCGAGGGGGGCGAGCGCGCGGTCCGCGACCTCGACCGGGGTGCCACCCTCTATCGCGTCCAGGACCTGACCCATCACGAGCAGCAGCAGGCGGTTCACGATGAAGCCGGGGCGGTCGGCCGACATGATCGCCGTCTTGCGCAGCTTCTTGGTGATGGCGAACGCCGTGGCGAGGGCTTCGTCCGAGGTGTGCTCGGCGTTGATCACCTCGACCAGCGGCATCTGGGCCACCGGGTTGAAGAAGTGGATGCCGACCACGCGCTCCGGGTGCCGCAGGTCCGCCGCCATCTCGGTGACGGACAGCGCGGAGGTGTTGGTCGCCAGCACCGTCTCGGGGGAGATGACGCCCTCCAGCTCGGCGAACACCTTCTTCTTGAGCCCCATCACCTCGGTGACTGCCTCGATCACGAAGTCGCACGAGGCGAACTCGCCGATGTCGGTGGTGCCGGACACCGAGGCGACGATGCGCTGCGCGGCGTCGGGGGACAGGCGCCCGCGGCCGGCGAGCTTCTCCGCCGTCTCGCGGACGAAGGACAGGCCCTTGTCCACGCGCTCCTGGTCCAGGTCGCGCATGACCACCGGCACGCCGAGGCGCTGCGCGAAGAGGAACGCCATCTGGGCGGCCATCAGGCCGGCGCCCACGACGCCGACCTTGGTGATCGGCCGGGCGAGCTTGGGGTCCGGGGCGCCCTGGGGCTTCTTGCCGCCGCCCACGAGGTTGAACGCGTAGATGCTGGCGCGCATCTCGTCCGACATGACCAGGTCAGCCAGCGCCTGGTCCTCCGCCGCGAACGCGTCGGCCTTGGTGGCGTTCCGGGCTCCGGCGATCAGCTCCAGCGCGCGGTGCGGCGCGGGGCGCGAGGTGCCGACGATTGCGTCGAGCTGGGCCTTGGCAGCAGCGACGACGCCGTCCCACACGGGCTGCGGGTCGAGCTCGCGGCGGGGTACCTCTACCTCGCCGGTGACTACCTTGGCCGCCCAGATGATGGACTGCTCCAGGAAGTCTGCGGCCTCGAACAGCTCGTCGACCAGGCCGATCTTGAGGGCCTCGGCGGGCTTGTACGGCTTGTTCGCGGCGGGCCGCGTGAGGATGACCTCGATCGCCTTCTCGACGCCGACCAGGCGGGGTACGAGGTAGGCGCCGCCCCAGCCGGGGATGAGGCCGATGCCGGTCTCGGGCAGGCCGAGCGCTGCGGCGTCGGAGGCCACCGTGCGGTAGTCGCAGTTCAGCGCGACCTCGAGGCCGCCACCCAGCGCGAGGCCGTTGACGAACGCGAAGGTCGGCACGCCGGTGGCCGCGCGCAGGTCGCCGAGGATCGTGTACGCGGCGTGGCCCATGCGGCCCAGCTCGACGGCCTCGGCGTGGTCGTGCACCGAGGTGATGCCCTTGAGGTCGGCGCCGGCGGCGACGAAGTAAGGCTTGCCGGTCACGCCGACGGCGACGATCTCGCCGGCCTCGGCACGGGTGCGGACGACCTCGAGCGCGGCCTTGAGCTCGGCCATGCCGGCCGGGCCGAACGTGTTCGGCTTGGTGTGGTCCAGGCCGTTGTCGAGGGTGACCAGCGCGAGGACGCCGGCGCCGCCGGGCAGCCGCACGTCCCGGACCAGCGAGTGGGTGACGCGCTCAGCCGGAGCGCTGGGGGTAGGGGTCGCAGACACTGGTCAGTTCTCCTCGTCCGTGTGGCCGGAGTAGTCGGCGTGGTGGGGGTTCTCCCAGATGACGCTGCCGCCCTGGCCCAGACCCACGCACATGGCGGTGAGGCCGTACCGGACCTCGGGGTGCTGCTCGAACTGGCGGGCGAGCTGCGTCATCAGGCGGACGCCGGAGCTGGCCAGGGGGTGGCCCATGGCGAGGGCGCCGCCGTACTGGTTGACGCGGGCGTCGTCGTCGGCGATGCCGTAGTGGTCCAGGAAGGACAGCACCTGCACCGCGAACGCCTCGTTGAGCTCGAACAGGCCGATGTCGTCGATCGTCAGGCCCGCCGACCTCAGGGCCTTGTCGGTCGAGGGCACCGGGCCGTAGCCCATGATCTCCGGCGGCACGCCGGCGTAGCCGTACGACACCAGGCGCATCTTCGCGGGCAGGCCCAGCTCGGCGGCGACGTCGCCCGAGGCGAGGATGGCGGCGGTCGCGCCGTCCGTCAGCGGGGACGACGTCGCGGGGGTGACCCGGCCGCCCGCGCGGAACGGCGTCTTGAGGCCCTGGATGGACTCGAAGGTCGTCTCGGAGCGGGGCAGCTCGTCGGTGGTGGCCAGGCCCCAGCCCTGCTGGGTGGAGCGGACCACCACCGGCACCAGGTCGGGGTCGATGTTGCCGTTGGCCAGGGCCTTGGCGTACTTGGCCTGCGACTCGACGGCGAACCGGTCGGCGCGCTCCTTGGTCAGCTGCGGGAACTTGTCGTGCAGGTTCTCCGCGGTGACGCCCATGTTCAGGGACTGCGGGTCCACGAGCTTCTCGGCCACGAACCGGGGGTTGACGTCGGCGTCGAAGCCCATCGGGTGGCGGCCCATGTGCTCGACGCCGCCCGCGATGACGACGTCGGCGGCGCCCATGGCGATGCCGGCTGCCGTGGTGGTGGTGGCGGTCATCGCACCGGCGCACATGCGGTCGATGGCGTAGCCCGGCACGGACTGGGGGAGACCGGCGAGCATGCCTACCGTGCGGCCGAGCGTGAGCCCCTGGTCACCCTGCTGGGTGGTAGCGGCGATGGCTACCTCGTCGATCCGCTCCGGGGGGAGCTCGGGGTGGCGCCGCAGCAGCTCGCGCACCACCTTCACGATCAGGTCGTCGGCACGCGTCTCTGCGTAGATGCCGTCGGGCTTGGCCTTGCCGAAGGGCGTGCGGGCACCGTCGACAAAGACGACGTCGCGTACGACGCGGCGAGCACGCGGTGTTTCCGGGGCTGCGGTCATCAGCAGAACTCCTGGGGGTTTTCGGGACGGCGACGTCCGGTGAGCGACGCCGCTGGATCGAGATACACGCTACCGCGAGTACCGGTAAAAAGCACGTAAGAAGTGAGACCGGGTCCTGGCCGTAATGAAACCGAGTCTCGCGTCCTGACCGACGGTAGCCGGTACAGGCCCACAACGTCTTCGAGGCCTAAGTTTCTTCGCTCTGAGCTGCGTCAGAGCGAAGAAACTTAGGCCTCGAAGAGGAGCGCCAGGCCGGGGGCCGGACCCAGTGGGGTCAGCCGTTGCCGCGGAGCTTGCGCACGACCCTCTTGGCTGTCGGCAGGGCGTTGTTCCAGGTGGTGTACCAGCGCGAGAACGCGACGTCGATCGACCCGACCAGCTCGTCGGTGTGCTGGGCGAAGCTCTTCTTGAAGTCGCTGACGCCGTCGTTGAGCAGGCCGTTCATGTCGTACCGGACGAGGCCCGCCTGCCGGGCGAGCTCGATCGCGTGCCACTTGACCGGCGCGTTGGCGCGCGCCTTGCGGCCGATGTCGTTGATGCCGCCGTACAGCTCGAACGACGTCGACGCGGACGCGACGCACCACACGAAGGCGCACGGGACGCCGTCGGCGAACGCGGCGACGAGGACGGAGTGCTCGCCCAGCTTGTTGTGGATATCGAGGTAGTACTTGTCGGCGTGGAGCGCGAAGCCCGCCCGTTCGGCCGTCTCCTTGTAGACGGTGAGCACGGCACGCACCTCGTCCTCTGTGACGACGCGCCGGACCTCGATGCCGCGCCCGCCCTTGCGGACGTCGGAGCGCGTGGTGCGGCTCATCGCGGCCTGCAGCTCGTCCGGCTGCTGGGTGAGGTCGAGGATCAGCGTGCTCGGGATCAGGATGTGGTTCGCCGCGTGCCGCCGTCCCGCCAGGTCCAGCTGCGTACCCGCCGGCCAGTCCGGCTCGATGGTGATGCCGACGCCGCCCACGTTCTCGCGCGCCCACTCCACCACCGTGTTGGTCACGGCGTTGCGCGTCGCGGAGTCGCCGACGCCGAACACTGCCTGCGCCGTCTCGCCGTCGTGGTGCGCCACGACCGGCCCGCGCGGCACGTACGAGAGCGCCTTGAACTGGGCGGGCAAGGGCCGTACGAGCAGCTGTGCCAGACCGACGGTGGTGCCGTCCTCGGTCACGCGCAGCCGGTGCGCGCGCCAGCTCCCGGCCGCCTTCACCTCGCCCCATCCCCACAGCTGGAGCGGGTGTCCGCCCAGCGCTAGGACCTCGCGGTCCCAGGTCGAAGGTTCGGTGACGACGTCGACGGCGAGCGTGATGGGCTCCGACAGGGCTGGCATGGGGACGACTCTACTGGGGCGGAAGTGACGCTTTCACATCCGGTTCGCGCGCCGCGTCGGCGAACGTGCGCTCCAGGGCGCCCGCCAGCAGCCGCAGCTGCCACTCGCGCGCCCCCCGGCCGCGCAGGAACTCGGCGATGCCCGCGGCGTCGGCGGGGACCGGTGGCGTCCAGCACAGGCGGCGCAGGGCATCGGGCTGCAGCAGGTTCTCGACCGGGACGTTCAGCTCTTCGGACAACGCGGTCATGAGCTCGCGCGCCGCCGCGAGACGGCGGGCGGCGGTGGTGTCCCGGTCACCCCAGGTGCGCGGCGGCGGCGGACCGTCGGAACGCGGCCCGCGCACCGAGGGCAGCTCCGCGTCGGGCAGGGCGCGCGCGTCGTCGATCGCCTTCTGCCAGTACGCGGCCCGGCGCTTGGTGCCCTTGCCCGCGAACTCCGGCAGGGCCACGAGCTGGCCGGCGGTCTTCGGCATCGCCTTCGCCGCCGCGACGATCGCCCGGTCGGGCAGGACCCGGCCCGGCGAGATGTCGCGCGACTGGGCGCTCGCGTCCCGCGCGATCCACATCGCCCGGACGGCGGCGACCTGGCGCGGGTTGCGCAGCACGTGCATGCCGGACGTGCGGCGCCACGGATCGACCCGCGGCGGCGGCGGGGGAGCGGTGCGCACCGCCTCGAACTCCTGCGCCGCCCACTCGGTCTTGCCCGCGGCCTCGAGCCGTTCGGCGAGGCGGTCGCGCAGCTCGACGAGCACCTCGACGTCGAGGGCGGCGTACCGCAGCCAGTCCTCCGGCAGGGGGCGCGTGGACCAGTCGACCGCCGAGTGCTCCTTGGCCAGCCCGAGGCCCAGCACCTCCGCGACGACGGCGGCGAGCCCCACGCGCTCCATGCCGAGCAGGCGGGCGGCGAGCTCGGTGTCGAAGACGCGCGCGGGGCGCAGCCCGTGCTCGGCGAACCCTGGCAGGTCCTGCGAGGCGGCGTGCAGGACGAACTCGGCGTCGCCGACGGCTTCGCCGAGCGGCGAGAGGTCGGGGACGCCGACCGGGTCGATCAGCGCGGTGCCCGCACCCTCCCGCCGTACCTGGACGAGGTAGGTGGCCTGGCCGTACCGGTACCCGGAGGCGCGCTCGGCGTCGGCCGCTACCGGCCCGGAGCCCGCGGCGAACGCCTCGACGACCCGTGCGAAAGCGCCCTGTGTGGCCACGACGTCCGGTAGCCCGTCGGCGGGCTCGGTCAGTGGGGTGACAGGTGCGGGCACGGGCGTCGATGTCTCCGCAGGGAGTCCTCGCTCCGTGGTGGTCATGGACCTACCGTATGGCGTTGCTTCGATCGGTCGGTAAACCGCCTGGTGAGCGCCGCGACCCCTTCGGGCAACGGAGGCACCCCCGCTGCCATGGTGAGCAGCGTCGCCCACGCGCTCAGATGGGTGCCGAGCCGGGTGTCGAGCGGCGTCCACGACGCGCGGATCTCGAGGTCCACCGCCTCGGGAGTGCCCTCCAGCGCGCCGTAGCTCTGCGACAGCACGCGGGTGACCGTGCCGCCTTCGGCCACGGTGTCCGTGCCGCGGACGAGCCCGGCGGACTCGAGGGCCTCGCCCACCCAGGACCAGGCGACGTCGGCGAGCATGGGGTCGGCGGCCATCTCGTGCTCGAGCGTGGCCCGGACCAGGGTCACCACCCGGAACGTGCCGTGCCAGGCCTCCTGGCCCGCCGGGTCGTGCAGCACGACGAAGCGGCCGGTGGCCAGCGGTTCCTCTGCGTGGTCATGTGAGTAGTCATGGTCGTCGGAACGGTCCCGGCCGGCCGGTCCCGGCGGGGCGCCGGGCAGCACGTCGCCCGAGAGCGCGACGCTGAACGGGGCCACCCGGCGCGGGGCCGGGATCTCCGTGAGGCGCACCTCTGAGCGCAAGGCCTGACGCCGCAGGTCGGCGAGAGCCGCTGCGAAGTCGACGGGGACGCCGGTGGGCGGGCCGCTGGTCACCACTTCACGGTACGTCCGTACCGCATTCTCCACGCGGAGGCGCGCGGCGGTCGCCGGAACGTGATCTGCCCGCCCGGCGGACGGCGCGGCGCTACCGGGACCCCGGCCCACTAGGCTGGACGCGGGTCACGGCACGCCTCGCGCGTACGCCGGCCCGTACCCAATTCTTAAGGAGCAAGAACGTGTCAGGCACAGCACAGATCGGCGTCACCGGGCTGGCGGTGATGGGTCGCAACCTCGCGCGGAACTTCGCACGTCACGGCTACACGGTGGCGGTCCACAACCGCTCGTACGCCAAGACCGAGTCCCTGGTGGCGGAGCACGGCAGCGACGGCGAGTTCGTGCCGAGCGAGACGATCGCCGACTTCGTCGCGTCGCTCGAGCGCCCGCGCAAGGTAGTCATCATGGTCAAGGCAGGCGGTCCAACGGACGCCGTCATCGACGAGCTGGTGCCCCTCCTGGAGGAGGGCGACATAGTGGTCGACGCCGGCAACGCGCACTTCCCGGACACGATCCGGCGCGAGGCGGCCCTCAAGGAGCACGGCCTGCACTTCGTGGGTACCGGTGTGTCCGGCGGCGAGGAGGGCGCGCTGAACGGCCCGTCCATCATGCCGGGCGGCACGCCCGAGTCGTACGCGTCGCTCGGCCCCATCCTGGAGGACATCTCCGCGAAGGTGGACGGCGTTCCCTGCTGCACCTACGTGGGCTCCGACGGCGCGGGCCACTTCGTCAAGATGGTGCACAACGGCATCGAGTACGCCGACATGCAGCTCATCGCCGAGGCGTACGACCTGCTGCGCCAGGGGCTGGGTGCAACGGCGGCCGAGATCGGCCAGATCTTCGCGCAGTGGAACACGGGCGACCTGGAGTCGTTCCTCATCGAGATCACCGCCGACGTCCTGCAGCACGTGGACGCCGAGACCGGCCAGGCGTTCGTCGACATCGTCCTGGACCAGGCCGAGCAGAAGGGCACCGGCCGCTGGACCGTGCAGAACGGCCTGGACCTGGGCGTTCCCATCACCGGCATCGCCGAGGCCACCTTCGCCCGCGCCCTGTCGGGCTCCGTGCCGCAGCGCACCGCCGGCCTCGCGGCGCTCCCCGCGCACACGCAGGAATGGGAGGTCAAGGACCGGGACGCCTTCATCGAGGACGTCCGCCAGGCCCTGTTCGCCTCCAAGGTCGTCGCCTACTCGCAGGGCTTCGACCAGATCGCGGCGGCCGCCGCCGAGTACGACTGGGCGATCGACCGCGGCGCCATGGCCCGCATCTGGCGTGGCGGCTGCATCATCCGCGCGCGGTTCCTCAACCGGATCACCGAGGCCTACGAGCGGGACGCGGACCTGCCGCTGCTGCTCGCCGACCCGTACTTCACCGACGCCGTCGCGAGCGGGCTGCCCGCCTGGCGCCGCGTCGTGGCCGGTGCGGCACAGAACGGCGTGCCGACGCCCGCCTTCTCCTCCTCGCTCGCGTACTACGACGGCGTCCGCGCCGAGCGGCTGCCCGCAGCTCTCGTGCAGGCGCAGCGCGACTTCTTCGGCGCGCACACCTACAAGCGGGTCGACCGCGAGGGAACGTTCCACACCGAGTGGTCCGGCGACCGCACGGAGGCTGAGGCGTGAGGGGTTTCCCCGCGGACAAGGGGCTCGTAGGCGGCGGCGGGGAGGTGCCCGTCCCTGACCTGCTGGTGGTGGGGATCGGCGGCGACGTCGGCATGTACGCCCTCGCGCGCGCTTTCCACGAGCAGTACGGCACCCACTCCGTGGTGCTGTCGAAGGTCGCCACCCGTGCCATGCAGGACTCGGCGATCATCGAGAACGTGGTGGTGCCGGGCATCGACGAGGTGGACGTGCTGCTCTCGACCCTCGAGGGCCTGGCGCAGCAGCACCGCGACAAGGTGCTGATCCTGCTGACCAACGCGGACTGGCACGTGCGCACGCTCATCGTGCACCGGGAACGGCTGGAGGCCGCCGGCTACGTGCTGGCCTACCCCTCGCTGCCGGTCCTGGAGCAGGTGAGCAGCAAGGAGGGCTTCGCGCTGGTGTGCGACCAGCTCGGCATCCCGACGCCGCGCACGGTGGCGGTCGACGTCGCCAAGCTCGTGGCCGACGGCGGGAGCGCCGCGGTGCCCGGTCTCGAGGTCGACCTGCAGTACCCCGTGGTGGGCAAGCCGTCCAACAGTGCCGAGTGGTACTACGTGGACTTCCCCGGCAAGAAGAAGATCCACCACATCGACTCCCGCGCGGAGCTCGACGTGATCCTGGGCCACCTCGCCGACGCGAAGTTCCCCGGCACGTTCCTGGTGCAGGAGTTCATCCCGGGCGACGAGACGCAGATGCGGTCGCTGACCGCCTACCGCGACACGTCGGGCGCCGTGACGCTCCTGGCGACCGGCCGGGTGCTCCTGGAGGAGCACACGCCCGGCACGCTGGGTATCCCGGCCGCCATCCTGGTCGAGGCGTACGACGACGCCATGGAAGCGGCCACCCGGTTCCTGGACGCGACGAGCTACGTGGGGTTCGCGAACTTCGACTACAAGCTGGACCCGCGCACGGGGCAGCACGTGTACTTCGAGGTGAACCCCCGCATCGGGCGGAACAACTACTACGTCACCGCGGGCGGGGCCAACGTGGCCCGGGTGCTCGTGGAGGACTGGGTGCTGCACCGGCCGATCCGCCCCGTGCGGGCAGTGCGCGACGTGCTGTACACGGTGGTGCCGTTCGGCCTGCTGTCCAAGTACGTGCTCGACCCGGAGCTCAAGACCCGGATCAAGGCGCTCAAGGCCAGCGGCGACGTGATCAACCCCCTGAAGTACGACCGTGACTCCGGCCTCAAGCGCCGGCTCATCGTCGAGGCGATCACGCAGAACTACCGCCGCAAGTACGCGCAGTACTACCCGGAGCCGACGGCGACGGGGTACTGACCCGCTCCCGCGGCGGTCGCACGACATGTCAGAAGCCCAGGTCACTTCGGTGACCTGGGCTTCTGACATGCGGGCACTTCTGCCCGAAGTTCAGCCTTGCGCACTGTGTGGCTGATCGGGACACTGTGTGCGCACTTGCCGGATATTTCTGGCATGAATCGTGAGAGAGGTTTCACCCCGATGTCGTTCATCGAGTCGATCCGCACCGTGCTGTCGAAGTACGCGGTGTTCAACGGGCGCGCCCGGCGCTCCGAGTACTGGTGGTACACCCTGGCCGTGACGATCGTGTCCGCGATCCTCGCCGCGGTGCTGGTCGCACCGGGCTACGCGGCCTTCATGACGGCCACCATGGAGTGGTCCGCGGCCGGTGACCCGGCGGCGCCCATGCCTGCGATGCCTGGCTCTCTGATCGCGGGCTACCTGATCATGTCGCTCGTCAACCTCGCCCTGCTGCTGCCGGGCCTCGGCGTCACCGTGCGTCGCCTGCACGACACGGGCCGTTCCGGGTTCTGGATCTTCTTCGCCCTGGTGCCGATCGTCGGCCCGATCATGCTGATCGTGTGGGAGGCGACCGCAGGTACCCCGGGCCCGAACCAGTACGGCCCGGACCCCAAGGCCGTGGCGCAGCCCGCCGCCGCCTGACACCGTCGCCTGAACTAGTCTGAACTGGTGAACAGCACCCGTCCCGTCCTCGTCGTCGGGGCGAGCGGATTCGTCGGCAGCCGGGTCGCACGCGGCCTGGCTGCCGACGGCCGCGCGGTGCTCGCCGTGGCGCGCCACGCGCTGCCCGAGCGGGTCACCGTCCAGCCCAGCGTGATCCCCGTGCTCGGCGCGGACGCGGCCGCCCAGGCGGACGCCGTCCGCGAGGCCTGCGCCCGGGCCGGCGTCCTGCTGCCCGGCGCGGTGGTCGCCTCCATCGGCGGCTGGCAGAAGGGTCCGGACCTGCTCGACCTGGACCCGGCCGAGTGGTCCGCCACCCTGGCGTCCCACCTCACGGCGCACCTCGACGCCGCACGTGCGCTCGCGCCGCTGCTCGGACCGGGCGACCCGTACGTGGTGCTCAACGGCGCGGCCTCCCGCGAGGCCATGGGCGGGTCCGGCGCCGTCAGCGTCACCGGCGCCGGTCTCGCGATGCTCGTCCAGGTGCTGCGCCTGGAGGCCCGGCCGGACGGCTCCGTGCCGCCCGTGCGCTTCCACGAGCTTGTCATCGACCACGCCGTCGCCGGCGACGACCGCAACGAGGACCCGGCCCAGACCAGGGCCCCCGCCCAGGTGGTGCGGGCCCTCGGTGAGCTGCTGGACGACCCCGGCGCACCCGCCGTCCTGCACGTGTGACGTTGCTCTCGCGGCACGCCCCACGTGCCGCGACGCCGGTAATCTCTTGCTTCGTGACAACCACCGCCACCGTCAGCAGCCAGACCGCGACGACCGCCCTGTGCGCCGTCCGACCGCAGGTCCCTGTCGACAGGCTCGTCACCGATCTCGTGCCGCCGCGGCACTTCGCGAACGCCCGCTTCGCGACCTACCGCGCCAACCCGGCGCACCCCAGCCAGGGCCGCGCGCTCGCCCGGCTCCAGGAGATCGCCGCGGAGATCACCGCCCCCAGGCGCGGCCTGTTCACCCGCCGCAAGGCGGTGGCGCCTGCGGTCTACCTCGACGGCGGCTTCGGCGTCGGCAAGACCCACCTGCTCACCTCGCTCGCGCACGCCGTCGGCGAGGCGCTCGGCGCCGACAAGGCCGCCTACGGCACCTTCGTCGAGTACACCAACCTCGTCGGGGCGCTCGGGTTCCTCCCCACCGTCGACGCCCTGGCGACCAAGAAGCTGGTCTGCATCGACGAGTTCGAGCTCGACGACGCCGGCGACACCACCATCATGTCCCGCCTCATGCGGGAGCTCGCGGACCGGGGCGTGGCGCTCGCCGCGACGTCGAACACGCTGCCCGACGCGCTCGGCGAGGGCCGGTTCGCCGCCCAGGACTTCCAGCGCGAGATCAAGGCGCTGTCCGACCGCTTCGAGACCCTGCGGGTCGACGGCGAGGACTACCGCCACCGCGAGGTCGTCACCGACTCCGAGCCGCTGACCGAGGCAGAGGTCGTCGCCGCGGCGGACCGGCCGGGCCGCACGCTCGACGCGTTCGACGACCTGCTGGCGCACCTCGCGACCGTGCACCCCAGCCGGTACGGCGCGCTGCTCGACGGCGTCTCCGTCGTCGCGCTGACCGGTGTGCACCCCGTGACGGCGCAGGAGGTGGCGCTGCGCCTCGTGGTGCTCGTGGACCGCCTCTACGACCGGGACGTGCCGGTGCTGCTCGGCGGGTCGGCGGACACCCGCGGCCTGTTCACCGAGGAGATGCTCGCCGGCGGGTACCGCAAGAAGTACTACCGGGCGCTGTCCCGGCTGGGCGCGCTGGCCGAAGAGGGCCGCAAGCTCCTCTGACGCCTCGCTGTTCCGCTGAACTGTTCCGCCGAGCGGCTATTCCGCCGCGCGCAGCCGGCGGCCCGCGCGCAGCACGGTCGCCCGGGCCAGCTCGTCGAGGGAGTCCACGAGCACGACGCCCGGCAGGAGGTGCGCCGGGGTCGCCTCCGCCGCGACCGACAGCTCGGTGCACCCCAGCACGATCACGCCGGCCCCACGGCGGCGCAGGTCGGTGATGACGCCTTCCAGGGCCGTCAGGTCACCGCC
Organism: Promicromonospora sp. NPDC023805; assembly: GCF_040639635.1. NCBI lineage: Bacteria > Bacillati > Actinomycetota > Actinomycetes > Micrococcales > Promicromonosporaceae > Promicromonospora > Promicromonospora sp. NPDC023805. Next base: position 424,553 of record NZ_JBFAAH010000001.1, on the reverse strand, counting down.
GCGGCCCGCCTTGATGCCGTCGTAGACCAGCGACGTCACGGCCGCCTGGCCCGCGACGTCCGGTACCAGGGTCTTGATGCCGCGCGCGCCGAAGGCGTCGGCGTAGACGCCCGACGCGATGGTCCCCTCCGTCGCGAGGAGGCCGACGGCCTCCGGCCGCGGCCCGCTGAACCGGCCGGTCCACGTATCGCGCGCCAGCACCGCTGACACCGTCACGTCCACCGCTGACAGCAGCGGGACCGGCGTCGCCGCGGTGATCGCGTCGGCGAACGCGTGCGCCGTGTTGCACGGCAGCACGAGGAAGCCCGCCCCCGCACCGGTGAGCCGCCGCGCGTCGGCGGCGAGCACCGGCCCGGGATCGTCGGGCGACCGCCCCAGCACGAACGCCGTCCGGTCCGGGACGGTCGCGTGCTGCAGCACCATCATGTCCACGTGGTCCTGGTCGCGTGCAGCGGAGGTCAGCCGGACCACGCGCTCCATGAACAGGATCGTCGCGAGCGGCCCGACCCCGCCCAGCACACCGACGAAGCCGGCGAAGCCGCCGTCCCGCCCCGCTCCTGGGTCCATGCCTGTGTCTGTGTCCATGCCCGTATATGTGTCGAGGTAGCCCGCGCCCAGCACGCCGACGTCAGGCAACGTCCTGCTCCGCCGACGGGTACGCGTCCCCGAACCCGGGCTGCGCGGACGCCGCACCCGGCTCCTGCAGCGGGTGGTGCTGCGCGAACTTGCGCACCTGGTTCAGCTCGGCGAGGCGTACCCAGGCGTCGCGGCGCGGCGACAGGTCGCGCCGGTACTTGAGCGGGTGCACCACGCGGGCGCGGCGCACCGCGGCGCGCAGCGCGTCGTCCTGCACGTACCTGTCCAGGAGGAAGGCCGGGACTATCCGGTACAGCACCTCGAGCGGCTCCGCGACGTCCGGCCACTGCTCTCCGAGGTGGTCCGCCACCCAGTAGGCGGCAGTGTTCAGCCCGCTCGCCGTCAGGTAGTAGTTGGACCGCCCGGTGCGCGGGTTCAGCTCCAGGAAGTGCCCGACGCCGGTACGCGGGTCCACCTTCACGTCGAAGTTCGCGAACCCCGTCCAGCCCAGGTGCTCGACGAGCCGGCGGGCGTCCGCCTCGACCTGCGGGAGCCGCCCGGTGAGGATCGCGGCGGGGTTCCCGAGCGTCCCCGGCGTGTGCTCCTCGAGCAGCACGTGACCACCCCAGGCCATGCGCACCGCGCCCGCGCGGTCGGAGTAGGTGGTCATGATCCGCATCTGCGAGTCGTCGCCGGGTATGTACTCCTGGACGATCATGGGGCGCCGGTAGCCCGCGTCCCCGGCCGCCTGCAGCAGCGCGGCCAGCTCGGCGCGGTCCTGCACCAGGTGCACCTTGGCCTTGCCGGGGAACGACACGTGGTGCCACGCGGCGTTGTCGCCGGGCTTGGCGATCACCGGGAAGCGCAGGTCGAGCTTGCCGACCGGTTCCCCGCCGGCCCGCACCTCCGTGCGCGGGTGCGGGATCCCGAGCTCGTGGCAGAGCGTGGAGAACCGCTGCTTGTCCATCACGTGGTCGAGCAGCGCGACCGACGGGTAGGGGACCAGCGCCACGTCCTCCAGGAGCGCGCGGTGCTGCGCGAGTGCCTGCACGTACCAGTCCACGCAGGTGAGCGCGATGACCGGCCCGTCGACCGTGGCGGCGACCCGGCGGATCAGCTCGACCATGACGGCGGGGTCGTCGAGGTGCGGTTCGACGACGTTGTCGATGATGCCGGAGTGCGCGACGTTGGGCGTCGGGCGGATGGACACGACTGTCGACCTGACGCCGTAGCGCTCGTGAAAGGCGCGAGCGAGGCTGTAGGCGCCGGCGTCGCCACCGAGGATGACAGGGTGTACCGCTGCGTTGGTCCTCATGTTGCTTAAGAACGGGCGGCGCCCCGAGAAGGTTGTGGCCCGGAGCGGGTGAACCGCAGGTCAGCCGACCGCGAGGCGGGCCTTCTCGGTCTCGACGTCGAAGTCGGCGGGCGGCCAGCCCAGGTCCAGCGACCGCAGGGCGCCCGTCAGCAGCTCGGTGACCGCGAGGCGCGCGTACCACTTCCGGTCCGCCGGCACGACGTACCAGGGCGCCACCTCGGTGGACGTACGGTCCAGCAGCTCCTGGTAGGCCGCCAGGTACTCCGGGAGCTTGGCGCGGACGTCGATGTCCCCGGGGTTGTACTTCCAGTGCTTGTCGGGCCGTTCGAGCCGCTCGGCCAGGCGCTCCTTCTGCTCGTCCGCCGACACGATGAGGGCCACCTTCACGATCAGGGTGCCCGACGCCGCCACCTCCGCCTCGAACTCGTTGAGCTCCCGGAAGTGCGTGCGCCAGGTCTCCTCCGGTTCGAGGCGGTTGACCCGCACCACCAGCACCTGCTCGTGGTGCGACCGGTCGAAGACCCCGAGATGACCGGGACGGGGGAGCGCGTTGCGGACCCGCCAGAGGTAGCCGTGCTGCTGCTCCTCCTCCGTCGGGACGCCGAACCCCCTGTGCTGCACGCCCTGCGGGTCCACCATGCCCACGACGTGACGCACGATCCCGCCCTTGCCCGCGGTGTCGAGGCCCTGCAGGATCAGCAGCACCGACCGGTCGCCGCCGGTGCGGCCGTGCGCGAAGAGGCGTTCCTGGAGCTCGGCCAGCTCCGGCCCGCGCGCCGCCATCAGCTTTTCGCCGTCCGCCTTCTTGCCGGACCAGCCGGGCGTGGCCGACTGGTCCAGGGCGCTCAGATCGGTGCCGTGCACCCAGCGCAGGGCGTCGTCCGCGGAGGTCTTCCACAGCTTCTCGGGCTTCTTCGCCATCGGTGGTGCCTCCTTCGCGGGACCGGCAGACGCCGGTGCCAGGATCTCAGGCTCGCAGGTCAGCTCTCCGCACGCAGCACGGCGGTCATCCGGGGCGGCACCGTGAGGGTGTCGCCGACCAGACGCGTGGCACCCGGCTCCCAGGCTGCCGCGAGCTTGAACGACCCGGGGAGCGGCGCCTTGCCCGCCCCCTCGGCGGGCCGCAGCAGGCTCCCCAGGCGCAGCGCGGCGAGGCCGTGGCCGGTGTTGAGCACGAACGCCAGGCTGCCGCGCAGCACCGCGATGACCGACCGGTCCGCGGTGGAGCGGATCTCCAGCGGCAGGTCCAGCTCCTCGCTGATGTCGTGCCGGATGGAGATCAGGTCGCGCGCCCAGCGCACCAGGCGCCGCTCGTTCTCGTTGCGCGGGACCACCGGTGCGTGCACGGTGTCGAGCACCAGCGGGTTGCCCGCGAGGATCACGGTGGCGAGCACGCTGGAGCGGATGTCGACGTCGTCCACCCCGAGGAGTGCCGTGGCGGGGCTCTCCTCGCCCGCCCACGGGACGGTGAGCTGCGCGGCGGGCAGCCGGGTGATGTCCTCGACCACGCTCGCGCCGGCCCGGACCCGGGTGCGCCGCCCGCTGTTCTGGCTGTTCTGGCGGGTCGCGCGGCGCACCGACGGGTGCACCAGGTCGGCGAGCATCTGCAGCGCCTGGATGTCCTCGGTCTTGCCCGGCCCGGACAGGATGCGCAGCAGGATGGTGGTCAGCCGGTCGCTCCGGCCGGGGCCGTCCACGAGCAGGCTGAAGCGCCGGTCGAGCTGTTCGCCCATCCCGACGACGTAGTCCGCGAGCTCACCCAGGAACGGGGTGGCGGAGCGGTCGACGAGGGCGTCGACGTCGAGCACCAGGCCGTCCACGTGGTACTCGCGCAGCCAGTGCCTCGCGTCGTCGACGAGGAAGTCGCGCGGCCCGCGGCTGCCGCTGCCGTCGAGGTTGATGCGGTCGCCCACGAAGTCGGTGCGGACCGTCGGCGCGGACGGGACCTTGCCCGCCCGCGTGCCGATGCTCGGCACCTGTCCCGTGCGGAGCTGGATCGGCCCCGTACGCGGCCGGTCCAGTGGCACCTGGCCGGTGCGGGGGCGCATCGCCTGCAGGGCGTGCTCGCCGGCGTCGCCGACGTCGGACCGCGGCGGCCGCGGCCGGCCGGCGCCGCTCAGGTACGGGCCGTAGGCCTCCAGCCCGAGCTCTTCCGCGACCGCCCAGCGGTAGGGGATGTCCAGCACGACGGCGAGGCCGACGGCGTGCGCGGCGTCGATGAAGCGCTGCAGTGCACGCGGGCCGCCGTACGGCTCGTGCACCGAGTACAGGCGCACGCCGCGCGTCGGCCCGACGGCGGGGTCGAACGCGGCGACCGGCGCCAGCTCGACGCCTTGCGCCCCGAGCTCGGCGACGGTGGGCAGCAGGGCCGCGGCGGCGTCGAGCGTGCCCTCGGGGGTGAACGTCTCGATGTCCACGTGCATGAGGACGCTCGTGGAGAGGTCGGGCGGCGACCACGAGCCGTCGGTCCACTCGAACGCCGGGTCGAAGACCCTGGTGGGCCCGTGGATGCCCTGCGGCAGCCACACGCTCCGCGGGTCCGGCAGCAGCGGGCCGCCGTCGACCGAGTAGCCGTAGTCGGTGCCGTGCCCGAGCACGCTGTCGGCGCCCCAGTACCCGGGCTCGCCGGCGCCGACGAGGCGCAGCGGCATGTGCTCCGGCTCGTCCTGCGGGTCGTAGGGCACGAGCACCTCGATGACACGCGCACGCGGGGCCCACACCACCGGCCTCGGCCCGGGAACGGGCATGTCAGGCCCTGGTCGGGGCGGTGGCGTGGTTCCCCCGGTTCCACTCCTCGGTCCGGTCACGGCCGACAGCCTAGCCCGGTGTTCCGCTTGGGCGGGTCAGCACCACGACGCTGCGTCCCGTCACGGTGAGCCCGGTGCCGGCGTCCAGCACCGTTCCGGGCTCGGCGCTGCCGTCGGTGTCGAGCACCACGGTCCAGGCCTTTCCGTAGTCACCAGGCGGCAGAGTGAAGTCCAGGGCCCCGGAGTGGGCGTTGAGCAGCAGCAGGAACGAGTCGTCGACCACCCGCTCGCCGCGCCCGCCGGTCTCGGAGATCGCGTCCCCGTTCAGGAACACCGCGACGGTCCTGGCGTACGACTGGTGCCAGTCCGTGTCGTCCATCCGCGCGCCCGTGAGGTCGAGCCACTCGACGTCCCCGAGCGCGTCAGTGCCGCTGCCGTCGAAGAACCGGCGGCGGTGCAGGATCGGGTGGTCGCGACGCAGCCGCACCGCCTTCCGGGCGAACTGCAGCAGCGCCGCGTCCTCGTCGTCGAGCTCCCAGTCCATCCAGGAGAGCTCGTTGTCCTGGCAGTAGACGTTGTTGTTGCCCCCCTGGGTGCGGCCGAGCTCGTCACCGTGCGCGATCATCGGCACGCCCTGGCTCAGCATGAGCGTGACCAGGAGGTTGCGGCGCTGCCGGGCGCGCAGCTCCTTGATCTCGGGGTCGTCGGTGGGGCCCTCGACGCCGCAGTTCCAGGACCGGTTGTGGCTCTCGCCGTCCTGGCTGTCCTCACCGTTGGCGTCGTTGTGCTTCTCGTTGTACGACGTGAGGTCGGCCAGCGTGAAGCCGTCGTGGGCAGTGACGAAGTTGATGGACGCGCTGGGCATGCGGCCGCTGTGCTCGTACAGGTCGCTCGACCCCGTCAGGCGGGAGGCGAACTCCGGCAGGGTCGCGGGCTCCCCCCGCCAGAAGTCGCGCACGGTGTCGCGGTAGCGGCCGTTCCACTCGGTCCACAGGGACGGGAACCCGCCCACCTGGTAGCCGCCGTCGCCCAGGTCCCACGGCTCGGCGATCAGCTTGACCTGGGAGATCACCGGATCCTGGTGCACGATGTCGAAGAACGCGCTCAGCCGGTCGACCTCGTGGAACTGGCGGGCCAGCGTGGCCGCCAGGTCGAAGCGGAACCCGTCGACGTGCATCTCCTCGACCCAGTAGCGCAGCGAGTCCATGATGAGCTGCAGCACGGCGGGGGAGCGCATGAGCAGCGAGTTCCCGGTGCCCGTGGTGTCGAAGTAGTGCGCCTCGTCGCCGTCGACCAGCCGGTAGTAGGCGGCGTTGTCGATCCCGCGGAAGCTCAGGGTCGGCCCCAGCTGGTTGCCCTCGGCGGTGTGGTTGTAGACGACGTCGAGCAGCACCTCGATGCCCGCCTGGTGCATCGCCTTGACCATGGACTTGAACTCCATGACCTGCCCGCCGCGCGTGTCGTAGGCCGCGAACCCGTTGTGCGGGGCGAAGAACCCGATCGTGTTGTAGCCCCAGTAGTTCGTCAGGCCCTTGGCCGCGAGCGACGGGTCGGTGACGAACTGGTGCACCGGCATCAGCTCGATCGCCGTGACGCCCAGCTTCGTCAGGTGCTCGATGACCGCGGGGTGGGCGAGGCCGGCATAGGTGCCGCGCAGCTCGTCAGGGACGTCGGGGTGGCGCATCGTGAGGCCCTTGACGTGCGCCTCGTAGATCACCGTCTCGTGGTACGGCGTGGCCGGCGGGCGGTCGTGGCCCCAGTCGAAGAACGGGTTGACCACCACGGAGACCATGGTGTGGCCCAGCGAGTCGGAGGGCTCCGGCGTGGTGCCCGTCGTGGTCTGCTCCACGTCGTCGAACGAGTACGAGAACAGCGACGGGTCGCCGTCGAGGTCGCCGTCCACCGCCTTGGCGTACGGGTCGAGCAGGAGCTTCGCCGGGTTGCACCGATGGCCCGACGCCGGGTCGTACGGCCCGTGCACGCGGTACCCGTACCGCGTCCCGGGGCCGACGCCGGGCAGGTAGACGTGCCACACGTGCGCATCGGTCTCGGTGACGGCGACGCGGGTCTCGGTGTCGTCGTCGGCCAGCAGGCACAGCTCCACCTGCTGGGCGACCGACGAGTAGAGCGCGAAGTTGGTACCCGTACCGTCGAACGTCGCGCCGAGGGGGTAGGGGCGCCCTGGCCAGGTCTGCATCCGACGATCATCACACCCCGGTGGGGCAGGTGGGGGGAGATCTGCGTGCTGGGCGTGCCGTCGCGGTGGAGGCTTGGCGAGGATCAGAAATACTGTGCCAAGCGGATATGCGGCCGGACCGATTTCTGCGAGAATGTGTTCATGATCACGGGGGAACCCCAGCCCGCCACCGAGCCCGCCGACTCAGGTCCGACCGATCTGGTCGACGAGTCGAACGCTTTCTACGCACGTATCGCGCCGCCGGCCGTCCGCCGCGCCGCAACCCGCCGGGGCCTGCTCGGCGGAGGAGACGCCTCCAAGGCGCCGCGCAACCTCGCCGACTGTGCCCTCGACCCGATCTCCGGATCCTCGAGCGGCGTGTCCTGGGACGACCCGGAGGAGCTCTGACGGGCGCTGCGGACTTGCTCTCTTTCGAGGTCTAGGTTTCTCCGCTCTGAAACGGTTCAGAGCGGAGAAACCTAGACCTCGAAAGAGAGTTCCCGTCAGCGGGGCAGCCGCTCCGGGCCCACGGGGATGAGGCGCGGCATACCCGCCGGCGCTACCTGGCTCAGGGCCAGGTAGCGCGCCTCTGCCCTGTGCAGGCGGATGTGCTCGTCGAGCGACCACTGCGGCCCGTTGGTCAGCGTCATGCCGCAGGAGCAGTCGATCTCCTCGCGGTCGCCGGCCAGATGCCGCACGAGACCCACGGTGACGTGGGAGGCGCGGGCATCTGCCTTGGCCCGGTGCATGGCAGCGCTGACGGGCGCGTGTTCGCTCACGCCCGCCAGACTAGCGCCCGCCAGATCAAGCGCTGAGTGCGTGATATTTGCCCTCCCGAGCGCTCCGAGAGGGCAGATATCCAGCACTCAACGGACGCGGTCGAGGGCCTGCAGGACGTCGTCCAGGAGGTCCGTCACGTCCTCCAGGCCTACCGACAGGCGGACGATCGACGGCGACACCTCGGCCTCCGTACCGCGTACGGACGCGTGCGTCATCTCGCTCGGGTAGTTGACCAGCGACTCGACGCCGCCGAGCGACTCGGCGAGCAGGAAGACCCCAGTCGACTCGGCGAACGTGCGCGCTGCGCGCTCCCCGCCCGCCAGCTCCAGCGAGATCATGCCGCCGAAGCGCGACATCTGGTGTGCGGCGGTCTTGTGACCCGGGTGGTCGGGCAGGCCGGGGTAGAGCACGCGGGCCACCGCGGGGTGCTCGACCAGGCGCTCCGCGAGCGTCTGGGCGGTCTCGGAGTGGCGCTGCATCCGCACGGAGAGGGTCTTGATGCCCCGCGTGGTCAGGAACGCGTCGAACGGGCTGGACACCGCGCCCGCGGCGAACTGCACGTAGCGCACCTGCTCGGCGAGCTCCTCGCCGCCGTTCGCCACGACCACCGCCCCGCCGACGACGTCGGAGTGCCCGCCGAGGTACTTGGTCGTGGAGTGCACCACGACGTCGGCGCCGAGGTCGAGCGGGCGCTGGAGGGCGGGCGACGCGAACGTGTTGTCGACGACCAGGAGCAGTCCCGCCTCCCGGGCCAAGCCGGCGAGTGCGGGGATGTCGCTGATCTTCATCAGCGGGTTCGACGGCGTCTCGACCCACAGCATCTTGGACTCGGGCCGGATCGCGGCGCGTACGGCGTCGAGGTCCGCGGTGTCCACCGTCGTGTGCTGCACGCCGGCCTTGCCGTGGATGGTGCGGACGAGCCGGTGCGTGCCGCCGTAGACGTCGTTCGGCACGAGCACGTGGTCCCCGGGCGCGAGCACGGCCCGCAGCAGCGCGTCCTCGGCGGCGAGGCCGGACGCGAACGAGATGCCCTGGGCGCCGCCCTCGATGGCCGCGAGCTGCTCCTCCAGCGAGGTCCGCGTCGGGTTGCCTCCGCGCGAGTACTCGTACCCGCCGCGCAGCCCGCCGATGCCGTCCTGCACGTAGGTGGAGGTGACGTGGATCGCCGGGATCGCGTCGCCGGTCGTCGGGTCGGGGTGCTGTCCCGCGTGGATCGCGAGGGTGTCAAAGCGGTTGGGTCGGACGTCGGTCATGGTGCTCTCTCTTCGAAGGTTCAGTGCTGGAGCTGATGAGCTGGTGCGGGGAGGGGCGGGCCCGAGCGGGCGGCGCGGTGGCTCAGACGGCGAGATAGTCGAGCAGGTCCGAGCGCGAAACCACGCCGAGCGCCTTGCCGCCGTCGGTCACGAGCAGGGCGCCGTCGGTCGCGAGCGCCGCGCGCAGCGCCCCGACGGGCTCGTTGACGCCGACGAGCGGCAGCGGCCTGCCGATGAGCCCGCCCACCTCGTCGGAGAGGTTGACCTTGCCGGCGAACACGCCGTCGAGCAGGTCGTCCTCGTGCACGGCACCGGCCACCTCGCCGAGCACCACCGGTGGTTCGGCGGCGAGCACGAGCAGCTGTGAGACGCCGGTGCGCGTCATCCGGTCGATGGCGTCCCGGACCGTGTCGGTGCGGTACACGAAGACCAGGGGCGGGGTGCGGTCCGCCTTCGCGGCCAGGACGTCGGCGACCGTGTGGTCCTCGATCGCTGGCGAGAACCCGTAGGACCGCATCCAGGTGTCGTCGAAGATCTTGGCGAGGTAGCCGCGGCCGCCGTCGGGCAGGAGGACCACCACCACGTCGTCCGGGCCGAGGTCGCGGGCGGCGCGCAGCGCGGCGACGACGGCCATGCCGCTGGACCCGCCCACCAGGATGCCCTCCTCGCGCGCCAGGCGCCGGGTCATCGCGAACGACTCGGCGTCGTCCACGGCGATGATCTCGTGGGGGACGGTGGGGTCGTAGGCGGTCGGCCAGAAGTCCTCGCCGACACCCTCGACCAGGTACGGGCGGCCGGTGCCGCCCGAGTACACGGAACCCTCGGGGTCGGCGCCGATGATGCGCACCGCGTCGTCGGACACCTCGCGCAGGTACCGGCCAGTGCCCGTGATGGTGCCGCCGGTGCCGACGCCCGCCACGAAGTGGGTGATCCGGCCCTCGGTGTCCCGCCAGATCTCGGGCCCGGTCGTCTCGTAGTGGGAGCGCGGGCCGTTCGGGTTGGAGTACTGGTCAGGCTTGAACGCGCCGGGGATCTCGCGGACCAGCCGGTCGCTCACCGAGTAGTACGACTCGGGGCTGTCCGGCGCGACCGCCGTCGGGGTCACGACGACCTCGGCGCCGTAGGCGGTGAGGACGTCGCGCTTGTCCTTGCCCACCTTGTCGGGCAGCACGAAGACGCACCGGTAGCCGCGCTGCTGGGCGACCAGCGCGAGGCCGACCCCGGTGTTGCCGGAGGTCGGCTCGACGATGGTGCCGCCGGGCCGGAGCTTGCCCTCCTGCTCGGCCGCCTCGATGATGCGGCCGGCGATGCGGTCCTTGGACGAGCCGCCGGGGTTGAGGTACTCGAGCTTGACGAGCACTGTCGCGCTGGTGACGCCCTCGGTCACCCGGTGGAGCCGGACGAGGGGCGTGTTGCCGACGAGGTCTATGACAGAGTTGGCGTACTGCACCTGTTCTCTTCCTGATTGCTGGGCACGTGTTGCTGGGCGCGCGACGATACACGCGGACGACGGATGGGTCCGGGGTCAGCGACAGCAACAGGTGAGCGGTGCAAGCACACAGTAACTGTAGGGGTACGAGCCGCTCAGTGCGAGTGCGCGATGCCCAGCTCGTGCATGCGTTCGTGCTCCTCGCGCTCCTTGATGCGCTGCGCGATGCGCTCCTGGACCTCCGCGCGGCGCAGCGGAGGCACCGTCTTGGGCGGCTGACGGCGTTCCGGCAGCGCGTCGAGCAGGCGCGTCACGATCTCCGTGATCTCCTGCGTGGCCTGCTCGACCGGCTCGCGTGTGGCGTCACTCACCTTGGTCACGCCCGTGACCTTGCGCACGAACTGCAGCGCGGCGGCGGTGATCTCGTCGTCGGTGGCGGGGGGCTCGAGCCCGCGTAGCGTCGTGATGTTTCGGCACATGCTCCGACCGTACGCCGGGCGGCGTCCGCGCGGGAGGGGTGCGGGAGGGGTATGCCTTGGCGGCACCGGCCGGCCGTGGGGCAGGGTAGGGGCATGCAACCTTCTGCCGACGCCGCTCCCGGTTCTGCGCTCGAGGTCCGGCCCGCGACCACCGTGCGCGAGGCCACCGCCGAGGACTGGCCGGACCTCTGGCCGATCGTCCGCGAGGTCGTGCGCGCCGCCGACACGTTCGCCTACGACCCCGCCATGACCGAGGCGCAGGCCCGGGCGGCGTGGCTGGACCACCCGGTGCGGGTGGTCGTCGCGGTGCGCGACGGCGTGGTGGTCGGCACCGCGAACATGTACCCCAACCGGCCGGGCCCGGGCAGCCACATCGCCTCGGGCAGCATCATGGTCGACCGCGCCGTGCGCGGCACCGGCGCCGGACGGGCCATGGTCGAGGACATGATCGCCTGGGCTCGCCGCGACGGGTTCGCCGCCATCCAGTTCAACGCAGTGGTCGACACCAACGCGGGCGCCGTCCACCTGTACGAGAGCCTCGGCTTCGTGACGCTCGGCGTCGCGCCCGGCGCCTTCCGGCACCCCGAGCTGGGCGACGTCGGGCTGCGGATCATGTGGCGCGAGCTGCGCGAGCCGGCCGCCCAGGCCACGACCGCGGAGGTCGGTGCCTGATGCGGTACTCCGTGAACATCCCCAACTTCGGCGACTTCGCCGATCCCCGCACCGTCGCGAGGGTCGCCCGCGCCGCCGAGGACGCCGGCTGGGACGGCCTGTTCGTCTGGGACCACGTGGTGCACAGCAAGGAGATGCGCCGCGGCCTGCCGTTCGGTGACCCGTGGATGCTCCTGACCGCCGCGGCGCTCGCGACGTCGCGACTCCGGCTGGGCACCCTCGTCACCCCCGTGGCCCGGCGGCGTCCCGAACAGCTCGCCCGGCAGGTGGCGACGCTCGACGCCGTCAGCGGCGGCCGCGTGATCTTCGGCACTGGCCTCGGCGGGCCGGTCGAGGACGAGTTCGGCAGCTTCGGCGACGAGACCGACCCGGTGGTGCTCGCCGAGAAGCTGGACGAGGGGCTCGACCTGCTGGGCCGCTACTGGGCGGGGGAGCGCGTCGACCACGCAGGGCCGCACTACGTCGTGCGGGACGTGGAGCTCCTCCCCGCGACCGTCCAGCGCCCCCGGCCGCCTGTGTGGGTGGGTGGGTTCTGGCCCAACCGCCGCCCGTTCCGCCGCGCGGCGCGGTGGGACGGCGTGGTGCCGCTGTTCGCGTCCGGGCACGGCACCCCGCCGACGCCGGACGAGATCCGCGAGGTCGCGGCGTACGTCGCGGGGCACCGCCCGTCGGACGGCCCGTCGGGCAGCCCGTACGACGTCGTCGCGGGCGGGCGTACGACGCCGGAGGCGGCGGCCGACGTCGTCGGGCCGCTGGCCGAGGCCGGGGCGACCTGGTGGGACGAGCGCGGGCTGTACGCGTCGCCCGACCTGCACTCCGGCGCCGCGGTGCTGCGCCGCGTGGAGGCCGGGCCGCCGCGGCTCTGAGCCTGGGCCCGGCCGGGCGGCGGCGCGGGCGTCAGCCGGACGTCATGCGATCGGCCCGCGGCGGCTGCGTCTCGCCCAGGAAGACCGCATAGCCGTCCAGCAGGCGAGCCAGGCCGAACTCGAAGAGCGAGTCGAGGGTGAGGTCGACGTCTGTCGACGTCGCCACGGCGAAGTGGGGGTAGCGGCGCGGGTCCGCGACGGCCCGGAGGTCGGGGACCGACTGGTCCATCCATTCCTCGTCGGTCATGCCCGTGTCCTGACGGGCCAGCAGAGCGGGTTCGATGCTGACCCCCACACCGCGCACGAACTGGAAGACCGACACGGTCAGGTGCATCCGGGTGTCGATGTCGAACGCCCGCCCGGGGATCCGGTCGAAGGCGGCCAGCAGCGCCTCGGTGTGGGGCACGCCGTGCGGCACGATCTGCGGCCGAGTCATCGACATCACGTGGGCCGCCCACGGGTGGCGCTGGAACGCGTCCCACATCGTGCGGGCGCACGTCTCGGCGCGGGCCCGCCAGCCGTCGGGCAGCGGGTCGGGCAGGGGTGCGGAGGCGTAGACGGCGTCGAGCATGCGGGTGAGCAGCTCCTCACGCCCGCGCACGTGCCGGTAGAGCGACATGGTCGGGATGCCGAGGTCGGTGGCGATCCGCCGCATCGAGAGCCCGCCCAGGCCCTCGGCGTCGGCCACGGTCATGGCCGCGCGCACGACGTCGTCGACGACCGGGGCGGGGCGGGCCGCAGGCCCGGCGCCCGCGCCCGCGGCGACGACCGTGCCGACCCCGCGCCGGACCTCGACGAGCCCGTCCCGCCGCAGCGCGTCGAGCACCCGGGACGCGGTCGCCATGGCGACGCCGTGCTCGGCGACGATCCGGCGCGTGGACGGGACAGGATCACCTGCGGTCAGCTCGCCCGATCGGATCCGGGCCCGGATCTCTTCGGCGATCCGCTCGTACGTGGTGGACATCGCGGCTCCTGTACTAGTGCACCCGGCGGGCTCTGGACGTGCGCTCCGCAGGTCGCACCGGGGATATGACCGGTGCACTACCTGCCGCACTACCTCGTGGTTTACCCACCATAGGACGGTTCGTACGGTGTACGGAACACCTCACCGAACACCACTGGAAACAGGGAGCAGCCATGACCCACGTACTCGTCTCGGGCGCCAGCGTCGCCGGACCCGCCCTCGCCTTCTGGCTCCGCCGGTACGGCTTCGACGTCACGGTCGTCGAGCGCAGCCCCGGTCCCCGCCCCGGCGGCCAGGGGATCGACGTCCGCGGCGCCGGCCGCACCGTCCTGGACCGGATGGGCATCACCGACCAGGTGCGCGCCGCCCACACCGGCGTGCGCGGGATCGCCTACCTCGACGCCGCCGGACGCCGCACCGTCGAGCTCCCCACGGAGCTGTTCGGCCACTCCGGCGGGGTGATCGCCGACATCGAGATCCTGCGCGGCGACCTCATGCGCATCATCATGGACGCCGCCGAGGGTGTGGAGTACGTCTTCGACGACAGCATCACGGCGCTCGACCAGCGGCCCGACGGTGTGGCGGTCACCTTCGAGCGGTCGGCGCCCCGCCGGTTCGACGCCGTCGTCGGGGCGGACGGCGTCTTCTCCACGACGCGGCGCCTCGCGTTCGACGGCGCATGGCGGACCGTCGACTCCGGGTACCACCGCGCGGTGTTCACCGCCGAGAGCGCCCAGGAGTCCGGCCGGGACTCCTGGGGCCTCGACGGCTGGGAGTACCTGTACTCGATGCCGAAGGGCAACGGCGTCGGCGGCCGCAACGTGCTGCTGTACCCCGCGCACGGCGGCGCGCGCGGCATGGTGCACTTCGCGGGCGACCCGGTGACCTACGACCGGCGCGACATCGCCGGGCAGAAGCGGATAGTCGCCGACGTCCTGGCCGGCGAGGGCTGGCAGGTGCCGCGCCTGCTGGACGCGATGTGGGACGCCGACGACTTCTACTTCGACCGGCACGTGAAGATCGAGATGCCTGCCTGGCACCGGGGCCGGGTGGCACTCCTCGGCGACGCCTGCACCGCGGGCTCGGCAGGGATGGGCACCTCGCTGGCGCTGGTGGGGGCGTACGTGCTGGCAGGCGAGCTCGCCCGGTCCGACGGCGATCCCGAGCCGGCCTTCACCGCGTACGAGGCCCGGATGCGGCCGTACGCCCAGGCCAACATGAAGCAGCTCCCGGGCGGCGCTCGCGGGTTCCTGCCGCCGTCGACGTTCGAGATCAAGGCCCGCACGGCGGTGATGGGGGCGATGCTCAAGACTCCGCTCGCCCGCATGATGATGGGCGGCATCGACAAGGCGGTGGACTCGATAGACCTGCCGGACTACGCGCGGCTCGCCGTCCGCTGATCTTGAGGGCGGGCCTACGATGCGAGACGTGACAGCGTCGCGCCGGAAGAACCACCAGATCGCCGTGCTGGTGCTGGAGGGCGCCAAGCCGCTCGACGTCGGCATCCCCGCGCAGGTGTTCTCGAACCGGCCGAGCATGCCCTACGAGGTGCGGGTCTGTGGCGCGGCTCCTGGGCTCGTGACCGGCGGCGACGGGCTGTCATACCACGTGGCCGAAGGGCTCGACGCGCTGGAGCGGGCCGACACCGTGTTCGTCCCCGGCTACCGGACGCCGGCTGCCGCCGACCCGCCCGCCGTCGTCGTCGACGCGCTCAAGACCGCGCACACCCGCGGTGCCCGGCTCGCCGCCATCTCGACCGGAGCGTTCGCCCTGGCCGCGACGGGGCTGCTCGACGGCAAGCGCGCGACCACGCACTGGCACTACACGAGGGCGCTCCGCGAGCGCCATCCGCTGGTCCAGGTGGACGAGAACGTGCTGTTCGTCGACGAGGGTGGTGTGCTCACGTCGGCGGGTGCGGCGTCCGGCATCGACCTGTGCCTGCACCTGGTGCGGCGCGACCACGGCGTCGGGCTGTCCAACCACGTCGCCCGCAGGCTGGTGGCCGCGCCGTACCGCAGCGGGGGACAGGCGCAGTACGTGCCGCGCAGCGTGCCCGAACCGCTCGGCGACGTGTTCGCCGACACGCGCGCCTGGGTGCTGGAGCGTCTGGCCGAGCCGCTGACGCTCGACGTGCTGGCGCGCAACGCGCGGGTCTCGGCGCGCACGTTCTCGCGGCGGTTCGTGGAGGACACCGGGTACACACCGATGCAGTGGGTGCTCCGGGCGCGGGTGGACCTGGCACGGGAGCTGCTGGAGCGCAGCGACCTGAGCGTGGAGCAGATCGCGCACCGGGTGGGGCTGGGCACCGCGGCCAACCTGCGCCTGCACTTCCACCGGATCCTCGGTACGTCTCCGACGGAGTACCGGCACACGTTCTCGGCCTGACAACGCGGCAGGGGGGTGGCGAGATCCTTGCGGGCGGTGTCCTTATGTCTGGCGTGATGTTTGCGCACCATGGCTTTCCGGCCTCTTTCGGCGGCGCGCCGGGAGGCAGAGCATGGAGGCATGACACGTATCGCCATCAACGGCTTCGGCCGCATCGGCCGTAACTCCCTCCGCGCCCTGCTCGAGCGCGACAGCGACCTCGAGGTGGTCGCGATCAACGACCTCACCGCCCCGGACGCACTCGCTCACCTGCTCAAGTACGACAGCGCGCTCGGCCGCCTCGGCCGTTCGGTCGAGGTCGACGGCGACGAGCTCGTCGTCGACGGCCGCCGCATCAAGGTGCTCGGCGAGCGCGAGCCCGCCAAGCTGCCGTGGGCGGAGCTCGGCGTCGACATAGTGCTCGAGGCCACCGGCCGGTTCACCTCCGCGGACGCCGCCCGCGCGCACATCGACGCCGGCGCCCGGCGGGTGCTGGTCAGCGCGCCCTCGGCCGGGGCCGACGTCACGCTCGCCTACGGCGTGAACACCGACGTCTACGACCCGGACCGGCACGTGATCGTCTCGAACGCCTCGTGCACCACGAACGCGCTGGCCCCGCTGGCCGCCGTCCTGGACGACCTGGCAGGGATCGAGCACGGCTTCATGACCACCGTGCACGCCTACACCCAGGAGCAGAACCTGCAGGACGGCCCGCACCGCGACCTGCGCAGGGCCCGCGCCGCCGCCGTCAACATCGCACCCACGACGACGGGTGCGGCCAAGGCGATCGGCCTGGTGCTGCCGAACCTGAACGGCAAGCTCTCGGGTGACTCGATCCGCGTACCCGTGCCGGTCGGCTCCCTCGTGGAGCTCAACACGACGGTCGAGCGCGAGGTCACCCGCGACGACGTCCTCGCGGCCTACCGAACCGCGGCCGACGGCAAGCTCAAGGGCATCCTCGACTACTCCGACGAGCCGCTGGTCTCCAGCGACATCACGGGGGAGGCGGCGTCCGCCATCTTCGACGCCGCGCTGGTCCGCGTCGATGGCAAGCACGTCAAGGTGGTGGCCTGGTACGACAACGAGTGGGGCTTCTCCAACCGCGTGATCGACACGCTGGAGCTGCTCGCGCGCGGCTGACCGGATCGTCGGCGTTGGGGTCCCGGGGTGACTACTACTCCGCGGGATGTGTTGCTCTGCGTAGACAGCGGTTACTCTCCGCAACACACCCCGCCGATGTGGTGCTTCCCCGGCGCCGGCCTCAGGGAACGACCGACGCCGCGTTGTCCGCCACCCAGCGCTTCTGCCGCCGGGTCTCCACGGCGCGCGGCTTGTAGTTCTCGCGGACCCACGACACGGCGTCGTCGGGTGACACTCCGCTCATGATGGCGAGGAGCGCCAGCGCCGTACCGGTCCTGCCGACCCCGCCCCCACAGGCGATCTCGACCCGTTCGGACTCCGTGCGCGTGTGAGCTTCCTGGAGCGCCGCCACGGCCTGGTCCGTCGAGTCGGGCAGGCGGAAGTCGCGCCAGCGGACCCACCGGTACTCCCAGTCGGGCACCTGCGGGTCGCGGCCGAGCAGGTAGACGGCGAAGTCCGGGGCGGGCGAGTCCCGGCGCGGACGGCGCAGCCCCGTGCCGCGAACCCGCCTGCCGTCGGGCAGCTCGACGACGCCGTCGGTCATGTCCCACTGGTTCATCGCCCCAGCGTAGTGAGCCGTGTACCGACAAGTGCCGGGCGCTGGTGCGGTTTCTGCTCAGAGCGTTGCGGCCGTTGGCCGAGCTTGTCGAGACCCCCAGGCCTCGACAAGCTCGACCACCGATTCCCCTCGACCACCGAGGACCTAGAACGTCCAGCGCTGCGTCTCCGCGCCGGAGCAGGCGCGGATCTCGAGTCGCTGACCGTCGCGTAGGGGAGCGCCACCGGCCGCCGTCAGGCACTTGCCCGACTGCGGGTTCACCACCGCCCGGGAGGCAGCCTGGTACGTCCAGCTCTGCGCGCCGGTCCCGTTGCAGGTCCACAGCTGCACGACGGCGCCGTCGGCCGTGCTGCCGCCCGACACGTCGATGCACTTGCCGAGCGCGCTCAGCGTGGAGCCCGACCGGGCCCACGTCTGGGCGGCGTTGCCGCTGCAGTTGACGATCTGGAGCGGGTTCCCGTCGGCCGAGTCGGCCCACGGCACGTCGATGCACATGCCGTTGGCGGCCCGCACTGGCCCACTGCCCACCGGGAGGGTCGAAGCGCCGCCGTCGCCCCCGCCGCCGTCGGACCCCGCGATGGGCGTCGCCGTACCCTGGAACGGGTCGAGCTGGATGTAGGCGGCGGACGGGTTGCCGTCGTGCACCAGGGACTCCTGGGCCAGGACGTCGTCGAACGCGAAGCCGTAGGCCTTGCCGTTCGCCATCTGCTGGTGGATGTACTTGGAGTAGTAGTCGGTGACGGACTCCTGGTAGAAGCCCGAGGTGCTGGTGCCGGGCTGCGTGGTCGTCGTCAGGAGCGTCGAGCGGTGGAAGCCGGCGCACAGGGTGCGGGCGATGGCTCCGATGTCGTTGTTCGGGGCGGCCAGATCCTTGTAGCAGCCGAAGACCGAGTCGCTCGACGGCTTGCGGAACTCCGTGACGTACGCGCCCGAGGCGTTCGTGAACCGCATGACGCCGTTCACCACGCGGCCCGTGAACCGGGCAGCCGGGTCGTAGGAGTAGGGCGCGACGGTGAGGTTCTCGCCTGAGTACTTGGCCCAGACCCGGTCGATGTAGCCGGCCAGGATGTTCGTGTCGATCTGCCCGGTCCCGATGGCGTGGCCGGGCGCGAGGACGCGGAGCAGAGAGCCGTCGGGGGCGCGCTGCGCGAGGTTGTTCCAGCCGGGTGTGCCGGCCAGCGCGTTGACGACGTTCTGGTAACCGTCGGGCTTGAGCATCCCGGTGCTGATCACCGCGCCGTCCGCCTTGCGCAGGCCCGTCTGGTACGGGGCCGAGAGGAAGTCGACCTGGGTGCTGTTGATCCACAGGCCGGAGTCGTTGAGCGTGAACTCGGTCCAGCTGAACAGCTTGTTGCGGTTCGGGTCGCTCGGGTTCTGCACCGCCGGCTGGACGAGGCGGCCGTCGTTGACGACCTTGAACGAGAGCTTGCTGCCGTAGGAGAAGTAGACCCGGCCGGACATCTTCGGCAGCTGGATGGTCTTCGACTGCCCGTCCGCCGGGCCGGCGATGGCGGCGTCGGGGGCGTCGACCGGCGTCCCGCCGACGGTGGGCCAGGGGTGGAACGCGCCCCCGGCGTCGGACCAGCCGAGCCGGCCCGTGTGCGGGTCGCCCAGGACGTAGATGAAGACCTGGTCGCCACGGCCGGAGTCGTTGGTGATGGTCAGGGGGATCGTCGCGGGGACGGCGGCGGCGGGTTCGGGCTGGGTGACGACGAGTGCGGTGGCGGTGATGGCGAGCGCGCCGAACGCGGCTATCGCGTTCACCAGCCTGCGGAGCCTGGGCCTTCGAGTGCGTGACCGTGTTCGTGACATGGGGACCTCCTCGGTCCGTGGTACGTCGTTGTACTTACGGGACTGTCAGCAGCAGAACGGATATTAGTGAGGATTCCTGCCTATGTCACTAGCCGGGCGCGATCTCGTGAGTCGACGGCGGTCCGGTTAGCCTCGATCGAAGTGGACTTCGACCAACCGAGGACTCACCGAGGAGTGGTCCCATGAAGGTGACCAGCAAGCCGCGCCACCGCACGATCGACGTCGACGGGCTCGAGATCGTCTACCGGGAGGCGGGGGTCTCGGACGCTCCGGGCCGGCCCTGCGTGCTGTTGCTGCACGGCTTCCCGAGCTCGTCGCACCTCTTCCGGCACGTGATGTCGCCGCTGGCCGAGGTGAGCCGGGTGGTGGCGCCGGACCTGCCGGGCTTCGGCTTCTCGGCCTCGCCGGGCGTCGATGAGTACGCGTACACGTTCGCGCGTCTCGCGGACACCGTAGAGGCGTTCCTGGAGCGGATCGGGGTCGACAGGTTCTTCGTGTACCTGCACGACTTCGGCGCCCCCGTCGGCTACTACCTCGCCACGCGGCACCCCGAACGGATCCTCGGGCTCATCGTCCAGAACGGCAACGCGCACGACGACGGCCTGGGCAGCCAGTGGGACAGCGCCCGCGCGTTCTGGGCCGACCCGTCGGAGGAGAACCGGGCCCGCCTGCCCGAATGGCTCAACTACGAGGGTGTCCGCGACGAGTACACGAGCGGCCTGCCGGACCGGGTGCGTGTGCTCCAGCCGCCCGAGTCGTGGCACCTGGACTGGGGGCGGATATCGCGGCCCGGCAACCTGGAGGCCCAGTTCGAGCTGTTCCGCGACTATGCGAGCCACGTCGCCCGGTTCGACGAGATCGCCGACTATCACCGGACCCACCAGCCGCCGTGCCTGGTGCTGTGGGGTCGCCACGACACGTACTTCGACCTGGCCGAGATCATGGGTTACGCCCGGGTGCTCGACCGGCTGGAGATGCACGTGTACGACGCCGGGCACATGCTGCTGGAGACCCACTGGCCGGAGTGCGCGGCGGTGATGGGGGACTTCGTCAGGAACGTCGCAGTCGAGGTGTCTGACTGACGGCGGCAGATCGACGTCGGGATCGGGGTGGCTCAAGGGTTGCCCGGTCGTTCCCGCAGGAGTGCGAAAGGCCCCCCGCTCAGCGTTTCCGCTGGTTGGAGGGCCTTCTCTTGCGGCGGGCGATACGCCTGCTTCTTCCAGGAGCCCGTTATGCCCGTGAATCGGACGACCCCTCACGCGGCAGGAACGGCGGCACCGGCCGGCCCGTCCGCCATGGACCAGTCAGATCGGCAGTTGACCAAGCAGGTTGATCAGCTGGTTGGCCGTTCCGAGCATCTGCGGGGCAACGGTTCCGATTCGCTGTGCGACCGCAGTCGCGCGCGCACGGGCACGCCCCTTTTCTTCTGAGCTTGCAGTTGGTGAGGTGGCGATGTCGAGCGCGGCACTGAGTTCCTGCGCATCGGTGGGTGTCGCATGCTGACGAAGCTCCTGTGCGAATGTCAGCGCCTGCGATTGAAGAAAGTACGCGTCGCCTTGAAATACCTGGCCGACGATCTTGCCGATGTGCCCGGTCCCGTGTTGCTCGATGTGGTCGCCGGTTCCTGGTGTGGTGCTCACTTGATGAGCTTTCCGATGTTGTTGGCGCCATTCTGCACGATGGTGTCACCGAAATTGTTCACTACGGGAATCGTCACGGCATACTCCGCCTGGGGATTGTCGAGCGCCTCGATGAGATTTTCGGCGAGCCGCCGGATTGCGCGTTTGTCTTCGGATACGACCGACACCCTGTTGGTACCTGCCGTTGCTACGGACAGCTGTGCCGTCTCGGGCTGGTTGTAGATCCAGACGACAAGACCGGCGAGCGCGATGAGGCCGATCCAGCCCACGAATGGGAACGGGGGCGGCCAGGCCGCGGTCACGATGATGACGAAGATCCACAGCGCAAGCCAAGCGCCGGCCTTGAACCAGTTGACCTTGGGTATGACGTCGAGGTCTGTGATCTCAGTGATCCCCCGGAGGGGGTATGTGCTGGGACCGATGACGAGCATCTGGTTGGTGATACGTATGTCAGTGGTTGCTTCTGCCAACGAATTTCTCCAGTCTCTCATTCTGCACGCAACCAAGACTGACGAATTGGGTGAGCAGAAACGGCAAGTTACCAGCCCGTGACTGATGTGGACAGATATCGGTGTAATTCATGTTCTATCGGGTGTGTGCAAGGATTTCCCGTTCCTGTCCAACCGCGCAACTACCACGACGCCGGGCCCCGCTATCGGGCCGGCCGCCGCACTACCGCCGCCCACCAGGCCACCACGAGGTACGCGCCGAGGACTGCCAAGCCGGCCCACGCGGGCAGCGGGAAGTAGCCGTTCGAGGGAGCGAAGTGGGCCACGACCTGTGCGTACTCGACGCCGGTCTGCTGGACCGCGAAAGCCGCGGCCGGGGTCAGGCGGAGGATCCACCGGTCCACCTCGTCCGGCAGGAGCGGGTTCGTCGCGACGACGTAGGGGATCGCGGTCAGCAGCAGCCCACAAACGATCGGCGTCCAGCCCCGGCGAAGCAGTGCGCCCGGGAAGTAGGCGAAGACCGTGCAGAGCGCGGTGACCGAGGCCGTAGTGTCGTGCGATGCGCGGGCGGGGCCACGGTGGTCGCAGGCGGCGTCAAGGCTGTACTGCGACGCCCGCCGCAATACAGCAGTTAGTGCAGCAACCCCGATCACCGGTCGCCACCTGCAGCACGCGAAAGGCCCCCCGCTCAGCGTTTCCGCTGGATGGAGGGCCTTTCTGCACGGTGGGCGATACTGGGATCGAACCAGTGACCTCTTCGGTGTGAACGAAGCGCGCTACCCCTGCGCCAATCGCCCGTGCTGCTCACCCGCTAGGGCGTGCGTGGACGATATTAGCCTGGTTCGAGCGCGGATGCGAAATCCAATCGCCAGCTCGGTGCAAGCCCGGCTCAGGGATCGAGCCGCTCCCGCATGTTCCGCTCGAACAGGTCGCGCGCGGCGCTCGACAGCTCGCCGATCTGCAGGTCGACGCCGTCCAGCCACACGGTCGGCTGCACGTTCCGCACCGATCCGGTCAGCAGCATCTGCGCCTCGCCTGCCGCCACCCGGTCGAGCACCGCGAACGGCAGCTCGCCGTCCTTGGCCTCGCGCACGGGCATACCCGCCTCGGCACCCCACTCGAGCAGCAGCTCACGCGTGATCCCAGCCAGGCAGCCCACGCTGAGCGGGGGTGTGACGAGCTCGCCGTCGAGCTCCAGGAACACGTTCGAGCCGGTGCCCTCGCACAGCAGGCCCTGCGTGTTCGCGAACACCGACTCGTCGGCGCCCTTCTTGATCGCGTCGGCGAGCGCCACGACGTTCTCGGCGTAGGACGTCGTCTTGAGGCCCGCGACCGCGCTGTTCTCGTTGCGTGTCCAGGGGGAGCGTGCGGCCCGTCCGGTCGGCACGACGACGGCGGGGGTCGCCGCGACGATCACCGTCTGCGGCCCGTCGGACCGCCCGGAGCCGAGCGGCCCGACACCGTCGGTCACCGTGATGCGCAGGCGACCGGCGTCGGGTGCGGCGGCGAGGACGGCGTCGACGCCGCTGCGCACCCAGCGCAGGTCGAGGGGCGCCATGCCCATGCCCGCCGCCGAGCGTTCCAGCCGCGCGAGATGTCGCGTCAGTGCGAACGCGTGCCCGGCGAGGACGGCGCAGGTCTCGAAGACGCCGTCCCCGACGGTGATGCCGTGGTCGACCGCGCTCAGCGCGGCCTCGTCCGGGGCGACCAAACGCCCCTCTGTCCAGATGACCGTCATGCGGACCAGTCTGTCACCGCCGCATGGTCAGGTGTGTGACCTCGGGCGTGTGCCGCACGGAGGTGGAGCTGAACTCGATGGGCGGCACGCCGTCGAACACGCGGGTGCCCGAGCCGAGCGTGAACGGCACGATGTGCAGCCGCAGCTCGTCGACGTGGCCGGCGGCGAGGTACTCGTTGAGCGTCGTCGCGCCGCCGGCGATGGAGATGTCGCCGTCGCCTGCGACCGCGCGAGCCTGCTCCAGGGCGCTCTCTATGCCGTCGGTGACGAAGTGGAAGGTGGTGCCGCCCTCCATCGTGATCGGGTCGCGGGCGTGGTTGGTGAGGACGAAGACGGGCGCGTGGTACGGGGGGTTGTCGCCCCACCAGCCCGTCCACTCCAGGTCCCACGGCCCGCGGCCGGCGGTGAACATGTTCCGCCCCATGATGTATGCGCCCGAGCCGACGATGGCGTCCACCTCGGCCTTGTGCGCGTCCCCGTACCCGAACATCCAGGTGTGCAGGCGCTCGCCGGCGAGCGCCCCGAACGGGTGCTCCAACGACTGGTCGTTCCCTGCGGAGTAGCCGTCGATCGAAACTGCGAGGTCTGCTTTCACGATTCCCATGCCCCGTCCGACGGCGGAGGCCCGGAGAACTCATCGGTCGGTGCGCCACCGGCGTCCTACCACCGGGCGAGGCGCTCGATCTCCGCTACCGCGTTGTCGCCGAGCCGGCTCAGCTCGTTGCCCATCGAGCCGGCGATGTGCGGCGTGAGCAGCACGTTCGGCAGGCTCCACAGCGGGTGGTCCGCCGGCAGCGGCTCGGGCTCGGTGACGTCGAGGACCGCGTCGATCCGGCCGGTGGTCAGCTCGGCGACGAGCGCGTCCGTGTCGACGAGGGCGCCGCGTGCCGTGTTGATCAGCGTGGCACCGTCGGGCAGGAGGGCGAGCCGGCGCGCGTCGATCATCCGCAGGGTCTCCGGGACGTCGGGCGCGTGGACCGAGATCACCGTGCACGTGGCCATCAGCTCGTCGAGCTCGACCTTGCGGACGCCGAGGTCGCGGGCGTCGTCGTCGCTCAGGTAGGGGTCGAAGACCGACACGGCCAGGTCGAAGGGGCGCAGCAGCTCGATGGTCTGCCGGCCGATGCACGAGGCGCCCACGATGCCTACTCGGCGCCCGTGGTTACCCGCCTGCGGGAACGCCCCCTCCCGGTCGATGAACGCGCGCCGCTCGGCGTAGAGCCGCGCGGAGGGCAGCGTCTGCTTGCCCGCCAGCAGGATGAGCGCGAGCGTGAGCTCGGCCACCGGCCGCCCGTTCGCCGCGCGGGCGTCGGTCAGCGTCATCCGGCGCTCGCGGGCCGCGGGGCCGAGCAGCCCGGCCGCGCTGCCGCCGGTATGCACGACGGCGCGCAGCCGGGCCGCCGCGGCCATCACGGCGTCGGTGAGGAAGCCGGCGCCCCAGCCGGTGACGAGCACGTCGCAGTGCTCCAGCGCCTTCGCCGCGTCCGGCGTGGTGAGCTCCTCGAGCACCTCCGGCCACACCTGCGCCACCGCCGCGAGCCGGCGGTGGGCCGCGTCGTCGAAGAGGCGTTCGGCGAGCGCCGCCGGTCGCATGGTGAGCACGACGTTGAGTGGTTCCATCTCTACCTCCTGGTCCGGCAAGCAGGATAACGTTGTCCCGCGGTGCAGGGAAGCCCCAGGGAGTCGCGCCGCCGGAAATGAGACAGCTGCTTGACACCCGGGGGCAGATCGCTAACCTGAGAACGTTTTCCTGCGTCGATCCCGACGCAGCTCAAGGACGAGTACTTCTCAAAGGGGAGAGCCATGATCAGAACACGCGCCCGCTGGGCGACCGCCGGCCTCGCCGTCACGGCGCTGACCAGCCTGAGTGCCTGCTCGGCCGGCGACGCGCCCGCCACCGGCTCCGAGGGCGACGCCGCAGGCCCGGCAACGATCGAGGTCTGGGGCTGGAACGCCGAGACCGGCAAGCAGATCGCCGAGGCGTTCAACGAGGCCCAGGACGACGTCACCGTCGAGTACGTGCTGCAGGCCAGCAACACCGCCACCCAGACCAACTTCCAGAACGCCATGGAGGCCGGGTCCGGCGTCCCGTGCCTGGTGCAGGGCTTCGCCCCGCTGACGACGATGGTCGTCAACGGCTGGGCGCAGGACATCAGCGAGCAGGTAGAGGCCTCCGCCGACCTGTACAACGAGGGCGCCCTCGCCGCCGCGCAGGTCGACGGCCGGTACTTCGGGCTGCCGAGCGGTTCCGACGGCCAGTTCTACATCGTGAACCAGAAGACGTTCGACAAGTACGACGTCGAGGTGCCGGCCACCTGGGACGAGTTCGTCGAGGCGGGTCGCGAGCTGAAGAAGCACGGCGTCGACGTGACGAACCTGGCCGGCGAGGACCCCAGCATCCTGATGAACCTGGCCCAGCAGGCGGGCGCCGAGTGGTTCGCCATCGACGGCGACCAGTGGGTGGTGAACTTCACCGACGAGCACACGCTGGCGGCGGCCGACGTGATCCAGCCGCTCATCGACGAGGACCTGGTCTCCAACCAGACGTACATGGACAAGCCGGCGCTGCTCGAGTACTTCGACTCGGGCAAGATGGCGTCCACGACCACGCAGTGGTGGTCGCTCACCGGCTACCAGACCGGGTTCCCCGACTCGGCGGGCGACTGGTCGGCGCACCCGATCCCGCAGTTCTCGGACGCCGCGGAGCCCGTCACCCCGGGCCGCACGCTCCCGTCGTTCGTGCCGGAGGGCTGCGAGAACCCGGAAGCGGCGGTGGCCTTCTCCGACTGGCTCACCACGCCCGAGGCGATCGAGGCCGGGCGGAACAAGGAGACCGGCGCCGTCGGGTTCCCCGTCCAGATCCCCGACGCGTCCCCCTATGTCGAAGAGGTGGTCCCGAAGGACTTCTTCGTCGACGACAAGGTCGCGGGCGAGGAGATCGTCGCGGCCCAGGAGCGCGTGATCGGCAAGTTCGAGCTCGGCCCGAACTACGACGCCTGGTTCCCCGAGCTGCAGGACCAGTGGGGCAAGGCGGTAGCCGGCGAGATCACCCTCGCCGAAGCCCTCGAGGCGGTCCAGGCGTTCGTCGTCTCCGACCTGGACGCCAAGGGCATCTCCTACACCGTCGCCGAGTGAGCCGCTGATCCACGAGGGGAGGACGCCGATGTCCGTCAACACGCAAGACAAGCACGCCACCGCGCGTGAACCGGTCGCCGGCTCGCCACCCGGCGGGCGCCCCGGGCGCGGCGCCTCACCTCGTGGGCGCGGCCCACGCTGGACCTGGCGCACCGCGCAGAGCGTCAAGGGTGCCTCGCTCACCTTCCCGTTCCTGGCCGGCTTCACGCTCTTCGTGCTCGTGCCGGTCGGGATGGCCCTGCGGGAGAGCGTCTACGCCACGAAGTCCACGGGTGGCCTCGGCTTCGGCGGCCAGACCGTGTCCTTCGTCGGGCTGGACAACTTCGCCGCCGGGCTCGCCGACGGCAACTTCTGGGCGGGGATGCTGCGGGTCTTCCTGTACGCCCTGGTGGTCGTCCCCGTGACCCAGGTCCTGAGCCTCGCCATGGCCCTCCTGCTCGACGCCGCACGCCGCCGGACCGCCGCCGGGTTCCGCATAGCGCTCCTGCTGCCGTACATGGTGCCGGGCATCGTCGCGACCATGGTCTGGATCTTCCAGTACAGCCCTACCGTCGGGCCGCTGACCCCGTTCTTCGAGGCTCTGGGGCTCGACCTGAACTTCTTCTCCAGCTCGATGGTCTGGGTGTCCATGGGCAACCTCGCGGTCTGGGGCGCCCTCGGCTTCACCATGCTCATCCTGTACGGCTCGCTCCAGTCGGTGCCGCACGAGATCTTCGAGGCGGCACGGCTGGACGGCGCGTCCGAGCTGCGGATCGCCTGGTCCATCAAGGTCCCGTTCGTCCGCGGGTCCCTCGTGCTGACGTCGCTGCTCTCGATCATCGGGACGCTGCAGCTGTTCGACCAGCCGCTGCTGTTCCGGGCGGTCACGCCGGAGACCATCACGCGGGACTTCACCCCGGCGATGATGATCTACGACCAGGCGTTCAAGGTGGGCAACCTCAACTACGCCACCGCCCTGTCGGTCATCCTCGCCGTCGTCGTCGGTGTCGCCTCCGCGATCATCTACCGCTTCACGAACAGGGAGGACTCATGAGCGACACGACACTCGTGCCCGAGGCCGCCGCCGCGCAGACCGTACGCACGCAAGGACGCCGCCGGCGCCGGGCCGACGAGAACTCGTCCATCGCGGAAGCCAGGGGCTCGTCCCGCTGGGTCGTCCTCGGGGTGCTGGTCGCCCTGACGCTCTACGCCGTCGGGCCGCTGTGGTGGCTGCTCGTCGCGGCGACCAAGAACCAGCGCGAGCTGTACACCACCAACGGGCTCTGGTTCAGCAGCTTCAACCTGTGGGAGAACGTCAGCACCCTGTTCACCTACCAGGACGGGATCTTCGGCCGCTGGCTGTGGAACACGGTCGTCTACGCGGGGCTCGGCTCCCTCGGGCTCACCCTGGTGGCGCTCGCGGCCGGGTACGGCATCGCCAAGTACCGGTACCGCGGGCGCGGGCTGACCATGGGCCTGATCATCGCGTCCTTCCTGATCCCGGGCTCGCTCATGATCGTGCCGAGCTTCGTGCTGTTCGTGCAGCTCGGCCTGTACGACACGATCTGGGCGATGATCCTGCCCGGCATGTTCGGGTCGTTCTCCGTCTACCTGGCCAAGGTCTATGCGGAAGGTGCGGTCCCGACCGAGCTCATGGAGGCCGCCCGCATCGACGGCGCGGGCGAGTACCGGATCTTCTTCTCCATGGGGCTGCGCCTGCTGTCCACGGCGGGCGCGACCATCTTCCTGCTGCACTTCGTGGCGTCGTGGAACACGTTCATGTGGCCCCTGGTCTTCCTCAAGGGTGTCGAGAAGTGGCCGGTCATGCTCGGCATGTACTCCTGGTTGCAGCGCGGCACCGACAGCACCGTCGACCTGACCAGCCTCGTCCTGACGGGTTCGCTCGTCTCGACCATCCCGATGGTGGTGCTCATGATCGCCCTGCAGCGCTACTGGCGTTCGGGCGTCACGCTCGGGAGCCTCAAGTAGTGGCCGGGTCAGCCCTTCGGCGGGGCGGTCGACTCGCGCACGACGAGCTGCGGCGTGCTGACCGACGACGCCACACCCTCCTCGCCGTCGACCACCTGGGCCAGGAGGCCGAACGCCCGGGCGCCGAGATCCTCGAAGTCCTGGTCCACGGTGGTCAGGGACGGCCGCCACAGGGCGACCAGCGGCTGGTCGTCGAAGCCGACCACCGAGATGTCGCCGGGGACGTCGAGGCCCCGGTCGGACAGGGCCCGCATCAGGCCCAGCGCGATGTCGTCGTTGGCGCAGAAGACCGCCGTGACGTCGCTCATCCCGGCGATCCGCTCGCCCCAGCGGTAGCCGGCGCTCGCGTCCCACTCGGCCCGCATGATCTGCGGGACCGGGGCGCCGGCGGCGGCCAGGGCCGCGCGCCAGCCGTCGGTGCGGCCCGAGTGCTTGCCCTCGGTGGGGCCCGCGATGTGATGCACGGTCCGGTGGCCGAGGTGGAGCAGGTACTCGGTCGCCTGGCGGCCCGCCGCGCGCTCGTCGATCAGCGCGGCGGGGACGTTGCCGGTACGGCGCGAGCCACCCCCGGCGACCACCACAGCCAGACCCTCGGGCAGTGCCCGGGTGGCGTTGATCCCCGCCCGGTCGAACTCGAGCACGATCACGCCCGCCGTGGGCTGCGCGAGCGTGAGGTCGATGGCGGCGCGCACGTGCTCGTCGTCGCCGGACTCCACGACGGTGATCGACACGGTCATGCCGGCGCGGCGGGCCGCCGTCTCGACGCCCTGCAGCGTGCGGGCGTAGCCGTAGTTGGCGGTCGCCCCCGCGAGCACGGAGACGAGCGTGCGTCGGCCGGAACGCATCGAGCGGGCAGCGCCGTTCGGACGGTACCCGAGGGTCTGCACCGCCTCGTGCACACGCTGAGCGAGCTCGGGCGCCACGTACTTCGAGCCGTTGAGGACCCTGGAGACGGTAGGCACCGAGACCTCCGCTGCCCTCGCGACATCGGCGAGAACAGGGGCTCGGTACGACTTCGGACTGGCCATGAGCCGAGCATACGGCAGCTGATAACGTTTTCCCCACCCGAGGAGAGTTGAGTGCCCACCCCACCGCGCGCCCCACGTGGCGTCATCGCACCAGGACGGCTCTTCGTCGACGACCAGGGCGCCGTCGCCCAGCTGCACGGCGTCGGCATCCAGAGGTTCGGCGACCTGTTCTACGCCTGGGGCGAGGACAAGACGAACGGCGGAACCTTCGGGGGAGTGGCCTGCTACTCGTCACCCGACCTCGCGACCTGGACCGCGCACGGGCACGCCCTGCTCGTCTCGTCCGACGTCCCCGACCTCGCCCCCGGACGGGTGATCGAGCGCCCCAAGGTGCTGCGTAACCCCGCCGGGACGTACGTGATGTTCCTGCACGTCGAGTCCGCCGACTACTCCAACGCGCGCGTGGGCTGGGCCGTTGCCGACAAGCCCGAGGGCCCGTACACCTACCTGCGCAGCGAGCGCCCGCTGGGCAACATCAGCCGGGACATCGGCGTCTTCGCGGACGACGACGGCACCGGGTACCTGCTGTCCGAGGACCGGGAGCATGGCCTGCACGTCTACCGGCTGTCCGCCGACTACCTGGCGGTCGAGGAGATCGTGTCGACCACGCTCACACCGCCCAGCGACCACCCGGCCGGCCCGCACGGCTACGAGTCGCCGGCCCTGGTGAAGGTGGACGGCCTGTACTACCTGTTCGGGTCCGACCTGACGGGCTGGTCCACGAACGACAACAAGGTGGCGACGGCGTCGTCGCTCGCGGGGCCGTGGAGCGACTGGGCCGACTTCGCGCCCCAGGGCGCGGCCACCTTCGACTCGCAGACCTCCACGATCGTGACCGTGCACGGTTCCCTGACCACGAGCCACGTCTACGTCGGCGACCGGTGGGACCGGGACGACCTGTTCCACTCCGCGCCCGTCTGGCTGCCCGTGCGGCTCGCCGACGGCGCCGCCGTGCTCGAGTGGCGCGACACCTGGACCATCGACCCCACGACGGGAGTGATCGCATGACCGTGACCCTTCCCGGCCTCGAGGACGCCTCCGAGCAGCGGCTCGAATGGGGCAACGACGTCGTCCGCGTCGTGATAGCCCATGGGCCGTACACGGCGCCGCGGCTCGTCGCGCTGTGGCACACGGCGGAAGGCCGGCCGGACCTGGCCGGCCTGCGCCGCTCCGCGCTCCCGGTGCTTGAGGTCGCGGTGCTCGGCGAGGGCCGCTCGGGCACCTCCGGCAAGCGGCACGTCGACGGCGCCGCGGCCCAGCGCATGCGGATCAGCGAGGTGACCGAGGAGCGGTCCGGCGCCGTCCGGCGCCTCCTGCTGGGCCTTGCCGACCCCGAGACCGGGCTGCGCGCCACCGTCCACTACGAGCTCGCCGACACGATCCCCGTGCTGCGGACCTGGGCGGAGCTGATCTCCGACCGTGAGCTGGTGCTCGACCACGTCACCACAGGCGTCGTCTCCGGGCTCGGCCACGCCGCCCGCTGGGAGACCGAGCTCGCGGTGTGGGAGGCGGCCAACCCGTGGAGCGGCGAGTTCCGCTGGCGCCGGTCCACGCTCGCCGAGCGCGGCCTGTACGACGTCGGCATGGTGCGGTTCGGCCAGGTCGGCTCGAAGAACCGGATAGGCCTCACCTCGACCGGCGCCTGGTCCACGTCCGAGCACCTGCCCATGGGCCTGGTCGAGGACACGCGCACCGGCCGGCTCCTCGCCTGGCAGGTCGAGACCAGCGGCGCCTGGCACACCGAGCTCGGTGACCGGTACGACGACGTCTACCTCGCCGCCATGGGGCCGACGGCGCACGAGCACCAGTGGGCCGGCCGGCTCGCGCCGGGCTCGTCGTTCATGAGCGTGCCGGTGAGTCTCGCCGTCGTCCCCGGAGCCGCGGCCGGAGCCGAGGCGACCCTGGACGCCATGGGCGCGGCGCTCACCGCCCACCGCCGTCGGACCCGGCGGCCCCACCCCGACCACGACACCCTGCCCGTCGTCTACAACGACTTCCTGAACACCCTGATGTCCGACCCGACCACCGACCGCGAGCTGCCGCTCATCGAGGCCGCCGCCGACCTCGGCGCCGAGTACTACGTGATCGACGCCGGCTGGTACGACGACGAGAACGGCGGCTGGTGGGACTCCGTCGGCCAGTGGGAACCCTCGACCACCCGGTTCCCCGACGGCGGCCTCGGCGGCCTCATCGACCGGATCCGCGCCCACGGCATGCGGCCCGGCCTCTGGCTCGAACCCGAGGTGGTCGGCGTACGCAGCCCCGTCGCGCACACCCTCCCCGAGGCGGCGTTCTTCCAGCGCCACGGCCACCGCGTCGCCGAGTGGGGGCGCTACCAGCTCGACCTGCGCCACCCCGCCGCACGCGAGCACCTCGACACGGTGGTCGACCGGCTCGTCACCACCTTCGGGCTCGCCTACCTCAAGCTCGACCACAACATCGACATCGGCCCCGGGACCGACGCCGGCACCGGCGAGGCCCCCGGAACCGGGCTGCTGGAACACGGCCGCGCCTTCCTCGACTGGGCGGGCGCAGTCATGGACCGCCACCCCGGCCTGGTGATCGAGGCCTGCGCGGCCGGCGGATCCCGTACTGACGCGGCCACCGGCGGCGTCTTCCCCGTCCAGTCGGTCACCGACCAGCAGGACTACCGGGCCACCCCGCCCATCGCCGCCGCCGCGCCCCTCGCCCTCCCACCCGAGCAGGCAGGGGTCTGGGCCTGCGTCGACGGCACCATGGACCGCGAACAGCTCGCCTTCTCCCTGGTCACGGCGTTGCTAGCCCGTGTGCACCTGACCGGCCGGGTCGACACGCTGGACGCCGACCAGCGCGCCGTCGTCCGGGAGGCGCTCGCGGCCTACCGGGCGGTGCGCTCCGCCGTCGGCCGCTCCATGCCGGTGTGGCCGCTCGGCCTGCCGGGCTGGCGCGACCCCTGGATCGTCCAGGGGGCGCGCGACGGCGACCACCTCTACCTCGCGGTCTGGCGCAGGGGCGACTCGGACGACGGTGCGCCCGACACGCTCCGGGTGCCGCTGCCGGGCCGGGCCGCCGACGAGGCGGTGGAGGTGCTGTACCCGCGCTGGGGCGGCGAGTCGGTAGCAGTGGTCGACGACGGCGGTGCGCTGGAGCTCAAGCTTCCGGGGCTGACGTCGGCGCGTCTGCTGCGGGTGCGGGTGGGCACGTGAGCGGTGCGGTGCTTAAGGGGAGCGTGGGCCTACGGCCCTGACTCGGCGTACCAGGTACCTCGAGTCAGGGCCGGAGGCCGGCGACCGAGCGTTCTGGCCCGGGAGACAACCGGTTCACAGGGCCCTTGTGCTGTCCGGTACGTCGGGATAACGTATTCCGGGGATAACGATATCCCGACTCACAACGAGGTGACGACGGCGCGGCCACGGCTGCGCTCGGCCCGCAGAGTTGCGGCCGTGGAGGGAACACGATGAGGCAACGCACGTCCAGGCTGCGCTCGAGAGCCACCGCACTCTTCGCCACGGCGGCCGTCGTGGTCGCCGGCATTGCCCCGGCGTCCGCGGCGGTGGCGGACGACGCCGGCCCCGCCGAGCTGCTGGCAGGCCAGGCCGTCGAGATCCACAAGACCGTGAGCGACGCCGGGTTCGCCCATCCCGGCGTCGGCCTGACCGCGGACAACCTCGAGAACATGCGGACCCAGGTGCGCGCCGACGTCGAGCCGTGGGCGAGCTACTACGACGCGATGACGCAGACCAGGTATGCGGCCCGCGACTTCAAGGCGTCCATCCAGGGCCCCACGGACGAGCAGCCGACCACCACCGCGTACGACAACGCGAGCATGCGCAGCCGACAGCACGCCGACAGCACCGGCGCGATGACGCAGGCCCTCATGTACCTGGTGACCGGTGACGACGTCTACCGCGCCAACGCGCTGCACGTGATCCGCACGTGGTCCAGCCTCGACCCGGCCAGGTACAAGTACTTCGGCGATGCGCACATCCACACCGGCGTCCCGCTCTACCAGACCCTCGTCGCCGCCGAGATCATCCGGTCCACACAACCGGCGCAGGACGAGCTCGACGGGTACGACCTGCGCTGGACCGAACGCGACCAGCAGCGGATCGAGGACAACCTCGTCCGCCCGGTGCTCGACACGTTCCTGTTCTCCCGGAACCGCCTCTGGAACCAGCACCTGTACGGCGTGATCGGCATGGTGTCCGCGGCGATCTTCCTCGACGATGCAGACCTCTACGCCGAGCGCGTCGAGTGGTTCACCGTCAACGCGGGCTACGAGAGCGAGCACACGATCAACGGCGGCGACGTGAACGGCTCGCTGGCCGCGATCTTCCGCACCATCGACGCGGACGACCCGCTCAACCCGTACGGCAAGGACTTCGTCCAGCACATGGAGATGGGCCGGGACCAGGCGCACGCCGAGGGCGACGTCGACATCCTGGCGGCCCTCGCCCGGATCGTGAACAACCAGGGCACGCGGATCGACCCGGTCGAGGGGACCGTCTCGACGGCGTCCGACGCCGTCAGCCCGTACGCGTTCCTGGACAACCGCATCCTCGAGGGAGGCGACGCCTTCGCGGCCTACATGATGGGCGAGGGGCCGCCCTACATCGACACCTCCGGCGGCTCGGGCAGGCTCTCCGAGGCCTACCGCGGCCGCCTGCGCGAGCCGCTGAACGAGCTGTACTACCAGTACGAGTACGTCGCGGGCGTGGACGTCGCGCGGGCGGCTCCCTACGTCGCCGAGCTGTACGAGCAGGGCGACGGGCCGCTGTTCCACTACGGCAGCGCCGTCACGAACTTCTGGAACGAGAGCGGCTCGGACTACACCGGCGCCGAGTACTGGGTGGCGTTCCCGCCCGCGCTCGCCGACGAGGACGTCACCGTGCCCCCGCTGGGTGCCGGGCCACAGCTGCCGCTCGAGCAGTTCGGCCACACCCTCGGCAGGGGCGCCAAGCAGCGCAGCAACGACGACGGCGAGAGCTTCGTCCGCCTCGACGCCAGGAGGGACGACGCCGAGGTGGCCGTGCGCCGCGTGGTCTATCCGGACCGCAGCCGCACCGCGCTGGTCGGGGTGCGGGTCCGCACGAAGGGCACCGCAACCCTCGAGATCTCCCGGACCGCGGACGCCGCACCGTTCACCACCGTCCAGCTCCCCGACACGCACGGGCGGTGGCGGCACGTCTGGTTCGACGTCGCCTCGGCCAAGGCGCCGGCCGCGGGAGCCAACCTCGTGGTGCTCCGCGCGACCGGAGGCCGCACCCACGTCGACGTCGAGAGCCTGCTCGCCGACGCCAACGGGACCCTCGCCCCGCCGACCTTCGGCGACGGCGCGGCGCTCGACGCCGTGTCGGTAGCCGGCGAGCCCTACACCCGGGATCTCGGGGTGACCGACCCCGACAGCGACTTCGCGCTGACGCTGCAGGACGCGCCGCGCGGGGCGAAGATCTCGGCGGACGGCACGTTCACGTGGACGCCGGACGGCAGGCACGACGTCGAGCACCTCGTCGTCGTCGCGTCCGACGACGAGGCAGACACCGCGCTGCCCCTGTCCCTCACGATCGCGCCCGACCGGGCGGGTGCGGTGGCCGCGCACCTGGCAGACCTGGACGAACCGGAGGCGTACACGACCGCGACCTGGACGCCGGTCGCCGAGGCGCAGGCGGCCGCGCTCGACGGCGCGGACGACTCGACCACTGCGGAGTTCGGCGCCCTCCTGGAGAACCTGAGACTGGCCGTCGCGGACCTCGAGCTGCTCGACCCGCGCCTGCCGGACGGCACCCTCGACTACACGCGTGCGGTGTCCTCGGCGCAGGTCTCGCCGACGGCCCTCGCGGCCCTGACGGACGGCGACAACCAGACCTCCTGGGGCGACCTCCGGGTACCGAACGTCGTGCTCGACCTCGGGCCGGGCTACCGCGTCCGGGCCTACGGCTTCGGGTTCCTCGCGCGGGACACGTTCCCCAACCGGGCCGAGGGCACCAACGTCTACGGGTCGTCCGACGGTCAGACCTGGACGCTGCTGACCGAGCATCCCAACGTGGGCGACGACGTCGAGGTCGAGCAGGTAGCGGTGCGCGAGGCCGAGCGTGACAGCGCGTTCCGGTACCTCAAGCTCCAGGTCGACGAGCCGGGCGTGCCGACGGATCCCGCGTATCCAGGCATCTGGAGCCTCGCGGACTTCCGGATCGACGGCGAACGGATCGAGGCAGACCTGGACCTGCTGCTCGCCGAGGCGGAGGCCGCTGACCTGTCGGAATACTCCCGTGCGTCGGTCGTGCGGTTCACCCGGGAGGTCGAGGCGGTCCGTGCGGCCGCGGGGCCGGGAGCTGACGAGAAGGCGCTCGCGCGGCGCGTCCTCGACGCCTGGGACCTGCTCGAGCCGCCGGAGCCCGAGCTCGCTGCCGTGTCGCGGCCGTGGGTCACCTCGAGCTCGCCGTCGTGGGACGGACGCCTGGACGCGGCAGCCAACGGCTGGGCGATGTTCGACGGCGACCCGGCCACCTTCACCGACACGAAGCAGGCCGCAGGCTGGGTCCAGGTGGTTCCTGACGACGGCAGCACCTTCCATGTAGAGGCGGTGCGGTACCTGCCCCGCTCCACCCACGTGAGCCGCGCCGAGGGGATCCAGCTCCAGGGTTCCACCGACGGCGGCCGGACCTGGCAGACCTTCGCCACGGTCAAGGGCGCGACGTCGGGCTGGAACCAGATTGCCCTGCCCGAGCCCGTCGACACGGGCGCGATCCGGGTGCTGGCCACCTCCGGCAGCACCAACCTGGCCGAGGTCGAGCTCGTCACCAGCACCGTGGACCGCTCGGGGCTCGACCTGTACCTGGCTGAGACCGCGGACCTGGTAACCGCGGACTGGACGGCGTCGTCCTGGCAGCGGCTCGACGCCGCCCGCGAGGCGGCGCTCGCGCTCCGCTCGGCAGGCGCCGCCCCCGACCAGGAAGAGGTGGACGCCACCACCAATGAGCTCGCCGCGGCAGTGGCCGCGCTCGAAGCGGCCTGAGCTCCGGCCGGCCGGCAGCTGTGCCCGTTATCTATGGCCGTTGTCAATGACGACAGAACGGAAACCGCGATGACCGCACCTGAAGAACACCCGAACACCGGGGCGGACGGCGCCTCGCGCCGGGCCTTCCTCGCCGGATCGTCCCTGGCGGTGCTGGCCGGGCTCTCCGGCAGCGCGCTGGCGGCGCAGTCCGCGTCCGCCGCACCGGCGAGCCCCGCCGCCGTGCTCGCCACCCACCCCGGCATGCAGCACACGGCGGCACAGCTGACCGCCGCCCGTAACCGTGTCGCCGCCGGTGCTCAGCCGTGGACCGCCGGCTGGGGCCGCCTCGTCGCGAACGGCCGGTCCGCCGCGACGTGGCAGCCGCGTCCGCTCGCCGACGTGATCCGGGGCGGGACCGGCGAGAACTATGCCCAGATGTACCCCGACATCCACGCGGCCTATCAGAACGCGCTGCGGTGGCACGTCTCGGGCTCCGATGCACACGGCGCGGCGGCGTCGCGGATCCTCAACGCCTGGTCCGGCACCATGCGGACGCTGGGTGGCAACGCGGACCGGTACCTGGCCGCAGGGCTCTACGGGTACCAGTTCGCCAACGCGGCCGAGCTCGTGCGGAACCGTCCGGACTTCGACCGCGGGCGGTTCGCGGACATGCTGCTCGGCATCTTCCACCCGATGAACGAGCAGTTCCTCACCAACCACAACAACGCGGTGATCACCAACTACTGGGCCAACTGGGACCTGTGCACCATGAACTCGGTGCTGGCGATCGGGATCTTCACCGACCGCTCGGACCTGGTCCAGCGCGCGGTGGACTACTTCGAGGACGGCGCGGGGAACGGCTCGATCCGGCACGCGGTGCCCTTCCTGCACGACGTCGACGGCGGCCTCGGGCAGTGGCAGGAGGCGGGCCGCGACCAGGGGCACACCATGATGGGCATCGGCCAGCTGGGCGCCTTCTGCGAGATGGCCTGGAACCAGGGCATCGACTGCTACGGGTACGACAACAACCGCTTCCTCAAGGGGGCGCAGTACGTCGCCAAGTACAACCTGGGGAACGACGTCCCGTTCACCGACTACACGTGGCAGTCCGGTCCCAACACGACCCCGCCGCACGTCGGCTGGTCCACCCACACCGACGTCAGCTCGGCCAGCCGGGGGCAGCTGCGGCCGGTGTGGGCGTCGGTGCTCGCGCACTACAGCGGGCGGAAGGGCCTGGAGGCGGGCTGGGTGCGTCAGATGGCGGAGCGAGTGCGCCCCGAGGGCGGTGGCGGCGACTACGGCTCGACGTCGGGCGGGTACGACCAGCTCGGGTTCGGCACGCTGATGTACTGATCCGCCGACACACCTGTCACCAACCGGCCTTCGTCACCGGGGCTCCGACGCCAGCGCGACCAGCCGCTCCGCCTTGAGCTCGGTCTCGTGCCACTCCGCCGTCGGGTCGGAGCCCCAGGTGATGCCGGCGCCGGTGCCGAAGCGGAGCACGCCGCCTGTCCCGCCGTCGGCCCACCAGAACGTGCGGATGCCGACGGCGAGGGAGGCCTCGCCGTCGGCCACCCAGCCCACCGCGCCGCAGTACGGGCCGCGGGGGACGGGCTCCAGCTCGCGGATGATCCGCAGCGCGCTCGACTTCGGCGCGCCCGAGACCGAGCCGGGCGGGAACGTCCCGGCCAGCAGGCGGCGCCACAGCTCGCCGGAGCGGACGACGTCGTCGGACAGGGTGCCGCGCACGCGCGAGACGAGGTGCACCAGGCCTGGATGCTCCTCGACCTCCAGCAGCGAGGTGACCGCGACGGTGCCGGGGCGGCAGACGGTCTGCAGGTCGTTGCGCACGAGGTCGGTGATCATGACGTTCTCGGCGCGGTCCTTCTCGGTGAGGCCGTCGGGGGTGCGGGCGGTGCCCTTGATCGGGCCGGACTCGACGACGGTCCCGGTCCCCGGCCCGTCCCGCACGGACAGGTAGAGCTCGGGGGAGGCGCTCACCACCCACACCGGGTCCAGTCCGGTTGCGGCGGGTACGTGGACGGCGGCCGCGTGCGGCGCCGGGTTTCCGGCGGCGAGCCGGGCGGCGAGCGCCCGGGCGTCGGGTTCGTCGCCCGCCTGCCCGATCGCGAGGGGTGCGGACAGCACCCGGCAGATGTTGGCCTGGTAGACGTCGCCCTCGCGCACGTGCTCGCGCACCCGGCGGACGGCGGCCTCGTAGCCGGCCTGGTCCATCGAGGAGGTCCAGGCATCAGCCGGGGGACCGGTCCAGGTGGTGGCGGGTGGTGCTCCGGCGTCGTGCACGGTGGCGAAGCGCCAGGCGCGGGCCTGTCCCGCTGGGCGGGCTCCTGGCGGTGTTCCGGCGGCTGCCTCGAAGTCGGCGACGACGAACCAGGTTCCCGTGGCGAGCCGTTCGGGCTCGGCCAGGACGTCAATGCATTCGACCGCGTCCGTCGCGACGCGTCCGGCGAAGCTCGCCCATCCCGTGTCTCCGGTCACGTCGGACGGCGGAGCTGCGGAAGTCCGGCGGGACGGAACCGGGCGAATCGTGCGGTTTGCGGGCGGATGGGCCGGGCTGGGGGACACGGGACAACCGTACGGCGGCGCGATCGATTGGACGGTTAGCCCTCCGTTCGATTAGTGTTCAGAACGCCGGAACACCGGGGGAAACCCCAGGATGCCCGGCATCGCGGACGTAGCTCAGTGGTAGAGCATCACCTTGCCAAGGTGAGGGTCGCGGGTTCAAATCCCGTCGTCCGCTCGGAAAAAACGCCGCTCTCGTAGATCTTCGGCTGATGAGAGCACGCCAAGGTTGTAGGTTGGCCGGGCGGTGGGTTGGCCGAGTGGCGAGGCAGCGGTCTGCAAAGCCGTATACACGGGTTCGAATCCCGTACCCACCTCGCACAGCAGCATGGGCGATTGGCGCAGCGGTAGCGCGCTTCCCTGACACGGAAGAGGTCACTGGTTCGATCCCAGTATCGCCCACCATGCATGACAGGCCCTCTGGCCGGCGGAGACGCTGGCTGGGGGGCCTTTCGCGTTCCTGGTGCTGGTGGCTGAGCCGCGGCCGTCAGTAGAGCGCGACTTCCCAACTCTCAAGTTCGGGTTCGCCCGGCGGCAGGCTCCCGGTGCAGTACTGGTAGAGCCATGCTGCCGCTCGGCGCTCGGCGCTCGGCGCGCTTCTCGTTCACTGGTTCGCCCTCGTCGTCGAGTTCTAGGACGTTGGCGAAGATCGCGAATAGGGTCTCCATCTGGCTCGGCGAGTCGCGCAGGTCGTCCCAGTAGTCGGTCCCGTCGAGCAGAGGATGTCCGACCGACCCGCGAGCAACCCAACCCGCGAAACGCCGCAGCGCGCCCGATGCCCCGTGGGCCAGCTTTGTGCTCACAACACCAAGCCGTGTTCGGCGTAGGTCTTCTTGTCCCAGTCGGGGTAACTCGTCGTGTAAATGCCCCAGCCCTGGTGCTCGTAGTACAGCGTCATTGCCTCGAAGTGGCTGCTGGCTTCAACTGTCCATGTGAGGCGAGCAGCGGTGGAGAGACCTGCGCGGGCTTGTTCCCCATGTTTGCCGGCGAGGCAGAACAAGTATGGATTCCCCTCGGGGTCCTCCCAGAGCTCATGCAGCACACGGTGAGTGTAGAGCGACCGCCTCGTCATCTCTGGGCCCATGGTGTGCCGTCATGCCAAGAGGACCGGGCTACTACTCAATGGGGAACTTCGCATCGGGGCCTGATGCCGGAACGACGAACGGAGAAGCCCCAGGGGCGACTGTGGTGATCTCCAGGCCAGAGAAAATGAGCGACAAGTTGTGCCCGTTGGTTTCGATCAGTGCCTCGTGGAACGGCCGGCCCATGTCGGCTGACCACTCCTGTGCTTCGCGTGACGCAGGTAGGAGCTGCATGCCCGGGTACAACACCTGCCACTTCACCCCCCGCACGTACGCTTCGCGCTCGCCCGACCGAGTCCAAGCGTCGTAGTCGATCAGGTCGTCGTCCTGCGAATAGAGCCAGACATCACGCCGAACGGCCGTGGTCACTGTCGCGCGAACACAATGGGTGAACCGGTACCGGAGGTGCTCGGGCTCGATACCCGTTCGTGGATCCGCTGTCGCGTAGATGTAGAGGTCGTAGTCACGCATGTAGTCGGCGAAGCCGTGGAAGACCAAGGCCTGGTCGAGCACCTCGTCAAACGCCTGCCGGATCTGCTGTTCGTCCACGTGGACACCCTGCACCAAGCGGCTCGTAGATGCCCGCAACCACAGCCGCGCTGCGCTCCGTGATCAGCCTTGACCACGGGTCCAACAACGCGGACCGTGCCACTAGGGCATGTCTCAGAACTGGGTCAAGGCTGGTTTGGTCGGAAGCGCGACGCTAGCCAGATAGTGAGGTCTTTGGCGATATCGCTGATGCTGTCGCTGATCTGAAGTTCGTGCTCCCGGCGGTGCTTGTCGCGTCGAACGATCTCGTATTGCCCGGGAGACAAGAGGCCAACCGTGGCGAACCAGACAGGGTCATCGGTGTCAGGCTGGATCACAACGAACGTGTTGTCGACGGTGTTCAAGTCGCTGATCAGGATGAACAGCGCGTCCTCGGACGGGTCATCGATGTGGTCGCCGTTCTCGGTATCAGCGACGTAATAGTCCGCGGTCACGAAGATCCTCCGCTTTGGGCTTGTGCGGATCACATGATGACAGAAACACGCCCTAGCAAACGGTCGTCCGAAGCGGACCACTGCCTGGCCCAGACCACCGACGGCAGCCCTCCGCCGTGCCAGGCTTCGATCCGCACCCGGAGCGCGTAGTCCTCGCGGATCAGCAGCTCCAGCGTCGCTTCACGCGACAGCTCCAGGTCCTGGTCCGGTTCGCCGGCCGTGGCCGACGACGGAGCACGCAGCATGCTGATATCCGGAAGCGTTCGCGCGATGGACGGCCACAGGCCTTCCGGTGTGGTGAACGCGACCTGAGCGCCCGGCTCGACGCGTCGCCGGCCGTCGACCCGCGCCAGACGCCGAGTGACCAGCACGACCTGGCCGCCCTGCATCGTCAGCTGGGTCTCCGTGCCGCGTTCTCGGTGCGCGGCGACCAGCGAGCCGCGTACCTGGGCGTTCCGGTGCTCGGCGGCGTCTTCGCCATGGGCGCCGGTACGGATCAGCTCCTGGAGTCGCGACCATTCCGTGCCGCCCACACGCAGGGTCCTCGACAGGGTCATGCGGTGGCCTTCTTCCATGGTGCTCGACGGCGGGCACCACGCCCGAGTAGCCCTGTCGCTGTGGTCGGCCTCATGGCTCGATGCCGAGCGGTTCACGAGCGACCCTCACCTCGGTGGCCGCCTGTCGCGAACCAGGTGCCGTCTTCGAGGTAGATGATGGAAGGGCCGTACCAACCAGGTTCAATCTCGGGGTTGCGGGCCATGGCCTCATCGATCCGCATGATGATCTCGTACGCTTCCGGCTTGGTCTTCGCGGTCAGGTCGGCCGCACCCCTGCTCGCACCGAGCTTCCGAAGCTCTCGCGGCACACGGCTTCGACGGATTCCACACCCTGGACCTGCGCAACTGTCTCGTTGATCAGCTGCTCGCACTTGGCCGTTGTAACGCCGCAGGCCCCGAGGAGCGTCACGGGGCAGCACGCCGGCCAAGGCCAGCAGTCCGTGCGCTCGGCCGTTCCTTCTGGCGCCTGATGTCGTTGGTCGAACTTCCTCTCCACAGGTACGTACTCAACGTTCACCTGGGGTACCGCAGTACGGACCACCACGGGGCGTTGGCCGCCTCGCCGGGTTTCCACCTCGTCTCTACTGCGGGATGGGCAGGCCGCCGGGTGCTTGCGGGCGGGGTCTCGGCATCGGGGGCAGAGCACCGATCGTGGCAGCTGCTCGCTGGTGCTGTCCGGCCATGAGTTCGTCGCCGTCTTCGTAGGCCTGGAGCGCTCCCGAGGCTCCAACAGTGACGGCGGTGATGCGTTCGTCGATCCATCGCAGGCCGGGAACGCGCGACCGGAAGAACTCCCCGATCGCATCGGCACCGGGGGTGGTACTGGTCGCGTCATGGGACTCGACGTCCTTGCGGACGGTCACCAGGGCCTGCTGCTCAATCTCGGCCTTGGCGATGATCGTGCGGACCGGCTCTGGCCCGATGCTCCAGCCGGTCATCGATCCCCGCCGAACAGTGCGCGGGCCGCGGCGGGCGACGTTGGCGCCGGCAGGTCGAGGGCCGCGCGGGCAGCTTGGATGAAGTCGCGGATCTCACTCGAGGCTGCCCGCCAGCGGGACACGCCTTCGAGGAACGCGGTCTTGCGCTCAGCGCTCCCGAAGAATGCCATCGCGCGCGCGTCCGCGATTTCCTTGTCGTAACGGTCCAGAGCCCGTTCCATCGCCGCGGCGGCTGTCTCGAACTCGCGGACGGCATCCCGCGCGGCGTCGCGCTGCTTGACCTTCTCCGACTCGGCGCGGTTACCGGTAGAAGGGCCGACGATGTTGATGTCCACAGTCTGCTGGCCAGATGTGTCGTCGTCGCGCGAGAAGTAGATCGCGACGACCCATTGGCCGTGGCTGCCTGCCTCGGCCGGCCGCTCGAACTGCCAGTGGCCACCGCCCTCGTTGCCGCTGTGCTCGGCAACGGTCCACCCGTCGTCGGAGTCCTTCAGTACCGTGGCCATACGGTCGGCAGCTTCTTCGGGGGTGACCTTGGTGTCTTCAGCGAAGATGAAGCCGGTGTTCCAGCCCCAATAGCGCTGCGAGCCTGGGTCTTCGCCGCCCATCTCGACGTTGGTCCACGTCCAGCCGGAGTTGGGGCCGAGCTGTTC
Organism: Promicromonospora sp. NPDC023805; assembly: GCF_040639635.1. Classification (NCBI taxonomy): domain Bacteria; kingdom Bacillati; phylum Actinomycetota; class Actinomycetes; order Micrococcales; family Promicromonosporaceae; genus Promicromonospora; species Promicromonospora sp. NPDC023805. Next base: position 381,691 of record NZ_JBFAAH010000001.1, on the reverse strand, counting down.
CTCAATCGGCACGTCGTCGATAGTGGCCAGCAGGGACTCCCCGATGGCTTCTGCTTCATTGCCGAGTTCGTCGATGTGCACGTCAGTCACTCCACACGCGGTCAGGAGGGTCAGGAACAGAGCCGTCAGCACGCCTGCGGCGGCCTGGCGTCGTCTCATGTAGCGGTGGTTCATGGCTGCTCCCGGATTTGCGGCGGCTGGTTCTCCCAGTCGTCGACGTCGATCAAGTTCGCCTCGTAATCGGGCAGTTCAATGCCGTTGCGCCAGGTCACCCCGCCGTACCGGTTCCCGACCGTGCCACCCGGCGCGTAGACCTCGACCTGCGTGGCTGTGGCGACGCCCACGATGTTCGCTTGCCCGGTGGTTTCGTTGTAGTAGATGGCCGAGTGTGAGTCCCAGAAACGGCCGGAGTCTTCCAACGGCGCTCCTGCGGCGTCGGTCCCGGATTCCAGGCGCAGCACGTACTGGCCGTCGTGGATAGGCGAGCCGCCGTGGATGAAGTTGTCCTGGATGGGTCCGGTCACGGTGTCGTTGCGGACCATCATCGAGTAGTGCGGGATGTTCTCGGTGCCGAGATCCTTCACCGAGTCCATGCCCATCCCGTACCCGGCAGCCGACACGTACACAACCGCGTCCGGGCGCAGGCCGTCTTTCTCGGCGGTCGCCACGATCGCGCCACCGTAGGAGTGTCCGGTTACGGTCAGGCGTGCGTCGTCGGGTGGGTTCACACCGCCGTCGACGAACTCGTGGAACTTCGGGCCCAGGTCGTAGTAGTACCCCGAGTCCAACGCCTCGTTGATCGCCTGCGGATACACCCCGCCGGCCCACGCGATTACCGCCGTCGACCCACCCGACGTATCCCGGATGCCCGACTGGTTTGCCTGGAAGTAGATGTTGTAGAGCGACTCGTCGGTGCGGCGGAACCCGACGGTGTCCGTGCCCATCCCGGGGGAGTGCACCAGCACGTTCCGCATGTCGGCTGGGATGTCTCCGTTGGCGTCGTACGTGCCGTAGTACGTGGCGAGGACGGACTTGCTGGGGTCGAATGCGATCACGTTCACGCCCGTCCGTACCGTCTTGGCTCCGTTCTCGTCATATTCCCAGCGTTCCCGAAACTCGATGTCGCCTGGCATATCCTGGAGGTTGAGGTAGCCCTTGTACGACGCAAGAGCCTCGGCAGCGGCCGCGCGCTGCTCTTTGAGGGCGTCGAGATGCGCGAGGTAGCCACCAAAGGACCCACCCGGCGGCGGTCCCGCGGCGATCTGCCGGTCGAGATTCTCGATCGCTGCTCCGAGCCGCGCGACCTCGTTGCGGATGTTGATCTCGTTCGCCTCCGCCCGTGTCGCCAGGGGGATGCCGTTGAGGTTCCCGATCACCAGCGGCATCCCCGCAATGAGAGCCGCGCGCTGCCAGGCATCCAGGCCGTCCCACCATTCGCGGACCTGCTCGGGCGTCGCGTTCTCGAACCAGTCCTGATCCGGAGCGAACCACGAGATGTCATCCGCATCCACCCCCGCTTGTCCGGGACGGTGGTCGTTCGCACCCCAGCCGGCCTGGCCGTCGGCGTCGTCGCGCAGCTCTCGCAGGCGGCGTTCGAGCTCGGCGCGTGCGGTCTCGATCTGGTCGAACAGGCGGCGGGCCTCCGCGATGAGCTCCTGGTTGCGTTCGACGGTCGGGGTGTGCTGATGCCAGGCGACGAACCCGGACGTCTTCGCGCCGGCGTACCACTCGGCCAGCTCCGGGGGCTCCAAGGTGACGCGACCGCGCTCGACGTCGTAGAAGTCGATCGTGACACCCGCGGCGACACTGTTGCGGAACGCGTCGATCTCGATGGTCAGCGCCGCGAGCTTCTGCTTCAACGGGGCAAGTTCGTACGCGTAGCCGTCGATCTTCCCGGCGGCGATGAACCACATGTTCGACTCGTGCTTGCCGCGGTCCTGGACCGGGTCCATCGCCTGATAGAGCTGCGATGCTTCGGGCGCGTCGTAGTGCTCCTTCACGCCGGACCAGAGGTTGAAGGCGGTGCCGGTGGCCTCTTCGACCTTCTCACCGGTCTTTCGGCACCACTGTGCTTGCTCTTCGAGCCAGGCCACGTCCAGATCGCTGGCCTGGAACGGGAACGCGGCACTGTCAACCAGGCCGTCGCTGCTTGTGAGGGCCCCCTGACCAGCCATTGAACACTCCCTGTCGACACCTCTCGCCCGGCCGGGCGAGTCCCCGGCGAACAGTGAAGCAGGCCAACAGGGCCCGGGCCAGGTAAGTGGCGCAGCTCGATGAGCTTGGCGTGCGGAGCCGGCCGGGCATTCATTGCCGGGGTGAAGTCGACCTTATACCGTGAGATCCGACATTCGTTTGATGTGGTGATGTGCCTGGTCGAGGCGTGCCCGGCCCATGGGATCTTGTGGAGTCGGTGTTCGTGACCCGCATGACGACGAGCCTGGGTGGCGTGGCTGCTGTTCTCGTCCTCAGCCTGAGCCTGGTGGCCTGCCAGGCCGACGACCCGTCGGATGAGGCTCCCGTGAGCGAGTCGACACCGAGCCCGACGGCGTTGCCGAGCCCGAGCGTTGACCCGTCGAAGGCCGCAATCGCTGAGCGGAGCCTCCTCGACGTCCGCGGAAGATGCCCTACCGGCCCATGTGGCCGTAGTAGCGGGGAGTCGAGTTGGGTTGCGTAACGTGAGGCGCTGTTCGGCACCGGGAGTTCAGTCGAGCAAGACCACCACGGGCTTTCGCGAACGCCGGGAGCCCACCAGACGCTTCTCTGTGGCAAGCAGCGTCATGACGTGCAGGGACTTGACCGGGCCGCGGCTGGCGAACCCAAGGGCGAGTAGCACGAACAGTGCTGTGTGGATGCCGAGGTAGATCAGGTACGGAGTCATGTCGTTCATCCTGAGGCTGGTGCTCGCAAGACCAGTGATGAGCACCGCCAGGAGCGAGAACGCGTAGGCAACTCCATGGCCGACCCAACTCCACGGCCGCTGCTGAAAAACGTAGGCGACCGCGGCCTCGCGAGACTGAATAGCGGCGCCGAACCAGATGGGCATTACCAGCCCCATGACGACGACCTGGGCCACCCCCACGGGTAGCAGAGCGATCACGGACACGCAGGAGGCAAGCGCGAGCGTGGCCAGGAGAGTCCAGCGGGCGGACGCCAGGCGGTCGAGGGGCAGGGGGTACACCGCCTGTTCGACAGCATGCTCGATCCGCATCCGATCTGCCTCGCGCACGTCGTGAGCGAACGCGGTCGAGTGCCGGACCTTCTGCATCTGGATGAAGATCCACGCTCCGAGGCTCGCCGACATGAGCCCGTTCAGGGCCCAGCCGTCGCCGCCGTACCGCCAGTACGACGCAGTCAAGAGGATGCATGCGGTGATGAACAGGTGGCAGGCCAGCCACTCGATACCGTTGATGCGGTCGAGCAAGCGCAGCTCGCGTACGAGCAACGCATCGGTGCGGCGGCCCCGACCGCGGTAGAGGCGTGCCACTGTCTGCCCACGGCGGACTGTGTCCATCAAGGCGAACGTTGCAGCGACCGCGACACCCACCAAGGTCTGGAGCATGCCCAGCTGACCGCCCGGCCCCATCGGCATGAACCCGTCGAATCCATCTCCGACCGCATCCCACAGCGACCAATCGGTCGCGGGGTCCTGGAGCAGGACGCCCACGATGACGGGGAGCCCGAGCGCCAGGAGCACCGGGAACAGCACCTCGACCCACCAGGGGCTCGTCCAGAGCTCGGCAGGAGATGTGCCCCCTGCCGCCGTCGCACGCATACGTCCCACTCGACCAGTTTCGGGCGAAGCTCTCCGTCGCGGAGTGGATCGAACTCGAACACTGGCCGGACGGCGGTTGATACGCATCGCTGCACCTTGGCCGAAGGCTCGGCAACTGTCCATCACATGCGGTGAAGCCATCGGCGTTCAGTACCGAGGATGATTTCGTGCCAAGGGTCGGGCATCGGAACTGTCGCAGGCCACATGGTGCACGGTGCCCGGGATCTAACAACCATTGGAGAGCCGATGACAGAGTCCGAGCTGACCACCAAGCGCCCCGACTACCTGCGCGAGGCACTCTTCAGCGCCCTTGAGCAGAGAGAACGAGCGCGAGGCACTTCCCGGCACCAAGTCTGGGTGCTCACCGGGGTGACTGACATCCTCGCTGACGGCTACCAGATCACGTACATCCCCCTTGACTACGACGGCAAAACGGTCGAGTCGTACTGGCTGCGGCGCGGTTTCATCGACATCGGCAGCATCCACGGGCGGACGCTCATGGTCGTGGCCGAGAACGTCCCGAAACGGCAGTCTGTGCTCCGGGCATGGCGGATTGATCACCGCCGCGACGACGAGCGCCCTCTGCAGGCGCGCGGCATCTCTGCGAGGTCTGTTCGGGGTGTTGTGGAATCGTTCTTGCAGTACCGGAAGGATGTCGCGGCGCATGCAGTTGGGCCGGACGACAACCTCGGCCCGCAGCAGATCCCGATCCGATGGTCGGACTTCGGAGTCCGAGACAGCGAGTCCTTCACCATCGGGAAAGTGCTCACCGCGCCCGGTGTGTAACGGTGTCGCGGAGCTGAGCCCCGAGACATAAAGTGACTCCCGGACGCCGTCGCACCCGCCTCGTCGTCCCCGGCCTGTGACAGCACCTTCTGCACAGCCCACCGTCCTGCCAAGATCCTGGTCCCACTGGGTCCCACGCTCGGCTCAGAGACACCGTCGTTGCAGGTGAGAGTAGGTACTGGAACAGATTCGATCCCAGTATCGCCCACCATGCACGACAGGCCCTCTGGCCGGCGGAAACGCTGGCTGGGGGGGCCTTTCGCGTGCCTGGTGCTGGTGGATTGGTGTGGAGTTCCAGCTCGCCGCGACGATGCCCTCCTCGAACCTGACCGAGCTCCCGCACCAGCGACGTGAACGCAGCCGCCTGGGCCGCTCTGGCGGCCCGGGACTGGGGCGCCTATGTTCACGATCGCGCTAGCGGACGCTGATGCGCACAGACGACATGGTGGCCATAGGGCTCATGGCTCATCGCGCACGCGCTGGTGCAGCGGCGCCGTGGACCGCTCACCGCTTCGGAGCCAAGGGCCTCAAACGCTCCAGTTCTGCGCCTGCGCCTGCACGGTCACTGTTCGAGGTTCTCTTTCAGGAACTGGTCGACGATGTCCATGACGGGCTCGCTGAAGAACCCGCCCGCGCCGTGGCCAGCACCGTCGAGCCGGTAGAGCTCGATCCGGTGGCCTGCCGCCACCAGGGCGTCGCCGAGGACGACGCTCTGCTCGAACGGCACGACCTCGTCGTCGCTGCCATGCATGACCAGGAACGGCGGCAGGGCCTGCTCGGTCGCGGGCCGGATGTGGGTCGACGCGGCGGCGGGCGCGGCCGTGTCGGGGTGCTGGCGGGGGTCGATGCCGCCGAGGAGCTGGACACAGGCGGGGTCCTCAGGCATCAGCGAGAGGTCGCTCGGCCCGTAGAAGTCGACCACCGCGCGAACGCCAAGGGGTTCGTCGTCGTGCACGCCGGGCGCGCCGGCTACGCCGTCGGTCACTGTCGTCAGTACTGCGAGGTGGCCGCCGGAGGAGTCGCCCCACAGCGCGATCCGGTCTGCATCGATCCGGTACTGGCCGGCGTTCTCGCGCAGGAAGCGCACCGCGGACCGGAGGTCCTCCACCTGGGCGGGGAACGGCGCGACGTCGCTCGGCCGGTGCTCGACGATCGCGACGACGTACCCGCGCCGCGCGAACTCGGCCAGGGCGAGAAGCCACTGCCCGAGCTCCTGCTTGCCCCAGCCTGAGCCCTGGACGAACACGACAGTCGGGTACTGGCTCGGGGTGAACCAGTCCTCGATCGGCGGCCAGATGATCTGCAGATGCAGCGCGCGGCCGGACGCTTCTGCGTAGGGCACGTTCATCCAGACGACGCCGTGCCCGTGGGGTGCGGTGCCGTCGATGTTCTTGATCTCCAGGGCATTCATGTGTGGATCGTCGTGCCTGCCCGGTGTCCAGGTCCATGGAATATCGGCACCAAGGGCTGCGTGGCGGATCGGGCAACACCTGACACCGTCGTTGCAGGTGAGAGCTGGTAGTGGAACAGTTTCCATCCCGGTATCGCCCACCAGGCACGACAGGTCCTCTGTCCGGCGGAGACGCTGGCAGGGGTTCTTTCGCGTGCCTGGTGCTGGTGGACTGGTGTGGGCAGACGTCGCGCCAGCCGGGGTCGCTCGTCCGACCAGGCCGTACGCTGCCGGGCGTGCGAGATCTTGGGCGAGCGGTTGGTGGATGACACCCTCTGAGCCAACATGAGCATCGCCGGCGTGCGTCTGCCCGGACGGTGTCGAGTTCGGGATGGCCGGCACCGTGGACCAGCCCAACACCGTCTACCTCGCCCGCGGCGGGCGTGACACGGGTGCCGCTCTGGACATTAATGAGGCGGAGGAGATCCGGTGGATGCCGCTCGCGGAGATCCCGGCGTTGATCGAATCCGGGCAGACCGTGGGTGCAGCGTCAGTGGCAGGACTCATGAAGGTCCTTCTGGACCACGCCGAAGGCCGTCTCGAGGGGTCCTGCTCTCCGTACGCACGAGGCGGATCCGGTCTCGAATCTGTGCCTGCTTGTCGGCGAAGTACTTACTCTCCACCAGTGGTTCGTACGCCATGCGGATCACCCGCCGAGTACGCCAGTCGACGACGTCCACTGCTATGTCGTCCTCATACACAGCGCTGAGTGCGGTCGTGTAACCCTCGGCGCGTTCCTGCTTCTCTCGGCGTTCCACGACCCACATCATCGGACTGAAGCTGCCCCGCCCGACCAGGAGCACGGACGTCAGGAACACAACGAGCGTCACGTACAAGTAGGGCAGATCCTTCGGCACGATCCCGACAAGCGACAGCCCGATGCCGACGGTCAGGATGCCGAACGACGCGAGGGACACGACCAGGAGGACCGAACCCGCATGTTGCCACGCACGTGCAGTGGGTCCGGCCAGAATCCGCCGTTGCATGTCTGGATGCCACTGCTGTTCCATGGGAATGAGTCTGGCCTAACGTGCGACAAGATCGTGGGCACGGGCCACGTAGATATTCACGGTATCGGTCCCGGCATGTAGCCCCAGGCGCACGCCCGATGACCGGATCATCCGCAGGTCATCGGACGGCTTTCGTGACGACCGGTCGGCCAGTGCCGGTCTCCACGACGTAGGCCAGGAATTCCCGCACGTCCCGAAGCAGATCGGCCTGATCCGAGTACCCGGAGCCGCTACCGCCATCGCGCAGCCGCAGGCCCTCGGTCAGCACCCGGTGCCAGCGCTCGTCGTAGTGCGTCAGCGCCCAGCGTCCGGCGCGTGACTTCGCGGTCATCTCGCCGGTGACCAGCAGGTGGTGCAGACGCACCGAGCCTAGGACGCAATGTGAGAGCAGATAGTCGCGCTCGCGTTCATCGGCCGGAAGATCAGCAGGGGTCGCCCGGGCCAGGCCCTCGGCGTTGCGCCGCCAGTAGGTGTCGAGGTTGCCCACGGTGTAGTCACGTAGCGCTTCCTGGTCGGTCCACACCCCGAGCGTGGACTGCTCGGGCCCGGTGACAGTGATCCCGGCCCGGGCCAGTTCGTGCCAGACGATCATCCACGACGGCGAGGCGACCACTTCGAGCTTCCTGGTGAACATCACCTCAGGCATCGGTGGCACCGTGCGCGGGTCGCTCGCCAGATCGGCGGCCAGTACGTGCGGGCCGTCGAACCGGACCGCGGAGTGCGCGGCCATCTGCGCGTGCACGCCCCGCAGCGCCTCGACCTCCGCCGGCCCTGGCCGGTAGGCGAGCGTGGCGACGAAGTCGACGTCGGACTCGCGGGGCGCCCACTCGCCGAAGACCACCCCACCATGCAGGTACAGCCCGGTCAGGAGACCCGCAGGCAGCTCCCGCTCGGCCAGCGCGAGAAAGTGGTCACAGACGTCCTGGACAGGGACCGGCAGCGTCATGCTTCTCTCCTGTAATTAGCGTGCTGAAGGACACGGCTGCGGCGAACGCTGTGCGTACCGTCTCGTCGACGGCGCTGAGGCAGTATCCCTAAAGGGGCCGCGACCTCGTCCACAGCTCCTCCGCCACACTTCCCGGGCTGAACCCGAAATGCTCCAGCATTGCCGTGGCCTCGGGAAAGTTTGCCGCGATCGCGTCGGGTGTGTGAGCGTCGCTACCGATACTGACCGTCGTGCCGCCTTCTTCGGCCCACCACTGCGGAATCCACGACCAGAGTCGTCGCGTGTTCATCTCGAGGGCTCGTCCGCTCTGGGCAATCGACCGCATCGCAGCTCTGAACCCCTCCTCGAACGGGCGCGGATCGAACGGCCCGACAGCTTCGGTAGGCCAGTGCCGGGCCGCGTAGTCGATGTGCGTAAAGACGTCGAACGCGTCCGACCCCTGCACCATGACGGGGACCTGCTCCAGATAGGCACGCATGACGACTGCCGGATCCTGGTCATGGAAGAGCGTCCTCGGTTCCGCGGCGCCGTCGCCGAGGTCGAGGGTGTGCAGCGAGCCGAGTACCCGGTCGATCAGGCCCAGATCGACGATCTCCGTGGCCTGGGCGCCGAACAGGTGCGGCTGCCCGAATTCCACCCCGGTGTGGATCCGGAGGTCGGGGAAGTCATGCCGCATGCGATCGATGGCGTCGAAGTAGCCTTCCGCGTCCAGCACGGCGAAGTCGACGCGGCCCGCATCGTTGATGAGGTCTTGCTGGTGTGGCCTCAGGTCCTCGGGCTCGGCGCGCCACGTATCCGGCATGTCGAGGTGCTCGGTGAAGAAGAGCGCAGGCAGGCCGATCCGCACGGCCTGGGCGCAGGTGGCGCGCATGCGTCCGACGGCCTGAGATTGCGGGCCGCCCGTGTCCCACGACCACTCGCTGTGAACGTGGCTGTCAGCCGGCAATGTCATGAGCCGATGCTGCCACCGTTTGTCCTGATCGTCCCGACCGGGCGCGCGCCTCAGCCGCCTCACCACATCGGGATCGTCCACGGAGTCGGCAGCAGCCCACGAATCTTCAGCGATTCATGACACTGGCGGCTGCGCCTATCCGCGCCGGAACCGGTCGGTGGCCGCCAGTACGGCGTCGAGCGTGGCTTCACCGGACATCCCGTGGCCCTCGTCGGAGATCAGGACCAGCTCCGCATCTGACCAGACCTGTGCCAGATTCCACGCGATGTCCGCGGGTCCGCTGATGTCCATGCGTCCGTGGACCAGCACACCAGGGATACCTGCGAGCTTTCCTGCGTCGCGCAGCAGCGCCCCGTCCTCCAGGAAGCCGGCGTGTCCCCAGTAATGCGTGACCAGGCGGGCGAACCGCATGCGGAAGCGCGGGTCCTGGTACCGGGCGTCGGGTCGGCGCCCAGGGTCGGTGGAGACGTGCACGTCCTCCCACCGGCACCACTCGCGCGCCGCCCGCTCCCGCACGGCCGGATCGGGATGGGCGAGCATCCGGGCGTACGCCTCCGCCAGGTTGCCGTCGCGCTCCGGCTCCGGAGCGGCGTCGCGAAAGCGGGTCCACTCCTCAGGGAAGACCCGCCCCATGTCTCGGGTGACCCACTCCACCTCGCGGCGGCTGGTGTTGGTGACGCTGAACAGCACTATCTCCGAGACGCGATCAGGGTGTCGCTGAGCGTACGCCAGACCGAGCGTGGCGCCCCAGGAGGCGCCGAGGACCGTCCACTGCTCGATGGCGAGGTGCTCGCGAAGCAACACGATGTCGGCGATCAGGTGGGCAGTGGTGTTGGTCGCCAGCGAGGTCTCCGGATCGGCGGCATCGGGAGTGCTTCGTCCGCAGCCACGCTGGTCGAGGAGCACGACGCGGTAGGCCGCGGGGTCAAACATCCGACGCCAGAACGGCCCGGCGCTGGACCCCGGGCCGCCGTGCAGCACCAGCGCGGGCTTGCCCTCAGGGTTCCCGCAGGTCTCCCAGTACACGCGGTTGCCATCCCCGACGTCGAGCATGCCCTGCTCGTAGGGCTCCACGGGGGGATAGATCTTCGTCATGCGGGACGCCTCCTCGGGATTATGACAGCGCTGTTAGATTAACAGCGTGAAGCGCCACCCCGACTCCGAAGCCCTCGGCACCCTGCTCCGCCACGTCCTCGAGCTGCTCGATGGCGACGTGGCCAAGGTTTACCAGGAGCAGGGGCTGCCTGAGTACCGGCCACGTTTCTCCCCGATCATCCGGGCGCTGGTGGCCGAAGGCCCCATGTCGATCAGGGACCTGGCGGAGGCTGTGGGCGTCACGCACTCGGCCGCAAGCCAGACGGCGACCCAGATGGCACGAGCGGGCTTCGCCAGCCATTCCACCGACCCAGGCGACAACCGCCGGCGGCTGATCACCTTGACCCCGAAGGCCCAGGCCTTGCTGCCGACGATCACTGCCGAGTGGGACGCGACGTCGGACGCGATGGCTGAGCTGGACGCGGAGGTCTCGATGCCGCTAGCTGGCCTGCTGACAGAGGTGGCGGAAGCGGTACACCGCCGCCCCTTCCAGGAGCGGATCTCGGCGGCCTACGAGCGCCAGGCGACCAGTGGAGGCTCCAGCTAACGGGTTCCCCCGGTTGCACCACTCGGCGCGGTCGGAAAAGTGAACGAGCGGACGACGTCGCCCAGGGAACCGGGCTGGCCCGCGCTCGGTCGCGGTGATCCCGGCCTTGACCACGCTCCCGTGGTGGGCGAGATAGACGCAGAACTCGCGGGGGTCGTCCAGGACGGTATCGGTCGCCACCGACCGGGTGCGGGCGATCGCCGCGCAGGAGTCGCACTGCCCGGACTTCGCACCCGCGTCGATCGGTGCCCGAGCAGTGCAGGGCACTCGGCGGCCGTCCCACCACAGCCCGACACACCGCCGGTCGAGCCCTACCCCGAGCGACAGTCGCAAACCGAGATCAACCGCGCTGGCCCGCACGTCACCGGTCGGCGAGAGCCACTCCAGCTTGGCGCCGTCCTCGGTCCAGCCGAGCCCGGTAGGCCGCCAGGCGGGCGCGGGGGTGTTGGTCATGAGTCAGCGGTCGTTCGGGAGCAGCCCACTGAGTACCCGTCGCAGGACCCGGTCGAACTGGTCCGCGGAGGGACCGGTGTCGGCCAGTGCCGCAGCGAGGTGCGGAAACGAATCAGTGGATGGCGCGAGAGCTGCATGCGCTTCGCCCGGGTCTCGCCGGTCGTGCTCTTCCTTGCTGAGCAGCCTCGTCACGGCGCTGAAGACGGCTACCGCTTCCAGCATCGTGCCGCCGTCCGACCGGGTCGGCGCGAGGACGGCGAGCGCGTGCTCGAGGTAGGCGCACCCGTTCGGGCCGAGCGCCGGCGCCGTGCTCGACGCCTCGATCATCCAGGGGTGGCGACGGTAGAGATCCCGCGCGTCGTGGGCCAGGTCAAGCATCTGGTCCACCCACGGGCGATCGTCCGGTCCGTTCAGGCGGAGCTCGCCGGTGACCTCGTCGACCATGAGCGCGAGGAGCTCGTCGCGAGTACTGAAGTAGCGGTAGAGCGAGGCCGCCCCGGTACCCAGGGCTAGCGCGACCGACCGCATGGTCACGGAACCGAGCCCCTCGCTATCAGCGACCTCGATGGCAGCCGCGGCAATCTCCTGGCGGCTGTGTCCTGGCGCCCTGCCGCGTCGAGGGCTTGCTGAGGACGAGCCCAGCTCGACCATTGCCGACATCTCGATGAACCTCCCCGTAGCCCCGGATTATGCGAACGCCGTTCGTGAAGTGTAGGTTGCAGTTTACGCGAACGCTGTTCGCATAAGCGGAAGGGGCCTGTCATGACCGACACAGCGAGGTGGAGCCCGACGCGATACGCCCGCAACGGGCAGGTGGAGATCGCCTGGGACGAGCTGCTCGGATCCGACGGCGATCCGCTGCTGCTCGTCATGGGCCTCGGCACCTCTCGGTTCTGGTGGCCCGCCGGCCTGTGCCGAGCCTTCGCCGACCAGGGCTTCCACGTCGTGCGCTATGACCAGCGCGACGCCGGACAGTCGACCCGGATGCCCTCGGCCCGCACCGGAAACCCGTTCGCGGCGCTGTTTGGCAGGAGGGGCGGCGCCTACAGCGCGGAGGACATGACCGACGACGCCGTCGCGGTGCTCGATGCCCTCGGCTGGCCGTCCGCGCACGTCTTCGGGCACTCCCTGGGCGGTACCGTCGCCCAGCGGATCGGGCTGCGGCACCCCGGCCGGGTGCGCAGCGTGGTGTCCTCCGCGGCTCTGCCCAGCGACGTCTCGGGTGTCGGAGTCGCCCGCTACCTGCGATTCGGCCTGCTCGCCCGGCTAGCACGCATGACGTTTCCTGCGGGGCGCGAGGGCGACGTCGCCGCAGGCCTCGCTGTCGCGCGGGGCGTGGCGTCTCCGGCCTACCCGTTCGACGAGGACGCGGCACGGGAGTGGATCGAACGTGAGGTGGACACCGGGCCGCGTGACCGCGCCGCGCAGAGTCGGCAGATCGGTGCCCAGTGGCACGGCCCGCGCCTGAGCGAGCTGACCAGGCCGGCCCTTGTCATGCACGGGGACGCCGACCCGATCCTGCGGGAGTCGGGCGGGCGGGCCACCGCCGCCCGCCTCGACGGGGCCCGGATGGTCACCTGGCCCGGCGTCGGACACGACCTGCCGGAGCCCCTGTGGTCGCAGGTGGCACGTGCTGTCCGCGAGCTGGCTGACTCGGTCTAGCTCATGCCCGAGACCGCCACCGGGCGAAGCTCTGGGCCTGCCCCTCGTGGATGCCACTCACCCACTCCCAGCCGGGCCTGTCCGAGCCGATCCGCGGGTCGTCGGGAGTGCGGCCGTCACGCAGCGCGTCCAGGTACGCACGGTCCAGCTCGATCCTTGCGCGTACCTGGTCGGCTCCGCCGACGGCGGACCCGTGGCCCGGGACGAGCGCATCGACGTCGGCCGTCACGTCCTCCAGCAGCTGCAGCCCGACCAGGTACTCCTCGACCGGGTCGTTGGTGTCGCTGAAGTCGTCGAGCATCGGAGGGAAGAGATCGGAGAGCATGTCGCCGGCGACGAGGACCCCGCTTCCCTCGACCAGCAGCGCCGCATGTCCGGGGGAGTGTGCGGGGTGCTCGATGATCCGAACATCCGGGCCGTCCCACGGTATCCGTGCGGTCCCGGTGGACAGGCCGGTGAGGAGGCCGAACAGGTCCAGCGGCACGTCGTCGGCGATCTCGGGCGGCATGGCCTCGGCGACGCGGGCCTGCCAGCCCGCCCTTGAGCGCAGCTCGTGCATGTCGGCCGCACAGCGGGTCGTGCCGTAACGGGGCGCCTCGCCGAGCCCGGCGTGCCAGAGCACATGGTCCCAGTCGGGATGCGTCGAGAAGCCCGCCACGACGGGCAGGCCCAGCTCGTGGAGGTCGTTCGCGAGGCAGGCCATCTCCGAGTTCTGTATCCCGGCATCGACGACCAGCACGCCGTCCCGGCCCTGCACGACAACCGTGTTGTTCTGGAGAAGCTCGCTCTGATGGACCAGCACACCCTCAGCGACCTGCGTCAGCATGGGCTTCCTTCCGCTCGTGGAGTGGATCTGCCTGTCGGGACCCTGCACGCCGCCCCGACACTCAGCCACCAGCCGCCGGCGGCGCATCCAGCACCGTGGGGATGTACTCCAGCAGCTGGAGCTGCCCGTCGAACAGGTGGTTGTTGACCAACTCGAGCGTGACGTCCGGGTACCCGTCGAAGATGCGCTCCTTGCCGTTGGCGCCCGTGATGACGGGGAAGACCACCACGCGGAAGCGGTCAACGAGGCCCGCCCTGAGCAGCGACCGGCTCAGGCTGAGGCTGCCGATGGTGCGCAGCGGGCGCGAAGAGGTGCGCTTCAGCTCGCGGACCACCTCTACGGCGTCGCCGTCGACCAGCTCGGAGCTGGCCCACGAGAGCGGCGCCGTCAGCGTCGACGAGAACACCACCTTGGGCATGGTGGTCAGGGGATCGTCGGGCATCTTGGCGGCGAACCCGGACATGACCCGGTACGTCGTCGCGCCCATGAGTGTCGTGTGTGACGTCTCGGAGTCCGAGTTGATCCAGGCCAGGTACTCGGGCCCGCCCATGCCCCACAGGCCGGGCCAGTCCTCGGCCGCCGCGTATCCGTCGAGCGAGATGATGAAGTCCACCATCAGGTTCGGCATCGGTCTCTCCTTCGTCGGGGAATCTTCTGTACCAGGAGAGACCGGCCGTGCGCGGAGAACTCATCGCCCCGCGCCGATGACGGCTGCTACGACGAGCAGTGCTCGATGCTCATCACCAGGATGACGCGGTCGGCGCTGTCCGGCGGCGGCAGCTGGTCCGGGTTGCCGTAGCGCTTGCCCAGGTGGACGTAGTACGCACCGGTCGGGTCCGGGATCGTCTCGATCAGCTTGCCGCGGAGCTCGACGTAGCCGTACGCGTTCTCGTGGTTGAGGATCGCGAAGCTCATCGACGGGTTGCGCTGCAGGTTGCGGTACTTGGCGCGCTTCGTGGTGTGCGTGAAACGCAGCGTCTCGCCGTCGAAGTCGAACCACATCGGGTTGACCTGGACTGTGTCGTCCGGGCGGATGGTGCCGAGGAAGCCGTAGTTCGGCGCTTCCAGGATCGGTATCAGGTGGGCGGGGACGAGGTCGGTCGCACTCATACGGCAGAACATAGCCCGCACCTGGGCCCAGAGGCTCCGGAAGACGCGTCGCAGGTGGCGAGGCCATTTCGATTGGACCGGCACACCGTTTGTGAACTACTCTTCCGGAGCGTCACCAACAGGGGCCCGAAAGGGTCCGAGCTGGTGCAACGCGGATGTAGCTCAGTGGTAGAGCATCACCTTGCCAAGGTGAGGGTCGCGGGTTCAAGTCCCGTCATCCGCTCGAACCCATTTTGGTGGGAGAGCACGGTGGGTTGGCCGAGAGGCGAGGCAGCGGTCTGCAAAGCCGTACACACGGGTTCGAATCCCGTACCCACCTCGCAATGGGCGATTGGCGCAGCGGTAGCGCGCTTCCCTGACACGGAAGAGGTCACTGGTTCGATCCCAGTATCGCCCACCAGCACGGAAAGGCCCTCTGGCCGGCGGAGACGCCGGTCAGAGGGCCTTCTGCATGTCTCCGTTCAGCTGCGTTCAGACGCGGACGAGCATCTTGCCGGTGTTGGCGCCGCGCATCATGTCGAGGAACGCGTCGACGGTGTTCTCGATGCCGTCGACGATGGTCTCGTCGTAGGAGATCTCTCCGGCCGCGAACCAGGCCGTCATCCGCTCCTGGAACTCGGGGGCCAGGTGGAGGTAGGCGCCGAGGGTGAACCCCTGCAGGGTGAGCCCGCGGGTGATGATGTTGGCCATGTTGTCGGGCCCGGGGGTCTTCTCCGTGGTGTTGTAGGCGGCGATGGCCCCGCAGAGCGCGGCACGCCCGCCGTCGTTGAACGCGGCGAGGGCGGCTTCGAGGTGGTCGCCGCCGACGTTGTCGAAGTACACGTCGATCCCGTCGGGCGCGGCCTCGGCGAGCTGGGCACGCACGTCGCCGTCCTTGTAGTTGAAGGCGGCGTCGTAGCCGTACTTCTCGGTCAGCAGGGCGACCTTCTCCGGTGATCCTGCCGATCCGATGACCCGCTTGGCTCCGAGGAGCTTGGCGATCTGGCCCGCGGCGGTGCCGACGGCGCCGGCTGCGCCGGAGACGAAGACGGTGTCGCCCTCCCGCATCCCGGCGATCGCCGTGAGCCCCACGTACGCGGTGAGCCCGGTCATGCCGAGGACGTGCAGGCGCAGCGAGAGCGGCACGCCGGGGACGTCGGGGACTACGCGGAACGTCGAGGCGTCGTCCTGCACCGTGTCGGACCAGCCGTGCTGGTGCAGCACGACCGCCCCGACGGGGACGCCGTCGGCGGCCGACTCGACGACGCGGCCGATCGCACCACCAGGGATGGTCTCCCCGAGCGTGAAGGGGGCGACGTAGCTGCGTACGTCGTTCATCCGTCCCCGCATGTACGGGTCGACGGAGACGAACTCGTTGCGCACGCGTACCTGACCGGGCCGGAGGGCGTCGTGGGTGACCGCCACGGTGCGGAAGTTCTCGTGTGTGGGCCATCCGGTCGGGCGGGAGACGAGCTGGATCTGCGTGCTCATGGACTCGGACATGACGTGCTCCCTCGGGGTGGATCTATTCTGTAATGACTCTTCCAATATATACTGGACCGAGCGTTTCAGAAACTGGAGGCAGGGATGGCTCGGACACAAGGGTTCGACCGCGATGTGGTGGTGCGTGCGGCGCGCACCCTGTTCTGGCGTGCCGGGTTCGAGGGCGCCTCGGTCCCAGCCCTGGAGGAGGCGACGGGGCTGAGCCGGTCGAGCATCTACAACACGTTCGGCTCGAAGCGAGGGCTGTTCGACGCCGCGGTGCAGAGCTATCTCGACGAGGTGATCCGGCCGAGGCTGCGCCCCCTGAAGGCCGACGTCGTCGCACCGGAGGCGGTGCTCACGTACCTGGACGGGCTGCGGGAGGCGTTCGCGCGTACCGACTCGATGTCGGCGACCAGCGGCTGCCTGCTCATCAACACCGCCACCGCGCCGGTCGTGCACGACGGCGAGGTGGCGCGCGTCGTCGCCGACTACCGCGACGAGCTGCGCGCGGCGATCGGCAGTGGGGTCGCCGCCTACCTCGATGCGGCAGCGCCGGAGGAGCGGGAGCGCCTCGCCGACGCGGCCACAGGGCTCTCGATCGCCGCGTTCGCGCTCGTGCGGATCGCCCCGGCTGAAGCAGACCGCACGCTCGCCGCCGCTCGGGACCTGCTCACCGCGGCACGTGACCAGGCGGCTCGCGCCTACTGACGCACGCCGCCGTCGCGGCGAAGTGATCAATACAGAACAACATCTTGGCGCTTTTCGCCGCTCCCTATAACGTGGCGCCCAGTAGCTGATCTTAAACGATCAGAAACGAACATCGACGTCGATGGTCACCGAGTGCGGCTCGAGGGAGACCTGCACCGCCTCCGCCGTGCGCCCGGCGTCGAACAAACACTTCAACGTGGAAGGGGAGCACCATGAGACGTAGCCGAATGTCGTCAGCCGCCATCGCCGGGATGCTCGTGTGCGGCGTGATCGGGTCGTCGCTCGTCGCGGGAGCGGGAGCGGGAGCGGGAGCGGGGGCGTCGGCCGCGGAAGCACCTCGTGCGCCGGAGGTCACCGAGATCACCGTCGACGGGGACGACGTCGCAGCGGACAACGTCAACGGCCTGACGTTCAAGGGCTTCGGTGTGCTCAGCGCCAACAGCACCAGCGCTCTCCTGATGGACTACAAGTCCGAGCAGCCGCGGAAGTACGCGGAGCTGCTGCAGATCCTGTTCGGCGGCGAGCACCCGATCATGCAGCACGTCAAGATCGAGATGGGCGACGACCGCAACAACTCGACAGGCTCGGACGTCTCGACGATGCGCACCGCGGACGAGCCCGCGAACGTGCGGCGGCACCCGGGCTTCCAGCTCGCGGCGGACGCCAAGAAGGTCAACCCCGACCTCAAGGTGTCGATCCTGCGCTGGAACGCCGCTCCCTGGGCGGACACGAACGACAAGATCTACGACTGGTACAAGAACACGATCCTTGCCGCGTACCGCGACTACGGGTACATGGTCGACTACGTCCACCCCGGCGTGAACGAGCACACCGCGGACCTGGACTGGACCAAGGAGTACGCCCAGCGCGTCCGTACCGACACGACCGGGTACGTGAGCGACGACCCGCGGCTCGCGGGCTTCCGCCGTGGGGAGGCGAGCCTCTTCCACCAGATCCAGGTGATGGTCTCCGACGAGGCGGGCCTTGGCACCTTCGGTGACGAGATGGTCGCCGACGCGTCGCTGCGCGACGTCGTGGGCGCCTCCACCTACCACTACTTCACCGACGACGACGCGGCAGGGAACTTCAAGCGCCTGGCCGACGAGTTCGACGAGGAGGTCTGGAACAGCGAGGCGCAGGCCACGTTCAGCAACTCGTCGTTCCGGCCGAACAACAACACTGCCGACCCGACGGTCGAGGGCACCGGCCTGGGCGGGAGCGGAAGCTCCCTGGAGATGGCGAACACCATCGTCAAGGGCTTCGCCAACTCCCGGCGCACGCACTTCATCTATCAGCCCGCGATCGGCTCGTTCTACGAGGGCGGGCAGTACTCGTACAAGGAGCTCGTGAGCGCCCGCGACCCGTGGTCCGGATGGATCCACTACGACGCCGGCCTGGCCGCGCTGCAGCACTTCTCGAACTTCGCGGTGACCGGCTGGGAGGACGCGCGCAACCGGTCGGGGATCTGGCGTGCGGTGCCTCAGGCCTCCGCCACCACCGCGACCGGCACCAACCCGGTCAACGGCCGCAACGGCGGCCCGAACTACCTGACGCTCGCGGCGCCCGACCGCTCGGACTTCTCGACGGTGGTCGTCAACGACTCCGAGACGCCGCGGACCTACCGGATCACCCCGGAGGACCTGCACCTCGGGTACAAGCCCCGCCTCGCGGTGTGGGAGACCCGTGCCGCGGACGACGGCGAGGCCTTCGACGCCCGCTACAAGCAGCACGTCGGCAACGTCTCCGCGGACGCCGATGGCGCCTACAGCGTCACCGTGCAGCCGTACTCGATCACCACCGTGACCTCGCTCGACGTCCGCCGCGACAAGGGCTGGACCACGCCGCTGCCCGTCGAGGGCGAGCGCACGGTGCTCGACGCCGGCGCCTCCCGTGAGGCACCGCGGAACGTGCTCTGGTCCGACGACTTCGACTACTCGGACAAGCGCGTGCCCATCGTCCGCAAGGGCGGCGGGCTGACCGGCCGCACCGAGGACTTCGTCGACTCCCGCGGCGGGGACACCGGCGCGATCCCGCTGTACACGTGGGACCGCAACGGCTCCTTCGAGGCCTACCGGGCCGACGACGGCGAGCGGGTCCTGCGCCAGCAGGTCGACCGCGAGGGCACCGGCGTCGGCGGCGCGTGGAACAACGGCGAGCCGATCACCGCCGTCGGCGACCGGCGCTGGAGCAACTACCGCGCCACCGTCGACGTCCGCTTCGAGCGCGACACCGTGAGCGGCAACTACGCCGCCCTCGGCGCCCGCTCCAGCGGCGGCGACACCTCCCACGACCTCCGCGGCACGCCGTACGCGCTGAAGCTGGCCGTGGACGGCGGCTGGCAGCTCACCCGGCGGGGGACCACCGTCGAGAGCGGCTCCGTCGCGGGCGACGGGTGGGACGCCGCCGCGTGGCACCAGCTGTCCGTGCAGGTAGCGGGTGACCAGGTCACCGGCTGGATCGACGGCGCGCAGGTGTTCGCCTGGACCGACGCCGCCCCGATCCTGTCGGGCTGGGTCGACCTCGCCAGCGGGTTCCACTGGACACAGTTCGACAACCTGAAGGTCGAGCGTGTGGCCGATGAGGTGCCGTACTACGGCGAGTACCTCGACGGCCACGAGATGACCGACCTCGACGACCCGGCGGCCACCAGGCTCGTCTACGACGGCGAGTGGGCGCACGCCAACGGCAAGGGCATGTTCGAGTACGGCCGCACGTCGTCGATCAACCAGGCCGACGGCGCCTCCGTGAGCTACACCTTCACGGGCTCCGGTCTGGACGTGCTCGGGGTGAACGACGGCTCCGCACGGCTGGACGTCACGGTCGACGGCAAGCCGGTAGAGCTCAACGCCCGCACCCGCGCGTCCGGCCAGTACCAGCAGGCGTTCGAGCTGCGGGGCCTTGGCTGGGGCGAGCACGCGGTGACGCTCACCGTCGCGTCGGGCAAGCTCAACATCGACGCCGTCGGCGTGGTCTCGGCACCGGCCACCCGGGCGACCGACGTCCGGGCGCTCGCCGCCGCGCTGGACGCTGCGGAGGGCGTCGAGCGCACCGGCGACTTCACCGACGTCGAGTGGACGGTGCTCCAGAACGGCATCGCGGACGCTCGTGCAGCGGTCGCCGACCCGAGGCGCTACCGGCTCGACGGGCAGGGTTCGGCGGACCTCGTGGCCCGGCTCCGGACGGCGTCCGCGCCGGTCGCGAACCGGATAGTCGACCTCGAGGAGCCCCGCGTGGCGACCTACGTCGGCGAGGCTCCGGCCCTGCCCGACACACTCACGGCGGAGCTCACCGACGGCACGACCCGCGAGGTGCCGGTCGACTGGACCGTCGACCCGGCGGCGTTCGACGAGGCCTGGGCGACGGCCGCCGTCAAGGGTTCGTACGGCCAGGCGTCCGCCACCGCGCATGTCGAGGTGGTGCCGCGGGGGACCGTCGCGTTCGCCGACGTCAACGCGACCAGCGGCGTGCTGGGGTACGGCTCGCCCGCCTACACGGCCATCGCCGGCCTCGTCGGCGACGCGCTCGTGAACGACGCACCCGACCGGGTGCGGGAGAACGGCGCGGCGTGGGGGCACTGGGGACAGAGCGCCTCGGGCAGCCGGTCGGTCAGCTACAAGGGCGTCGTCCCCGGTGCGTACGACAAGACGACGACCACCGGGATGTACACGGCGAACCAGGTGGGGGCCGAGGTGTCCTACACCTTCACGCTCCCCGCCGGGTCGTACACGCTCGCGGCGGGCTCACACTCGTGGTGGCCCGACAACAGCAGGAGCGCTGACGTCGTGCTCGACCACGACGGCGCGAGCCACCCCGTCGGGACGGTGACCCTGGACTCGGGAAACCCGAGCGAAGTGCTCAGCTACGACGTCGAGCTGGCCGAGCCGGGCCCGGTGACGATCCGCCTCAAGGCGACAAACAACCAGTCCCCGATGCTCTCGTGGGCGGCGGTAACCCACCCCTGACCTGACCGTTGAGTGCTGGATATTCGCCCTCTGATGGCTGTCAGAAGGGCGAATATCCAGCACTCAACGAGAAGAGGGGGCGGTCAGGCGGGTGCGGAGGGCTCGGACGTGGCCTGGGGTGAGGCCGTTGCGGGAGAGGTAGGCCTCCACCGAACCGTGCCGCGTCCGCAGGTGCTCCAGGGCCCCGAGGATGACGTGCCGGGTCGGCGGGATCTCCCGCCCGACCGTGAGGTCGCGGTCCGCCCCCGGCGCGGCGTACCGCGGGGCGAGCCGCTCGTTGGTGAGCTCGTAGTCGTCGGCCAGCGCGTCGAGGTCCGCCCCGACGAGCGAGAGCGCGAGCGCCACCACCAGCCCGGTGCGGTCCTTGCCGGCGGCGCAGTGCACCAGCACCGGCCCCTCGGGAGCGTCCGCGACGGCGGCGACGGCGCGGGCGAACAGCTCGGGACGCCGGTCCAGCAGCCCCACGTAGAGGGGGACCCACGGCCCCTCGACGGGGTCGCCGGGCTCCTGCAGCGGGAGGTGGAGGGCGGTGGGGCCCGCCAGCCGGCTGGGTTCCAGGTCGATCTCGGTCGGACGGCGCAGGTCGATGATCCGCGAGAGGCCGTACGCGGTGGCGGCGACGACGCCGTCGTCGGTCAGGAAGCTGGGGGACTCCGAACGGACCAGTGCCCGTTCGCGGACGGTGCCGCCGCCCGTGAGGGGGAGTCCGCCCAGGTCACGCACGTTGAGACAGCCGGGCCAGTCGAGGTGGAGCGGTGTGTAGTCCGTCACAGGGGTGAGATTAACGGTCCGAATCGTCCGAATGTATCGGCAGCTTGCCCTTGCGCATCTCGACGGCGATCTGCTCGGCGTCCAGCAGGTCCAGGGCGTCGCCGAGCTGGGCCGAGTCGTAGGTGCCGGCGGACCGGGCGGCGAGGAGCTCCTCGCGCTGGGCGGCGATGGCGGCCAGCCGCAGCTCCCGGTACTGGACGAAGCGCTCCCTGGTGAGCTCCGCGTCCTCGTCCTGCGACTCGTGCTCCCGGAACATGTCCTTGCGCACCCGGGCGACCACGCCGTCGTCGTACGGCGTGCCGTCCGGGCGGCGGGGATCGGCGAGGAAGTCGCGCGCGGCCCGCACGGTCTCGCGGCGTAGGGCCGGGAGGTCGCCCGTGGTGTCCTGCCCGATCAGGCCCAGCCGGCGGGTCACCCATGGCAGGGTGCTGCCCTGGACCAGCAGCGTCCCGAACGCGACGCCGAACGCGACGAGGACCAGGAAGGACCGGCCGGGAGTCTCCGCCGGCAGCGTCTGCGCTGCGGCGAGCGTCACCACGCCGCGCATGCCCGCCCACACCAGCAGGGTGCCCTCGCGCCAGCCGAGCGGCTTGGCGAGGACGTAGTCGATGTCGGCGGTGCGGCGGCGCAGCGTGCCCTGGATCCGTTCCAGCCGGGCGGCGGTCGACCGCCTGCCCTTGACCTCCGCGTTCCCGGCGGCCGGGGGAGGGGTGGCGGCGACCCGGAGGTCTATGCGGTCCTGGAAGCCCGACAGGGTCTCCCGGACGGCTTCGCCGCGGCGCGCCCTGCGCGCCTGGATGCCGATCAGCGGGGTGACGAAGGCCGCCCGCACCACGAGCACCACGGCGCCCGCGATCGCGGCGACGCCCGCGGCCTGCAGGACCGAGCCGTTGCCGCGCTCCACGTCCTCGATCAGGTCGAACAGCTGGATGCCCATCGCGAGGAAGACCGCGCCCTCGAGCAGCAGCTCGACGGTGTGCCAGTTGGACCGCTCGGCGATCCGGTCCTGCGGCCGCAGGTGCCGTGCTGACCCGTTGCCGGTCACGAGGCCCGCCGCCACCACGGCGACCAGGCCCGACGCGTGCAGCTCCTCCGCCGGCAGGTACGCCGCGAACGGGACGACGAACGACATGGCGGTGCTCAGCGCGGCGTGTCCCAGCCGCTTGCGGATCCGCAGGCCCACCCAGCCGACGGGCACACCGATCGCGACCGCCACGCCGGCGGCGTACGCGAAGTCGCCGACGACCTCCCACAGGCTGACGGTCGCCGCCGTCGCCGCGATCGCCGACCGGAGCAACACCAGCGCCGAGGCGTCGTTGAGCAGAGACTCGCCCTCGAGCATCGTGGAGCTGCGCGGTGACGCCCCGAGCCGTTTGACGATGGTCGTCGCCACGGCGTCGGTAGGGCTGACTATGGCGCCAAGGGCGATGGCGGTGGCCAGGTCGATCCCCGGGATCAGCCACCGGAACAGCAGTCCCAGCAGCACCGAGCTGATCACCACGAGGGTGACCGACAGCCCGCCGATGGCCGCGAAGTCGCGCCGGAAGTCCATGGACGGCAGACCGACCGCCGCCGAGTACAGGAGCGGGGGCAGCACACCGCCGAGGATCAGCTCGGGCGGTACCTCGACCGCCGGGACGAACGGCAGCAGGCTCACGCCGGCGCCGAGCACCACGAGCACGAGGGGCGACGCGACGCCGGCCCGGGGCGCGAGCGCGGTCACGGCGATGATGAGGGCAGCCGCTGCGACGGCGATGGTCAGGTACTCGACGTACTCCACGGCCTGACGGTACGAGACGCGGAGCCCACCTGCCGACTCCTGGGCCCGGAATGCTCCGATCTGCCCAGCCCAGCAGTGCGCGGGCGGCAGGGTGCGCGTAGGTTCTCGACTGGTGGCGGATCCCCGTCGCCGAGCAGGGGGCGCACAGCGGTGTGCCTGTGTCGAGAGGATTCGAACATGGGGCTTTTTGACAAGGCCAAGGAGTTCGTGACCGACCCGGACAACATCGAGAAGGCGAAGGAGCAGCTCAACGACGGGAACGTCGACGCTGCTACCGACAAGCTCAAGGAGATCGCGCCCGACAAGGCGGACGGCCTCATCGACTCGCTGGGCGAGAAGGCCAAGGACTTCGGCCAGAGCTGACTCACCGGTCCTCCTGCGGTGCGACCGCAGGCACGGGACCGCTGCTGTATCGGTACGATCGAGGGGCACCGTCCGCGGACGGTGCCCCTCGATCCGTTTCGTTCAGCTTTCGCAAGGAGCACCCCTGTGTCCGACGTCGTATCGCCGCCCAGCCCTGCCGCACTCAACCCGGCTGATACCGGCACGGAGGCGACGACGACCACCGCGACGACCACCGGTATCGAGCTGTACGGCACGCGCCGCGACGTCGTGGTCGTCCGGGTGAACGGTGAGCTGTGGGACCTCGACCGGGAGATCCCGGCCGGCCACAAGGTCGAGCCCGTGACGGTCGCCGAGCCCGACGGCCTTGCCGTGCTGCGGCACAGCGCCGCGCACGTGCTCGCCCAGGCGGTGCAGCAGGTCAACCCGGACGCGAAGCTGGGCATCGGCCCGCCCGTGACCGACGGCTTCTACTACGACTTCGACGTCGAGACGCCGTTCACGCCCGAGGACCTCAAGAACCTCGACAAGATCATGGGCCGCATCATCAAGGAGGGGCAGACCTTCCGCCGCCGGGTCGTCACCGAGGACGAGGCGCGCGCCGAGCTGGCGAACGAGCCGTACAAGCTGGAGCTGATCGGCCTCAAGGGCGGCTCGGGCGACGACGACAACGGCGAGAACGTTGAAGTGGGTGGCGCCGAGCTCACCATCTACGACAACGTCCGGGGCGCGGGGCGCGAGAGCGAGACCGTGGTCTGGAGCGACCTGTGCCGCGGGCCGCACCTGCCGAGCACGCGCCTGATCGGCAACGGCGTGCAGCTCATGCGCTCGGCGGCCGCCTACTGGCGCGGCAGCGAGAAGAACCCGATGCTGCAGCGCGTCTACGGCACCGCCTGGCCCTCCAAGGACGAGCTCAGGGCGCACCTGGAGCGGCTGGCCGAGGCCGAGCGCCGCGACCACCGCCGCATCGGCGCCGAGATGGACCTGTTCAGCTTCCACGACGAGGTCGGCTCCGGCCTGCCGCTGTTCCACCCCAAGGGCGGTGTGATCAAGCGCGTCATGGAGGACTACGTCCGCCAGCGGCACATCGAGGAGGGCTTCTCCTACGTCGGCACGCCGCACATCACCAAGGACGGGCTGTTCCACACCTCGGGGCACCTGCCGTACTACTCGGACACCATGTTCCCGGAGATGGACCTCGAGGGGTCCAAGTACCGGCTCAAGGCCATGAACTGCCCGATGCACAACCTGATCTTCGCCGCGCGCGGGCGCTCGTACCGTGAGCTGCCGCTGCGCCTGTTCGAGTTCGGTTCGGTGTACCGGTACGAGAAGTCCGGCGTGGTGCAGGGCCTGACCCGCGTGCGCGGCCTGACCCAGGACGACTCGCACTCCTACGTGACGCCCGAGCAGGCGCCGTCGGAGGTCAAGCACCTCCTCGACTTCATGCTGAGCGTGCTGCGCGACTTCGGTCTGGACGACTTCTACCTGGAGCTGTCCACGCGGGACGACTCCAAGCCGGACAAGTTCGTCGGCTCCGACGAGGACTGGGTCGCGGCCACGAAGATCCTCGAGGAGGTCGGCCGCGAGACCGGCCTGGAGCTCGTCGCCGACCCGGGCGGCGCCGCGTTCTACGGTCCGAAGATCTCCGTGCAGGCCAAGGACGCCATCGGGCGGACCTGGCAGATGGGCACCGTGCAGTACGACTTCAACCAGCCCAAGGGCTTCGGGCTGGAGTACACGGCCGCCGACGGCACGCGCCAGCAGCCGGTGATGATCCACTCGGCCAAGTTCGGTTCCATCGAGCGGTTCATGGGCGTGCTCATCGAGCACTACGCGGGCGCCTTCCCGGCCTGGCTCGCCCCCGTGCAGGTCAAGCTCGTGCCCGTCGCCGAGGCGTTCGACGACTACGTGAAGGATGTCGCCGCGCAGCTCATGGCCCGCGGTGTCCGCGTCGAGATCGACCTGTCGGACGACCGGTTCGCCAAGAAGATCCGCAACGCGTCCAAGGAGAAGGTGCCCTTCACGCTCATCGCCGGCGGTGAGGACGCCGAGGCCGGCGCCGTCTCGTTCCGGTTCCGCGACGGCGCGCAGGAGAACGGCGTGCCCGTGGCCGACGCCGTCGAGCGCATCGTGGCGGCCGTGGCCGAGCGGTCGCAGCAGGCCTGATGGAACCCACCGTCCAGGACGCAGCGGACTTCGGCCCGCCCGACGACGGCCAGCAGCGGCTGTGGACGCCGCACCGCATGGTCTACATCGGGGGTCAGGACAAGCCGGCCGACTCGACGGTCGGGCAGTGCCCGTTCTGCCGCATCCCGCAGGGCGACGACGAGCAGGGACTCGTCGTCGCCCGCGGGGAGCGGTGCTACGTGGTGCTGAATCTCTACCCGTACAACTCGGGGCACCTGATGGTGCTCCCGTACCGGCACGTCTCGGACTACACGGACCTCGACGCTGCCGAGACCGTCGAGCTGGCGCAGATGACTCAGCAGGCCATGCGCGTGTCGCGCGCCGTGTATGCGCCCGCAGGCTTCAATCTTGGTATCAACCAGGGCGAGGTCGCGGGCGCGGGCATCGCGGCGCACCTGCACCAGCACGTGGTGCCTCGCTGGCTGGGCGACGCGAACTTCCTGCCCGTGGTGGGACAGACCAAGGCGTTGCCCGAGCTGCTGGGAGAGACTCGCCGCCGGCTCGCGGAGGCGTGGGTGACCGCAGGGGGCGGCAACCAAGAGGAGAACTGAATGTTACGGAGCCTGCGCTCCCTCATGACCACGGTGTTCACGCCCCTGGCCCGGCTGCTGCTCGCGCTGCGGGTCTCGCCGGACGCCGTGACCATCGCCGGCACGCTGATCGTCTCGGCGATCTCACTGACGCTGTTCCCCCTGGGGTACACGCTCGTGGGCGGCCTCCTGGTCGGGTTCTTCGTCCTGTTCGACTCGCTCGACGGCGTGATGGCGCGCATGTCCGGGCGGTCCGGGCCGTGGGGCGCGTTCCTCGACTCCACGCTGGACCGCGTGGCCGACGGCGCCGTGTTCGGCGGCATCATGCTCTGGTTCGTGCTGCACCCCGACGAGCACAACGGCCTCTGGGGCATCGCCGTCGCGCTGGCCTGCCTGGTGCTCGGGAGCGTCGTGCCCTACGCCAGGGCACGGGCCGAGAGCGTCGGCGCCACCGCCCAGGTCGGCATCGCCGAACGCGCCGACCGGCTCCTGCTCGCGCTCGTCCCGTTCACGTTCATCCAGGTGGGCCTGCCGGTGGTGGTACTGGAGGTGGTCCTGACGCTGCTGGCGCTCGCGAGCCTCGTCACCGTCTTCCAGCGCATGGCGACCGTGCGGGCGCAGCTCACCAGCAGGGCCGGGCAGGAGGCCTGATGAACGTCGCGGCGGCGCACACGTTCGCGTGGCGGAACGCGACGAAGATCCC
The DNA here is from genome assembly GCF_040639635.1 of Promicromonospora sp. NPDC023805. Taxonomy (NCBI): domain Bacteria; kingdom Bacillati; phylum Actinomycetota; class Actinomycetes; order Micrococcales; family Promicromonosporaceae; genus Promicromonospora; species Promicromonospora sp. NPDC023805. The sequence continues at coordinate 354,635 of NZ_JBFAAH010000001.1, read as the reverse complement.
TGAGCCCGTCCTGCGGGCCCTGTTCACCGTGGTGGCCGACGTCACCTGGCTGCGGCACGGCAAGAGCGTGCGCCGGATGGAGGCCAACTACGCGCGGGTCCGGCCGGACCTCGACGCCGCCGCGATCCGCCGCCTGTCCCGCGCCGGGATGCGCAGCTACATGCGGTACTTCCGTGAGGCGTTCACCCTGCAGGGCATCACGCCTGAGCAGCTCCGGGCGCGCGTGCGTGTAGTGGGCTACGACGAGCATGTGCGGCCGGTGGTCGACGGCGGGGGAGCGGCCGCCCTGGCGCTGGCCCACCTCGGCAACTGGGACCTGGCCGGGGCCTACGGCTCCCAGTACCTCGCGAGCGTGCTCACCGTCGCCGAACGGCTCAAGCCCGACGAGCTGTTCGACGAGTTCGTCCGGTTCCGCAGCTCCCTCGGCATCAACGTGCTGGCCCTCGGCGGCGGAGACGTGCTCGGCGCGCTGGTCCGCGGCGCCAAGGAGGGCAGCAAGCTCATCCCGCTGCTCAGCGACCGTGACCTCACCTCGACGGGCATCGAGGTGGACCTCGCGGGGCACCGGGCCCGGGTCGCCGCCGGGCCGGCCCTGCTCGGCCTGGAGGCCGGCGTCCCCGTGCACGCGGTCAGCATCACCTACGAGCGGCTGCGCGGCGACCGACGTCGGGCCGCCCGCACGCCGTGGGGAATCGTCATCACCTTCCACCCGCCGCTCCCCGTACCGGACGCCGGGCTGCCGCGCGACGAGCGGGCCCGCCTGCTCACGCAGGGCTGGGTGGACCGGCTCGCGCGGACGATCGTCGAGCACACCGAGGACTGGCACATGCTGCAGCGCGTGTTCGTCGACGACCTCGGACCCGCCCGCCAGAACGCCGCCCGCCGCGCGCGGGAGACCGGATGAGAGGCGTCCGACGCCGCAGCCACCGCGTGCTGCGGATAGGCATCGTCTGTCCCTACTCCTTCGACGCCCCGGGCGGCGTCCAGTTCCACGTGCGCGACCTCGCCGAGGCGCTGCAGGCCGCCGGCCACGAGGTGTCGGTGCTCGCCCCGTCCAGCGACGACACGGAGCTGCCCGACGTCGTCACCGCCGCCGGCCGCGCAGTCCCCGTGCCCTACAACGGGTCGGTCGCACGGCTCACCTTCGGGCCGCTGACCGCCACCCGGGTCCGTCGCTGGCTCGAGGGCGGCATCGGCGGCCACGCGTTCGACATCGTCCACCTGCACGAGCCGATGGTGCCGTCGCTGTCGATGCTCGCGCTGTGGCAGACGACCGAGCCGGTGGTCGCCACCTTCCACACGTCGCAGGTGCGCTCGCGGGCGCTCCAGGTCGCCTACCCGCTGGTCCGCCAGTCCCTGGAGAAGGTCGCCGCCCGGATCGCCGTGTCCGAGGACGCGCGCCGCACCCTGGTGGACCACCTCGGCGGCGACGCCGTCGTCATCCCGAACGGCGTGTACACGCAAGTGTTCGCGAGCAGCCCCCGGCGCCCCGAGTGGACCGGGACACCCTCCGCCCCGACCGTCGCGTTCCTCGGCCGGCTCGACGAGCCGCGCAAGGGCCTGAACCTTCTCGTGCAGGCCGTGCCCACGATCCTCGCCGGCAAGCCCGGCACCCGGTTCCTGGTGGCGGGCCGCGGGGACGACATAGTCGCCGAGACCCGTGAGCTGCTGGGCGAGCAGGCCTCGTCCGTCGAGTTCCTCGGCGGCGTCACCGACGCCGAGAAGGCCGAGCTCCTGGCCTCCGCCGACCTGTACGTGGCCCCCCAGACCGGCGGGGAGAGCTTCGGCATAGTGCTCGTCGAGGCCATGGCCGCCGGGGCCGTCGTGGTGGCCAGCGACCTCGGCGCCTTCCAGCGCGTCCTGGACGACGGCGCCGCCGGCGCCCTCTTCCGCACCGGAGACCCCGACGACCTCGCCGCCACGGTGCTCGCGCTGCTCGCCGACCCGGCGCGACGCGACGCCTACCGCGCCCACGCGACGCAGTGGGTCCAGCGGTTCGACTGGTCCGGCGTCACCGAGCAGGTGCTCGCCGTCTACGACATGACGCTCGCCGCCGACAACGCCATCGGCGGCGACGTCGTCGGACGCATCATGGGACTCTTCCCGCGCCGGGTCGGAGGCGACGCATGACCTGGTCGGAGATGGCGCTCGTAGCCCTAGGGGTGCTCGCGATCGGCCTGCTGCTCGCCTGGCGGGCCGCCTACCGCGTGGACCGGCTGCACCGCAAGGTCGCCGCGTCGCGGATCGCCCTCGACTCGCAGCTCGTGCGCAGGGCGTCGACGGCGGTCGAGCTCGCGGCGTCGGGCGCGCTGGACCCCGCGAGCGCCATCCTGGTGGCGGACGCCGCGTACACGGCGTCGGACGCCGGACCCGTCACCTCGCCCGCCGCCGCGCTGAAGATGGACGGGCTGGGCCCGGACCGGGAGCGGGCGGAGTCGGGGCTCACGGCGACCCTGCGCGAGGCGATGGGGGAGCCGGAGTCGATACAGCTCCTCCTGGCGGGGCCGTCGAGCGAGATCATGGCGGCGCTCGCCGCGGCCTGGTACCGCGCGACGCTGGCGCGCCGGTTCCACAACGAGGCGGTCGCGCAGACGCGGCGGGTGCGCAGGCTCTGGTACGTCCGGCTGTTCCACCTGGCGGGCCGGGCGCCGATGCCGCGCACCGTCGAGCTGGACGACGCCCTGCCGCACGCCCTGGAGCCCAACGGCGGGTGATCGCCCTGTGAACGGCGGACTGGGTGGGTCGGGTCGGGCGATAGAATCCGCTCAGGGCGCCGACCGCGCCCGGAACGACCGGCGTCGATCCCATCGGCGAGAACTTTGCGAGGTAACCGTGACTGAATCCGTGACCGGCGAGAACACCGTGGGTACGGTCGGCACCGCGCGCGTGAAGCGCGGTATGGCCGAGATGCTCAAGGGCGGCGTCATCATGGACGTCGTCACCCCCGACCAGGCGAAGATCGCCGAGGACGCGGGCGCGGTGGCCGTCATGGCGCTGGAGCGGGTGCCTGCGGACATCCGTGCGCAGGGCGGCGTGTCGCGCATGAGCGACCCCGACATGGTCGACGGCATCATCGAGGCCGTCTCGATCCCCGTGATGGCGAAGGCGCGCATCGGGCACTTCGTCGAGGCGCAGGTGCTGCAGTCGCTCGGCGTCGACTACATCGACGAGTCCGAGGTGCTGACCCCGGCGGACTACACGAACCACATCGAGAAGTGGAACTTCACCGTTCCCTTCGTGTGTGGCGCGACGAACCTGGGTGAGGCGCTGCGCCGCATCACCGAGGGCGCGGCGATGATCCGCTCGAAGGGCGAGGCCGGCACGGGCGACGTGTCGAACGCGACCACGCACATGCGTCAGATCCGCCAGCAGATCCGCCGCCTGGCCTCGCTGCCGGAGGACGAGCTGTTCGTCGCCGCCAAGGAGCTGCAGGCGCCGTACGAGCTGGTCAAGGAGGTCGCGACCACCGGAAAGCTGCCGGTCGTGCTCTTCACCGCTGGCGGCATCGCCACCCCGGCCGACGCCGCGATGATGATGCAGCTCGGCGCCGAGGGCGTGTTCGTCGGCTCGGGCATCTTCAAGTCGGGCAACCCCGAGCAGCGTGCGAAGGCGATCGTCCAGGCCACCACGTTCTTCGACGACGCCGACGTGATCGCCAAGGTCTCGCGCGGTCTCGGCGAGGCGATGGTCGGCATCAACGTCGAGGAAGAAGCTGCGCCGGTTCGGCTGGCGGAGCGCGGCTGGTGAGCTAGGTCTTCTACGGAGGGGCCCCGCGGACATCGAGTCCGCGGGGCTCTTCTGCTTTCCTGGGCACGGTGGCCCCTGTGGCCGTGGCTGGGTTGGGTTCAGTAGGCTCGGGCAGAGCCATGACCCGTCCGATAACGGCCGCCTGGAGCCTATTGAATCAAGGTCATGTGTCGGCGCCGTTGTCGGAGTATGAGTGGGGCCAGTCCGGGGCAGGAGAGGGGCGCAGCTCATTGCTCTATACCCGTGAAGACGCCCGGCTGATCAGGCGGCTGGTTCGGCCGTTCTACCTGAAGATGTACTTGGTGGAGGCGCCGACCGAATTCGATCCGGATGCTGCACGCAGGTTCCGGCGCAAGCTGATCAGAGCGGGTATGCGACCGACTTCCGAGCAGGTGGAATGGCTGCTCTTGAGCGGCGGGTGGCGTGAACAGACCATGGGTGCGTGGTTCGCCCTGGCGGTACCCGCCGACAGAGTTCGTGAGGCAGTAGCCGCCGCGTGGATCGACGCGTCCTCGCGCACCTCTCTGGCGGGGCGGTAGAAAAAGTTATACCGTTTGATCCATGAAGACAGCGATCAGCCTCCCGGACCACACGGCGGAGCGCTTCGACCACATCGCGCAGAAGCACGGCATGACGCGGTCGGAGTTCTATCGGCGTGCCGCTGAGCACTACGCCGACGAACTGACCAGTGCAGACCTGACCGAGCAGATCGACGACGCGATCGACGCCATCGGGCAGCCCGGCGACGACACCGCCGAGTTTCGCCGTGCCGCGAACGCGCGCCTGGTCGAGGCTTCGGACGAGTGGTGATCCGGCGCGCAGAGGTGTGCTGGGTCGACTTCGGAGAACCCCGGGGCAGCGCTCCGGCCAAGCGGCGGCCTGCCGTCGTCGTACAGTCCGATCAGTACAACAAATCCCGCATCGCGACCGTCGTCGTCCTGCCGATCACCTCGAACACGGCCCTCGCGCGGCATCCTGGCAACGTGTTCCTCCCAGCTTTGGCGTCCGGGCTGCCGAAGGACTCGGTCGTCAACGTGTCCCAGCCGATGACCGTGGACCGCACTGACATCGAACCCACCGGATTCGCGCTTCCTGACAACCTGATGGATGCCGTCGACGCCGGCCTTCGACGAGTGGTGGACCTGTGACGGTCGACCCGCTGGCCGGGCGATGGAGTCCGTCCTTCTGCGCACCCTGATGTGTACGCCTGATGAGGCGTGCCTGGCGGCGCGACCATTGGGTGTGCGGCAGAACGACCACAAGTCGTGCGGCAAAGACGACGGCCTGTACCAATCTTGGACCACGGCATCAACGTCGACGAGATCCCGGAGCCGCACCGCTTGGCCGAGCGCGGCTGGTGAACTGTCTCTGACCAGCGTTGATGCCCGGAGCGTCGGGGACCTGCTCGGTCCTCGGCGCTTCTGGCGTCTTGGGTGTTGTCCCTGGTCAATCTTGGACACCGGCATGGGGCGCCGACTCGAATGAACGTCTGACCGATATCACGTTCTGCCTCGACTTCCGCGGGTCGGCGCCTACTCTGGTCGGCATGGGGACGGTGCCCACGCCAGAAGAGATCGAGACCGCTCGTACACCTAACGGTGGCTGGACTCGCGAGACGCTTTGGTGAGAGGCCAACTGGTAGCGGCGTTCACCACCGGTGTCTTCACTGTGACCGTCGATCATCCTGGTGGACAGTCCCGACACAAGGCCACCCCGGTCGGTTCTCTGGCAAGGTGTGGGCGAGCGGGACCGTCGTGTACGGCGACGGCGGAGCTGCCATCGAGGTCCTGACGGAAGCCGGGGTTCACCCAAGCCACGATCGCTGAGTAGCTCGGCCTTGGCGCGAGGCTGCCCAACGCGTAGCCGCCGGTGATCGACATGCTCGGTCAAAGGTTCGGCCGCGTGGTTCCATGAGGCGCTTGCGAACCAGGTGCGACTCTGGCCGGCCTCCGCCGGCAACCGGTTGTCGCGTCGAGGCGCGCCGCTGTGATCAATCGGCCGTACCTGTCGTCTGCGTCCGACACCGCGGAGGAGAACGCGCAGATGCCGAGCCTGCCCGGCTCGTCTGGCCGAGCGCGATTACTGATGCTTCGTCCCCCTCTTGCGGCTTGCTGGCGTCCCGATCTCCTGACCGCCCTGGGGGAGCCAGTTGAGTCACATCAACATGACAGGCCCACTTCTCACGATGAGACGCGGGTCTGTTCTCTTCTTGCGCATCACAGTGACACCAGGATGATGTCTGTGTCACGAGCATGGACAGTACCTATGCGAAGCCGTTCTCAACTATCCCGGAGCAGATCCGCCGGTTCCGGGAGCGTGGCATGGGTATGCGACCGAGGCTGCGCGGGCGGTCCTCACCAGCTTCGACGATCGGGCTCTTGGCGCAGTGACTATTCCGAGCCCTCGACGTCCGGGCCGTGGATCGACGGCCCGTAGATGAAGGCGCGGATGCGCTGCTCGGCAGGGGGCTCGGGCATGCTGACGAAGAGCTCCATCCACCACTCGGCGGTTGCGCGACCGTCCGGGACGATCTCGTAGGAGTGTGCCGCGAAGTCGTCGGTCTCGTAGGTATGGGAGACGGTCCACCCGGCCTCGTCGTCGGCCAGAAGTTGATCCTCTATGCGTTCGACGGCTTCCTGTGCGGACACCTCCGATCTCGAGGACAGGAGGAACACGCCCTTCCACTCCCAGGCTGATGTCGCTGAAGCATGCGGGCCGTCGGGGGTTTCGAAGATCTCGGCAGTGATGTCATCGGGCGCGGCGCGCTCCGCGCCGTCCAGCGCATCGACGAGCGTCGCCGCGATCTGCTCGCCATACTCCTGGGACCTCTGCATCGGGTCGGCCGTCGGGCTGGGGGTGCTGGTGTTCGACGTCGATTCGGGTGACGTCGACTCGGAGGACGAGGTGTCCGTGTCTTCCGGAGGGCTGGAGGCCGGAACGCTCGTGCAGGCAGCGAAGGAGCCGGCAACGAGGGTGGCGACCAGTGCGCCGACGACGGCGGTCGTGGCGCGGGTTCTTCGGGTCATCAAGATCTCCTGTGCGTGCCCTCGCCCTTTGACATGCGCGTTTGCATGTTCTCGCGAACCTGCGCGAGGTTGCCAGAACGGTTGCCGACCTGCAACGAAACAGCGGGTTTCGGCTTTCAGAACAGTGATCTGGGACGTCGGCGGGGTGACTACCGGTCTGGAAAGACCGTCAGACGTTGCCACCGGTCGTCAGTTCTCGCCGACAGCGCACCCGATCCGCAGCGGCATCAGAGGACGGCGAAGAAGGAGAACGCGGAGACGCAGGGATTCAGCCAGAACGCATACACGACCGGGCCGAGGAGTCCAAGGACACTTAGTGATCCCGGGGGCGTCGCACTTCAACCTCTACGTCGGGCCCGAATACGTCGAGCCGGCGGTGGCGCGCATGGCCGAGTTCTTCACCGAGCATCTGGCGTAGGCACGCCCTCTGGATACCCACAACCGCCGTCGGACCGTGGGGAGGTGTTAGTCCTCGGGCTGGCCAGTTCGGTGCGTGGTCGGCTCGCGCGGTGCCTTGTCGTGCGGCTCGCGGTCACCAGGCGTAGGCCTGGGGTGCTTCGCCGGGGCTGGGCCAGATCTGGTCGAGCGCGGCGAGTGTGTCGGGGTCGAGGCTGATCGATCCGGCTCGCAGGCTCGCTTCGAGGTGGCTGGTCGTGCGGGCGCCGGCGATGAGCGTGGAGACGACGGGCTGGTGCAGCAGCCACGCCTGGGCCACCTCTGCGGGCGAATGCCCTAGCTCGGCGCACAGGCGCTCGTAGCTGCCGAGCTGGTCGGCGAGCTGGCGCAGCTTCTCCTGGACCTCGGGGGCCTTGCGGCGCGCGGCGGCGTCGTTCTCTGGCGTACCGGCGAGCAGCCCCATCGCGAGAGGGCTCCACGGGATCAGCCCGATGCCGAAGTGCTGCAGTGCCGGGACGAGCTCGCGCTCGATGGCGCGGTTGGTGAGGTTGTAATGGCTCTGCTCGGACACGAGCCCGAGGAAGTGTCGTGACTGGGCGGTCAGCTGGGCGGTAGCGACGTCCCAGCCTGCGAAGTTGCTGGACCCGACGTAGGTGATCTTGCCCTCGTTCACCAGCTGCTCCATGGCCTGCCAGATCTCTTCGAACGGGGTGGACCGGTCGACGTGATGCATCTGGTACAGGTCGATGTGATCGGTCTGCAGCCGTCGAAGGCTCGCTTCGCAGGCCCGCTTGATGTGATAGGCGGACAAGCGTCGGTCGTTCGGCCCGAGCCCCATCGGCTGATAGACCTTCGTGGCCAGGACTATCTCGTCACGGCGGCCGCTCTTGGCCAACCACTCGCCGATGATCTCCTCGGACGTGCCGAACCCCTTCTCCATGTCCGGGGACTGGGGGCCGCCATAGACGTCGGCAGAGTCGAAGAGGTTGATGCCGGCCTCGACCGCTGTGTCCATGATCTCGAAGCTGGCCGGCTTGTCGGTGACATCGCCGAAGTTCATGGTGCCCAGTCCGATACGGCTGACGAGCAGGCCGGATCGGCCGAGGTGCGTGTACTGCATGGGTGATTCCTTCCTTGGCCGGGCGGGTGTCAGGCGGCGCGACTCAACGGTTGACGTAGCCCATGTGGGTGGCGTTGTAGCGGTCGCCGTGGACGCCGACGCGCTGGGCGAGGGCGTCGAGGTCGGCGCGCTCGTCCGCGGACAGGGCAACCGTGGTCGCGGCGGCGTTCTCTTGGATGCGGGAGGTGCGGCGAGTTCCGGGGATGGGAACGATCCACGGCTGCTGGGCGAGCAGCCAGGCCAGCGCCACCTGCCCCGGAGTGACAGCCTTGTCGTCGGCGAGTGCCTTGACGTGGTCGACGAGTGCCCGGTTGGCGGCCAGGTTGTCCGCCTCGAAACGCGGGACGCGGTGGCGGATGTCGTCGTCGGTGAACGTGGTGGTGGTGTCGACAGTGCCCGTGAGGAAACCCTTGCCCAGGGGGCTGAAGGGCACGAACCCGATGCCGAGCTCGGCGAGGGCAGGCAGCACCTCGGTCTCGGGGTCGCGGGTCCACAACGAGTACTCGCTCTGCACGGCGGTGATCCTGTGCACGGCGTGCGCGGCACGGATCGTGGCGACGGACGGCTCGGAGAGCCCGAAGTGGCGCACCTTGCCCTCGGCGACCAGGTCGCCCACGGTGCCGGCGACCTCCTCGATGGGCACGTCGGGGTCGACGCGGTGCTGGTAGAACAGGTCGATCACGTCGGTGCGCAGGCGGCGCAGGGACTCCTCGGCGACGCGACGGATCTGCTCGGGTCTGCTGTTGAGCCCGACGCTGCGCCCGTCCTGGATGTCCCAGCCGAACTTGGTGGCGATCACTACCTGGTCCCGCACCGGTTCCAGGGCTTCACCCACGAGGTCTTCGTTGTCGTACGGGCCGTACACCTCGGCGGTGTCGAAGAACGTCACCCCACTGTCCAGTGCGGAGCGCAGGACGGCGATCATCTCGCTGCGGTCGCCGGGGTTGGGGCCGTAGCTCTGGGACATACCCATGGCGCCGAGGCCGATCGCCGAGACCTCCAGGCCTTGGCCGAGGATCCTGGTGTGCACGGTCAAGCCTCCGTCGTGGTGTGGTCGGCGCGGGTGTAGTCGTCGTCGGTGACGTGCTCGAGCCAGGTTGTGGTCGTGGCGGGGTCGTCGGCGTTCTCCAGCATGGCGAGGTGCTCCATGAACCGGTCCGGTGCGGCCCCGTGCCAGTGCTCCTCGCCGGGAGGCGTGTAGATCGTCTGGCCCGGGGTCGCCCGGATGACGTTCCCGTCACGGGTGCCGATCAGAGCCACGCCGTCGGTGACATGCAGGGTCTGCCCGTTCGCGTGCGAGTGCCAGGCGGTGCGGGCACCCGGCGCGAACCGGACGCGGGCGACGACCATCCGCTGGTCGGGCTCCTGCGGTGCGACGATCGTGTCGACCCACACGTCGCCGGTGAACTGCGCAGGCGGGTTCTTCACGGTCGTGCCCGCGGGGACGATCTTCATGGTCGGGTCTCCTTCTGGCTCTTCGCGGCGGACTCGTGCGGCCGCGGCTGGGTGGTCGTCGTGGCGGCCCAGCTCGCCAGGAGGCGAAGACGCTCCTCGCTGGGCGAGCCGGGCTCGGCGGTGTAGACGAGGAATGACAGCCCCGGTTCGGCGGTGAGCTCCATCCCCTCGTAGGTCAGGGTCACGTCGCCGACGACGTGGTGGTGGAAGCCCTTGGTGCCGCTGCCGTGGCGGCGCACGTCGTGCGCGCCCCACCGGGTGCGGAACTCGTCGCTGCGGGTGGACACCTCACCGATCAGGTCGTGCAGCTGCTTGTCGCCGGGGTCGCGCCCGGCCTCGGTCCGAAGGATGGACACGGTGACGTCGGCGGCGGCCGCCCAGTCGGGGTAGAACTCCTTGGCGCGCTCGTCGAGGAAGCAGAACCGGGCCAGGTTGCCGCGCCCCGGGCCCTCGAAGACCTGGTCGTAGAACGCCTGGCCGAGCAGGTTGGTGGCGAGGATGTCCATGCGCCCGTTGCGCACGAATGCCGGCCCGTCGGTGATCACGTCCAGCGCACGGATCAGGCTCTGGCGGGCGACCCAGTTCTTGGGCTTGCGCCGGCGTACCGGAGCGGTCGCGCCGGCGGCGGCACGCGCAAGGTCGAACAGATGCTCGCGCTCGGCGTCGTCGAGCTGCAGGGCACGCGCGATCGAGTCGAGCACGGCGTCCGAGACGCCGACGAGGCTGCCGCGCTCGATCCTCGCGTAGTACTCGACGCTCACATCCGCGAGCGCGGCGACCTCGCTGCGCCGTAGCCCCGCGACCCGGCGGTGGCTACCGCCGGTGGGCAGGCCCGCCCGCTCGGGAGTGAGCTTGGCGCGGCGCGTCATCAGGAACTCGCGCACCTCGGTCCGGTTGTCCATGCCTTCGACGTTACGACACCTCACCGAACTCAGGGATGCCCTACCAGGACACCTCTCATCAGTGACTCCCACCTGTGCAGGCGGCGTGCTTGATTGGAGATGCCCGCGAAGCAGCCGAGCGGAACTCGCCTCTGGTGCTGCGCGAGCGCGCCGAGACGGAAGGAAAGGGAGCACTGATGAGCGAGAACAACACCCATGAGGACGTCGAGAGCACCGGGGGGTGGACCGGGGGTCAGCAGGCCTTCGGCGACTTCGCGCCGGGGCTCGCGCACTACACCGACAAGGTCCTGTTCGACGAGGTATGGGAGCGCGACGGCCTGTCCAAGCGGGACCGCAGCCTGGTCACGATCGCCGCGCTCACCGCGATGGGCAAGACCGACCAGCTCACGTTCCACCTGGACTTCGCCCGTCGCAACGGCGTCACCGAGGACGAGCTGAAGGAGGCGATCACCCACCTCACGTTCTACACCGGCTGGCCCAACGGCATGAGCGCGATGACGGTCGCCAAGAACGTCTTCACCACCGACACCCCTGCCCCCGAGGAGCGCTGAACCATGCACGGAGCCGTCATCCACGCCCCCGGCGACGTCCGCTATGAGCAGCGCGAGGACCCGCAGATCCTCGCCCCGACCGACGCGATCATCCGCCTGTCCGCCACGTGCGTGTGCGGGTCGGACCTGTGGGACTACCGCGGCATCAACCCGGTCAACCAGCCCACCGCGATGGGCCACGAGTACGTCGGCGTCGTCGAGCAGGTCGGCGACGCTGTGCGCAACGTCCAGGTCGGTGACTTCGTCATCGGATCGTTCATGGCCTCGGACAACACCTGCGAGATCTGCCAGGCCGGGTACCAGTCCCGCTGCGCGCACGTCGAGTTCGCCGGGGCAGGTGGCGCCCAGTCCGAGCTGCTCCGCGTCCCCCTGGCCGACGGCACCCTGGTCGCCACCCCGGGCCAGCCCGACGCCGACCTGATCCCCTCGCTGCTCGCAGCCTCTGACGTGCTCGGCACCGGATGGTTCGGCGCGGTCGCCGCCCAGGCCGGCCCCGGAAAGACAGTGGCCGTGGTCGGTGACGGTGCGGTCGGGCTGCTCGCGGTCCTGGCCGCCAAGCAGCTCGGCGCGGACCGGATCATCGCCATGTCCCGCCACGAGTCCCGGCAGAAGCTCGCCCTCGAGTTCGGTGCCACCGGCATCGTGACCGAACGCGGCGACGAGGGTGTGGCCCGGATCAAGGAGCTCACCGGCGGGTACGGCGCGCACTCGGTCGTCGAGGCCGTCGGCACCCAGGAATCGATGATGCAGGCTATCCGCTCCACCCGGGCCGGCGGGCACGTCGGCTACGTCGGCGTCTCCCACGGCGTCTCCCTCGACGGGCAGGAGCTGTTCTTCTCCGGCGTCCACCTCCACGGCGGTCCCGCGCCGGTGCGCCGGTTCCTGCCCGACCTCATCGACCGGATCTGGCGGCGCGAGATCGACCCGGGCAAGGTCTTCGATCTCACCCTCCCGCTCAGCCAGGTCGCCGACGCCTACCAGGCCATGGACGAGCGCCGCGCCATCAAGGCGCTGCTTCAGCCCTGACGCCGAACGCCCGAAAACCCGGATCCCGGAACCTGCTGAGAGAGGACATCCCCATGGCCACCTGGCCCAGCGACGTTATCGAAAAGATCGGCGCGACCGACGACCTGCACATCGCTCCCTTCCGCGCGGACGGCGAGACGACGGGCACCCTGACCTGGATCTGGTCGGTGGTCCTCGATGGGCGCCTGTTCGTCCGTGCCTACAACGGTCCCCGCGGCCGCTGGTACCGGTCCGCGATCGCGCAGCGCGCCGGACGAATCACTGCTGCTGGGAACGAGCACGCGGTCGAGTTCGTCCCGATCACCGAACCCGAGCTGGGTGACAGGATCGACGCCGCCTACACCCGGAAGTACGCCGGTAGCCCCTACCTGCCGCCGATGGTCGCCGACGGGCCGAAGGCCGCGACCGTCGAGATCACTCCGCGCGACGCGCACTGACAACCCCCGTTGAAGGAATGAACCCTATGAGAATCGCCGTCCTTGGAACCGGAATGGTCGGCCGTGTCCTCGCCGCACGCCTGGCAGGCCTCGGGCACGACGTCGTGATCGGCACCCGAGACCCCGAGGCGACCCTGGCCCGTACGCAGGCCGGCACCATGGGTACCCCGCCCTACGCTCGATGGCAGACCGACCACCCCGACGTGCGCCTGCTGGCCTTCCCTGACGCCGGCGCGCACGCCGAGGTCGTCCTCAACGCCACTCAAGGAGCGGTAGCACTGGACGCGCTGCACGCGGTCGGCGCGGACACCCTGGCCGGCAAGGTGCTGCTCGACCTCGCCCTGCCCCTGGACTTCTCCCAGGGCATGCCGCCCACACTGACCGTGGCGAACACCGACAGCCTCGGCGAGCAGGTCCAGCACGCCTTCCCCGAGACGAAGGTCGTCAAGTCCCTCACCACCGTGTTCTGCGAAGTCATGGTCGACCCGGCCCGCATCCCCGGCGAGCACAACATCTTCGTCGCCGGGAACGACGACGAAGCGAAGAAGACCGTCGAGGGCATCCTCGAACAGTTCGGCTGGCCTACCGGATCGATCCTCGACCTCGGCGACATCACCGGTGCTCGAGCCGTCGAGATGTACTCCCGGCTGTTCTTCACCCTCGCCGGGAGGATCGGCTCCTTGGAGCTGAACATCAACGTCGTCCGCGGCACCCACTAGAGCCGGGGGTGTGTTCAGCGCCCGCGAGGACTGACCACTGAGCCCAGCCTGCCGCCACCGCGAACCGCCGTGCCGTGGCAACCCGCGCGAGGGATCCTGACGCTCCGGGATCGCCGCGCTGGAGTCAAGCGCCGGCCCTTTCTGCTGCACGAGACGGCTCAAGGAGCCATGCCGCTCGACCTGTCACAGGAATCCGAAGGCACCTGGACGTGGTTCGCCCTCATCGCGCCCGTCCTCGAAGCGTTGAACACCGGAGCACCAGTAGTCTTCGACGAGCTCGATGCGAGCCTGCATCCGGTCCTGTCGGCCGAGCTGATCAAGATCTTCCACGACCAGCGCACCAACCCCCGCGGCGCCCAACTGATCTTCTCCACTCATGACACGAGCCTGCTGACCCACCTCAATCGCGACGAGGTCTGGCTGACCCAGAAGCGTCCCGACGGCTCGACCGAGCTCGGAGCCCTCGCGGACTTCGCCGGCGAGCGGGTCCGCAAGTCGGCGAATCTGGAGTCTGCGTACCTGCATGGCCGGTACGGAGCGATCCCTGAGATCGACCCGACCCGGTTGCGCTCGCTCGGGCTCGCGGGCTGAGCCGGCGATGGGGCGAAAGCAGTCGCTGTCGCGCACCAGCGCAAGGAAGCAGCCACGCCGCGTCCTGGTTGTGTGGACCGAAGGCGAGGTCACTGAACCGGCATACAGCAGGCGAGTGACGGTGATGTCGACGAGATCTGGTGCCTCATGGACGTCGAGGCGCCTCGACAGCATCCCCGGCTGTCCGAGACAGTCGCGTTGGCCGCACCGCACTCCAAGGTCCACCTTGCGTTCTCGAACCCGTGCTTCGAAGCCTGGTTGCTGCTCCACGACCGCGACCTTGATGCTTTCCTCACCACCGCCGACGCAGTGAAGGCAGCGCAGGCGTTGGACGGAGTCAACGGCAAGCATGTCGACGCTGGACAGTTCGTTGCGCGCCGCGCCGCCGCGTCCATGTGAGCACAGAAACTGAGGCGGCGGCGAGAGAAGGACGGCGCCGTATTTCCCGATGACAACCCGTCGAGTGACGTGGACCTGTTCCTCGCAGCTGTCGAAGGCGCTTCCTGACAACGTGCGCGTAGAGACTCGACCTGGGAGGTAGCCGGCGAGGTGTGCCAATCCTGGACCATGGCATCAACGTCGACGAGATCCCGGAGCCGCACCGGCTGGCCGAGCGCGGCTGGTGACAGCCCGCGCTCGCGACTGACGGAGAGGCCCCGCGGACAATCGTGTCCGCGGGGCCCCTCTTTTTCCGTAGCGTTGCAGAACAGCGGCTTAGACCCTGCAGAACAGCGACTTACGAAACGCCAGACTACAACTTTCACGATCTGCGGCATGCAACTTTCGGAACGTTGCGTAGGCAGATTTCGGGGACCGGGTCCATCGCAACCTGATCCGAGTTCTACCAGGGCGACGGCACGTAGTCCTTGAGGAAGCAGCCGTACAGGTCCGTCCCGGCCTCGCCCTGGACGATCGGGTCGTAGACGCGGGCGGCGCCGTCCACCAGGTCGAGGGGCGCGTGCCAGCCCTCTGCGGCGATCCGCAGCTTCTCCTGGTGCGGGCGCTCGTCAGTGATCCACCCGGTGTCCACCGCGGTCATCAGTACCCGGTCCTTCTCGAACATCTCCGCAGCGGAGGTCCGGGTCAGCATGTTGAGTGCGGCCTTGGCCATGTTGGTGTGCGGGTGTCCCGCGGACTTGTACCGGCGGGAGAACTGCCCCTCCATCGCCGAGACGTTGACGACGTACCCGCGCCGCGCCTTGGACGTCGCGGCGCGCATCGCGGGCCGCAGCCGCGAGATCAGCAGGAACGGCGCGATCGCGTTGCAGAGCTGGACCTCCAGGAGCTCCAGCGGGTCGACCTCGTCCACGACCTGGGTCCACGAGTTGGTCGTCTGCAGGTCGGGGAGCAGCCCGCCGGCGTCGACGGCTGTGCCGGCCAGGTGGGCGTCCAGGGAGGCCGACCCCGCCCGGAGCGCCAGCGCGGTCAGGGACGCCGCGCTGTGCATCGCGACGGCGTCGTCCTGCGACTGCCCCTCGTGATGGGCGACCGACAGGGCGGTCAGCGCCCCCGCGATCGCAGCGGGGTGCGCCTCCGAGATGTGGTCGAACGTGACCATCTCCGGCGCTACCAGCCCGTGAGGAAGCGGGGCGACCGGCGTCGACTCGCCCGTGACGAGCTGCGAGTACGACCCCGGGGACCGGCGGACCGTCTGGCAGGCGTTGTTGACCAGGATGTCGAGCGGGCCCGCCGCGGCGACGTCGTCGGCCAGGGCGATCACCTGGGTGGGGTCGCGCAGGTCGATCCCGACGATCTTGAGCCGGTGAAGCCAGTCGGCGGCGTCGGGCATCGCCGAGAAGCGGCGCACCGCGTCCTTCGGGAAGCGGGTGGTGATGGTGAGGTGGGCGCCGTCGCGCAGCAGGCGCAACGCGATGTACATGCCGATCTTCGCCCGGCCCCCGGTGAGCAGGGCTCGGCGGCCGGTCAGGTCCGTGCGCTGGTCGCGCCGCACGTGGCTCTTCGCGGCGCAGTCGGGGCACAGCCCGTGGTAGAACGAGTCGACCAGCGTGTAGTCCGCCTTGCAGATGTAGCAGGCGCGGGCGGTGCGCAGCTCCCCGGCGAACGCCCCCGTCGTGTTCGAGACCAGCGGGATGCCGGCGGTCTCGTCGTCGATCCGCGCCGCCGAACCGGTCGCCGTCCGCTCGATGACGCTCCGGTCGT
Organism: Promicromonospora sp. NPDC023805; assembly: GCF_040639635.1. Taxonomy (NCBI): domain Bacteria; kingdom Bacillati; phylum Actinomycetota; class Actinomycetes; order Micrococcales; family Promicromonosporaceae; genus Promicromonospora; species Promicromonospora sp. NPDC023805. Next base: position 338,505 of record NZ_JBFAAH010000001.1, on the reverse strand, counting down.
GCGCCTGGATCTCATCGCGGACCGCGGCCTTGCGGGACTTCTTGAGCAGCTTCCACATGTAACCGGTCGCCCGTTTGACCGTCTGGACGTCGGGATGGTTGGGGTCGAGGTCCTTGAGGCTGCCCAGCACCCGAAGGGTGGTAGCGAGCTCGTCCGGGTCGATCCCCGCGTTCGTTGGCACGCCGTAGGGTACCCGCCGCCCGGGCCGGAACCCCAGTCGGAGCACTGTCGCTGCCTGCCCGACGGCGTCCCGCGCGGCCCACGAACCCGCCACGTTAATCCTTTAGGTTCGTTGCCCGGCGCCGCCCTCCGACCGGACAGTCATGACGCGCCCCGGCCCGCCGAGGCGTCGGCCATGTGCACCGACCAAGGAAGGCGGCCCGCCATGCACGGGATGCACGGGATGCACCGAGACCCAGCGGCTCCGAGGAGTCCAAGGAGTCCGAGACGACGGCGGCGCATAGCCGCGACGACCGCGACGCTCACCGTCGCGGCCCTGGCGACGATCGGCATGATGGCGCCCGCGAGCGCCGGCCTGCCGGGCGTCACCCCGGAGGACGACGGCGGCGGGGCGACCGTGGCAGCGCCGCTCGCGGTGGCCGGTGAGTACACCGACCGGTTCCTCGAGATGTACGAGAAGCTCCACGACCCGGCGAACGGCTACTTCTCGCCGCAGGGGATCCCGTACCACGCAGCAGAGACGCTGATGGTCGAGGCCCCGGACTACGGGCACGAGACGACGTCGGAGGCGTACAGCTTCTGGCTCTGGCTGGAGGCGTCGTACGGGCAGGTCACGGGGGACTGGGACCCGTTCAACCATGCCTGGGACACGCTCGAGGACAACATGATCCCGACCACGGAGAACCAGCCGACGAACGGCGCCTACAACCCGGCGGACCCGGCGACGTACGCCCCCGAGCACGACCATCCGAGCCAGTACCCGTCACAGCTCGACACCGGTGTGTCCGTCGGCTCGGACCCGATCGGCTCCGAGCTGCGGCAGACCTACGGCACGTCCGAGGTCTACGGCATGCACTGGCTCTCCGACGTCGACAACATCTACGGCTTCGGCGCGGCGCCTGGCTCGTCGACCCTGCAGGGGCCCAACCACCCAGGCCCCTCGTACATCAACACGTTCCAGCGGGGTCCGCAGGAGTCGGTGTGGGAGACCATCCCGCAGCCGTCGATCGACGACTTCTCCTACGGCGGGCCCAACGGCTACCTCGACCTGTTCACGGGCGACGCGAGCTACGCGAAGCAGTGGAAGTACACCAACGCACCGGACGCCGACGCCCGGGCCATCGAGGCCGTGTACTGGGCCAAGCAGTTCGCCGAGGCGCAGGGCGCCGGCGGCGAGATCGCCGGCACGGTCGACAAGGCGTCCAAGATGGGCGACTACCTGCGCTACTCGCTGTTCGACAAGTACTTCAAGGAGATCGGCTGCGAGTCGACGTCGTGCCCCGCGGGCAGCGGCCGGAGCTCGGCGCACTACCTGCTGTCCTGGTACTACGCCTGGGGCGGCGCGCTGGACACGTCCGGCCCGTGGGCCTGGCGCATCGGGTCGTCGCACGCGCACTTCGGCTACCAGAACCCGCTCGCGGCGCATGCGCTGTCGACGGACCCGGACCTGGTCCCGGCGTCACCGACCGCGCAGGACGACTGGTCGGAGAGCCTGGACCGGCAGATCGAGTTCTTCCAGTGGCTGCAGTCCGACGAGGGCGGGATCGCCGGCGGCGCGACCAACAGCGTCGGCGGCCGCTACGCCGCTCACCCAGCAGGCACCAGCACGTTCTACGACATGGTCTACGACGAGGACCCGGTCTACGAGGACCCGCCGTCGAACCAGTGGATCGGCATGCAGGGCTGGGGCATGGAACGGATCGCGCAGCTCTACCACGAGACGGGCGACGCGCGGGCCGAGGCCATCCTGGAGAAGTGGGTGCCGTGGGTACTGTCGGAGATCACCGTCACCGGCACCTCCTGGGCGGTGCCGTCCACGCTGTCGTGGTCCGGCCAGCCCGACACGTGGAACCCGGCCAACCCGGGCAGCAACTCTGGGCTGCACGTCGAGGTGACGGACCACGGGCAGGACGTCGGCGTCGCGGGCGCTCTCGCCCGCACGCTGATCTACTACGCGGCGGCCTCGGGCGACCAGGCCGCTGACGACACCGCCAAGGCCCTGCTCGACGCCATGTGGACCCAGGACAGCGACGCCCTGGGCGTCGGCACGGTGGAGACCCGCACGGACTACGGCCGGTTCGACGACGAGCTCACCCCCGGCGGGAACGGCACCTACGTGCCGCCGGGCTGGTCGGGCACGAACCCGAACGGCGACCAGGTCGAGCCCGGGGTGTCGTTCCTCGACATCCGGTCGTTCTACCAGGACGACCCGATGTTCCCCGAGGTCCAGGAGTACCTGGACGGCGGCGCCGCGCCGCAGTTCACCTACCACCGGTTCTGGGCCCAGGTCGCCGTCGCGACGGCGATGGCCGACTACGACCGGCTCCTGGGCGACGGCGTCGGCGAGCCGGACACGCAGGCGCCGACGGCGCCGACCGGCCTCCGGGTCACCGGCACGACGGCGAGCTCCGTCTCCCTGACGTGGGCCGCCGCCACGGACGACGTGGGCGTGACGGGTTACGAGGTGCTGCGGGGCGGCGCGGTAGTGGGCCGTTCGAGCACGACGTCGTACACCGAGTCGGGCCTGGACCCGGAGACGGCGTACGGGTACACGGTGCGGGCGTACGACGCCGCGCGCAACGTCTCGCCACCGTCCGGCGCGGTCACGGCGACCACCGACGACGGCCCGATCGGGCAGCCGGGTGGCTGCACCGGCTCGCTGACCGTCGTGAACCAATGGAGCGGCGGCTTCCAGGCGGCCGTCCGGATCACCGCGGGCAGCGCCGCGATCGGCGGCTGGACCGCGAGGTTCAACCTGGCGCCGGCGTCGTTCACGCAGGGCTGGAACGGGCGGTTCAGCACGTCGGGCTCGGCGGTGACGGTTTCCGACGTCGACTGGAACGGGTCGCTGGCTGCCGGCGCGTCTACCGAGGTGGGGTTCACCGGGAACGGCACCGCGCCGTCGTCGGTGCCGGTGACCTGTACGGCTGACTGAGCGGAGCAGGTGAGGCAGATCGTTGACGGAGGGGCCCGCGGATATCGTGTCCGCGGGCCCTTCCGTCTCGCTTCAATTCATCCTGGTCTGTGTGTCCATGTTGTCCGTAACATCACCCGCAGGCTCGCTGGCTGCGGTGGGACGGCGGCTCAGGGCAGGCGTCCGATCCCACCGGAGCGTGAGGGAGTTCCGATGGGGTTGTTCGGTCGCGGCAAGGCGAAGGACCCGTACGGGCGCGAGGCACTGATCGCCCAGAACGAGGCGATGGTCGCAAAGGCAGGAGCCGCCGCGGAGCGGGAGGCGGCCGCCGGACGATGGGCTGACGCCCTCACCTTCAGCGACATCTCGTTGCAGGCCGTCCTGATGTTGGCGCGGTTCGAGCCCGGAGACCCCCGGCACGTCCACGGCGAGGCCGCCACGTTGTACTTCCACGCGTCGGTCCTCGGCCGCAACGGGCGCGTCGACGAGGCGATCGCCGCGGCCGACCGTGCGGCGGAGCTCTACCGACGGCTACAGCCCCACAACCCCGGGAAGTACAACCAGCTCGTCGCCGACGCCGACGGGCGGGCCGAGCGGTGGCGCGCCGAGCTCGCCGGGGATGCGGCGCCTGCGGTGGAAGCGCCCGCCGTCGCCGCGCCCGAGGAAGACGTCGCCGACACCTACGACTCCGCCGCTGAGATCCTCGGCGACGTCGCCCTCCGCCTCCTGGATGAGAGTCCGTTGAGTCCCGAGGAGGCGCGTGGGCTGTTGGCGATCGGCATCGCCCCGGTGGGTGCGGATTCCACGCACGCAAGGCGGGCACGGTTCCACAACACGATCGCGGACCGCCTGAGCGTGGAGGACCCCGACGATGACTGGACCGTCGAGCGGCTCCGGGGGCATGCGCACGACTTCTTCGTCAAGAGCTCCGAGGCGCAGGAGACGGAGATGCGGACCGGCATCGGCGACTACGGGCTGGAATGGGCGCGGACCCTGCTCTTCCTGGCGAAGGGTGAGCGCGAGTCGGCGGACGCCGACGACACGTACTTGCTCGAGGAGTACTGCGGGTGGCTCGCCGGGGTGCTGGGACAGCTGAGGCCGTACACGATCGTCGACGGTCCGACGGCGGAGCTCGTACAAGAGGCGGACGCGTTCCTCCAGGAGGTCGGCGACTGGTGAACGGTAGGCCTGGCACTACCCCTGAATGACCCGTTGCCGTCGATGACCGTGCCCGTGCCCCGATGATCTTGTGGGGGCATGACACTTCTGAAGACCCGCGCGAGCGGGCTCCTGGTTTTCCTCGGCCTCGCGTTCGGCTTTGCCTGGCTGGGCATGGTCGGCGCCTGGGCGCTCGGCTACTCGTTGGTGAACCCGCTGGTGCAGCTGCCGTTCGCATTCGCGCCGGCGCTCGCGGCCTTCGTCGTGCGGCGGTGGGTGACCGGCGAGGGGTTCGCGGACGCCGGGCTGCGGTTGCGGCTGCGCGAGGCGTGGCCGCAGTACCTCATGGCGTGGCTGGGCCCGGCCGCTCTCGTCGCGGCCACCGCCGCCGTGGCCGCGCTGTTCGGCGTGCGCCTCGCCCCGCTGGACGGCCAGATCGCTGGTCTGCCCGGCTGGGCGCTGGTCGCGGTGCTGCTGCTCGTCGTGCCCCTGCTCACGCCGATCTACTGGGGCGAGGAGTTCGGCTGGACCGGCTACCTACGGCAACGGGTGTTCGTCGGCCGGCCCGTGGCGGCGACCCTCGCCACCGGTCTGATCTGGGCGGTCTGGCACTACCCGCTCGCGTTCGTCGGATACATCGAGTTCGACAACGTCGTGGTGGGCCTGGCGGTGTGGACGGTGTCGTTCGTCTGCCAGGAGATCGTGCTGAGCTGGCTCCGGGTGCGCAGCGACAGCGTGTGGACGGCGAGCCTCGCCCACGCCGGGAACAACATGGTGCTTGCCCTGCTGGTCGGGTTCCTGCTGGTAGACGTGGACGTCACTATGGTCACGGTGTACATCACGATCCCGGTCGCAGGGCTCGCCGCCTGGGTGCTGGCGACGGGCCGGCTCGCCCCGCTGCCGGACGTGGACGGTCGCGTCAATGCAGAGGAACTGGCAGCGTCGACCAGTTCGCTGGGCTGATCAGCGCAGCGGGACGATCCCCGTCCGGCCCTCCCACGTGCCATGCTCCGCGAGCGGGCGGAAGCGGAACGTCGCGAACTCGTGGTGGAAGTCGCGGCGCCGGCGTTCGACCATCGCGTCGGCGTGCCGCCGGTCCGCGGGGACGCCGGAGCGGCCGTGCACCATCGACTCCATCTCGCGCACGGTGCGCCACACGGAGAACGTGGAGATCGTGTGCGGCGGCCGGAAGGCGGCCAGGGCGAGCGTGGTGCCGGGGTGGTCGCGCACCTGACGTTCGACGGGCTTGCCCCAGCGCAGGAACCGGGGCACCTCGAGCAGCCGCATCCGCGCGACGGTCACCGCGACCACCGGTTCCTCCTGGTCCCAGTCGCCGGTCCGGGCTGGCAGCCCCGGCAGGGCCGCCAGCCGGGACCAGCGGCGCAGGTACTCCAGGCGCACGTGCCAGCCGGTCGCCAGGTGGCGGCCGAGGACGTCGTCGGACAGGAAACGGTCCACGGCGTCCTCGTCGCGCCACTGCGCGAAGACCGCCATCCGTCGTAGCTGCAACCGGTCCAGGGAGACGGTGGGTGCCCCCAGACGCATGAGGGCCAGGCACTCGGCGTGGTCCAGTCCGGGCGTGGTGGTGCCCGACGGCGGCCGTAGCAGCGCGCGCGCCGTCACGGCGGCCGGCAGCTCGGCGAGATGGAACGTGTGGATCATCGGGTGTGCTCCATCTTGTAGTGGAGACGCATCATCCAGGTGCGCCACATCCGCAGCTCGTGGTCGGTGCGGAGCACCCCGTACGGGTCGCAGTACAGGCGGAAGGTCTCGTGGAGCGGGACGCGCGCCGCGAAGTCCCGCCCGCCGTCGTGCACGACGACGTACGCGCCGTCCTCCCCGAACCGTCCCGGGGGCGACTCCAGGACGAGCCAGCCCTCTTCGGTGACGGCGGGGCGCAGGAACACCTGGACGTTGCCGGACTCGAGCGGGAACGCGACGTGGACGCTCGGCCGTGCCGCGCCGGGGAGGCGGCGCGTCGAGTAGCAGCCGCTGAACACGTAGCGGCCCGACGGCCGGAGTGTCCGCAGCCAGGCGGCGCCCACCTGCTCGCCGTCCCGGTCGCGGATCACGCGGACCTTGCTGTCCATGCCGTGCGCGACGTCGAGCGGACGCATCGGGAGAGACAGCTGCTCCACCCGGCGGGCGAACACCCGCGCGATCAGCTCGCCGGCGGGCCAGAACAGCGGCGACCAGCCGGTCCACACCTCCATGTGCCAGGCGGCGGTGTGCTCGTAGAAGTCCCGGACCCGCGGATCCAGCCGGGAGGCGTCGAACCCGGGACCGTCGAGGACCGTCATCGCGGAGAGCAGGCCGGGTGCGGGGCCGGGTGCCGGGCCTGCTGACGGCTCCGCGGGTGCGACGTCGGCGTCCACCGTGCCTCCGTGGTGCGCGGCCTCGGCGGCGAGCCAGCCGTCCCCGACCGTGGAGGAGCGGCTCATCGGGGCGCGCAACCAGGAGTGGTCCGTCGCGAGATCGATGGGCCTGCCGACCAGACGCCAGAACTTCCGGGACCCGAGGTCCAGCAGATGGTTCACGATGACGCATTCTTGCAGGGTTCTGGCGGCGCATCGCCGATGGTCGGTTACGGTCAGGGCGTGCTGCTGCCTGAATCGTCGGTGCCCGGGGCGGATCTGCCCGTCCGGGCCGTGCTGCCTGCCACGGTCGACGCGGTGCGGTCGCGCGGGACCGCGGTGCTCGTCGCGCCGCCCGGGTCGGGGAAGACCTCGCTGCTGCCGCTCGCGCTGGCCGACGCGCTCGAGGGCACGATCATCGTCGCCGAGCCGCGCAGGATGGCGACCCGCGCGGCCGCGACCCGGCTGGCGATGCTGGTCGGCGAACCGCTCGGGCAGCGCATCGGCTACGCCATGCGCGGCGAACGCAGCGGCGGCAAGGGGCTCCGCGTCGAAGTGGTGACCACGGGGCTCCTCGTCCGGCGTCTGCAGCGGGACCCGGAGCTGCCGGGCGTCGCCGCGATAGTGATCGACGAGTGCCACGAGCGCCACCTCGACGCCGACCTGCTGCTCGCGCTCGCGATCGACGTCCGGGCGAACCTTCGCGAGGACCTGGCGATCGTCGCGACGTCGGCCACGGCGGACACCGTCAGGCTGAGCCGCGCACTGGGCACGGACGTCCCCGCGCCCGTGATCACGGCGTCCGCCGCGCTGTTCGACGTCGCGGTCGAGTGGACCCCGCCGCCGGTCCCCGTGCCGCTGCTGCCCGGAGGGCGGGTGGACCCACGCCTGCTGGACCACGTCGCCGCCGTCGTGCGGCGGGCACTGACCGAGAACGAGGGCGACATCCTCGTGTTCGTCCCGGGGGAGGGGGAGATCAACGGGGTGACCCGCCGGCTGGCCGACCAGAACGTCCTGCCGTTGTTCGGCCGCCAGTCACGGGCCGAGCAGGACCGCGCCCTGGCGCCGTCCGCCACCCGCCGGATAGTGGTCACGACGTCGGTCGCGGAGAGCTCGCTCACCGTGCCAGGGGTCCGGGTCGTCGTCGACGCGGGTCTGGCCCGGGAGCCGCGGACCGACCAGTCCCGTGGCCTCGGCGCGCTGGTCACCTGCCGGGTCTCGAAGTCGTCGGCCGACCAGCGCGCGGGCCGCGCCGGGCGGGAGGCGCCCGGCCGGGTCTACCGGTGCTGGTCGGCTACCGACCACGGCCGGCTCGACGACCACGCGGCGCCCGAGATCGCGATCGCCGACCTGGCGGGCTTCGCCCTCGACCTCGCGGCCTGGGGCGCGCCCGCTGGTGCCGGGCTGACCCTGCTCGACGCGCCGCCGGTGCCCGCGATGACCGCCGCTACCGAGCTGCTGCACCGCATCGACGCCACCGACGACGACGGCCGGATCACCGAGCGAGGCCGGCGGATGACGGCGATCGGGGCGCACCCTCGCCTTGCCCGCGCGCTGCTGGACGGGACGCCGCGGGTCGGCGCCGACCGGGCGCACGAGATCGTCGCGATGCTCTCGGACGACTCAGGGCGCAGCTTCGGCGACGATCTGCCGGCCCGCTGGCGGGCCCTGCGCCGGGGTGAGGACCGCGGAGCGACGGCCCGCTGGCGCGAGGAGGCGAAGCGGCTCGGCCGAGGCACGACCGGCGACCCGCAGGCCGGTCGGGGGACGCGCGGAGTACCCGACGACCTCGCCGTGGGGATCGTGGTGGGGCTGGCCTATCCGGACCGGATCGCGCGGGTCCGGGGGACCGACTCGGCGACCTACCAGATGTCCGGCGGCACGGGCGCCGCGCTGGATCCGCAGTCGCCGTTGCGGACCACTACCTGGCTGGCGATCGCGGTCGCCGACCGGGCGCCCGGTCGCGCCGACGCCAGGATCCGTTCCGCGGCGCCGATCGACGAGCTTACGGCGCGAGACGTCGCAGGCGACCTCCTCTCGACCACCGACCAGATCCGCTGGGACGACGGCCGGATCGTGACGCGGCGCGTCGAGGCGCTCGGCGCGATAGTGCTGGCTGATGTCCCGCTGGCGAAGCCAGACCCCCTGCTCGTCCAGGCCGCCGTCCGCGACGGCATCCGGCGCAGCGGGCTGTCCGTGCTGCGCTGGTCGGAGGCCGCGCTCGCCCTGCGGGAGCGGCTCGCGTTCTGCCACGCCCATCTGGGTGCCCCGTGGCCCGCCGTCGACGACGAGGCGCTGCTGGCCGACCTCGACGGATGGCTGGGGACCGAGCTCGCTTCGGTGCGCGGCGCGCGCGACCTCGCCCGCATCGACGTCGCCTCGGCCCTGAGGCGGCTGCTGCCCTGGCCCGCAGCGGGCCGGTTCGGCGAGCTCGCGCCGGAACGGCTGCGGGTCCCGTCGGGCTCCGAGGTCCGGCTCGCGTACGACGGCGTCGAGCCGCCGGTCCTCGCGGTGAAGCTGCAGGAGGTCTTCGGCTGGACCGCCACGCCGGCCGTCGCGGACGGTCGCGTCCCCGTCGTCCTGCACCTGCTGTCGCCCGCACAACGCCCGGTCGCGATCACCAGCGACCTCGCCTCCTTCTGGAAGAAGGTCTATCCCCAGGTCCGAGCCGACCTGCGGGCCCGCTACCCTCGCCATCCGTGGCCGGAGGACCCGCTGACCGCCGCCCCGACGAAACGCGTCAAGCCTCGCCAGTGAATGCTCGGGACCGCTCCCGAGCCTGACCTGTAAAACTGAGCAGTGGATCCATGACCCGGAGGAAGGGGCGTCCATGAGGCTTCGATACGCAGCGCTCGCGGCTGTTGTGCTCGGGCTGGCGGCCTGTGGCGGACCCGGCCCGGAGCCGAGCGGCCCGTCCGTGGCGACCAGCCCGTCCTCGGGGACGGCGTCCACGGTGCCCGACGACGAGCCGGTCGCCGCGGCGGACGGCACCGACTACGAGGCCTGCTTCGACGCCAACTGTGAGGTGGTCGTCGAGGCGGGGACCGCGATCGAGCTGGACGAGAATCTCGGCTGGGGGATGCCGGCAGGTCTGGATATCGACGGCTGGAACCTGCTGACCGTGGACGACATCGCCGACGGATCCGTCGGCCTGACGCTCTCGGGAGACGGCGCGTCGAGCGGGGGCAGCACGGCCACGATCATCACCGCGGACGGCACTCAGTTCTACCTGAACGGGTTGCTGGTCGACGCCGTCGAGGCACCCGACGGCCAGGCCGTGCTCAGCCTGAGGTGGGGCTGACGGCGCTCCGGTTATCCTGACCCGCATGTCCATCACCTCCGCCCTCGGGGACGACTGGGTCCCGGCACCGGACGGTATCCGGGAGCGTTCGGCGGCTCGCGTCATCCTGCTGGACGCCGAGGGCCGGGTCCTCGTGGTGCGTTCGCACGACGTGAACCAGCCCGAACGGTCCTGGTGGTTCACGGTGGGCGGCGGCATCGACGCGGGGGAGACCCCCGAGCAGGCAGCGCTGCGGGAGATCCACGAGGAGGTGGGCATCACGCTCGACGCGGGCGACCTGGTCGGTCCGGTGCTCACACGGACGGGCATCTTCGAGTTCTTCGCCGAGACGTGCCGCCAGCACGAGGTCTTCTACTTCGCGCGGACGCCGGAGGCGGTGGAGATGACGGACGTCGGCTGGACCCCCGCGGAACGCGAGCTGCTCGACGAGCTGGCCTGGCTGACGGCGGCGGAGCTGCGCGACCAGCCGCTGGAGGTGTTCCCGCCCGAGCTGCCCGACGTCGTCGACCACCTGGTGGCGGGCTGGGACGGGCAGGTCCGGCACCTGGGCGAGCAGTTCGACGACTGAGCTGACCGCTGGAGGCCTGGGTCAGAATGTAGACGCACGTCTACATTCTGTCTACGATGCTGTCATGAAGACAGTTGGCGCTCGCGAGCTGAAGCAGAACCCACACACTGTGATCCAGCACGTCCTGGAAACCGGAGACGAGTACGAGATCACTAGTTACGGCCGTCCGACCGGGGTGCGAATCGTCCCGGACGTCAGGTCTCCTCGCCGCTGGGTTCCGGGGAACAGCCTTGCGGACATCCCGCCGATGAGTCCGCGCAACGCAGCCGCGTGGCGCACGGACATCGAGAGCGCGATGGACGACGAGGTCAGTGACCCCTGGGGGCAGCCGTGATCCTGCTCGACACGAACATCCTGATCGATCTCGATCTGTACGTGTTCGACCCGCGCGAGGAATACGGCGCCAGCATCCTGTCCAGGGCCGAGCTCGAGTTCGGCATCCAAGCGGCCAGAAACCCGCACGACGCCGGCGAGCGGACCCGTCGAATCAACAGTCTTGACCAGCGATTCGCCTGGGTCGAGCTCGACATCGAGTCGACTCGCTCGTACGGCATCGTCGCGGCGGGAGCGCGAGCGACCGGGGCGAAGGTCCGCAGCAAGGACGCCCTCATCGCGGCCCAGGCGCACCGGCACGGAGCCGCGGTGATGACGGCGAACACCGATGACTTCAAGCCTTTCGATCACCTTGTCGAGGTCATCGCTCCCGTTCGCCGGGAAGCTTGAGGCCGATCGACCTTCGTCGTCCGGTCGGTAGAAGACCGGTCCTCGGGCGACTGCCGCGGCGCCGTAGAATGAACAGTTGTGAGTACACCGACCATCGGCGTCCTCGCCCTGCAGGGCGACGTCCGTGAGCACCTGACCGCCCTGCAGTCCGTGGGCGCGCACGCCGTGTCCGTCCGGCGTCCCGCCGAGCTGGCCGCCGTCGACGGGCTCGTGCTCCCCGGCGGGGAGTCCACGACCATCGACAAGCTGCTGCGCATCTTCGAGCTGCGCGACCTGCTGCAGGCCCGGATCAAGGAGGGCCTGCCGGTGTACGGCTCGTGCGCCGGGATGATCCTGCTCGCCGACCGGATCCTGGACGGCACCGCCGACCAGCAGACCGTCGGCGGCATGGACGTCGTCGTGCGGCGCAACGCGTTCGGGCGGCAGGTCGACTCCTTCGAGACCGACCTCGACCTCGTCGGCATCTCCGACGGCGGCCCGGTGCGCACCGCGTTCATCCGCGCCCCCTGGATCGAGGAGGCCGGGCGCGACGTCGAGGTGCTGGCACGGATTCCCGCTGTGGATACGCAGGGCCGTCCCGTGGCGGCCGCCGGTAGGATCGTCGCAGCACGGCAGGGTCCGCTGCTCGCCACCGCATTCCACCCCGAGATCACGGGGGACACGCGGGTGCACGGGTTGTTCGTCGGCATGGTTGCGGGCGGCTGAGCGCTTTCCCCGCTACCGTTCGACCCTGTATCGAAGCCCCGAAGTCATTAGAGCCATCGGAAATGCAAGGAGTCAGGTAGAGGCATGTCAGGTCACTCAAAGTGGGCCACGACCAAGCACAAGAAGGCCGCGATCGACGCCAAGCGCGGCAAGCTCTTCGCGAAGCTGATCAAGAACATCGAGGTCGCGGCGCGCACCGGTGGCGGCGACCTCGCCGGTAACCCGACGCTGTTCGACGCGGTGCAGAAGGCGAAGAAGTCGTCAGTGCCGAACGACAACATCGAGCGCGCACTGAAGCGTGGTTCGGGCGAGGGCGCCGACGCCGTCGACTACCAGACGATCATGTACGAGGGCTACGGCACCAACGGCATCGCCGTCCTCGTCGAGTGCCTCACGGACAACAAGAACCGCGCCGCCTCCGAGGTGCGTCTCGCGTTCAGCCGCAACGGCGGCAACCTCGCCGACCCGGGTTCGGTGTCGTACCTGTTCTCCCGCAAGGGTCTGATCGTGGTCCCGAAGGCCGACGGCGTGGGCGAGGACGAGGTCATGCTCGCCGCGCTCGACGCCGGCGCCGAGGACGTGACGGACCAGGGCGAGGTCATCGAGGTCCTGACCGAGGCCACCGACCTGGTGTCGGTGCGTACGGCCATCCAGGAGGCGGGCATCGAGTACGACTCCGCCGACGTGATCTTCCACCCCTCCATGCAGGTAGAGGTGGACGTCGAGGGTGCCCGCAAGATCATGCGCCTCATCGACGCGCTCGAGGACAGTGACGACGTGCAGAGCGTCTTCGCGAACTTCGACGCGAGCGACGAGGTCATGGCCGCCCTCGACGAAGAGGAGTGACGGCTCTGCCTGTCTGACTGCGTTGCTGGTCGAGCCTGTCGAGACCCCGCCCGGCGCCATGAGAACCTGACGCCATGCGCGTTCTAGGGGTCGACCCCGGCCTGACCAGGTGCGGAATCGGTGTGGTCGACTCCCTGCCCGGGCGCCGGGCACGGATGGTCGCGGTCGGGGTGATCCGCTCCGAGCCGGACCTGTCCACCGACCTGCGGCTGCTCAAGATCGCCGAGGGCCTGGACATGTGGCTCGACGAGCACGTGCCCGACGTCGTCGCGGTCGAGCGGGTGTTCGCGCAGCACAACGTCAGCACGGTGATGGGGACCGCCCAGGCGGCGGGCCTGGCCATGGTGGCAGCGGCCCGCCGGGGCGTGCCGGTCGCCATGCACACGCCGTCGGAGGTGAAGGCGGCGGTGACCGGTTCCGGCCGCGCCGACAAGGCCCAGGTGACCACGATGATCACCCGCATCCTCGACCTCGACGAGGCACCGCGGCCCGCCGACGCCGCCGATGCGCTGGCCCTCGCCGTCTGCCACCTGTGGCGCCCCGCCGGCGCACTGCAGGGCGGCGACCGGCACGAGCTCACCCCGGCGCAGCGCGCCTGGGCCGCCGCGGAGCAGGCAGCGAAGCAGGCAGCGAAGCAGCGCCCCCGCCGCTAGCAGTGCTGCAGTCGCGGGCCGGCGGCGTGGTGTGGGGGGACCGGGTGGTCCGGCTTGTTAGGGTCGTCGCACGACTGTTCGAGTGGGTCTCGACGAAACTGGATCATCGAGGCCCCCATCCACGACCCGAGAAGGGGGACCCCGTGATCGCCTCGCTGACGGGAACCGTGGCCCATGTGGGCCTGGACCGCGCGGTGGTCGACGTCGGCGGCGTCGGCTATCTCGTGCACGCCACGCCCACCACGCTGGCCACGCTGCGCGTCGGCGAGACGGCCGGCGTCGCGACGAGCATGGTGGTCCGCGAGGACTCGATGACGCTGTACGGGTTCGGCGACCCCGACGAGCGCGACGTGTTCGAGGTGGTGCAGACGGTGTCCGGCGTCGGGCCGCGCCTGGCGCTCGCGATGCTCGCGGTGCACACCCCGGACGCGCTGCGCCGGGCGGTCGCGGGTGAGGACCTCGCCGCGCTGACCCGCGTCCCTGGCATCGGCAGGAAGGGCGCGCAGCGCATAGTTCTCGAGCTGGGGGACCGGCTCGGGCCGCCGTCCGGGGCGCTCGCGGGCCCGGGCTCGGTCGAGCCCGCCGCGAACGTGGGCGACCACTCCGAGCGTGTGGTCGAGGCCCTGGCGGGACTCGGCTGGCCCGCCAAGCAGGCCGACGACGCCGTGGCGAAGGTCCTCGCCGACGCCGGGACCGACGCGATAGCGGCCGACGAGGTAGCGACCACGCTCCGTGCCGCGCTCCGCCTGCTGGGAGGACACCGTGGCTGAGGTCTCGGCAGGCTCGACCACCGGCGCGGGCTTCACCACGGGCATGGACCCGGAGACCGGGAGCGGCTCGGCCGGTGAGCGCAGCCGTATCGTCGCGCCGAGCGCCGACGAGATCGAGCGGGCCGCCGAGGCCGCGCTCCGGCCCAAGCGGCTCGAAGACTTCGTCGGCCAGCGGGTGGTGCGCGACCAGCTCTCCCTCGTGCTGCAGGCAGCGATCGCGCGCGGCAACCCGCCCGACCACGTGCTCCTGTCCGGCCCGCCCGGCCTCGGCAAGACGACCCTGGCGATGATCATCTCGGGCGAGCTGGACGCGCACATGCGGCTCACCAGCGGGCCCGCGATCCAGCACGCCGGAGACCTCGCCGCCGTCCTCTCCTCGCTGGAGGAGGGAGACGTGCTGTTCATCGACGAGATCCACCGCCTGGCCCGCCCCGCCGAGGAGCTCCTGTACGTCGCGATGGAGGACTTCCGGGTCGACGTCATCGTCGGCAAGGGCGCGGGCGCCTCGGCGATCCCGCTGGCACTGCCGCGGTTCACCGTCGTCGGCGCGACCACCCGCTCCGGCCTGCTGCCCGCCCCGCTCCGGGACCGCTTCGGCTTCACCGGGCACATGGACTACTACTCGCCCGAGGAGCTGGAGCGCGTCATCCTGCGCTCCTCCGGGCTGCTCGGCGTACACCTGGAGCACGCGGCGGCGCACGAGATCGCCGGCCGCTCCCGCGGCACCCCCCGCATCGCCAACCGGCTGCTGCGCCGCGTGCGCGACTGGGCGCAGGTGCGCGGCGACGGACGCCTCGACCTGCACGCCGCGCGGTCCGCGCTCGAGGTCTACGAGGTCGACCCCATCGGCCTGGACCGCCTCGACCGCGCGGTCCTCACCGCGCTGTGCACCCGGTTCGGCGGCGGGCCCGTCGGGCTCAGCACGCTCGCCATGACCGTGGGCGAGGAGGCCGAGACGGTGGAGACCGTCGCCGAGCCCTACCTGGTGCGCGAGGGCCTGATCGGACGTACTCCGCGGGGCCGCGTGGCGACCCCCGCGGCGTGGGAACACCTGGGGCTCACGCCTCCCGCGCAGTCGCTCCCGGGAACTTTGCCCGGGCCCTGACGTTGATCACGTGGCGTCCCTCGCGGGGCACCCGAGGATCCGGCCCCGGCACTACACTGGGTTGGATCCTCGTCGTACGCACGCGACATACGAGCGCTGCTCATCCGACACCGCAATCGAACAGGGACCCTTACCGTGGAAATGCTCATTCTCGTCGCGATCCTCCTCGTGGTGATGTTCTTCATGTCCTCCCGTACCCGCAAGCAGCAGCGCGAGGCCGCGGAGTTCCGAAACAACCTCACGGTCGGGACCAAGGTCATGACCGCGTCCGGCATGATCGGGACCGTCCTCGACGTCGATGACGCGAACGACCAGGTGACCATCGAGTCCTTCCCGGGCAGCCCCACCACGTGGCTCCGCGCCGCGATCTCGAAGAAGATCGAGGAGCCCCTCGCCGACGACGCGGACACCGACGACGAGGCCGATGAGTCCGAAGTCACAACGGACGGCGAAACGGCAAGTACGATCAGCCCCGACACGAAGGACGTTCCCGACGACCTGTCTGAGCTGGACACCGCCAAGCGCGAGTACCAGGAGCAGCAGCGACGGGACGCCGACGCAGACGGTAAGTGACGGCCGCGCCGTCCGGTAACCCCGGACGGCGCCGAACCCGCACCGGACGTACCCCGGTGCGCACACGAGAAGAGACAGACGTTGGCGACTGACACCCGGCGCTCGCGGCCGGTTCGCACGATCGTGCTCCTGACGATCTTGACGATCCTGCTGCCCTTCGGCGCCCTCTTGGCTGGTTGGCAGTTCGACGGTAAGTCGAACGACAATCCTGACGGAGCGAGCCTGGCCCCTGGCCTGGCCCTTGACCTGCAGGGCGGCACCCAGGTCGTCCTGGAGGCCGTTACCTCCGACGGATCCGAGATCACCCCGGAGGCGATGGAAGAGGCCATCGGTGTCATCCGGCAGCGTGTCGACGCCAACGGCGTCACCGAGGCCGAGATCGCGAGCCAGGGCGACGACCAGATCGTCGTCGAGATCCCCGGCAAGGTGGACCCGGCGACCGTCGCGCTGATCTCGCAGGCGGCGCAGATGAAGTTCCGCCCGGTCCTGACGATCGGCAGCCCGGTCGCGACGGTGCAGCCCTCGGCGAGCCCCTCCGCGTCCGGCGACGGTGCCGACGCGGCCGCGGGCGACGACGCCGCAGCCGATGACGCCGCAGCCGCCGAGCCGACCAAGGAGGAGATCGCCGAGCAGGAGAAGGCGATCAAGGCGGCGACGGACCCGTCCGACCTGGCGCAGATCACGCCGTCGGTCCAGGCCGCGTTCGACGCGCTCGACTGCACCGACCCGAAGAACCTCCAGGGCGGCGGGGGTGACAACCCGAACCTGCTGCTCGTCACGTGCGACCAGACCGGTGCGGCCAAGTACGTCCTCGGCCCCGTCGAGGTGGACGGCACCGACCTGACCTCGGCCACCTCCGGCCTGCAGCCGGGCGGGAACGGCGCCGTCTCGAACGTCTGGGGTGTCAACCTCGACTTCAACGGCGAGGGCACAACGAAGTTCCGCGAGACCACGACGCGCCTGACGCCGCTGGAGCCGCCGCGCAACCAGTTCGCCATCGTGCTGGACGGTCTGGTCGTCTCCGCACCGAGCAGCAACGCGGCGATCACGAACGGGCAGGCCAGCATCTCCGGCTCCTTCACCCGCGACACGGCCGCCACGCTGGCCAACCAGCTGAGCTTCGGTTCGCTCCCGCTCACCTTCGAGGTCCAGGGGCAGAACACGATCTCGGCCACGCTGGGCTCCGAGCAGCTGCAGCGTGGTCTGTTCGCCGGTCTGATCGGTCTGGCGCTGGTCGTCGTCTACTCGCTGTTCCAGTACCGCACGCTCGGTCTGCTGACCGTCCTGTCGCTGGTCGTGGCCGGTGCGATGACCTACGTGGTGATCGCGCTCCTGAGCTGGGGAATGGGCTACCGCCTCTCCCTGCCGGGTATCGCCGGTCTGATCGTTGCCATCGGTTTCACGGCGGACTCGTTCATCGTGTACTTCGAACGTATCCGTGACGAGCTACGTGACGGGCGCACCCTGCGGCTCGCCGTCCAGCGCGGCTGGCTCCGTGCGCGCCGCACCATCTACGCGGCCAAGGCAGTGAACCTGCTCTCCGCGGTGATCCTGTACTTCATGACCGTCGGCGGGGTGCGCGGCTTCGCGTTCACGCTGGGTCTGACCACGATCATCGACGTCATGGTGGTCATCTGGTTCACCCACCCGGTCATGGAGCTTCTCGCCAAGGTGCCGTTCTTCCGTGACGGACACAAGGCGTCGGGCCTCTCGGCCGACCGGCTGGACGTCGCGCCGCGGTACCGGGGCGCCGGGCAGTTCTCCGGTCCGCAGTCCGCCGTCGCCGACGCCCCCGTCGCCGACGCCCCGGACCGGGAGCGTGAGCTGGTCTCGGCACAGTCCGTGAGCAAGGCGCCCCGCGTCGCCGAGGACGGCCGCAGGATGACTATCGCTGAGCGGCGTGCCGCCGAGCGCAAGGCTGCCGCCGAAGCGGCTCAGAACGAGGAGAAGCACTGATGGCTCGCGGCGGTTTCGCCCAGTGGGGCAACGACCTCTACACGGGGCGTCGGTCCTACCCCATCATCCAGAAGAGGCGCGTCTGGTTCTCGATCGTCGGCCTCTTCTCGGTCGCGTCGATCCTTGTGCTCGTGTTCCAGGGCCTGAACCTCGGTATCGACTTCCGTGGTGGGTCCGAGTTCACCGTCTCGGGCACGTCCAACACGGACCAGGACCTTGCGATCGACACGGTCGCCGAGGTGGTGCCCGGTCATGAGCCGCACGTCACCCAGGTCGGCCCGAACGGCGTCCGGGTCCAGGTATCGCAGCTGAACAACGACCAGACCACCGAGCTCCAGAACGCGCTCGGCGAGGCCTACGGCGTGGAGCCGTCGGAGGTCACGGCGAACTTCATCGGCCCCACCTGGGGTCAGTCGGTGAGCATGCGGGCCCTCTGGGGCACCGTCGTGTTCGTCATCGCGGCGGCGGTCTTCATGGCCATCTACTTCCGGGCCTGGCGCATGTCGGTGGCGGCCATCGTCGCGATGCTCCTGGACGTCCTGGTCTCGGCCGGTGTGTACGCGCTGATCGGCTGGGAGGTCACGCCGTCGACGATCATCGGCTTCCTGACCATCCTTGGCTTCTCGCTCTACGACAAGATGGTCGTCTTCGACAAGGTCCGCGAGAACTCCGTGGCCCTGACCGAGCAGACGCGCAGCACCTACGCCGAGCGCGCCAACCTCGCGGTGAACCAGACGCTGGTCCGGTCCATCAACACCTCGGTGGTGGCGCTGCTGCCGGTGGCGGGCATCCTCTTCGTCGGTGGCTTCCTCCTGGGTGCCGGCACGCTGAAGGACATCTCGCTGTCGCTGTTCGTGGGTATCGCGGTGGGCGCGACGTCGTCCATCTTCCTCGCCACGCCGCTGGACGTGGCGCTGCGTGAGGGCGAGCCCAAGATCGCCGCGCACACCAAGAAGGTCATGGACCTGCGTGCGGGTCTCGTGGCGGAGGGTGCCGACGAGAGCATGCTGGCCGCCGCGGCGTCCGGTTCCGCGCAGCTCGTGCCCGGTCATCACCAGGGACATACCGCTCAGCCCAAGCGTCGCCGGTAGGCTCCGCTTCGTGGCAGACGACATGACCGACGTCGCCCTCTCCGGCTTGCTGCCGGAGAGGGCGACGCGCGTTCGCGACCTGATCGTGGACGTCCCAGACTTTCCCTCGCCGGGCATCCTCTTCAAGGACATCACCCCGCTCCTGGCCGACGCCGAAGGGCTGGCCGACGTGATCGAGGCGTTCACCCGCCTGGCTCTGGCCGACGGCGTGGACGTGGTCGCGGGTATGGAGGCCCGCGGCTTCCTGCTCGGTACCCCCGTGGCCCACGCGCTCGGCCTGGGGTTCCTGCCCCTGCGGAAGGCAGGCAAGCTTCCGCCGCCCACGGAGAGCGTGTCGTACGACCTGGAGTACGGCTCGGCGACCATCGAGCTGCGCTCGGGAACACTCACCCCCGGTGCGCGTGTTCTCATCATCGACGACGTTCTCGCCACGGGTGGTACCGCGGCGGCGGCCGCACAGCTGGTGGAGCAGTGCGGGGGAGTGGTGGCAGGACTGGCGTTCCTGCTCGAGCTGGAAGCACTCCACGGCCGGGACAGGCTTCAGGGCCATAACGTCGATACTCTCCTGCGGGTAGGCACGACGTTTCGGTGACTGAGCCGTACGGACGGGGAATAGAGGTCCAGGGCTAGACTGGCGACTCCGGGTTCAACCCGGGGAAGGAGGCGCGTACATGGCTGAGAACACGGTGTCACGCGCTCCCGTGCCCGAGAAGAATCCGCCGACGCCGCCCGGTGGCAACCGGATGCGGAACCGGCTGGTGCGTCTCGGTGTGCGCAGCGTGAGTGGTGGTGGTTCACCCGCGGCGATCGAGCCGCTGCTGCAGGCCATCCGCAGCAATCATCCCAAGGCCGACGTCGCGCTGATCGAGCGTGCGTACGTGGTCGCCGAGAAGGCGCACCGCGGCCAGATGCGCAAGAGCGGCGACCCGTACATCACGCACCCCGTCGCCGTCTCCACGATCCTCGCGGAGCTCGGCTTCGAGGGCACGACGATCGCCGCCGCGCTGCTGCACGACACCGTCGAGGACACCGACTACTCGCTGGACTCGTTGCGCGGCGACTTCGGCGACGACGTCGCGCTGCTGGTGGACGGCGTCACCAAGCTGGACAAGGTGAAGTACGGCGACGCGGCGCAGGCCGAGACCGTGCGCAAGATGGTCGTGGCGATGGCCAAGGACATCCGCGTGCTGGTCATCAAGCTGGCCGACCGCCTGCACAACGCCCGCACCTGGAAGTACGTCCCGTCCAAGTCGGCGGAGCGCAAGGCGCGCGAGACCGTCGAGATCTACGCGCCCCTGGCCCACCGGCTGGGCATGAACACGATCAAGTGGGAGCTGGAGGACCTGTCCTTCCAGGCCCTCTACCCCAAGGTGTACGACGAGATAGTCCACCTCGTCGCCGAGCGGGCCCCCGCGCGCGAGGAGTACCTCGGCGTGGTGCGCGGCCAGATCGAGTCGGACCTGCGCAGCGCCAAGATCAAGGCGACCGTGACGGGCCGCCCGAAGCACTACTACTCGATCTACCAGAAGATGATCGTGCGCGGTCACGACTTCGCGGAGATCTACGACCTGGTCGGCACGCGCGTCCTCGTGGACACCGTGCGCGACTGTTATGCGGCGCTCGGCGCCATGCATGCGCGGTGGAACCCGGTCCCCGGCCGGTTCAAGGACTACATCGCGATGCCGAAGTTCAACATGTACCAGTCGCTGCACACGACGGTGATCGGCCCGGGCGGCAAGCCCGTCGAGATCCAGATCCGCACGCACGACATGCACCGGCGCGCCGAGTACGGCGTCGCGGCGCACTGGAAGTACAAGGAGAAGACGCCGGCCGGCGTCGCGAACGGCGACCCGAAGAACCAGGACATGGCCTGGCTGCGCCAGCTCGTGGACTGGCAGCGCGAGACCGCCGACCCGGCCGAGTTCCTCGACTCGCTGCGGTTCGAGATCGGCGGCGACGAGGTCTACGTCTTCACGCCAAAGGGCATGGCGATGGCGCTGCCGGGCGGCGCCACGCCCGTCGACTTCGCGTACGCCGTCCACACCGAGGTCGGCCACCGCACCATGGGCGCCCGTGTGAACGGCCGCCTGGTGCCGCTCGACTCGCCGCTGGAGAACGGCGACGTCGTCGACGTCCTCACGTCGAAGTCGGAGACGGCGGGGCCGAGCCGGGACTGGCTCGGGTTCGTGAAGTCGCCGCGGGCGCGGAACAAGATCCGCCAGTGGTTCACCAAGGAGCGCCGCGAGGAGGCCGTCGAGACCGGCAAGGACTCGATAGCGAAGGCGATGCGCAAGCAGGGCCTGCCGATCCAGCGCCTCATGTCGCACGAGACCCTGCTCGGGGTCGCGGACGAGATGAACTACCAGGACGTCACCGGCCTGTACGCGGCCGTCGGCGAAGGGCTGATCTCCGCGAACAACGTGGTGGACAAGCTCGTCAAGGCGCTCGGTGGCGCGGACGGCGCCGAGGAGGACATGGCCGAGGCGGCCCGGCCCGGCGGCCTCACCGCCCGGCGCGTGCGCTCGGGCGACCCGGGCGTCATGCTCAAGGGCTCCGACTCCGCCGACGTGTGGGTCAAGCTCGCCAAGTGCTGCACGCCGGTGCCGGGCGACGACATCGTCGGCTTCGTCACCCGTGGCCAGGGCGTGAGCGTGCACCGTTCGGACTGCGTGAACCTGGACGGCCTGCGCAAGCAGCCGGAGCGTCTCGTCGAGGTCGAGTGGACGCAGGGCGCCAACACGATGTTCCTGGTCCAGATCCAGGTAGAGGCGCTCGACCGGTCCCGGCTCCTGTCGGACGTGACCCGCGTGCTGTCCGAGAACCACGTCAACATCCTGTCGGCGTTCGTCTCGACGTCGGACGACCGGCTCGCGGTCTCCCGGTTCATCTTCGAGATGGCGGAGCCCGCACACCTCGCGACGGTGCTCGCGGCGGTCCGGAAGGTCGAGGGAGTGTTCGACGTGCACCGCATCACCGGTACCAAGCCGGTGGAGCGGCCGCAGCTGCCGGTCTGACGGCGTTCGCCGGCCGAGCTGCCTTCGCTGGTCGAGCCTGTCGAGACCGAACCAGGTCTCGACAGGCTCGACCCCCGCGCCGCTCAGCGAACGCTTGACCCGAACCACCGCGCGAGCGGTCCGGCCAGATCCGTCTGGTCCTCGCCGACCCACACCACGTGGCCGTCCGGCCGGAGCAGTACCGCCGGCACGTCCAGCTCCGCGCCGGGGTCGACGACGTGCACCACCCGGTCCGCCCACCCGGCCACGGAGAGGCCACCGGTCCGGTCGAGCAGCACCCCGCGGCCGTCGTGCATCCGCTCGTAGATGCGGCCCTGCTCCAGCTTGATGTCGGGCAGCCGCCGGCCGAGCACCTCGTGCCCCTCGCCGACGTCGTAGCGGATCCCTGTCGCCATGATCTTCTCGGTCAGGAGCCGGCTCACGTCCTCGATGTCCATCAGCTCGGTCAGCAGCCGGCGCACGGCCTGGGCGCCGGGCTCCAGGGACAGCAGCTCGCCCTGGGCGCGGGTGTTGTCGAGCACGTCGGCGGCCACGGGGCGGCGTTCGGCGTGGTAGCTGTCCAGCAGCCCCTCCGGCGCCCAGCCGTTGACCTCGGCAGCCAGCTTCCAGCCCAGGTTGAAAGCGTCCTGGACGCCGAGGTTGAGGCCTTGGCCACCGTACGGCGGGTGGACGTGCGCGGCGTCGCCCGCGAGCAGCACCCGGCCGACCCGGTAGCGGTCGGCCAGCCGGGTGGCGTCACCGAACCGGGACAGCCAGCGCGGTGAGTGCGCGCCGAAGTCGGTGCCGGCGAGCTTGCGCACCTGCTGCCTCAGCTCGTCCAGGGTCGGCGGCGTGGCCCGGTCCTCGGCGACCCCCTCCGCGGGTGCGCCGATGCGGAACAGCCCGTCCCCGATCGACATGGCGCCGAACTCCCGCTGGGACTTGCGCACCTCGGTGACCACGGCCTCCACCTCCTCGGGCGGGGTGGTCAGCTCCACCTCGCCGAGCAGCGTCTCGCGCCGGGCGGGCTCACCAGGGAAGCCGACGCCGAGGAGCTTGCGTACGGTGCTGCGGCCGCCGTCGCACCCGACGAGGTAGCGGGACCGCAGCTGCGTACCGTCCGCCAGCTCGGCGGTCACACCGTCGTCGTCCTGGCTGAGGCCGACCAGCTCGCAGCTCCGGCGGATCTCGATGCCGAGGCTGATGGCGTGCTCGGTCAGCAGGCGCTCCGTGGTGGGCTGCGGGATGCCGAGCACGTACGGATACGTGGTGTCGAGGCCGCCCGGCGTCGGCTTGCTGATGCCCGCGAAGAAGCCACCCACCGGGTACTGCTTGCCGAGCGGGAGGAACCGGTCCAGGAGCCCTCGCTGGTCCAGCACCTCGACGGTGCGGGCGTGCAGCCCCAGCCCGCGGACCACCTTGGTCGGCTCCGCCGCCTTGTCCAGGACGAGCACGCGCACGCCCTGCAGCCGCAGCTCGCTCGCCAGCATCACGCCGGCCGGCCCCCCGCCCACCACTGTCACATCGATCATCGGTTCCCCCGTCAGCATCGCGATATCCGCAGGCTCTGGCCTGAGCCGCCGATTCTCCGGTACGACGGGGGTCTTGCCGCAAGCCCCCCGGTGCGTTATAAGTTGAAGATGGGGGAGGGCATCGTTCTTCAGGCCGTGCCTGGTGCCCCCGGCAGCAGCTCGCCCAGGTCGAAGCCGACCGGCTCGTCCAGCTGCTCGTAGGTGCACGACGCCGGCTCGCGGTCCGGGCGCCAGCGCTTGAACTGCGCGGTGTGCCGGAACCGCATGTCCTCCATGTGGTCGTAGCCCACCTCGAGCACGCGCTCGGGACGCAGGGGAGTGAACGACAGGTCCTTGCCGGAGCTCCAGCGCGACTGCGCGCCGGGCAGCCGGTCGCCGGCCTCGCCGCTCGCGGGGTCGGTCCAGCCGTGCCACGGGTGCTCGTCCGCCGCCGGCGTGCCGGGCTCCACGACCAGGGGCGCCAGCTCCTCGACCAGCTCCGCGCGCCGGGCCGCCGAGAACGACGCGGCGACGCCGACGAACTGCAGCCGCGGACCGTCGTCGGACTCGTCCCACAGGCCCAGCAGCAGCGAGCCCAGCACCGGGGCCTCGGGCGTCGAGGTCTTGTGCAGCCGATAGCCCGCCAGGACGACGTCTGCCGTGCGGGTGTGCTTGATCTTCAGCATCGCGCGCTTGTTGGGGGCGTACGGGCCGTCGGCGGGCTTGGCGACGACGCCGTCGAGCCCCGCACCCTCGAACGAGCCGAACCAGTCCTGGGCCACCGCGGCGTCCAGCGTGCGGGGCGTGGCGAACACGAGCGGGCCCGTCAGCCCCAGCCCGTCCAGAGCCGTGAGCCGCTCGGTGAGCGGCCGGTCCATGAGCGACTCGTCGCCCAGCGCGAGGACGTCGAACACCACCAGCGCGGCGGGCGTCGTCTCGGCGAGCATGTTCACGCGCGACGCCGCCGGGTGGATGCGCTGGGACAGCAGCTCGAAGTTCAGGTGCGCCGCGCCGCCGTCCGGCGTCTGCGCGATGACTATCTCGCCGTCGACCACGCACCGCTCCGGGAGCGCCTCCCGGACCGCCGCGACGACGTCCGGGAAGTAGCGGTCCATCGGCTTGGTGTTCCGTGAGTCGATCCGGACCTCGTCGCCGTCGCGGTAGACGATGGCGCGGAAGCCGTCCCACTTCGGCTCGTAGACGTAGGCGGGACCGACGTCGGTCTCCGACTGGGCCGGGATCGACGCGACACTCTTGGCGAGCATCGGCCGGACCGGTGGCTGCACGGGCAGGTTGAGTGTGGTCACGGTACGAGCCTGCCTCAGCGCGGGACGTAGCGCAGGTAGACGGCGCCGTTCGCGAACGTCCGGGTGTCCACGAGGCGCAGGCTCAGCCGGGCGTCGGGCGGCATGGCGGGCAGGCCGCCGAGCTGCAGGTCGCGCACCAGCCGGGTCCGCGCGGACGTGACCGCCTCCTCGGGCAGGGACGACGACGCGACGACCTTCTCCACGCCCCGCCAGATCTCCGCGTACCGCGTCGTGTGCGGGTCGGGGCCCGGGTCGTGGGTCTCCGAGTAGACCATCGTCTCGTACATGCGCCGGCCGTGGACGTAGACGGCGACGTCCTCCTCGATCTGGTTGATGAACGCGAGCACCTCGTCCGTGGGCGTCGCCCAGCCGAACCTCCCGTCGGCGTCGACGGTGTACCCGTCGGCGGACATGTTCGCGAAGTAGCTCAGGGTTCCCATGCCCCTTCCGACGGCGCCGCGGGGCGGAACTCATCGGTCCGCACCAGTGTCGGGCCGCGCGTGCGAGCCGCTCCGGGCTGGGCCATCGTGGAGGGAACGGTGCTGATGGTGAACGGTCAGCCTGAGCGGGAGGAGCAGCCATGCCGAAGCGTGACCCAGGCCCGAGCGTCAAGGACAAGGAGCTCTACGAGAAGCTCCGCGACGACGGCAACTCCAAGGAGAAGTCGGCGCGGATCGCGAACGCCGCGGCAAACACGTCCCGCAAGAGCGTCGGCCGCAAGGGTGGCAAGTCGCCAGAATACGACGACTGGACGGCCGAGGACCTGCGCAAGCGCGCCGCCGAGATCGGCATCGAAGGCCGCTCCAAGATGCGCAAGGACGACCTCATCAAGGCCCTCCGGTCCCACTGACAACCCTCTGACCCCTTTGAGGTCTAAGTTGCTCCGCTCTGAACCCATTCAGAGCGGAGCAACTTAGACCTCAAAGGGCGCGGGGCGGCCGGAGGGGGAACAGGTCAGTCGGGGGCCGGGTCATTGGTCTTGTCCCGGTCCTTGTCGCGGCTGGGCTGGACGCGCTTGGGCTCGCCCGGCATCTTCGGGTACTCCGGCGGGTAGGGTAGGTCCTCGAGGCCGTCGGCCTCGTCCCGGGCCGCGAGCTCCAGGGCCGAGTCCAGCGAGCAGTCCAGCTCCGGGTCGCGGTCGGCGCGCAGCTCGGCGAACAGGTCGCCCCGCTCGGCGAACCGCGCAGGCGCCGACAGGACGTCGAAGTCGTCCGGGTGCACGTCGGCGACCTCGTCCCAGTCGAGCGGCATCGACACGGTGGCCTTCCCGTTGGCCCGGATCGAGTAGGCCGAGGCGATGGTGCGGTCCCTGGCCATCTGGTTGTAGTCGACGAAGATGGCCTCGCCCCGTTCCTCCTTCCACCACCGGGTGGTGACCTTGCCCGGCAGCCGGCGCTCCAGCTCCCGCCCGATCGCGATGGTCGCCCGCCGCGCCTGCGTGAACGTCCACCGGGGCTCGAGCGGTACGAACACGTGCAGCCCACGCCCGCCGGACGTCTTGGGATACCCGGTCAGGTTGAGCTCACCCAGCAGCTCCCGCAGGTGCGGGGCGACGGCTGCCGCGTCGTCGAAGTCGGTGCCCGGCTGCGGGTCGAGGTCGATCCGCAGCTGGTCGACCGACTCGACGTCGTCGCGCCGCACCGGCCACGGGTGGAAGGTGAGCGTGCCCATGTTGGCCGCCCAGGCCACCACCGCGGGCTCGGTCGGGCATACCTCGTCCGCCGTCCGGCCCGACGGGAACGCGATCGTCGCGGTCTCCACGTAGTCCGGCGCGCCCTTCGGGACACGTTTCTGATAGAAGCCGTCACCCTTCGGGTCGTCCGGCTTCGGCATCCGCGTCGCGAGGCGCGCACCCTCGTGCCAGCCCTTGGGCCAGCGCTCCAGCGTCGTCGGGCGGTGCAGGAGGGCGCCGGTGATGCCGTCGGACACGGCGACGAAGTACTCGACGACCTGCAGCTTGGTGATTCCACGGGGGAAGACGACGCGGTCCGGGCTCGTGACGCGCACGGTGCGGCCTGCGACGTCGAGCTCCACCGCCGGTGTCTTGGATGCGGCCATGCCCTAGAACCTAGCCCGCAAGCTGCTCCAGCGCTGCTGAAAGCGCCCGGTGCGCCGCTGGACGGCCCACCACCCGGACCCGCCGGTCGAGGATCCGCGTGGCGTGCCGCAGGTCCACCCCGCACTCGGCCAGGGCCACCAGGGTGGGTACGGCGGACGCCGTCGGCGCTGTGCAGGCGACGTCGAGAGTGGTCCGGACGAGCCCTGTCACCGGCACCCCCGCGAGCCGGACCGTGTCCCGCGCCAGACCGGGCGCCCGCCGTACGATCCGGCCCGGGCGCGGGGCGGGGCAGTGCGTGTCGGGGGAGTAGGCCAGCTCCACCGGCGCTCCGGCCGGCCAGGCCGGGGCGACGACGCCGTCGTACACGCCCGTGTGCACCCAGGCGGCAGTCGAGGCCGCAAGCACACACCGCACGGCGACGTCGTCCGCGAGCACCAGCGCACGGTGTCCCGAGCCGACCACCGCCGTCGCGGCCACGGCTACGCCGTCCCGCAGCTCGACCAGGGCACCTGCCCGCCGCAGGTCGGACCACGCCACCTGCCCACCCACGTGCGCAGGGGTCACGACCAGCCGCGCGGGCGCCGGACGAGGATCGAGGAGCGCGGCGAGAGAGGTGCCAGGGGACTGCATGGGGCAGAACCTACGCGCAACGGGCCCGGTCGCACAGTGCGACCGGGCCCGCTGTGGACAACTCCGGGGGCGTCAGCCCTTGGAGTCCTCCGCCGCCTTGACTACCTGCTCGAGCCACGAGCGACGGGCCGCGACCGCGGCCTCCAGCTCGGAGATCTTGCGCTTGTCGCCCTTGGCCTGAGCGGCCGCGAGGTCCGCTTCGAGGCCCTCGATGGCGGACTGGAGCTGCGCCGCGGCACCCTCGGCACGCGCACGCGTCTCCGGGTTGCTCCGCTTCCACTGCGCCTGGTCGGCGTCGCGGATCGCGGTCTCGACAACCCGCAGCCGGCCCTCGACACGCTGGATGTCGCCGCGAGGGACCTTGCCGGCCTCCTCCCACCGCTCCTGGATGTTGCGCAGCACGGCCTTGGCCTTGTTCAGGTCCTTGACCGGTACCAGCGCCTCAGCCTCGAGCAGCAGCTCCTCCTTGACCTTGAGGTTCTCGCCGTACTCCGCGTCGATGACGGCGTTCTCGGCGTCCCGTGCCTCGAAGAACCGGTCCTGCGCGGCCCGGAACCGGGCCCACAGGGCGTCGTCGTCCTTGCGCGACGCACGGCCCGCCGCCTTCCAGCGCGTCATGAGGTCGCGGTACGCACCCGCGGTGTAACCCCAGTCCGTGCTTGTGGCCAGCGACTCCGCCTCCGAGACCAGCTTCTCCTTCTCGATCTTGGCGCTGCTGTTGCGCTGCTCCAGGTCGGCGAAGAAGTGCCGGCGCTCGCGGTCGAACGCGGTGCGGGCGTGGCTGAACCGCTTCCAGAGCGATTCCTCCGTCGGGCGGTCGATACGCGGCCCGGAGCGCTGGGCTTCCTTCCAGCTGTCGAGCAGCAGACGCAGCTCCTCGCCGGCGGGGCGCCACTGCATCTTGCTCGGGTCGGTCGCCGCGATCTTCTCGGCGGACTCGACTATCGAGGTACGGGCGGCGACGGCCTCCGCCTTCGCGGCGGACCGGGCCTCCTCGAGTGCGGCCCGGCGCTCGGCGGCACGGCCGCGCAGGGTCTCGACGCGTGCCCGCAGGGCATCCAGGTCGCCGACGGCGGCCGGCTCGGCGGTCTCCTCGCCGAGCTTCTGGAGCGTCTGGTCGATCTCGCGCACCGACAGGTCGGCGCTGTCCAGGCGGGCCTCGAACAGGCCGACCTTCGCGGCGAGGTCGAGGTACCGGCGCACGTACAGCGCCAGCGCCTCCTCGGTGGTGACACCAGGGAACTGGCCGACGATGCGCTCACCCGCGGAGTCGCGGACGTACACGTTGCCATCGTCGTCCACGCGGCCGAACTTCTCCGCCTCGGCGTGCGCGGCGGCGTCGGCCACCGGCACCACGGGCGAGGGGGCGGCGGCCGGCGCAGCCTGTGCCGCAGC
This sequence comes from Promicromonospora sp. NPDC023805, assembly GCF_040639635.1. NCBI lineage: Bacteria > Bacillati > Actinomycetota > Actinomycetes > Micrococcales > Promicromonosporaceae > Promicromonospora > Promicromonospora sp. NPDC023805. The sequence goes on along the minus strand of NZ_JBFAAH010000001.1, from coordinate 309,713 downwards.
GGCCGACGGCGCGCCCGGCTTGGGCGGACGCGGCCTCGCGAGCGCGGCCGGCGACGGGATCGCGGCCGGCTTCGAGGGCGCGGGCTGGGCGGCAGGAGCCGGGGTCGGCGTCACCTCGGCAGGGGCTTCGGCCTCCGCCTGGGGAGCTTCCTCGACAGAAGCTTCCGCGACGGCAGCTTCTTCGACGGGAGCCTCTTCGACGGGAGCGTCCTCGACAGCGGCTTCCGCGACGGGGGCCTCTTCGACGGGAGCTTCCTCGACGGGAGCCTCTTCGACAGGAGCTTCCTCGACGGGAGCTTCCGCGACGGGAGCTTCCGCGACGGGAGCTTCCGCGACGGGAGCCTCCTCGACAGCGGCTTCCGCGACGGGAGCTTCCTCGGCAGGGGCCTCCTCAGCGGGGGCCTCGGTCGCGACCTCGGGAGCCGTCTCGACGACGGGCTCCTCGACGGGGGCGGCCGGAGCCGCCTCGGCGGCGTCCTCGGGTACCTCCACCTCGGCCGGCGCCTCGGTCACCTCTGCTGCCTCGCTCACCGCCTCGGCGGGAGATTCGGCTGCGGTCGGAGTCTCGGCCACGGGCTCGGCGGGCGCGTCCTGCTGGACGGGTTCTGCCGAGCGGGAAGTGGGTTCGCTCACTGGGTCTCAACTCCTTCGATGGTGACCGGGGTGACGGGCGCACCGTCAGGTGCGCCGCCCGCCGTTCCCGCGTCAGCGACTGCCTGGACGAAGTCCAAGCCAGATGTGATCGTGCCGAAGACCGTGTACCCGCCGACTGCGTCGGAAGGGATGGTCGATTCCTCGTAGACGAGGAAGAACTGGGAGCCCATGGACGCGGCGTCGCCGCCGCGGCGCGCCATCGCCACGGTACCCGCGGGGTAGACGTCGTTCTCCGGGGCGTTCTCGATCGGGCCGAACGAGTAGCCCGGGCTGCCGGATCCGGTGAACGTCGGGTCGCCGCACTGGAGCACGTGGATGCCCTCGGTGACGAGCCTGTGGCAGCCGGTGTCGTCGAAGTAGCCGCCCTGGGCGAGCGTGACGAAGTTGGCGACGGCCTGCGGGGCCTTCTGGCCGTCGAGCTCGAGGACGATGTCCGCTTCTGTGTCGCCCGAGCAAGCCTGCAGCGTGACCGTCCACGTGCGGTCCTCGGCGACCGACGGGTCGGCGAGCTCGTAGTCGTCGCGCGCCTCCTCGACACCCGCGGGGCAGGCGCCGGACGCCTCGGGCGCGTTGTCGTCGCTCGCGTTGTCGTTGATCAGCGCCGCGACCACGAACGCGCCTATCAGTGCGAGCACGGTGAAGAGCGCGACCAGGCCCCAGACGCGCTGCTTGTGGGCGCGCTTGACCGCCTGCCGCTGCGCTCGTTTCTCCGCCTGCCTGGCCTGCTGCGCGCGCTGCCGCTGCTTGCTGGACGCCACCGCGTTCCCTTCTCCGTGCTCTCTTGTGCTCGCCTCGACCCGGGGCTTGGCCACGCTGGACCGATTCACTGCCGGATCCGGGGCGAATCACCCCGTGCGGGGACAGTGTAGGCATCGGATGCCAGGACGTACTGTCTGAACCTTTTCACCGAGGGGTGAAGAGGGCCTGTCAGGGAGGGCGCCAGCCGCTAACGTGGGCTTCGTGGAGCTCCGTGTAGTGGTCGCACCCGTCTTCGGCACCAACTGCTGCGTCGTGTCCTCCGGCACCGACTGCGTGGTCGTCGACGCCGGCGCAGGAGTAGCCGACGCCGTCACGCGCCTGGTCGACGACGAAGGCCTCACCCCGCGCGCGGTCCTCGCCACGCACGGGCATGCCGACCACACGTGGGACGCGGGCGAGATCTGCGCACGGTACGAGATCCCGATGTACCTGCACGAGGCCGACGCCTACCGGATCGCCGACCCGTTCGGCACCCTCAGCCCCGCACTGGAGGCCGCGCTCGGACTGCACCGCGACGACTACCGCGCGCCCGCCGTCGTCGAAACGTTCACCACACCCGGCGGGTCCGCCGTGCTGACCTTCGGGCAGGTCATCCTGCACGCCCTGCACGCGCCCGGCCACACGGAGGGCTCCACCCTCTACCGCCCCGACGACACGGTGATCCTCACCGGAGACGTCCTGTTCGCCGGCTCCGTCGGCCGCACCGACCTGCACGGCGGCTCGGACCACGTGATGGGCGAGACGCTGCGTGAGGTGGTGCGCGGGCTGGACCCGGCGCTCGCCGTCGTGCCAGGGCACGGGCCTGCCACCACCGTGGCGCACGAGCTGGAGACCAACCCGTTCCTCGCCGCGGAACGTATATGAGGGCCTACGTCGACCAGCGCGCCGGGATGTCGGCGGCCGGCTCGTCGGCGGCGTGGACCTTCGACCTGGAGCACTGGGGCACCTGCGGCCAGGGACCCGACGACGCCGCGGCGCTGGCCGACCTCGGCATGCGGTGCGGCCTCGGCGCCATGGCAGTCGAGGCCGGGGCGCTCGAGGTCGCGGAGTGCGTGGACCGCGCGCGGACCGGGGACGAGACGGTGTTCGCCCGGGACCGGGTACCGGCGTCGGAGGCGGAACGAGAGACGACGCTCACGATCCTCGAGCACGCGCGGGCCAGGACCCTCGATCTGGTGCGCGCGGCGCCGCCCAGCGTGCTGGCACACCGCGACCCGGACCGCGTGCTGCCGCCCTACGCCTGGTGGCACACGGTGGGGCAGCTAGCGCTGCACATCGCGGACACCGAGTCGCGCTACTACCTGCCGATGCTCGGGCTCCCCGCGCGGGACCGGGCGAGCGACCTCGTGACCGAGCTCGAGGAGTCCGGCGCGCACGTGCGGCGCGTCGTGTCCCAGATGGCGCTGCACCTGGAGTCGTCGTCCGACCGGAACGGGAGCTGGACCAGCGTCAAGGTGCTGCGCCGGCTCGCGTGGCACGAACGCGGGGAGCTCGAGGTGCTCGACCGGCTGGTCGCGCACGCGCCTGTGGAAAGGCCGGGCTGACAGGGCTCCGCTCGTGGGAAGATCTGTGGCATGGCAAAGCCCACTCCTCTCTCCGGTTTCCCCGAATGGCTCCCTGACGGTCGCATCGTCGAGCAGCACGTCCTCGACACCCTGCGGCACACCTTCGAGCTGCACGGGTTCGCCGGGATCGAGACGCGGGCCGTGGAGCCGCTGGACCAGCTGCTGCGCAAGGGTGAGACCTCCAAGGAGGTCTATCTGCTGTCGCGGCTGCAGGAGGAGAACGGCCAGACCCCCGACAAGCAGCTCGGCCTGCACTTCGACCTGACCGTGCCGTTCGCGCGCTACGTGCTCGAGAACGCGGGCAAGCTCGCGTTCCCCCTGCGCCGGTACCAGATCCAGAAGGTCTGGCGCGGCGAGCGCCCCCAGGACGGCCGCTTCCGCGAGTTCATCCAGGCCGACATCGACGTCGTCGGGGCGGGCGAGCTCCCGTACCACTTCGAGGTCGAGGTGCCGCTCGTCATCGCTGAGGCTCTCGGCTCGCTGGCCGGGATCGGCCTGCCGCCGGTCCGCATCCTGGTGAACAACCGCAGGGTCGCCGAGGGCTTCTACCGGGGCATCGGCCTGGAGGACGTCGAGGGCGTGCTGCGCCAGATCGACAAGCTCGACAAGATCGGTCCCGAGAAGGTCTCCGGTCTGCTCGTCACTGAGTGCGGCGCCACGGAGGACCAGGCCAAGGCCTGCCTGGCGCTCGCGTCCATCTCCGGGTCGGACGTCGGGGTGATCGCCGAGGTCCGTGCCCTCGCCGAGTCGCACGGCGCGATGACGGAGCTGCTGGAGACCGGCCTGGGCGAGCTGGAGGCGCTGATCGCTGCGGCCTCGGAGCGTGCTCCGGGCGTGGTCGTGGCAGACCTCAAGATCGCGCGCGGGCTCGACTACTACACGGGCTCCGTCTACGAGACGGTGCTGGTCGGGCACGAGCAGCTCGGTTCGGTCTGCTCGGGCGGTCGCTACGACACGCTCGCCTCGGACGGCAGGAACACGTATCCGGGAGTCGGGTTGTCGATCGGCGTCTCGCGCCTGGTGTCGCGCCTCCTGTCCGCGGAGCTCGTACGGGCGACGCGTTCGGTGCCGTCCGCGGTGCTGGTCGCGGTGTCGTCCGAGGAGGATCGCGCGGTGTCCGACGCCGTGGCCACCGCGCTGCGGGCCCGCGACATCCCGGTCGAGGTGGCGCCGAGCGCTGCCAGGTTCGGCAAGCAGATCAAGTACGCCGACCGGCGCGGCATCCCGTTCGTGTGGTTCCCGGGCACCGCGGGGGAGGACGGCGTGGTGGGCGCCGACCAGGTCAAGGACATCCGCTCCGGCGAGCAGGTGGACGCCGACGCCGCGACGTGGGCGCCGTCCGACGCGGACCGCTGGCCGCAGGTCGTCCCGGTGTCGTGACCGCCTGGCGTTCGACGCCGCGGGCGTAACAACTTGACGCCTGTTCGAACGAGTGTTCGAATCAGGTATGCGTTGGAACGGTCAGGCAATCGATCATGACGACGGTGCGCTCCCTGGGCTCGAGCTGCCCGGGTTGCGCACCGCCGGGCTGCTGCGCACCGTCCGGTCGCCCGAGTTCGCGGGTGTGACCTTCCACGAGGTGCTGGCCAAGAGCGCCATGTCGAAGGTGCCGGCGGTATCGCAGATGCCGTTCAAGTGGACGGTCAACCCCTACCGCGGCTGCTCGCATGCCTGCACCTACTGCGTGGACCCGTCGACGCTCGTCCTGATGGCGGACGGCCGTCAGAAGCCCATCCGGGACGTCATGGTGGGTGACCGGATCGTCGGGACCGAGGCCGACGGCAGGTACCGGCGCTTTGTGGAGACCGAGGTTCAGGCGCGCTGGGGTACGACCAAGCACGCCTACCGCGTGACGCTCGAGGACGGTACGGAGCTCGTGGCCAGCGGTGATCACCGATTCCTCACGGAGCGCGGCTGGAAGTACGTCGCCCCGCTGCCGAAGGGCGACGGACAGCGCCCGTACCTGACGACCAACAACCGGCTCCAGGGCTTCGGGCTGGGGATGGTCACCGACGCCTACACCGCGCCGCCCGAGTCCGCCGACTACCGGAGTGGCTACCTCACGGGGATGATCCGAGGCGACGGGATGCTCTTCGACGGCACCTACCCCAGGAAGAGGGGCGGGACGACGCGGGTCACGATGTTCCGCCTGGCCCTGGCCGACGAGGAAGCCCTGACCCGCTCGCAGAGCTATCTCGCCGCGTCCGGTGTGGCGACCGACCGCCGTCCGTTCGCGCCCGCAACCGAGAAGCGGCGCGCGGTGGACGGCATCTTCACGGCCAAGCGAGCCAACTTCGCGGCGATCCACGAGATCATCGAGTGGCCCGACCAACCGAGCCGGGACTGGTACATCGGCTTTCTCGCTGGGATCTTCGACGCGGAGGGCGGCTGCGATGGTCAGATCCTGCGGATCTCCAACTCGGACGACCGGATGCTCACCACGACCATGAAGGCCATGGGCGTGCTCGGCATACCGCATGTCAGGGAGCCGGCCAACAAGATCGGTGTGGCCACGATCCGTGTCATCGGCGGGCTGTCCAGCCGGCGCCGGTTCTTCGCGCTCACCAACCCGGCGATCACCCGGAAGCTCAAGATCATCGGTGCTGCCGTCAAGACCTCCGTGTCGCTGCGGGTCGTCTCCATCGAGAGCCTCGGGGGCGACTCGGAGATGGTCGACATCACGACAGGAACCGGCGACTTCATCGCCAACGGCGTGATCAGCCACAACTGCTTCGCGCGCCCGACCCACGAATATCTGGATCTGGACTCCGGGCACGACTTCGACTCCCAGGTGGTCGTCAAGGTGAACGTCGACCAGGTGCTGCGCGCCGAGCTGGCCAAGCCTTCCTGGACCCACGAGGCCGTCGCGCTCGGCACCAACACCGACCCGTACCAGCGGGCCGAGGGCCGCTACAAGCTCATGCCAGGCATCATCTCGGCGCTCGCGGACTCGGGCACGCCGTTCTCGATCCTCACCAAGGGCACGCTCCTGCGGCGCGACCTGCCGCTGCTGACCCGGGCCGCCGAGACGGTCGACGTCGGTCTCGGGGTGTCGCTCGCGTTCGCCGACTCACCAGCCGGCAAGGAGCTGCAGCAGGCCGTCGAGCCCGGGACGCCGACGCCACGCGCGCGCCTCGACCTGATCCGCGCGATCCGGGCCGCTGGCCTGCCGTGCGGCGTCATGGTCGCGCCGGTCCTGCCGTGGCTCACCGACTCGCTCGCCCACCTCGAACGGCTCCTCGACGACCTCGTCGATGCGGGAGCAACCGGCGTCACCGTCCTGCCGCTGCATCTGCGGCCGGGCGCCCGGGAGTGGTACCTGGGCTGGCTCGAACGCGACCACCCGCACCTGGTGGAGGGCTACGGCCGGGTCTACGCGCGCGGCGCCTACGCGCACAAGGGGTACCGCGACTGGCTCTGGGAGCGGGTGCGGCCGCTGATCGCCGAGCGCGGGCTCGGGGGTGCGGCCATGCATCGCGCCCGGGCCGCCGGAGCGCACGAGGGCGGACAGCACGTGGAGGGCGACTACCCGCGTGGTGCGTTCAGCGGGGTGCGGGCCGACGGCACCGGTGCGGCGTCGTTGGTCGCGGACGTCGGGAGCGAGACCCTGTTCTGATGGAGCGCACGCGCCACGGCCTGCACACCGCACCGTGGCCCGCGGCGCTAGCGCGTGGCCATGCCCGAGCTCGTTCCGCATACCGTCGCGCCCGGCACTCTCGCCGGGATTCCGCGGCCCGCGTTCCCGCTCGGTGGCGGCATCGAGCTGCGCCCGTGGGCCGACGGCGACGCCCAGACTGTCATGTCGGCCCTGCACGCGGGCGTTCACCCGCACCGGAGGACCCACACGTCGTACCCTGACCTGCGGCGCTACCGTGTGGCCGTGACCGAGCTCGATCCTCAACCCTGTCCGGCCACGGTAGGCCGCGCCCTCGGCCAGCAGTCCAGAAAGGCACCACGATGACCACCGCCCCCGTCCCCGAGTGGCCCCGCATCGAGGCCGTGGCCCGGCCCGACGGCACTGGTGAGCTCACGATCGACGGCACCAGCTACCCGGTCCAGGCATCCACCGTCGAGGAAGCCCGGCTGGCGATCCTCGCGCGTATCGCCGACACCGCTGCCGAGCTCCAGCGCCCGGTGCGGGTGCTGGCCAGCGAGCCGGACGGGCAGTGGTCCCTGATCGTGCACCCCGACGGCCGCGTCCAGGCCGACGACGGCGTTCCGGCGGGCCCCGCGCCCAGCGCGCCGTCGCCTTCGGTCTTCGCACCGAGCACGGCAGGCGCGGGCGCGGGGGCAACCTCCGAGCTGCCCGCGACCGGCCCCGCCGACCCCGCCGTCGAGGACCCCACCGTCGAGGTGCCCGCCGTCGAGAAGCCCGACACCGACGCGTGGGCGCGCGCTGCCCGTCAGGCTCAGGCGACACCGATCTCGACCGGGCCTCAGGAGATCACCGACTCCGCTCCGGTCAACCAGCCGGCGTCCCGCGAGCTGCCCGACGACGACACGGTAGTACGAGCCCACGGTGAACTCGTCGAGGCCGCGCCCTTCGAGCTGCCCGACGACCAGACCGTCGCCCGCGCCCGCAGCGAAGCAGTGGTCGACGCGACGCCGCTGCTGGAGGTACCTGACGACATCACGTCCGTGCGAGCCCATGGCGAGGCCGTCGGCAGCGCGCCGGTCTTCGAGCTGCCCGACGACATCAAGCTCGTGCGAGCCCCTGGTGAGGAAGTCGGCACCGCACCGTTTCTCGAGCCGCCCGACGTCGACACCGTCGTGCGAACCCATGGCGAGGCAGTGGACGACGCGCCTGCTCCGGCCGAGCCGGTGGTCCCACGCCGGCGTCGTCCCGCGCTCCTCGCGGTCGCCGTCGCGGGGGCCGTGGTGCTGGTCGCTGCCGGGACGTTCGGCGTGGTCGCGCTGACCGGCAACCTTCCCGGGCCCGGACCGACCGCCCCCGTGGACGCGCTGCCCGGCGCGGGAGCGACCCTCCCCGTCCAGGCACCCCCCGGCTTTGACGGGACGGCGCTGTGGTCGGTCCCGGTCGGCGACGAACCGCAGATCCTGCTCACCCCTGACGGCGGAGTGCTTGCCGCGTCCGACGGGCAGGACACGTTCACGATCTTCGACCGGGCCACGGGAACCACTACCTGGGAAGGACAGGACCCCGTCTACGGCCTGCGCCTCTCCCAGATCGGCGGGGAACCCGTGCTGGCCGCCGACAGCCCAGGAACGCTGCACGTGTGGCCGCTGAAAGCCCCCGACCCTCTGAGGGTGGCGCCCACCACCATCGACCTCGGCAGCGAGGAGGCCGCGGTCACCTACGGCGGCCCGGCCCCGCTGATCGTGCTCCCGGACCAGAAAGTGGCCCTCCTGGACAAGAAGAGCGCCACGGTCACCCTGGAGGTGCCCGATGGTGCGACGCCGGTGGCCGCGACTGCCCAGCACGTCATCGCGGTCGGGCCTGGTGCCTGGTGGACCATTCCGCCTGACGGGGACCCGGTCCGGAAGGACCTGCCCCGGCCCAAGCAGGCGGTCGGCGACCCGACCGCGGCGATCGCGGTGGGCGGCAACCAGCTGGCCGTCGTCTGGCGGACGAAGGACTCGGCGAAGGACGTCCTGGCCCTGGTCGGCCTGGACCGCAACACGATCCGCGCGAGCGCCATGGTCCGCTCGTCCGCGTTCCCGCCCGACGCCGAACCCCTGCGGGACCGTGCGGGCTCTGCCCGGACGATCGGGCCGGTCCTCGTGGACGTCGGTCCCAAGCCCGTGGTCGCCGACCTCAAGGACATGACTCCCGAAGCGGTGTTCGGGCGGACCGTCTACGGCACCAGTCAGGGCAAGCCGATCGTCGCGACCGTGGGCCCCGACGGCGTCAAGCTCAAGGCCGCCAAGACCCCCGGCGAGACCCCCGGCGAGACCCCCGCCGAGACCCCCGCCGAGGCTGCACAGGTCGCGGCGGTGACGAAGAACATCGCGTTCGTCGTGGCACCGCAGGGCGACGAGACCATCCTGTACGCACTGCCCCGCACCAAGGCGAAGAACCCCTGACCGGACGAACTTTCGTGGCGCAGGTCGGATTCACCTGTTTCACTCGGCGCATGATCTTGCGCTCGACGGCGTCGCGCCGAGCACGCGCGACCCTGACCCCAGTCCTGTCCCTACTCTTCGTCGGCTCGCTGACCGTGGGTGCGGTGCCCGCCCAGTCGGCGACCGGAGCGGCACCGTCAGCCGCACCGTCTGCCGCCGACATCCCCTGGACCACGTGCGCGAACGAGGCCGCTGCCGCCTTCGACTGCGCCGAGATCGAGGTGCCCTCCGACTACGACGAGCCGCAGGGGCCCACCACTACCGTCGCGGTGACCCGCCTGCCCGCGCTGGACCAGGAGAACCGCATCGGCAGCGTCGTGGTCAACTTCGGCGGGCCCGGCGGGCCCGGCGTGGCGACCCTGCACGGGATCGGCGCGGGGCTCTTCGACGCGTCCGTCCGCGAGCGCTTCGACATCGTCAGCTTCGACCCGCGCGGCATCGGGATGTCCGATCCCACCACGTGCTTCCCCACGCTGGCGGACGAGCAGAAGTTCATGGCGTCGAGCCTGATCCTCCCGCAGGACGAGTCGGAGAACGCTCGGTTCGTCCGTGAGGCGGCGACGCTCGCCAGGGGCTGCACGATCTTCGGTGGCGACCGTCTGGCGACGGCGTCGACGGCCAACGTGGCCCGCGACATGGACGTGCTGCGGGAGCGGCTGGGCGAGGACACGCTCACCTACGTGGGCTACTCGTACGGCACGGTCCTTGGCGCGACGTACGGGAAGCTCTTCCCGGACAACGTGCGCGCGCTGGTGCTCGACGGCACGCTCGACCCCCGGGTGTGGACGGGAGACGCGAAGGGCAAGCTCTTCGGCGACCGGATCCGGCAGGCGGAGGGAGCCAGCGAGACCTACGCCGAGTTCGTGCGGCTGTGCACCGAGGCGGGCGAGCGATGCGCGCTCAACGCCCTGGGTGACCCCGCCGAGGTCGTCGAGGGTGTCTACGCGGCGCTGAAGGAGCAGCCCGTCGAGCTCCCGACGGGCCCAGGGACGACCATGACGTTCGGGTACGGCCACCTGGTGGGCCAGATGTTCTTCACGATGTGGGACTCGGCGGACTGGACGAACCAGGCGGCCTTCGTCGCGCAGCTCGCGCTCATGACGGGCGTGGCCCCGTCGGCGAGCACCGAGGCCAAGGGTTCCGGCCCGTCGATCAGCGAGCTGCTGCGCCGCCTCGGTGTCTCGGAGGACTATCAGTCCATCGGTGGCCAGGTCGGCCCCGTCTGCGCGGACGCCGACTTCCCGGGCCGCGTGTCGTCCTACCCGGGCAAGGTCGAGGCGCTCAACGAGCAGTACCCGCACTTCGGGCTGTTCCGCGGCTGGCTCGGCATCCAGTGCGAGTTCGTCCCCGTCGACGACGAGGACGCGTACGCCGGCCCGTGGGAGCAGACGACGCAGCAGCCGGTGCTCGTGATCGGGACCCGGTTCGACCCGGCCACGAGCTACCACTTCACCGCGCCGTACGCCTCCCTGTGGCCGGACGCCCGGATGCTCACCGTCGACGGCTGGGGGCACACGACGATCGGCAGGAGCAACTGCGCCGACGCGGCGATCGCGGAGTACCTCGTCACGCTCGAGGCCGAGGACGGCGCGGTCTGCGAGCAGGACCTCGTGCCGTTCGCGCCGGCCGGCTGACCGTCGTCTCCGCGAAGTAGAGCGCCTGTCCGGGTGTCCCTGGTAACAACAGGGGGACCCGGACAGGCGCTCTACTTCGTGGAAACGGCTCTCAGGCGCGCAGGGTCTCCAGGTGCTCGGCGATCCGGCCGATCGCCTCGGTGAGGACGTCGACGTCGGGCAGCGTCACGAGGCGGAAGTGGTCGGGCTCCGGCCAGTTGAAGCCGGTCCCGTGCGTGACCAGGATCTTCTTGTCGCGCAGCAGCCCGATGACGAAGGCCTCGTCGTCCTCGATCCGGTACACCTCAGGATCCAGCCGCGGGAAGCAGTACAGCGCCCCGCGCGGCCGCACCGACGTGACGCCCGGGATGGCGTTGAGCAGCTTGTCGGCGAGCATCGACTGCTCGTAGAACCGGCCGCCGGGCACGATGAACTGCTCGATCGACTGGTAGCCGCCCAGCGCCGTCTGGATGGCGTGCTGCGCGGGCACGTTGGCGCACATGCGCATGTTCGCGACGAGGGTGAGGCCCTCGAGGAAGTCCCTGGCCCGGTGCTTGGGGCCGGAGATCATGGCCCAGCCCGACCGGTAGCCGCAGACCCGGTACGCCTTCGACAGGCCGCTGAACGTGATGCACAGGACGTCGTCGGCGGCGAAGGTCGCGGTGTGGTGGTGCGTGGCGCCGTCGAACAGGATCTTCTCGTAGATCTCGTCGCTCAGGAGGATCAGGTCGTGCTTGCGGGCGAGCTCCGCGAGGCCCTTGACGGTCGACTCGCTGTAGACGGCGCCCGTCGGGTTGTTCGGGTTGATGACCACCAGCGCCCGGGTGGCGGGAGTGATCAGCGACTCGATGTTCTCCAGGTCGGGGTTCCACCCGTTGGACTCGTCGCAGAGGTAGTGCACCGGCCTGCCGCCCTGCAGGCTCACCGCCCCGGTCCACAGCGGGTAGTCCGGCGCGGGGATCAGCACCTCGTCGCCGTCGTCGATCAGTGCCTGCAGCACCAGGCTGATCATCTCGGAGACGCCGTTGCCGATGAAGACGTCGTCCACGCGCGTGTCGAGGCCGTGGGTCTGGTAGTAGTTCGCGACCGCCGTGCGTGCCGAGTAGATGCCCCGGCTGTCGCTGTACCCCTGTGCGTCGGGCAGGTGGTGGATCATGTCCGCCAGGATCGCCTCGGGCGCCTCGAACCCGAACGGCGCCGGGTTGCCGACGTTCAGCTTGAGGACCTTGTGACCCTCCGCCTCGAGCCGGTACGCCTCCTCGAGGATCGGACCCCGGACGTCGTAGCGGACGGACTTGAGCTTGCGGCTCTGCTTGATCTCTCGCACCGGCTCATGTTCTCAGACCGCACGGCCGGCGTCGTACGAAGTTCACCCGGGCAACCAGCTGGTTCCGGCCGGACAGGATCCACCGCGCCAGTAGCCTCCGGTCGGGCGGTGACGCCCCCAATACTCGAACACCCGGACAGGTAACTGATGGCCACCACACGTGACGCGGCACCGACCGCCGAATTCTTCGACCCCTGGGCACACCTGCCCGACGGCGCCGCGCTGCGAGCAGCCTGCGAGACGGGCGACCTCGCTTCGGCGCTCGCCGTCCTGCGCAGCCTCACCAGGGACGACGACCTCCTGGCCGCGCTCTGGACGATCGCTGGTCACGCGGTCGGCCAGGACGGCTCCCGGCTCACGGGGGCGATCGAGGCGGCCGACGACGGCACGCCGCTCGCGCGTACCCTGCGCGCGCTCAGGTACGTCACGGAGGGCTGGGAGGCACGGTCGCACGCCCGGGCGCAGTTCGTCTCCGCGGGCCAGTTCGAGCAGTTCCACGACTGGCTGCGCCGGGCCGAACGGATCCTGTTCGACGTGTGCTCGCAGCACCCCGGCTACCTGCCCGCCTGGGAAGCCCGGATCACGACGTCCCGCGGACTGAGCCTCGGGGTCGGTGAGACCCGTCGCCGGTACGACCGGCTGGCCGCTCTCGACCCGCAGGTGTTCTCCGCGCAGCAGGCCTGCCTCCAGCAGATCGTGCCCAAGTGGGGCGGCTCGTGGGAGCAGGCCTCGACGTTCGTCACGGAGTGCGCCGCACAGGCCGGACCGGGGTCGCTCGGCCACCTGCTCGTGGTCGACCTGGCGATCGAGCGCTGGGTCGACGGCGAGAAGACCGTCCCGCCGGCGATGGTCGACCGGGTTCGCCAGGCGGCGACGCAGTCGGTGTGGGACCCCCAGCACACGGCGAGCGCGGCCACGGCGACCGCCCACGCGAACCTCGCGATGTTCTTCTCGCTGGCAGGAGTGCCGGCGGATGCATGGCTGCATTTCGCCGCCGTCGGACAGGCGCCCGTCGAGGGCACGTGGGGGTACTACAACGGAGCCGAGCAGATGTACCGCACCCAGCGTGACGCCGCCGCCAAGGCCGCGGCGAAGGTGGCCGGCGGCCCTGCGGGCGCACGCGCATGACCGCCGTCCCGCTCCCGCTTCCCGACCTGTCCGAGTTCCCCGGCGTCACCCTCGCCGAGGCCGACGGCGTGCCGGTGCTCCTCGCGCCCCGCGAGGGCAACACCGGCGGCGGCATCATCTTCCGCGTCGGCTCGGCGCACGAGACGCTCGCCACCTCAGGCATCACCCACCTCATCGAGCACCTCGCCCTGCGCGACCAGGTCCTCAGCGAGGCGCACCTGAACGGCCAGACGCGCGCGGACGTCACCCTGTTCCACGTCGGCGGCTCCGCCACCGACGTCGTCACCTACCTGAACGACGTCTGCTCGGCGCTGCGCGCCCTGCCGATCGATCTCATCGACACCGAGAAGGACATCCTCCGCTCCGAGGCCGCTGGAAAGCACCGCGGCTTCGGCGCACGCCTCCGGATCAGCAGGCACGGCGCTCGCGGCTTCGGCCTGGCCGGGTACGGCGAGCGGGGCCTCGACCGGATCACTACCGACGAGGTGCTCGACTGGGCGGCCACGTGGTTCACGCGCGAGAACGCCGTCGCCTGGGTCACGGCGGACTCGCTGCCCGAGGGCCTCGACCTGAGGCTGCCGGCGGGCGAGCGGATGCCGCCGCCGGTCCTCACGGACGTGCTGGGGGCAGGCCCTGCCTACCTCACCGGCCTGGAGGACGGCGTCGCGCTCGACACCGTCGTGCCCCGCGGCACCGCCGCAGGCCTGACGACCCGCGTGCTCCGAGAGGTGCTGCACCGCGACCTGCGCGGCACCGCCGACATCGCGAGCACCATCGACGTCGACCACGACTTCCTCGACGCGCAGCACACGCGCCTGTCCGTGGTGGTCCAGGGCGCCGAGGGGCAGCAGGGCGCGGCCGCCGGGGGCCTGGCCGACGCGCTGAGCGGCCTGCGGTTCCACGTGACCGACGACGACCTGGCCGCTGCACGTGCGGGAGCCATCGAGGAACTGACCGAGGCCGCGGTGGCGCCCGCGGCGGACCTCCTTCCCGGGCTGGCCCACCGCATGGTCACCGGGCGCCCGCTCGACGGACCGGAGCGGATGCGGGAGCAGGTAGTGAGCGTCACGGCGGACGACATCAGGGCCGTCGCCCGCGAGGCCTGGGGGAACGCGCTGTGGTTCGGCCCGGTCGACATGGACTGGGCGGGGGTCAACCCCGCGGCCGGCTGGTCGGAGCAGCGCGCCGAGGGCCGTAGCTTCGCGCTGATCGACGTACCGGACATCTCGCTCGTGCTGGCGGCCGACGGCGTCGGGACGGTGAGCCCCCAGGGCGCCGTCACCGTCCGTTTCGAGGACTGCGTGCTGCTGGAGACCGTGCCCGACGGCGCCCGCGTGCTCACCGGGGCGGACGGGTTCCGGATAGTGATCGAGCCAACCCTGTACAGCCGACTGGATCCGGCGGTGGTCGCCGCGCACGTGGATTCCCGTGTGCCGCCGAACGTCGTGGTGCACCTGCCCGCGCGGGATCCGGACGACATCCCGGTGGCGCGGCCCCCGGCGAAGGAAATCGCTCCGCGCGTCAAGGCCGACGCCGGACCACGCTCCGTGCTTGCGACGGTCGGCCTCGTCCTCGGCCTCTGGGTGGCAGGCGTGGTAGTGCTCGGCGGCGGCCAGCTGCTCCTGCAGGAGGCCTTCGGCGCCAACATCCGACTGGGCTTCCTGCCCGTGCTCGCCCTCGGCTGGGCGACGTACGGCCTCATCAAGAAGCGACACCCGAAGGAAGGCCGATGACCACCGACGCGCAGACCCGCCCGCGCGAGCTGTACGCACACCGACCGGGGCGGGCGACGGGCGGGCTCGTGTTCCGGGTCGGGTACGCCGACGAGACCCTGCCCACCAGCGGCACCACCGCCCTCGTCGTCGCGCTCGCGCTCCGTGCGGTCGAGCGACCGGGGCTCGACGTCGCCGCCTCGGTGGGGCCCGCCGTGACCGAGGTGCGCGTGAGCGGTTCCGACGACCGGGTACGGACCACGCTGCGCGACCTGTCGCGCGCCCTGGCGGACCTGCCGGTGCGGCACCGCGGGACCGAGACCCGTGCGCTGCGGGAGCGCGCGGCCGACGGCGTCGCGCTGCCGCCCTGGCGACATGGGTTGCAGGGCTACGGCCTCGGGCCTGGCGAGTACACGGGCCTGTACCGGGCGACCGACGAGCACCTGCGGGCCTGGGCACGCGAGCGCTTCGCCGGTCCGAACGCCGTCGCCTGGTTCACCGGCGAGACGGCGCAGGACCTGGACCTTCCGCTGCCGGGAGCCGTCGGCCCGGCGGCGCTGCCGCCACCCGTCCACGGTCCGGAGCAGCCGCTTCCCGCCGATGCTCCGGCGGGCGGGGCCAGGGTCCTCTGGGACGCCCTCGTGCCGGACGTTCCGGCAGCCGCCGTGCTCGCGGAGGTCGCTCGACGGGCGCTGTTCAAGAACCTGCGCCACGACCGCGGCTGGACGTACGACGTGTCCACGTCGGTCGATGTCCTCGACGGCGAGCGGGTCACGCTGCAGATCGCCGCGGGGCTGCGTCCGGAGACGGCCGCGGCGGCGACGGGCGAGTTCCTCGACACCTGGGGGCGGCTCCGGTACGCCGTCGACGCGGACGAGCTGGAGGCAGCACGTGCACACCTCCTGGTCACGTTCGACGAACCGCACCAGGAAGCCTCCTGGCTGCCCGACGGCGCGGTCCGGACCCTGCTGGGCCGACCGGTCCCGACGCCGGCCGAGCGGCGCGCCGCGCTCGCCGCGGTGACCGCCGCCGACGTCGTCTCGCTCGCGCACCAGGCGTGGGACTCGGGGCTGCTGGTCGCGCCCGTCGGACAGGGCTGGGCGGGCACGTCGCTCGTCACCCGCGGGGCGGGCGAACCGGTCTCGGGCCGAGCCTTCGAGCGCATCGACGCCGACGCGACGGTAGTGGTCGGCGACGCGGGCGCCACGCTGCGCCACGGGCGGACACGGACCACTGTCCGGTTCGACGAGACCGCCGTGCTGCTGGCCCACCCGGACGGCGGCCGGCTCCTGGTCGGGCTGGACGGTGCACAGATACCGTTCGAACCGACCCTCCACGACGACCTGGGTGGGCCGCAGATCGCACAGCTCGTCGACCGGCACGTGCCCGATGAGCTGATGGTGCACGTGCCCCGCGAGGCCGCACCGGAACGGCCGGACAAGGACCAGATCAACCGGGCGGCACGGGCACGCGCCGACCGCGAGGTCGAGGAGGACGGGATCCTCCGGACCGCGGGAGCGGCGGCGGCCGGCACCGGCAGGGCAGCGCTCGAGATCGGCAAGCTCTTGGTCACGCTCGCCCTGATCCTCGTGCTGCTCGCCGCCTTCGGCGGCACGTTCCTGTCCGCCGTCGTCGTCCTCGGCGAGGTGGGTGGCCTGCTCGACGGGGACGGATCATGGCGCAAGGTCGCCCTCACCGTCGCGGCGGGTCTCGTCAGTGCCGGCGTGACCTGGCTTTCCTACCGGGCGGTCCTGCGGCTGGGCGGCGTCGACAAGGGCGACCCGAAGAACGACTGACGGCCGGCGGGCGGGTCAGCCCTCCGCGAGTCGCGCAGGGAACCCGCCCGTCGCGATCGGGCCCCAGCGCTCGATAGTGATCCGCACTATCGACTTGCCCTGCTCGACCATGGCCGCGCGGTACTCGTCCCAGTCGGGGTGCTCCTTGCCCGCGGCTGCGCGGAAGTAGTCGACCAGCGGCTCGACGGATTCGGGGACGTCCAGCACCTCGGCGGTGCCGTCGATCTGGACCCACGCCTCGTTGAAGCCCTCGCCCAGCGCCATGAACGACGCGGCGGGGCGCTTCCTCAGGTTCTTCACCTTGGCCCGCTCCGGGTACGTGGAGACGACGACGCGCCCCTGCGGGTCCACGCCGTAGGTGACGGGGCTGAGCTGCGGGGCGCCGTCGGCTCTGCTGGTCACGAGGATCCCGTTGCGGCGCGAGCGGAGGAACTCCAGCAGCTCGTCTCGGGTCACGGCGGTGTTGGTGGCGATAGTCCTGGGCATGAGCGCCAGGCTACGCCGGACCACCCACACCCCGGCCGACGGCGCCAAGGAGTTGCGGCGGTGACTAGAATTCGGAGACCTCACCCCCACGCTGGAAGGACCTCTCAGTGCTCCGCACCAACACGGCCGGCTCGCTACGAGCCGAGCACATCGGCCAGACCGTCACCCTCACGGGCTGGGTCGATCGCCGCCGTGACCACGGAGGAGTGGCGTTCATCGACCTGCGTGACGCATCGGGCATCGCCCAGGTGGTCATCCGGGACGAGGAGATCGCCCACCCGCTGCGCGCGGAGTACGTGCTGCAGGTGACCGGTGAGGTCGGCCGTCGCCCCGAGGGCAACGCGAACCCCAACCTCGCCACCGGCGAGGTCGAGGTCGTCGCGACCGAGGTCGTCACGCTCAACGAGTCGGCCCCGCTGCCGTTCCAGGTGTCGACGGCTCTCGCCGACACCGAGGTGATCGGCGAGGAGGCACGCCTCAAGCACCGCTACCTCGACCTGCGCCGGCCTGCCCCGGCCGCCGCGCTGCGCCTGCGCTCCAAGGCGAACCAGGCCGCGCGGCGCGTGCTGGACGCGCAGGACTTCGTCGAGATCGAGACGCCGACGCTCACCCGGTCCACCCCGGAGGGCGCCCGCGACTTCCTGGTCCCGGCCCGCCTGGCGCCCGGCTCCTGGTACGCCCTGCCGCAGTCGCCGCAGCTGTTCAAGCAGCTGCTCATGGTCAGCGGCATGGAGCGCTACTACCAGATCGCCCGCTGCTACCGCGACGAGGACTTCCGCGCGGACCGCCAGCCGGAGTTCACGCAGCTCGACGTCGAGATGAGCTTCGTCGAGCAGGACGACGTCATCGCCCTGGGGGAGCAGATCCTGCAGGCGCTGTGGGCCCTGGTCGACGTCGAGATCCCGACCCCGATCCAGCGCATGACGTTCCACGAGGCCATGCGCCTGTACGGCTCGGACAAGCCCGACCTGCGCTTCGGCAACCCGATCGTCGAGCTCACCGACTTCTTCGCCGACACTCCGTTCCGCGTCTTCCAGGCGGAGTACGTGGGCGCCGTCGTCATGCAGGGCGGGGCTTCCCAGCCCCGTCGCCAGTTCGACGCGTGGCAGGAGTGGGCCAAGCAGCGCGGCGCACGCGGCCTCGCGTACGTGACGTTCTCGGAGGAGGGCGAGCTCGGCGGCCCGGTCGCCAAGAACCTGTCCGACGACGAGCGGGCGAACCTCGCGAAGGTCACCGGCGCCGAGCCGGGTGATGCGGTGTTCTTCGCCGCCGGCAAGACCTCGGACTCCCGCTCGCTGCTCGGCGCCGCGCGCGTCGAGATCGCGCACCGGACCGGCCAGATCGACGAGGACGCCTGGGCGTTCGTGTGGATCGTCGACGCGCCACTGTTCAAGCCGGCCGGCGAGGACGACGACGTCGACCTCGGCTCGTCCGCCTGGACCGCTGTGCACCACGCGTTCACGTCGCCGACCCCCGAGTGGATCGACAGGTTCGAGGAGGCGCCGGGCGACGCGCTGGCCTACGCCTACGACATCGTGTGCAACGGCAACGAGATCGGTGGCGGCTCGATCCGTATCCACCGCCGTGACGTGCAGGAGCGCGTCTTCGACGTGATGGGCATCGGGCAGGAGGAGGCGCAGGAGAAGTTCGGCTTCCTGCTCGACGCCTTCGCGTTCGGCGCCCCGCCGCACGGCGGCATCGCGTTCGGCTGGGACCGCATAGTCGCCCTGCTGACGAAGTCGCCGTCGATCCGCGACGTCATCGCGTTCCCGAAGTCGGGCGGCGGGTTCGACCCGCTGACGGCGGCCCCGGCGCCGATCACGCCGGAGCAGCGCAAGGAGGCCGGCGTCGACTTCAAGCCCGAGGCCGCGGTGCCGGTGGCGGCCACTACCGCGTGACCAGAGGTACATGACCCGAGGTACCGAGGCCCTGGCCGGAGAGATCTTCTCCGGCCAGGGCCTCGGCCGTGTCACGACCGAGGGCGCCGTACCGCGTCTGACCCGCGTGTTTCCCGGGCGCGCCCCCTCCATCACTGGTTAGGTGGAACCGGGGCGCCGGTCCCGGCACCCCAGGACCCAGACCTGGAAGGCAGCCTCATGACCGAGAACCCAGGCGGCACACCACGCGATCCTCAGCAGGACCCGGAGATCCAGCCCACCCAGCCCTTGCCGGAGTCATCGCTCGAAGCAGAGCTCCCGGCCGGCCCGGCGGATCCGGACCGCACGGAGTCCTTCGAGCAGCCCGCCGCGAGCGCGCCCTACGAGCAGCCCGCCGCTCCTGCCGCGTACGGGCAGCCCGCGGCCCCGGCCGCCCCGCAGCACGGGTACGCGCCCTCGCCGCCCAAGAACGACCTGGCCGTCTGGTCGTTGATCAGCGGAATTCTCAGCTACGTCATGTGCCCGATCCTGCTCGGCGTCGCCGCGGTCATCACGGGCACCATGGGCCGCAGGGCCGCCGACGAGGGCCTGGCGGACAACCGCGGCATGGCCACCGCCGGTCTGATCCTGGGCTGGGTCAACATAGCGCTGTCAGTTCTCGGCATAGTGCTCTTCTTCATCCTGCTGGGCGCAGGGCTGCTCGCCGGAGCCTTCGGCGAGTGGAGCGACGTGAACGACATGGGCGGCTACGGCTACTGACCCATCGACCCGCACGGGACCCGGGCAGATCTCCCCGTGCGATGGCGTGTGTTTGACGTGCCCCGGGCGGCCCCCGACCTGTAGGTTTGGCCTCTCTCCGCCGGTTCAGCCCCGGCACCACGCAATCAGAAAGGCAGCACGATGACCCAGCCTGACGGCGGCCAGTCGCCGTACGACCCGCCGCAGCAGCCGGAGCAGGGACAGCCGGCCACACCGGCGCCGGGCTCGGTTCCCGGGCAGCCCGCACCGTACGAGCAGCAGCCGAACCAGCAGCAGCCTTATCAGCAGCAGTACGAGCAGGCGCCGGTCTACGCGCAGGGTGGGCAGCCCGCGCCCTACGGTGCCGCGCCGCTGCCGAAGAACGGCCTCGGCGTGTGGTCGCTCGTGCTGGGCATCCTGGCTGTGCTGGGCTGCGGCCTGCTCACGGGTATCGCCGCGATCATCACCGGTCACAAGAGCCGCAAGGCCCAGCAGGAGGGCCAGGCCGACAACGGCGCCATGGGCCTCGTGGGCATCATCACCGGCTGGGTCGGCATCGCGTGGACCACCGTCGTGCTCGGCTTCCTCATCGCCGGCGCGATCATGGCGGCGACGGCGGTCAACGACCCGGCCTTCCAGGACGAGCTCCAGCAGCAGATGGAGCAGGAGTACGGCGAAAACGGCGAGACGATGGACCCTGAGCTCCAGGAGCTCATGGACGAGCTCGAGAACCTCGAGAACAGCTGAGACCACCCGTAACCTGTCAGCCCGCCGCATCCGAGGTGATAACTTCTCGGCATCGCGGCGGGCTGACTCGTCGTCTTGTGTCCGCGCCGCGTGGCGCGGCTGAGCCTGGAAGGCAGCCCCCCGATGACCCAGCCCGACGACGGGTACGTCCCCCACGACCCGCCGAACCAGCAGGCTGTCCCGCAGCCGCCGGCGGACCAGCCCCCGACTCCGCCAGTACCGCCGCCCGCCGATGCGGCGCCCGCGCATCCCGTGCAGCACCCGTCGGACCAGCAGTCCCAGGGTTCCGCGGGTCCGACCGGGCAGTACCCGACCGGTCAGCCGACCTCCGGTCAGTACCCGACGGGTCAGTACCCGACCGGGCAGTACTCGACGGGCCAGTACTCGACGGGCCAGTACTCGACCGGCCAGTACCCCTCCGGGCAGCTGCAGCCGCACGTGCCGCAAGGCCAGGTCCAGTACCAGTACGGCCCGCCGCGGCCGTACGGTTACGCGCCCCCGCCGCCGAAGAACGATCTGGGTGTCTGGTCCCTGGTGACCGGCATCCTGAGCTGGATCCTCTGCCCGCTCGTCCTCGGCATCGTGGCGGTCGCCACCGGGAACGCCAGCAGGAAGGCGATCCGGGACGGCCTGGCGAACAACACCGGTGCGGCGACGGCCGGACTCATCCTCGGCTGGATCAACATCGCCCTGTTCGGCGCCGGGATCCTGGTGTGGCTCGGCATAGTGCTCGTCGGGCTCCTCGGAGCGGGGCTCGCGGTCTCCCAGACATGAGTCCGATGAGATCGCTCGCTACCGAGCACAGCGCCCTGGAACCCCGCACGTGGAAGGTACGAGCATGACCCAGCCGGACGAGTGGAAGTCCCCGTACGACCCGCCGCAGCGGAACACCCCGGACCCCGCCCCCGACCAGGGTTCCGTCCCTGGTCAGGCCCCCGCGCCGGACCAGGCAGCGGTGCCGCCCCCGTACGGGCAGCCGTACCCGGACCTGCAGCAGCCCGCGCCGCCCCAGCCCTACCAGCCGGGGCCCGCCGAGACGCAGCAGCCCTATCAGCAGCCGTACTCCCAGCAGCCCTATCAGCAGCCGTACCAGCAGGCCGGCTCGCCCGGGCCGTACCAGCCCCACGCGGGGCAGTACGGAGCTCCCTACGGGTACACCGCCCCCGCCGAGAAGAACGCACTCGGCGTGTGGTCGCTCGTGCTGGGCATCCTCAGCATCCTCATGCTGTTCACCTGCGTGGTCGGTTTTCTCGCGGCCATCCCCGCGCTCATCACGGGGTACATGAGCCGCAAGGCCAACAAGGAGGGCCTTGCCGACAACCCCGGCCTGGCCCTTGGCGGCATCATCACCGGCTGGGTCACCATCGGGCTGACCGTTCTCGGCGGTATCGGCCTCGCGATCCTGTTCACCATCCCGGAGTTCCGGGAGGGCTTCAACGGCTCCTACTCGGACTACTCCGACTACTGACCCCTGACCGCCGCGACGTAACCGTCGGGGCGGACCAGCAGGGTGGTGGCACCGCCGTCGGCCCTGCGGACCATGGCGCGCTCGGCGGGATCCACCTCGCCGAGCGTGCCGGGCAGGTCCGGCGTCGGCGCACCCGCGGGGGCGACCATGACGAACCGGCCCGCGCGCAGCGCCTCGGCGAGGCGTGAGCCGCCCTCCAGCGGCAGGTCGCGGGCGCGCGTCCCGACCAGCGGGTGCGAACCGCGCGGCCGCGGGTAGGCGATGCCCAGCGCGGAGATGAAGCCCGCCGCCCGCCGCCGGATCGGCGCGGCCCGCGACACGATGCCGACGCCGATGGTGCCGGCCAGCGTCGCGAGCGGCCCGCGGCTGGTCGCGGCCCGCAGGATGCCGCCGCTCGCGCGGAGGACCTGCTTGCCGACGGGATGCCGCTCGCCCTCGTAGCTGTCGAGGACGGCGGCCCCCGCGGCGTCGGGCAGCCGCAGGGCGGCGGCGAGCTTCCAGCCGAGGTTCGCGGCATCCTGCATGCCCGTGTTCATGCCGAGGCCGCCCGCGGGGCTGTGGACGTGCGCGGCATCGCCGGCGAGGAGCACGCGGCCCTTGCGGTAGGTCGGAGCCTGGCGCTCGTCCGAGTGGAAGCGGGACAGGAAGCGCGGCTCGCTCATGCCGAAGTCGTCGCCGAGGGTGGCGCGGGCGATGGAGCGCACCTCGTCGAGGTCGACGGGCTCGTCCTCGCTCACGGAGCGGTCGCCCTGCCAGCCGATGAACCGGTACCAGCCGTCGCCGAAGGGGGCGAGGAAGCCGAGCGAGTCGTTCGCCGCTGCGACGCTCAGGGTGTCGGCGGGCTTGCGGGCCAGCCGGACGTCCGCGAGCACCATCGACCGGATGACCGCCTTGCCGGGGAACGGGATGCCTACCGCGCTCCGTACCGTCGAGCGGGCGCCGTCGGTCCCGACGAGGTACCTGGCCCGCAGCTGCGAGCCGTCCGCCGCCGTCACGGTGACGCCCTCGCCGTCCTGGGCGAGGGACGTGACCTCGGTGTCGTGGCGGAACACCGCCCCCGCCTCCTCGGCCCGGCGGCGCAGCAGGCGTTCCACCTCGTACTGGGGCACCACGAGCACGTACTGGAACCGGGAGGGCAGGTCGGCCAGGCTGACGGTGAGCCGTTGGAAGAGCCGGATGGCCCGGACCGGCTGCCCCTTGGCGACGAGCTCGTCCGCGAGGCCCCGCGCGTCGAGCACCTCGAGGCTGCGGGCGTGCACGGCGAACGCCCGGGTGAGGTTGCTCAGCCCCGCCGGACGCTTCTCCAGCACGGTCACGCGGGCACCTGCGGTGGCGAGGTCTCCGGCGAGCAGGAGGCCGGTGGGCCCGGCTCCGACAACTATGACGTCCGTGTTCATGGCGTCCTCCTCGGCTGTCCCGCCGACGGCCGTTCCGCCAACGCTTGTTTGCCAACGCTTGTTGACCAGCCTAGGCAGCGTGGCGCGCACACGTCAACAGGTGTTGGCCTACAGTTGTTGACATGACTGGTGACGTGACAGGTGGCATGACAGGCTCAGAAGTCCCACGCCGCTCCGACGTGACCCGCGCCGCGATCCTGGACGCGGCAAAGGAGCGCTTCGCGTCCGACGGGTACGAGCGGGCGACGGTGCGCGCCATCGCGCGCGACGCCGGGATCGACCCCTCCATGGTCATGCGCTACTACGGCTCGAAGGAGGGCCTGTTCGCCGCGGTGATCGACGTCGAGCTCGACTTCCCGGACCTCAGCGAGATCGATCCGGACCGGCTGGGCGTCGTCCTGGTCACGCACTTCCTCGAGCTGTGGGAGCGGGACACGGTGCTGCGGACCCTGCTGCGCGTGGGAGTGACCAACGAGTCCGGCTCGGAACGCCTGCGCCAGGTGTTCGGCACCCAGCTCGTGCCGGCCGCGCGGGCGTTCGTGCCCGACCCGGCGGACGCCGAACGCCGCGCCGCGCTCGTGGCCGCGCAGGTGCTCGGCATGGCACTGGTGCGGTACGTGCTGAAGTTCGGTCCGGCCGCGGACATGTCGCGCGACGACGTCGTCGCGTGGCTCGCGCCCACCGTGCAGCGGTACATCACCGCGGAGGCGCCGTGACCCGCGGTGCGGCTCAGCCGGCCCGTGGCCAGACGACGGTGAACCTCGCGCCGCCCTCCGGCGACTCGCCGACCGCGACCCGGCCGCCCCGGCGGCGGACGAGCTCGGCGACCAGGGCCAGGCCGAGCCCGGCGCCTCCGGAGGCGCGGGCGCGGTCGTCCGAGACCCGGTAGAAGCGGTCGAAGATCTTCGACCGGTGCTCCGGCCGGACACCCGGCCCGTCGTCGTCGACCAGAACGCGCACGGTGGACCGGCTCGCGAGCACCGACACGACCACCCGGGTCCGGGTGTACCGGCAGGCGTTGCGCAGCAGGTTGTCGAGGACGAGCTCGACCTCGGTGTGCGCGGCGGCGGCCCAGGCCTGGCCGGTCATGGCGTTGACCACCATCGGCGCCGGCTGCTCCCCGGCGCGCTCGACCGCGGCGCGCACCTCGCCCACCAGGTCCACGGTCTCGGAAGGCGGCAGCTCACCGGCGTCCGAGCGGGCCAGCACCAGCAGCCCGTCGAGCAGCGCGGAGAGCCGCTCGGCGTCGGCGAGGACGTCGGCGTGCACCTCGTGCGAGAGCTCCGGGTCGGGGTTGGCCACCGCGACCTCCGACTGCAGGCGGATGGACGCCACGGGGGAGCGCAGCTCGTGCGCGGCGTCGCCGGTGAACCGCCGCAGGCGTTCGGCGGTGGCGTCCTGCTGGTCCAGCAGCACGTTGAAGTCGTCGGCCAGGGCGCGCAGCTCGCCGGCCGCGGCGTCGGGCACCGCCACACGTTCACCGGGGGCGAGACCGCGGACGGACCGGCGCATCCGCGCGACCGGGCGCAGCGCCGACCCGACGGCGAACCAGATCGCCACCCCCGCGACGACCGTCCCGACCAGCGCCGTCAACAGCAGCCACCGGCTGCCCGAGGCCTCGGCGGCGTGCTGCCCCACGAGTCCGGCCCCGACGGCCACGAGCCGCTGGCTGCCGTCCGGGACGGTGACGACGGCGCCGTGCCAGCGGACCGGCCCTCGACCGTCCGCGGTGGTGGGCGTGCCGGCCTTCAGGCTGCGCACCTCGTCGCGCGTCAGGGCGGGCTGTGCGCCGTCGTCGACGGGGCTGCCCGCGGTGTCCAGGACGCGGACCGCCAGGCCGTCGGGCGACACGGGCGCGCCGCCCGCGGCGACGGAGCGCGCCGCGCCGCTCAGCGCCTCCTGGAGCTCGTCGTCCACCGCATCCGTGAGCAGCGGCCCCAGGCCCCGGCCGGCGACCGTCGCGAGGCCGAGCAGGCAGGCCAGCGTGACGGCCGTGACGAGGGCGGTGATCCGCAGGCGCAACGACGTGCCCGCCCAGCGGCCACCCGTCGGTGTCCGCACTAGCGTGGCTCGCCGAGCTGGTACCCGTGCCCCCGCACGGTCCGGACCAGGCCGTCGGCGCCCGCTGCGGACAGCTTGCGGCGCAGGTAGCCGACGTACACCTCCACGACGTTCCGGGTCGCCGCCCATTCGTCGCCCCACACCTCGTGCAGCAGCTCCTCCTTGGTCCAGACCGTCCCGGCTCGCAGGGCAAGGGCCTCCAGCAGCGCGTACTCGCGCGGGCTCAGGGGGACGACTGCATCGTCGTACCGCGCCGTGCGTGCCTCCCGGTCGATCGTCAGCGGCCCGAGCCGGATCCGGTCCCGCGCGATACCCGTCGCCGCCCGGCGCAGGGTGGCGCGCAGCTGGGCGAGGAGCACCACGAAGGAGAACGGCTTGACCACGTAGCCGTCCGCCCCGAGGTCCAGGCCGTCGGCCTGGTCCACCTCGCCGTCCTTCGCCGACACGAGCAGCACGGGCGTCGCGACGCCGTCGGACCGCAGCTCCTGCAGCACGCGGTACCCGGACAGGCCGGGAAGCATGATGTCCAGCAGTATCGCGTCGTACGACCCGGTGCGGGCCAGCTCGAGCGCCGACGGCCCGTCCGCGGCGACCGTCACGTCCATGCCCTCCGCGCGCAGGCCGCGGTCGAGCGCCTTGCGGACGCCCGGCTCGTCGTCGACCACGAGGATCTGCGGCCTCATGGCTGCCAGCATGCCGTATGACCTGCCCTGCCGGAGCATCCCGGACGAGGTCACCGCATGCGACCGCTCGCTGAGGAAGGTCTCAGCAGGCAGGGGGCATCGTTGACGGTATCGGTAGCGCACACTGGTCGAAGAGCGAAGGAGCCGGACATGAGGCCCAGGACGAAGGCACTGGTCGCCGCGGGATCAGGAATCACCCTGGGGCTCGCCGGCCTCGCGCTGAGCGCCCTGCCCGCAGGCGCGGACGACGAGCCGGTGCTGCCCGAGATCGGCGCCGAGGCGCTGGTCGCCTCGGCGCTCGCGGCCGAGGCGCCGGCGTTCGCAGGAGTGGCCGAGCTGAAGAACGAGCTCGGCCTGCCCGCCGTACCCGGGACGGAGGCGCTCGACTTCGAGACGGTGCGCGTGTTCCACGACGGCGCTGAGGGCGCCCGGGTCCAGGTCGAGCGCAAGGCCTCCGAGCTGACGTTCGTCAAGAACGCCGAGGAGGCGTGGGCCTACGACTCGCAGGAGCGCACGGCCAAGGGCCTCACCTGGGACGCGGCCGACGCCGACGCGATGCGCGGGCACGCGGAGGCCGAGCTGGCGGACCCGTCGCAGGCGGCGGCCGAGATCATCGAGCGCCTCCGCCCCACCAGCGACATCTTCGTGGACGGCACCGCCCAGGTCGCCGACCGCGCGGCGTACGAGCTGGTGCTGACGCCGAAGCCGTCCGAGAAGACGCTGCTGCGGGAGATCACCGTGGCGATCGACGCGGAGACGCGGATCCCGCTGCGGTTCGACGTCTTCGCCAACGGCACGACCGATCCCGTCCTGTCGCTCGGCTTCGTCGAGCTCGAGCTGGGTGCGCAGGACGCGGACCTGTTCGAGTTCACGCCGCCGAAGGGCGCGGAGGTCGAGACCACCGAGGCGGACGACGCCGCGGGCGCGCTCCGCGACGCCGGGGGAGAGGACGCCGTCGAGCAGCGCACGACGACGGTCGGCGACGGCTGGGACACGGTGGTGATCGGCGAGGTGCCCGCCGAGGTGCCGTCCGCGGGTTCCTTCGAGGGCGGCCCGCAGGGCGGCCAGGACCTCGGCGGGATCCTCGAGCAGATCGGCACACCGGTGTCCGGCGAGTTCGGTTCCGGGACCCACGTGCAGGTCGCCGTCGGCGGCGTCGTCCTCACCGACGACGGCCGGATCGCGGCCGGTGCGGTGCCGCGGCAGGTGCTCGTCGACGCGCTCGACACGTTCGACGACACGGCCCGGCAGTGACCCCTGCGCACGCCGAGGAAGCGACGGTGCCGGAGGCCGTGAGCGGCTCCGGCACCGTGCCGGCGGCCCGCACCAGGGGGCTGCGCAAGGTCTACCGCGGCACGGTCGCCGTGGACGGCGTCGACCTGGAGGTCCCCGAGGGCGCAGTGGTCGGGATGCTCGGGCCGAACGGCTCCGGCAAGACGACGACCATCCGGATGCTGCTCGGCCTGGTCCAGCCGACCGAGGGCGAGATCGAGCTGCTGGGCGTGCCGATGCCGGGTGCCGCCGACCAGGTGCTCCCGCACGTCGGAGCCCTGGTGGAGGGGCCAGGCTTCCACCCGTTCCTGTCCGGCCGGGAGAACTTGCTGCGCTTCGCGGCCGCCGAGCCGCTGCTGGCCGGCGGCGACCTGGACGGCGCCGTGTCCACGGCCCTGGAGCGCGTGGGCCTCGGGGGCGCGGCAAGGAAGAAGTACCGCGCGTACTCGCTGGGCATGAAGCAGCGCCTCGGGCTCGCCTCGGCGCTGCTCGCGCCGCGCAGGCTCGTCGTGCTGGACGAGCCGACGAACGGGCTGGACCCGGCAGGCACCCAGGAGGTCCGCCGGATCATCGCCGAGCTGCACGACCGCGGTGTGACGGTGCTCGTGTCGTCCCACCTCCTCGCGGAGGTCGAGGCCACCTGCACCCACGTGGTGGTGCTGAACGCCGGGGTGGTGGTGGCGCAGGGCGCGCTGGACGACCTGCTGGAGTCCGGCAGCCCCACGCTGCTCGTGTCCACGCCCGACGGCGCGGCCGCGGTGGACACCCTGCGGGACCACCGGATCCCCGCCCGGCTCGCGCCCGGCGGCGTCCGGGTGGACATCACGACGACGGAGCCCGCGACGGTGATCGAGACCCTGGTCCGCGGCGGCGCGCGCGTGGACGAGGCCCGGCGCGAGCGCACCGGCCTGGAGGAGGCCTTCGCCCGGCTCACGCACGACGTCGGCGACCTGGCCGGCGACGTGGTCGGCGACCTGGTCGGCGAGGTCGACGCCGAGGAACCGGAGGTGGCGCGATGACCGCAGTTGCCGGCACACGGCGCGCCCCGCTCGGACGCCTGCTGCGGGCCGAGGTGCGGTGGATCTTCCGGCGTCCGCGCACCCTCGTGGTGCTGGCCCTGCTCGCGGCGCTCCCGGTGATCACCGGCATCGCCGTCGACCTGACACTCGACGGCGGCGGCGGCCCTGTCGACGCCGGCCCTGCGGGCGCCGGCCCCGGCGCCTCCGACGGCGGCCCGCCGATCTTCGTGACGATGGCCACCAGCGCGTTCGTGCTGCCGCTCGGTTCGCTCATGACCCTGCTGATGCTCATGCTGCCGCTCACCGTGGCGATGGCGAGCGGCGACGCACTGGCCGGCGAGCAGTCCCACGGCACGCTGCGCGGCTGGCTCCTCGCCCCCGTCTCCCGCGGCCGGCTGCTGCTGGTCAAGGCGGTGGGCGTGCTCGTCGTCGCGCTGGTCGCGTCCGGCGTCGTCGTCGCGTCCGGCCTGGTGACGGGCCTGGTCCTCGCGGGAACCGACGGCCTGGTGTCGATGTCCGGCACCGAGCTGTCGATCGCCGACGTGCTGTGGCGGCTGGGCGTCGCCGTCGCCTGGGCAACGCTCTACCTGATGGCGGTCGGAGCCGTGGCGCTCGCGATCTCGGCGTCCACCGAGCACCCGATGGTGGTGGTGGTCGGCGTGCTCGGCGGGCTGATCGTGTCCGTCGTCCTGCTGCAGATCTCGGCGCTGGACTGGCTGCACCCGTACCTGCTGCCGTCCTCGCTCGCCAGCCTGGTCGACCTGATCCGCGACCCGGTCTCGTTCGACGGCCTGGCCGAGGGAGCGTTCCGGGCGGGGTGCTACCTCGTCATCGGCATCTCGCTGGCCTACGCCCGCCTCACGACCAGGGACGGCTGAGCGAGTTCGGCCCCTTAAACGATTAGTGCCGTGTCCCGCGGCGACGCCCGCGTCCTACGTTTTCCCTCGACCGCGCCGCTGACGTCGCACGAGACGGAGACCACGACATGACCATCGATGCTCCCGGCCCCACCGAGGCCGTCAGATCCGCCGCACCACGCCCAGCAACCCAGGCCGCCGCGCGGCCCTCGGCACCAGACACCGAACCCGCCACCGGCGCTCGCGGAGCGCGCGGCTGGTTGGCGTTCGCGGGCCGGGCCGCTCCCGTGCTCGGCTGGATCCTCACGCTCGTGATCGCCCTGGACCTCGGCCAGGGTGCGTACGGCCAGCTCACCGAGTCCGAGCGGTCCGTCGGCATGTTCGAGGCCATCGGGTACCCGGCGTCCGCCGTCCTGCTGGTCGGGGTGCTGCAGGGTGCGGCGGTGCTGCTCTACGCGGTGCCGTGGACCGGGTTCCTCGGCGGGCTGCTGCTGACCGCCTACCTGGGTGGCGCCGTGGCCGCGCACATCCGGCTGGAGGACTCGGTGTCGCACACGCTCACGCCCGTCCTGTACGCCGTCGGCGTCTGGGCCGCGCTGTTCCTGCGCAGCGAGCGCATCCGCTGGGCCGTACTGACCGGACGCTGATCTCGCCGGGGCGCACCGTGGCGTGCGGCAAGGGCGCCGTGAATCACGTTGCGCCCCGGCGTGGGGTCGTGGCAGGCTTTCTCTGCTCCTGCGGGCGGTCCGCGGTGTGAGGGAGCGACCCGAAGGACTGTGATGACAGGCATCTCCCGGTACGAGACCACCTCGCGCTGACGCCTGTCCCGCCGCACCATTCGTTGCGGCATCCCGGCGTCGGCACCAGCCACCACCCGGGAGTCCTTCCATGTTGTCCAACCCTTCTGTCGTGCTGCACGACGTCACTTTCGCCTGGCCCGACGGCGCCGTCGCGCTCGACCACGTCTCCGGTTCCTTCGGCCGCGGCCGCACGGGCCTGACCGGCCTCAACGGGGCGGGCAAGTCGACCCTGCTGCGCCTGGTCGCCGGGCTCCTCACGCCGACGTCGGGCAAGGTCTCCCTGAGCGGGACCGCCGACTACCTGCCGCAGCGGATCACCCTCGACATCGATACGACGGTCGCCGACCTGCTCGGCATCTCGCGGGTCGTGCGCGCGCTGCGCGCCATCGAGTCGGGCGACGTCGACCCCGCGCACTTCGACGTCGTCGGCGACGACTGGGACGTCGAGGAGCGGGCCGTCGCCCTGCTCTCGGCCACAGGCCTGCCCACCGGGCTGGACCGCTCGGTCGCGACGCTCTCGGGCGGCGAGACGATGCTCGCCGCGATCACCGGCGTCCGGCTGCGGCAGTCGACCGGGAGCGCCGCCGTCGCCCTGCTCGACGAGCCGACCAACAACCTCGACGGCAGCGCCCGCGAGCGCCTCTACGAGCTGGTGCGGGGCTGGCGGGGCGCGCTCGTCGTCGTCTCGCACGACCTGGCGCTGCTGGAGCTGCTGGACGAGACGGCGGAGCTGCGCGCCGGTTCGCTGACCACTTTTGGCGGTCCGTACTCGGAGTACCGGGAGTGGCTCGAGGTGCAGCAGGAGGCGGCGGCGCAGACGTTGCGCGCGGCGGAGCAGACGCTGCGCCGGGAGAAGCGGCAGCGGATCGAGGCCGAGGAGCGGATAGCGCACAGCGAGCGCAAGGGGCGTAAGGACGCCGCGAACAGCAAGTACGTGAAGGCGGTGATCAACGACCGACGCAACAGTGCGGAGAAGTCGCAGGGTTCGCGCCGCGGGATGCTCGACGACAAGGTGGACGCGGCCCGGGCGGCGGTGGACCAGGCGGAGCGCGCGGTGCGGGACGACGACCGGATCTCCGTCGACCTGCCCGACCCGGGGGTCCCGGCGGGCCGTCGGCTGGCGGTGCTCCGCGGCGCGGACGGCCGGGAGATCGTGATCCAGGGCCCGGAGCGCCTATCCCTGACGGGCCCGAACGGCGTGGGCAAGACAACCCTCCTGGAGCACCTCCTCCAAACCGTCCCGGCTTCGTTGAGTGCTGGGTATTTGCCCTATGAACCCGCTCCGGACGGGCAAATACCCAGCACTCAGCGAGGTGGGGCGAGAGGTGGGGCGGGGGGTGAGGTGCTGACCGGGCGGGTCGCGTATCTGCCGCAGCGGGTTGATGTGCTGCCCGACGACGTTGCCGTGCTGGAAGCCGTGCGGGCGGGGGCGCCGCACGTGCCGCCCGGGGAGCTACGCAACCGGTTGGCGCGGTTCCTGGTGCGGGGTGCGGCGGTGGACCGGCCGGTCGCGACGCTGTCGGGTGGCGAACGGTTCCGGGTGGCGCTGGCCAGCCTGCTCCTGGCCGACCCGCCGGCGCAGCTGCTGATGCTGGACGAGCCGACGAACAACCTCGATATCGCGAGCACCGACCAGCTCGTCGACGCGCTGTCGGCGTACCGGGGCGCGCTCCTGGTGGTGAGCCACGACAAGACGTTCCTGGACCGGCTGAACCTGGACGCGGAGATCCGCCTGGACGCGGAGGGCAACCTGACGGAGGCGCGTCGGTAGCGCGCTGTGGGCGGTGTACGGGGAAGCCCTGATGTGTCGGGCGTCCGGCTGGTCGTAAGTTCTCCTCACTTACAGCCTTGAAAGTAAATGGAGGACGACCATGCAAGCACGTCTACGGCGCCGTGTGTTCGGTGGCCTCGCGGTTCTGTCCATGGCACTCGTCACCGCGCTGACGCTCAGCGGCGGCGCGCTGCCCGCGCAGGCGGCGACGGGTTCCATCACCGGCTTCGGCGGCAAGTGCGTCGACGTCGCAGCAGCCAGCAGCGCGAACGGCACACAGGTCCAGCTCTACGGCTGCAACGGCACGAACGCGCAGAGCTGGGACGTGCGCGACGACGGCACGGTGCGCGCTCTCGGGAAGTGTCTCGACGCGGCGGGCGGGAGCTCCGCGAACGGGACCCGCGCCCAGCTCTGGGACTGCAACGGCACCGCCGCGCAGCGGTGGACCGCCGGCGGCGACGGCACGCTGCGTGTGCTGGGCAAGTGCCTGGACGCGACAGGGCCCAGCTCGGCCGACGGCACACCCCTGCAGCTCTGGGACTGCACCGCAGGGGCCGCCAACCAGCGCTGGACGCTCCCGACGGGCGGCGGCAACCCGCAGCCCAACCCGGCCAAGATGCCGGCCGCGCCCTACCTCTACCTCGGCTGGGGCAACCCGCCGAGCGCCACGTCGGTCATGAGCCAGACGGGTGTGCGGGCGTTCACCATGGCGTTCATCCTGTCGTCCGGCGGCTGCAACCCCGCCTGGGACGGCAGCCGCCCGCTGACCGGCGGCGTCGACCAGCAGACCATCAACGCGATCAAGTCCGCGGGCGGCCAGGTGCAGATCTCGTTCGGCGGCTGGTCCGGCAACAAGCTCGGCCCGAACTGCTCGACGCCGGCCGCGTTCGCCGGGGCCGTGCAGCAGGTCATCAACGCCCACCAGCCGCACGTCGTCGACTTCGACATCGAGAACTCCGACGAGTTCGAGAACTACACGGTCCAGGACCGCATCCTCCAGGGCCTGATCATCGTCAAGCAGAACAACCCCAACGTGAAGATCGCCGTCACGATAGGCACCGGCCGCAGCGGTCCGGAGGGTGCGGGCACCCGGCTGATCAACCGGGCCGCGCAGCTGGGCGTCGGAATCGACAACTACACGATCATGCCGTTCAACTTCGGCTCCTCGAACATCGCGCAGGACACGATCAACGCGGCAGAGGGGCTGAAGAACCAGCTCAAGTCGGCCAACGGCTGGACCGACGCCCAGGCGTACGCGCACATGGGTATCTCGGGCATGAACGGGAGCTCCGACCAGGGTGAGGTCACCACGGCGGCCGCCTGGACCCAGATCCGCGACTACGCGCGGAACAACGGGCTGACGCGGCTCGCGTTCTGGTCGGTCAACCGGGACCAGCCGGGGTTCGAGTTCACGCGCATCACGGCGGGCTTCTGATGCGCCCCGGCCATCGCGGGGCGGCGGGGGCGCTGGTCAGCGTCGGGGTGAGCGTCGCGGTAGCCGTCGGCATGCTGCTGTCGACGGCGGGGACGGCGAGCGGGACTGCCGGCGGGACGACGACGGCCGCGGCGGGCGCACCCGCCGCCGTCGGGCAGCCCGCGGTGCCCGACGGCGGGCCGGCTGCCGTCCCGGCAG
Organism: Promicromonospora sp. NPDC023805; assembly: GCF_040639635.1. Taxonomy (NCBI): domain Bacteria; kingdom Bacillati; phylum Actinomycetota; class Actinomycetes; order Micrococcales; family Promicromonosporaceae; genus Promicromonospora; species Promicromonospora sp. NPDC023805. The sequence goes on along the minus strand of NZ_JBFAAH010000001.1, from coordinate 276,266 downwards.
ACGTACCCACCACCTTCACGCACCCGGGGGTGCACGTCAGCCGGACCCAGCTCGACTTCGTGCGGCAGCAGGTGCAGGCCGGCGCGCAGCCGTGGCGGCGTGCCTACGACTCGATGATGGGCAGCCGGTACGCGTCGCTCTCGTACACCCCGCACCCGCGGGCGGTCGTCGAGTGCGGGTCGTACTCCAACCCCAACATCGGGTGCACGGACGAGCGGGAGGACGCCATCGCGGCGTACACGCACGCGCTCGCCTGGTCGGTCACCGGCGACGCGCGGTACGCGCAGAAGTCGATAGCGATCATGAACGCGTGGTCGCCGGTGATCCGGGACCACACCGACTCCAACGCGCCCCTGCAGACGGCGTGGGCGGGTTCGGTGTGGCCGCGGGCCGCGGAGATCATCCGGTACACGGGTGCGGGCTGGGCGGCGGCCGACGTCGACCGGTTCGAGACGATGCTGCGCGACGTCTACCTGCCGGAGGTGATCAACGGCTCCCGCAGCAACGGCAACTGGGAGCTGTCGATGATGGAGGCCGCCGTCGGCATCGCCGTCTTCCTCGACGACCGGAACGCGTACGCGTCGGCCAGGCAGCGGTTCCTCGTGCGGGTGCCCGCGTTCATCTACCTGACCTCCGACGGGTCGGTGCCCCGCACCGTGCCCGGCACCGGCAGGGACACGCCCGACCAGATCTTCGCGTTCTGGCACAACCAGCGCACGCTGGTCAACGGCCTCGCGCAGGAGACCTGCCGGGACTTCACGCACACCGGCTACGGCCTCTCGGCGATCTCCCACGTCGCGGAGACCGCCGCCATCCAGGGTGACGACCTGTACCCGCAGGTGGGGGAGCGGCTGCGCCACGCGCTCGGGCTCCACTCGACCTACCAGCGCGGCACCGCCGTGCCGTCGTGGCTCTGCGGCGGCTCGGTGCACCTGGGCCTCGGCCCGATCACCGAGGTCGGTTTCAACGCGCTGCACAACCGGCAGGGCCACGGGATGACGAACACCCAGGCCCTGACCGAGTCGACGCGGCCGCAGGGCACGAACAACCTGTTCGTGGCGTGGGAGACCCTGACGCACGCGGACAACCCGCGCGTGCTCGGCTGACGCTCGTTGAGTGCGGGCTATTTGTGGGACAGACGGCCGCTGTCCCACAGATAGCCCGCACTCAACGAACCGGGCGGGTGCGCTTCATGGGTAAAGATGTGCTTATGACCTCTGCGAGCACCACCACCGAGGGCGCGGACGCCGTCCTCGACCCGGCGAACCCCTTCGCCGCCCCGTCCACCCTCCCGTACGAGCTGCCCGACTTCGCGGCGATCCGCGAGGAGCACTACGAGCCCGCGGTCGTCGCGGGCATGGCAGCGCACCGCGCGGAGGTCGAGGCCATAGCGACCAACCCGGAGCCGGCGACCGTCGAGAACACCCTGGAGGCGCTCGAACGCGCGGGACAGCTCCTCGGCCGCGCGGCGACGGCGTTCTACGGCACGCTGTCCGCCGACTCGACGCCCGGCCTGGAGGACATCCAGGAGCGGCTCGCGCCGCAGCTCGCCGCGCACCAGGACGCCATCAGCATGGACGCCCGTCTCTATGCGCGCGTGCAGTCCCTGGCCGACCAGGAGCTCGAACCCGACACCGCCTATCTGCTCGGCAAGCTCGTCACGGAGTTCGAGCGGTCCGGCATCGCGCTCCCCGAGGCCGACCAGGAGCGTCTGCGCGAGCTCAACTCCCGGATCACGACGCTGCAGGCCAGCTTCGGACGCAAGCTCCTGGCGGGTGCCAACGCGGCGAGCGTGCTCGTGACCGACGAGGCAGAGCTCGCCGGGCTGTCCCCGGACGCCGTCGCCGGGGCGCGCGCCGCCGCCGAGGCCCGCGGGCAGGAGGGCTGGCTCCTGGAGATGCAGCTCTTCACGCACCAGAACGTGCTGGCATCCCTGGCGGACGCCGGCCTCCGGGCGCGCGTCCAGGAGGCCTCGGCGTCGCGCGGCGCCACGGGCGGCGAGACCGACACGCGCGAGGTGCTCCTGGAGCTCGCCCGCCTGCGGGCCGAGCACGCGCAGCTCCTCGGCTACGAGCACCACGCGGCCTACATCGCCGCGGACGCCACCGCCGGCACCACCACCGCCGTCAACGAGATGCTCGCCCGGCTCGCACCCGCCGCCGTCGCCAACGCGCGGCGCGAGGCGACCGAGCTCGCGAAGATGAACGGTACGGCCGGCGTCGCCGCCGCCGACTGGTCCTACCTCAACGAGGCAGTGCGCAAGGATCGGTTCAACCTGGACGACGCCGCCCTGCGCCCCTACCTCGAGCTCGAACGCGTCGTGCACGACGGCGTGTTCAAGGCCGCGACCCTGCTGTTCGGGCTCTCCTTCACCGAACGGCACGACCTGGCCGGCTACCACCCGGACGTGCGCGTCTTCGAGGTGTTCGACGCACCCGAGCCGGGCGAGCCCGACGAAGGCCTCGGCCTCTTCCTCGCCGACTGGTACACCCGCGAGTCCAAGCGCGGCGGGGCCTGGATGAACAGCCTCGTGGACCAGAGCCACCTCCTGGGCCGGAAGCCGGTGGTCGTCAACAACCTCAACATCGTCAAGCCGCCGGCGGGTGAGCCCACCCTCCTCGTGTGGGACGAGGTCACCACGCTGTTCCACGAGTTCGGGCACGCCCTGCACGGGCTGCTCAGCGACGTGCGCTACCCGTCCCGGTCGGGCACCTCCGTGCCGCGCGACTTCGTCGAGTACCCCTCGCAGGTCAACGAGATGTGGTCCTGGGAGCCGGAGATCCTACGCTCGTTCGCCGTGCACCACGCGACCGGCGAGCCGATGCCCGCCGAGTGGGTGGACACCATGCTCGCGTCCCGCATCTGGGGCGAGGGCTTCGCGACGACGGAGTACCTCGCCGCCGCGCTGCTCGACCAGGCGTGGCACCAGCTGACGCCGGAGCAGGTCCCGACGTCGGTAGAGGACGTGCTGCCCTTCGAGGCGGCCGCGCTCGCGGCGGCCGGCGTCGACTTCGACGCGGTGCCCCCGCGCTACCGCACCACCTACTTCAACCACATCTTCGGTGGCGGCGGCTACTCGGCCGGGTACTACTCCTACATCTGGTCGGAGGTGCTCGACGCCGACACCGTCGAGTGGTACGCCGAGAACGGCGGCCTCACGCGGGAGAACGGCGAGGCGTTCCGCCGCAAGCTGCTCGCCCGCGGCGGGTCGCAGGATCCGCTCGCGTCCTTCGAGGACCTGGTGGGGCGCGCGCCGGAGATCGCGCCGCTCCTCAAGCGCCGCGGCCTGGCGGGCTGAGTGCGCCTGTACCTGCCTGGTCCACGGTCACGGGCCACTGCGTGCGTGACCGTAGACCAGGCAGGGCGCGCGTGCCGCTACTCGACACCGATCTTGCGGCAGATGCCGACCGCGCCTGCGCGAGTGAGCCCGAGTGCCTTGGCGATGTCGCCGTAGGATGCACCAGCCTCACGCATTCCACGGACGGCGTTGTTGCGCGCGTCGATCGCCCGCTCCATCTGCTCGCGGATCCGCCTTACCTCGCGCTCGCGCTCGGCTGCGACGGTGGCAAGCTCCTCGACGGTGCCCGCAGTCATGACCATCGCCTCGCGTTGTCCGCCGAGATCCTTCCCTTGTGGTGCGGGCAGCGTCCACGGCGCCGACACTGTTTCCCGTTTGCGGTTGGAGCACCGCAAACGCCGCTGGAGGTGACATAGTGCGGCTGGTAGTACACGGGGATATCAGTCGTGGGCCCCGGGATTTCGTCGTCGCCCTCGACCAACGGTTCAACGTCGATGACCTCAGCCAGCGCCTCCGCGAGCAAGGTTGCGTCCACAGTCTCTTGAACCATGAACCGCCCTGCATTGAACTTGAGTCGAAAGTCGGGGTCGCGGCTGAACCGCCCCGAGTCCACCGTGTGCCCATGCTCGTGGGCGAAGTAGGTGAAGAACACGACCTGGGTGCGAGTGTTGCCCTCGCGAAACAGGTGCGCGACGTTGATCTCGCCCCACGGCTCGGCGATGGCGGAGGCGAACTCGCTCCCGGTCATCTCTCGCAGGCCCGAAATCTGGTGGAGGGTACGGATCGATCGGTCGAAGTGCTCGGTCATTCCCTCCCCGGCCGAGTAGTAGGCGTAGGGATAAGTGGCTTCGGCGTCATACCGACCATCGCGAATGTCCCGAGGCGTGGGGCCGTTCTTGGTCATCCTCTCGGGAAACGAGGGGGCGGTGCGCTCCTGACCGGCCCAGGCGTAGACGTCACCGAAGATGTGCTGGTGGATCGCGCACATGTGAGCTCGGTCAAGATTCCCCGATACGGGCTCTGCGCCGAGTGCTTGTGACACGCGCAGCAGCGCAAATTCTTCCTCGAACTCTCGTAGATCCTCAGCGTTCAGGTGCCCGGCGTTGTTCAACAGGACATTGGTACCTGGGTAGTAGTAGTCGTCCCAGGCGTGGAACCGTGGGCTCAACTGGCGGCTGTCCGCTCGGCCGCCCGCTTGGCGACGCGCTTGGCGGAGCGTGCTGCGATCCGTGAAGCGGCCTCGTCGAAGGTGATTTCACCCCTCAGAGCACGACGGGTGTCCGCGTGCACCTCGGCGCCGCGCGGGTAGTGCCCTGCCGAAGCGAGCACGCCCTCGGCCGCCCTGATCGTCCGGTCTGCTTCCTTGGCGGTCAATGCGCGGTTCTTGTTGCTCTTCTTCGCCACGACGAGCCTCCCTTTGCTGTATCCCCCATCATACATGGCGATGAGCCGAGCGCAGTGCCCAGAGGGTCGGACAGGTACAACGTCTATGTACGGTGGCTCCGTGACCGATACCTTTCCGACCCCCACGCCCGTGCCCACCGCCGCCGACGAGGTCATCCGGATCTGCCAGGAGCTGATCCGGTTCGACACGTCGAACTACGGGAACAACGAGGGCCCGGGGGAGCGCGCCGCGGCCGAGTACGTCATGGAGCTGCTGCACGAGGTCGGCCTGGAGCCCGAGCTGTTCGAGTCCAGCCCGGGGCGCGCGTCCGTCGTCGTGCGCCTGGAGGGGGCGGACCGCAGCAGGCCCGCCCTCGTCCTGCACGGCCACCTCGACGTCGTGCCTGCCGCCAAGGACGACTGGACCGTGGACCCGTTCGGCGCGGAGCTGACGGAGACCGAGACCGGCAGCCTGATCTGGGGCCGCGGGGCCGTCGACATGAAGGACATGGACGCCATGATCCTGGCGGTCGTGCGGCAGATGGTGCGCGAGGGCCGCGAGCCCGCGCGCGACGTCGTCGTCGCGTTCTTCGCCGACGAGGAGGCCGGCGGCGTGTACGGCGCGCGGTGGGCCGTGGACCACCGTCCCGACCTGTTCGAGGGCGCGACCGAGGCGATCTCCGAGGTGGGCGGCTACTCGGTCGAGGTGGGCGGCAAGCGCGCCTACCTGCTGCAGACGGCGGAGAAGGGGATCGCCTGGCTGCGCCTGATCGCGGACGGCACGGCGGGGCACGGCTCGCAGGTCAACCCGGACAACGCCGTGACCGAGCTCGCGGCCGCCGTCGCGCGCATCGGGCAGCATGCCTGGCCGTACACGATCACGCCCACCGTGGACGCGCTGCTGCGCGGCGTCGGGGACCTCACCGGCCTCCCCGTGGACTACGACGACCCGGCGACCATCGACGCGCTGGTCGCGGCGCTGGGCCCGGTCGCGAAGTTCGTGGGCGCCACGGTGCGCAACACGTCCAACCCGACCCAGCTGGAGGCCGGCTACAAGGCCAACGTCATCCCAGGGCGTGCCGAGGCGGCGATCGACGTGCGCCTCCTGCCCGGCCAGGAGGAGTCGGGCATGGCGACGCTGCGCGAGCTCGCCGGCCCGCGCGTGCGGATCGAGCCGATCCACCTGGACACGGCGCTCGAGGTGCCGTTCAGCGGGAACCTGGTGGACGCCATGGTCGCGGCGATCGACGCCGAGGACCCTGGCGCGAAGGTGCTGCCGTACACGCTCTCGGGCGGCACGGACAACAAGTCGCTCCACCGGCTCGGGATCACCGGCTACGGGTTCGCGCCGCTGCAGCTCACGAACGACCTCGACTTCGCGGGCATGTTCCACGGCGTCGACGAGCGTGTGCCGACCGAGGCGCTGAAGTTCGGGACACGCGTGCTGGACCGCCTGCTGGCGACCTGCTGAGCTCGGTTCGCCGAAGTAAGTAGAGCGCCTGTCCGGGGCTCCCTGGTGCACGCCAGGGAGACCCCGGACAGGCGCTCTGCTTCGGCGAACCGGGTTCAGTCGAGGGTCGAGGAGACCCGGATGATCTTGCGGCGGAGCCAGACCTTACGTCTGCCGCCGATGTAGAGAAGGGTCCTTGCCAGCTCCCAACGGCCGTACTCGGCCTCTTCGGTGAGCAACCGGCGGGCGTCGGGCACGCTGGTGTCCGGATCGAATGTCACGATGCGGTACTCGTACTGACTGTGCTTGCGGAACACGGAGCCGTCTCTCGCCATCTGATGCACCGTCCTCGGGTCACGGGTGAGGTCAGTTTATGCCGTTTTCCAAGCTGGGCCGGCAGCAACACACTTTGTTGCGCCCATTGTGACGCACGGGGCGATCGAGCACAGTGACCGAGGTCGCACCACGCCGCAAACGATCACGAATTGCGATCCCGCAGGCCTGGACCTGGCGCTACAGTCAAGGCATGACCGTTGAACCGCGTGCCGCGCTAGATCGCCTCATTGCCGCACTCGAGGCCCATCACCACGCGGTCGCCACTCGCCGGAGTGACGACGACCCCGCCGTCGACGACGCGTACGACGTGCTCGCCGACGCCTACGAGGTGTACGAGGAGTCCCTGGCCACGGTGTTCGGCGAAGTGACGCCGTTCTACCTGGCCGACGAGGTCGACGACGACGATGACGACGACGACGAGGACCTCGAGGACATCGACTTCGACGACGACCTGGACGAGGCAGAGGAATCCGTGGAGGAGGACGAGCCGCAGCCTGCGCAGCAGCGCTGAACCGGCACGAGCACGGGCACGGACGCGGGCACGGACGCGGGTACGGACGCGGGTACGGTCACCAGCGTTCCGGGTAGCCGATCTCGGGGGCGGAGACGTCGTCGAGGGCGGCATGCACCTCGTAGGGCAGCTCCAGGCTCGCCGCTCCCAGCGACGAACGAAGCTGCGCCGGCGTCCGCGCGCCCACGATCGCCGACGCGATGCCCTCGCGCTCCAGCAGCCACGCGATGGCGACCTCCCCTGCGGTACGGCCAAGTCCTTCGGCGGCGGTCGCCACCGCCTCGACGACGGAGGACGCCGAACCCTCCAGGTACGGCTGCACGAAGCCGGCGAGGGCGCCGGCCGCCCGGGAGTCCGCCGGGATGGCGCGCCGGTACTTGCCGGTGAGCACGCCGCGCCCGAGCGGTGACCAGGCGAGCAGCCCGGCCCCGAGCGCGTCGGCGGCGGGCAGCACGTCGCGCTCCACGCCGCGCTGCAGCAGGGAGTACTCGAGCTCGACGGCGGCCAGGCCGACATCGGGCTCGAGCAGCGTCGCGACGCGCGCGGTGGCCCAGCCCGGGTGGTTGCTCAGCCCCACGTAGCGGGCGCGCCCCGTGGTGACGGCTATGCGCAGCGCGTTGCAGGTCTCCTCGAGCGAGGTGTTCGGGTCGGGGCAGGCGACGAGGAACAGGTCGACGTGGTCGGTCCCCATGCGCCGCAGCGACTCGTCGAGGCTGTCGAGCAGCGCGCCGCGGGAGGCGTCCACGACCCGGCCCGAGCCGCCGTCGGGCCGCGACTCCGAGCGGATGCCCGCCTTGGTGGCGAGGACGAGCTCGTTGCGCGCCACCTTGCCGGTCAGCAGCGTGCCGATGACGCGTTCGGCGTCGCCGTCGGCATAGCTGGCGGCGGTGTCGACGAGGGTGCCGCCGGCGTCGAGGAAGTCCCGAGCTTGCTCGGCCGCGTCGATCTCGTCGGTGTCGCGGCCCCATGTCATGGTCCCGAGCCCGAGTTCGGAGACCCGTAGGCCAGACCTGCCTACGCGGCGTCGTTCCATGTCGGGCAGGCTACCCGCGGCCCCGGCGGGTGCGTCCGGAGGCGCGCCGTGGGGTAGTGTCACCGCCCGTGACTCCGTGGGAAGCGATTCTTCTGGGCCTGGTCCAGGGCCTTACCGAGTTCCTGCCGATCTCGTCGTCGGCCCACCTGCGGATCGTCGGTGAGCTGATCGGCTCGGGCGATCCTGGCGCGGCCTTCACCGCGATCACGCAGATCGGCACCGAGCTCGCCGTGATCATCTACTACCGCCAGAAGATCGGCGCGATCCTCGTCGCCTGGTTCAAGGCCCTGACGGGCGCGAACGGCAGCGGCTGGCGCGCGCGCACCGGCCTGGGGCCGCGGTCCGGCTCGGTGGACCTGCGGCACGGCCGCCCCGGCTCGGGCGCGAACCACGACGCCGCCATGGGCTGGTACATCATCTTCGGCTCGATCCCGATCGTCCTGCTCGGGCTGCTGTTCGAGGACGCCATCGAGACCACGTTCCGCAACCTCTGGATCACCGTCTTCACGCTCACGTTCTTCGGGATCCTCCTGCTCCTGGCCGACATCTTCGGGCGCCAGGAGCGCGAGCTGACGTCGCTCACGGGGCCCAGCGCCCTCGGCTTCGGCCTGGCCCAGGCGCTGGCGCTGGTGCCTGGCGTCTCCCGCTCGGGAGGCACGATCACCGCCGGTCTGACCATGGGTTTCACGCGGAAGGCCGCTGCCGACTACTCGTTCCTGCTCGCGCTGCCCGCGGTGCTGGGGTCGGGCTTCTACCAGCTCTTCAAGACCCTCGGTGAACCGCTCGCGCCCGGGGCGCCCGGCTGGGGCGCCACGATCATCGCGACGATCATCGCGTTCGGCGTCGGCTACGCGGTGATCATCGGGTTCCTCAAGATCATCGGGAACTACTCCTACAAGCCGTTCGTGTTCTACCGGTTCGCCCTCGCCGGTGCCGTCGTGTACCTGCTCATGTCGGGCACCATCGACGCGACCGGCGGCGTCGCGTAGAACACATATCCAGCGCCCTGACGTGGTCCGGGAGTGTCGTGGGCGGCGGTTATCGTTGGTCGCGTGCACGCCTGGCCCACACCCCAAGTCCCGGAGCTTCCCGGCTTCCCCGTCTCCGACCCGGTGCGGGTCCACGACTCGACCACCGGTGAGCTCGTCGAGGCGGCGCCGGGGCCACAGGCCCGGCTGTACGCGTGCGGCGTCACGCCGTACGACGCCACCCACATCGGGCACGCGAACACCTATGTCGCGTTCGACCTGCTGGTCCGCGCCTGGCGCGACGCGGGCAAGGACGTCGTCTACACCTCGAACGTGACCGACGTCGACGACCCGCTGCTGGAGCGCGCGACCGCGACGGGCGTCGACTGGCGCGAGCTCGCGGCGTCCCAGACCGCCCTGTTCCGCGAGGACATGACGGCGCTCGGTGTCATCCCGCCGCGGACGTGGACGGGTGCCGTCGAGTCCGTGCCCGACGTCGCGCAGGCCGTGGCCGCCATGCTCGAGTCAGGTGCCGCGTACCGCGTGCCGCTGGAGCCGGGTGCGGGCGGCACGACGCCGGAGCTGGGCGACGTCTACGCCGACCTCACCGCCGACCCGCGCTTCGGGACCGTCGCACGGCTCGACCGGGAGCAGGCGCTCGCCGACTTCGCCGAACGTGGCGGCGATCCCGACCGCGAGGGCAAGAAGGACCCGCTCGACCCGCTGCTGTGGCGCCGTGAGCGCCCGGGTGAGCCGGCATGGGACGGCGGCCCGCTGGGCACCGGACGCCCCGGCTGGCACATCGAGTGCGCGGTGATCGCCCGGGACGGGCTCGGCCTGGCCGCGGGGGAGCGGTTCGACGTGCAGGGCGGCGGTTCCGACCTGCTGTTCCCGCACCACGAGATGTCGACGTCGCACCTGCGGGTGCTGTGTCCGGTCCCCGAGGGCGCAGAGCCCGCCGGGGCGCGCACGCACGTGCACGCGGGCCTGGTCGGCTACGAGGGCGAGAAGATGAGCAAGTCGCTCGGGAACCTCGTCCTGGTCTCCCGCCTGCGCGAGGCCGGCCACGACCCGATGGCGATCCGGCTGGCCCTGCTGTCCCACCACTACCGCACCGAGTGGGAGTGGGACGAGACCTCGATGCCCGAGGGCGAGGCACGGCTCGTCCGATGGCGCGACGCGGTCTCGGGCAACGGCGGCCCGTCCCCCGACGCGACCCTTGCCGCGGTCCGCGCGGCGCTCGCGAACGACCTCGACGCGCCGGCCGCACTCGCGGCCGTCGACGCCTGGGCCGAGGTTTCCCTCGACCCCGCACGGGACACCTCCGCGGACGAGGAAGGCGCTCCGGGAGTCATGGCTCGTACGGTAAACGCCCTGCTCGGAGTGCGTCTTTAACCCTTTGAGTGTCCGGTTTGGGCGAGGTAGGCCAGCGCCACGCCAGGCGCCGGACGGGTTAGTTTTGACCCCTGCTTCCGTTTGTATTTAACCCGGGGCAGGATGGGGAGCATGACGGAGTACGAGGAAGACTTCACGGGCGAGACCCGGGTCACCGTCACGACGACGCCCCGGTGCAGCACGCGCTATCGCGTGGTGCGCAACGGACCAGGATATGCACCGGTCTATGACCGCGTAGAGGACGCCGCACGGTGTCTCGAGACGTGGGTGGGATTTCACGGTCCGGACGCCGGAGTGCGGATCGAACCGATTTCCAGCAGCGTGTGAACCCAACCGCCGAAACCGAATGAAAGAGGCCTGAGCCCGCTGGGCTCAGGCCTCTTTTACGTGCTCGTCAGAGCTTCTCGGGACCGCTGTCCTTGCCGCCGGTGTCCCGTCGGCGCAGGTAGCGCTCGAACTCCCGCGCTATCGCGTCGCCCGAGGCCTCCGGGAGCTCTGCGGTGTCCTTCGCCTCCTCGAGCTGCGCCACGTACTCGGAGATCTCCGAGTCCTCGGACGCCAGCTCGTCCACGCCGTGCTGCCAGGCCGCGGCGTCGTCGGGCAGCTCGCCCATGGGGACCGGCTCGCCGAGGATCTCCTCCACGCGCGTGAGGATGGCGAGCGTCGCCTTGGGCGACGGCGGGTTGGCGACGTAGTGCGGCACGGCGGCCCACAGGCTGACCGACTGCAGGTCGCGCTGTGCCGCTTCGTGCTGCAGCACGCCGACGATCCCCGTCGGCCCCTGGTAGGTGTTGGCCTCGATGTCGAGCACCGCCTGCAGGCCCACGCTGTCCGACGTCGCGGTCATCGGGATGGGCCGCGTGTGCGGCACGTCGGCCAGGAGCGCGCCGAGCGTGATCACCGTCCGCACCCCGAGGTCGTCGGCCACCTGCAGCAGGTCCTCGCAGTACTTGCGCCAGCGCATCGACGGCTCGACGCCGTGCACCAGCACCACCTTGCGCTCGCCCACCTGGGCCACCGAGATGGAGGTCGTCGGCCAGGTGATGGAGCGTTTGCCGTCGTCGTCCAGCGAGATGTACGGCCTGTTGACCTGGAAGTCGTGGAACTCCTCGGGGTCGAGCTCTGTCACCTTCTCTGCGCCCCACACCTCGGCCAGGTGCGTGAGGGCCGACGTGGCAGCACTTCCCGCGTCGTTCCAACCTTCGAAGGCAGCGAGGAGCACGGTCTGGCGAGGCGAGGCCTGCTCCGGCTGCTCGTGATGCGCGTCGGTCATCCCCCCAGCCTATGGTGTGGGACGCCCGGCGTGGCCAGGGGCGCGGTCGCGTTCGCGGACGGGCGAATTGGCGGGCGGACGTCGGCTGCGGACCCGAGGTGCAGGTCAGAACACCGGGACACCGGCGCGCAGCGCGCCGCGGACCTGGACCTCGACGCCGCGCCACGTACCGGTCCAGAGCGTGTAGCCGGGTTCCATCATGCGCTGGTCGATCGCGTGGTCCAGGCCAAGTGCGCGGGCGATGCTCTCGCCGTCGTCCAGGTGCCAGGGCTGCAGGCACACCCGCTCCGGCGTGACCGTCAGTACCTCTATCCAGTCCGCGCGAACGTGCCGCAGCAGATCGATGACATCGCCGAGACGTTCGGTGACCGACTGCGTCGCAATGGGGTTCACGAGACTCTCCGGTGCGTGGATCGGGCGGGGGGCGAGCATGGGGGAGGGCATGGGGCAACTGGCTGAGACAACTGTGCGTCAAAGCACGGGACGTGCCATCGGCAGCGCTCGGGACGTTTCGGTGATAGATACGTCCCTGGGGGTATTCACGATGAGAAATCAACGACTGGTCGCAGCGATGGCTCAGGCAGGCCTGAGCCAGGTGCGCCTGGCTGCCGCTGTGGGCGTTGACCCGAAGACGGTCGAGCGCTGGGTGGCCCAGGGCCGCACGCCGCACCCGCGCCATCGGGTGGCGGTGTCGGACGCCCTGGGCTGCGACGTCGCTGCGCTCTGGGGCGACGTCGACCGGGCCGAGGCCGCGGCGCAGGAGATCGTCGGGGTGTACCCGGCGCGGCGCGCCATGCCGGCCGGTACCTGGCGCGCCTTCCTCGCGGGCGTGGAGCAGCGGTTCGAGCTGCACGCGTTCGCCGCGACGTTCCTGCCCGACCAGACCCTCGACCTGACGACGGAGATCGTCACCATGGCGGCACGCGGCGTGCAGGTGCGGCTGCTGCTCGGCGACCCCGAGGGCGACGCCGTGGCCGTCCGCACGCGGGAGGAGGGCGGTACGGGCCTCGCCGGGCGGATCGCGCTGGTGCTGGCCTACCTGGCGCCCGCGCTCGGCACACCGGGCGTGGAGGTGCGTCTGCACGACCGCACGCTGTACGCCACGACCTTCCGGTTCGACGACGACCTGCTGGTCAACACCCACGTGTGGGGCTCGCCCGCCGGGGCGAACCCGCTGCTGCACCTCAAGGACGGTCCGGAGGCGTCGATGGCGCCCGCTTACCAGGCGGGGTTCGAGCGGGTCTGGACGGCCGCCAAACCTCTGGAGGCATGGCCTCGGACGGAGGACTCGGACAGGGTGGCGTGATGGTGCGGTTCGACTACTTCGACGACCCATCCGCTCCGCCCGTGAACTCCGTGGTCCCGTCGGTGACGGTGGCGGTGCGGGACGACGTCGGACGGCTGCTGCTCATCCACCGCACCGACAACGACCTCTGGGCACTGCCCGGCGGGGGCATCGACCCCGGGGAGACGGTGCGCGAGGCCGGCGTCCGCGAGACCGAGGAGGAGACCGGGTACCGCGTGCGGATCACCGGCCTGGTCGGGATCTACACCGATCCCCGGCACGTGATCGTGTACTCGGACGGCGAGGTCCGCGCCCAGTTCTCCATCTGCATGCGCGGCACGGTCACCGGAGGCGCGGCACGGACCTCTGTGGAGTCGAGCGAGGTCGTGTGGCAGCACGTCGACAGGCTCGGCGAGCTGGAGATCCACCCCTCGATGCGGCTGCGGATCGAGCACGCGGTGGACCCGACGCGGACGATGCCCTTCCTCACCTGACGGGCTCTTGCCGGACCCTGGCGGGCCTCACCTGAAGGGCAGCCCCAGCCGGCGCTCGATCCCGGACACGAGCCGGCGTAGCCGCGGCTCTGCGTCGTGCATGCTGCGGGACACGAGGTGGTCGGGCGGGTAGCGGTCGTAGATGCGCTCGAACCGCTCGTCGACGGTCACCGGCTCGCCCCGCGCCGACGTGGTCATGTCGCAGTAGGTGAGCAGGTCCAGCAGCTCGGGGGCCGGCTCGGGGAACTCGCGCCGCAGTGCGTCGTCCAGGCCACGCTCCGCGGCTTCCACGGTGGACTCCGTGTGGTGCGCGACGAGGCCGGTCAGCTCCGCCGGGACCCCCAGCCGCGCGAGGTAGCGGGCGCCGTCGAGCTGGTGCAGGCCGGTGTCGAAGGCCGCGGCGGCGTAGCCGATGTCGTGCAGGTAGGCGGCGGAGACGAGCAGGTCCGGGCTGCCGAGCACACGCGCGACCTGCTCGGCGCGGCGGCCGACGCCTATCGAGTGCGCGAGGCGGTCGGCGCCGGGCTCGAAGAGCGCGGACAGCAGTGCCTGTGCGCCCGCGGGGTCCAGCTCCCGCGGGATGGTTCCGTGCATCGGTTCACCGTAGATCGCCGTGCGGCGCACGGCGCGACGGGCGGCAAAGGGCGCGGTCGGGGGACGTGTGCTGGTCTGCATCCTGAACCTCCGTCGTCAGAGCTCCGGTCGGCCGTTGACTATCCAGTCGCGGACCATCGCCGTCGTGCGGTGGTGGCCGGCGAGCGCGTCGTCGCGCGTGGCGTGCAGCTCCGCGTACTCCTCGGTGCAGTCGAGCTTGTCGTCCTCGGACAGGATGCCGTCCGGGTCGAGCCGCTCGACGAACACCATCGTTTCGTAGATCAGCGGAGTACGGCCGTGGGCGTGGCCGTGGCCGTTGTCGTCGTCCGCCGAAGCCGTGGAGTCGATGCCGGTCCAGACGGTGGAGACGTGGTAGAAGCCGATGTGGTCGCGCGCGACGTGGTCGCTGCCTGCTCCGCGGCGCAGCACCGACCACTGGTCCTGGGTGATCGGGTTGCCGTCGAGGTCGTAGTACGTCCGCTGCGAGAGTCGCTCGAAGAAATCGGGTCCGAACACGGTCATTCCTCCTCGTCGGTGCTACCGGGGTCGTCGGCCGTGGCCGCCGATCGTGGGCCAGCATCACCCAGGACGTCGCAGTGCGCGCGGCGAGGCTGTGAGTTGCGGGCTGCGGCCGGCACGTGGCGTATTGCGTCGGTATGAGCGCGGCGCGATCCTGGCGCTCGCATCGTCGAGCGCAGGACTTTCGGTCCGTCGCGACCTTCCAGGACCAGAATTAGTGCCCGAAAGAACCGCATATGTCTTATTGCTCCGCCACAAATCACACGGTGAGGTGCGCAGAGCACCCATGGTTCGGGCGAGTATGAAGTAATGCGCAACCTGCGAAACCACCGGGCACTGCTCTCTGCGGTCGGAGCGTTCGTCGTCGCCGGCGGCGCCAGCACGGGCATCGCCTGGTCCCAGGCCGAGCGCAGCAGCGAGCCCGCTGACGTACTGCTCGACGCCGTGGAGCACAGCGAGTCGACGATGCGCGACTACATCGACGAGATCGCGCACCGGTTCGACGAGATAGAGGCGACCTCCGACGCCCGGCGGCAGGAAGAGCTCGCCACCGCGCTCATGACGGACGTGCCCGCGCTGGCCGAGGACGCGCGGGCCGAGGTCCTGACGGCGAAGGACGATGCCAAGGCGGTGACCCTGCCCGACGGCGGCGAGCTCGACCTGGCCAGGGACGCCTATGTGGCGCACATCGACGCGTGGATCGCGGAGTACGACGAAGCGATGGTCTCCCCGGTAGGCGTCGTGGAGGTCGAGCCCGTCGTGAACCGGACGTTCGACAAGGCAGTCGCGGCGTTCGACCGGACCGAGCTCGACGCCGGCCAGGCGGAGCGCGCCGAGCGGCTCCTCGCGGACTGAACCGCCGGGCGCTCGCGTCAGTCCGCTCAGCTCAGGTTTCGCCAGCTTCAGTTCCGCCAGCTTCAGTCCCGCCAGCTCATGGGGGACAGGCTGAGGGCGGCATCCGCTACCCGCTTCGCGACATCCGTGCGCAGGGCCGCGTAGGACGAGTCGATCCACTCCTGCACCCCGGCCTGGCCGCTGTGCCGGTACTCGACCGCCTGGACGAGGCACTCCAGCTTGTCGGCGTCGCGCGCGTAACGCGCCTCGGGCGTCTGCTGCGCCTCGAACTCGGTCACGGCGTCGACGACGGTCGCGGCGGCGGCGGCCGGCAGGGGAGCTACCTGGTCACGGGTGACCGCGACGTTGTCGGGCTTGGTGACGTACGGGCGGGCGGTGTGGGGCAGGTCGGTGATGCGGGTCTCCTGGGAGTCGTGCCAGAGCGCGAGGTAGGCGGCGCGTGCCGGGTCGGCGCCCTCCTCGGCGGCCAGCAGCGCGGCGAGCTGCGCGACCCGCAGGCTGTGCTCGGCGACGGACTCCGGGTCCCGCACCCCGACCTGCCACCAGCCGGAGCGACGCAGGCGCTTGAGCACGCCCATCTCGAAGGTGAAGGCGGCGATGCCGGATGCGGCGGTGTGCGTCATGGCGCTATCGTCCGGCATTCCCGCGCGGCTCGTCGGAGCGTCACGCGCCGGACCATTGCCGGTTACCGGCCGTACGACGTCGACACCTACGATGTGCCGGTGCCTCGCGACTCCTCCGCAGTCCTTCCCGCCGCCGTCCTGTTCGACATGGACGGCACCCTCGTCGACACCGAGCCCTACTGGATGCGTGCGGAGCGCGAGATCGTCGCGGCGCACGGGGCGACCTGGACGCACGAGGACGCACTCGGCGCCGTCGGGCAGGCGCTCCTGACCACCGGCACCATGCTGCGCGACGCCGGCGTGCCGCTCGAGCCCGCCGAGATCGTGGCCTGGCTCGTGGCCCGCGTGAACGAGCAGCTGCGCGAGAGCGTGCCGTGGCGCCCCGGCGTCCTGGAGCTGCTCGACGAGCTGCGCGCCGCGCAGGTCCCGTGCGCGATAGTCACCATGTCGTACCGCAGCCAGGCCGAGGTGGTGGCCGACGGCGCCCCCGCCGGCACCTTCGCCCACCTCGTCACCGGCGACGAGGTCACGCACGGCAAGCCGGACCCCGAGCCGTACCTGGTGGCCGCCGGCCTGTTCGGCGCCCGGCCGGAGGACTGCGTGGCCATCGAGGACTCCAACCCCGGCATCACGTCCGCGCTCGCCTCGGGTGCGCGCACCCTCGGTGTGCCCGCCGAGGTGCCCGTGCCGCCCCGGCCAGGCCTCAACCGGGCGGCGTCGCTCAAGCAGATCGATCTCGAGGTACTCGGGCGGATCGCGGCAGGCGAGGTCGTCGACCTGCTGGGCTTGAGCTCGCCTGCTTGAGCCCGCCCGACGGTCAGCGCCGCCGCGACGTCACACGGTTATACCCAGGCGCAGCGGGATCGCGCCGTCCGGAACCTCCGGGGGAGTGCCGCCGAACTCCGGGCACAGCGACTGGTGCGCGCACCAGCCGCACAGCTTCGTCCGGCGCGGCTTCCACACCCCGGTCCGGGCGGCCTCCTCGATGGCCGACCAGATGGTGCGGATCTTCTGCTCGGTGTGCTCCAGCTGTTCGACGGTCGGCTCACCGCGCAGCACCTGGCCGTCACCCAGGTACACGAGCTGCAGCATCTTGGGCAGCACCCCGCGCTCGCGCCACAGGACGAGCCCGTAGAACCGCATCTGGAACACCGCCGACGACTCGTAGCCCGGACGCGGCGACTTCCCGGTCTTGTAGTCGACCACCCGCACGTCGCCGGTCGGCGCGACGTCCAGCCGGTCCACGATGCCGCGCAGCAGCGGGCCGCCGTCGAGCTGTGACTCCACCAGGAGCTCCCGCTCCGCCGGTTCGAGCCGGTTCGGGTCCTCCAGCGTGAAATAGGTGCCGAGCAGCGAACCCGCACCCGCGAGCCACCCCGCGCGGTCCTGCCCGTCCGGGCCGACCCCGTCCGTGAACAGCGACGTGTACCGGTCGTCCGCCTCCAGCAGCCGGTCCCACTCGCCGGGCAGCAGGTCGTTCGCCGCGGCCAGCGTGCGCTCCCCCAGCGGGGCGTCGTACAGCCGCTCCAGCACCGAGTGCACCAGCGTCCCGCGCGCCGCGGCGGCCGACGGCGGCTCCGGCAGCCGGTCCACCGTGCGGAACCGGAACAGCAGCGGGCACTGCATGAAGTCGTTCGCGCGGGACGGCGACAGAGCCGGCGGCCGCGACGGCGCACGCACGGCCGACACGGTGCCGACCGCCTCCGCCGTCACGTCCGGCACCGGCTCCTGGGAAACCTCCGTCGTCGTCATGGCCCCAACCCTAGGTGCGGTCACCGACATCCCCTGGCAGCCATCCACAGCGCGCCGTGCCCCCGAGGGCGACAGGGCGGATAGGTTTGTCCGGTGACCACCTCGGAGCCCGCCTCCACGCCCGCACCGCCCGCCCCGCAGCGCTCGAAAGGGTTCGTCATCGGCCGCGTGGCCGGCGCGCCAGTCATCGTCACGCGGTCCTGGTTCCTCGCCGCGTTCGTCCTGACCCTCCTGTTCGCCCCCACCGCGGAGGCGCTCTCGCCGGGGCTCGGCGCGAGCGCCTACGTCGTCGCGTTCGTGTTCGTGCTGCTCCTGTTCGCCTCCGTGTTCCTGCACGAGGCCGCGCACGCGCTGGCCGCAAGGGCGCGCGGGCAGAACGTGACGGAGCTCGCCGTCACGATCTGGGGCGGCCACACCGCCTACACCGGCGGCCTGGGTCGGCCGCTCGACGGTTTCCTCGTCGCCGTCGTCGGGCCGCTGACCAACCTGGTGCTCGCGGCCGGGTTCTGGTTCGCGTGGGACCCCGATGCCGTGCAGGACGTGCCGATGCTTCTGCTGCTGGCCGGCGCGGCGTCCAACGCGTTCGTCGGCGCGTTCAACCTGCTCCCCGGCCTGCCGCTCGACGGCGGCCAGATCCTTGAGTCCATCGTCTGGGCGGTCACGGGCAAGCGCACCACAGGCACCGTCGTGGCCGGCTGGGCCGGTCGCGTCGTCGCAGTCGGTGTCCTGCTCTGGGCGCTGGTCGTGCCGTACCTGCGGGGCGTTACACCGAACATCACGAACGTCTTGTTGTCCGCGCTGATCGGGGCGTTCCTCTGGGCCGGCGCCGGCGCCGCGATCTCCAACGGCCGGCGCAGGGAGGCGGTCGACGGGCTGACCGCCGCCGGGCTCGCCGGCCCCGCCGTCGTCGTCCCGCTCGGCGCCACCGTCGCCGACGCGCTCGACGCCCGGGCGGCGGCGGGCGGCGGCACGCCGTCGCACTACGTGGTGGTCGTGGGGCACGGCGGGGTTCCCATCGCGGTGATCGACGGCGGCGCCGTCACGGCGGTCCCGGAGTCGGCGCGCGGCGTGACCCTGGTCGACGCCGTGGCCGTGCCGTTCGTTCCGGGGTCGGCAGTGCCCCCGGCGCTGTCTGGCACCGACCTGCTGACGCGGCTTGCCCAGCGGTCGGGCGGAGCCAGGCTCGTCCCGGTCGTCGACGACGGCCGGGTCACCGGGGTGCTCGACCTCGCCGACGTCGCGCGGGCGATCCGCGCCACCTGACGCGCCACCTGACGCCCCGCCTGATGCCCTGCCTGACTTCCGGTCCGAGCCCGGCGCACGCGTGGGGCCGACCCAGCACTTAGGATGGTCGGTCGTGACCACACCCACCGATACCCCTACCGCCACCGGCGCCGAGCAGCGCCGCGGCCCGTTCCGCGTGGGCGACAAGGTCCAGCTGACCGACCCCAAGAATCGCCTGCACACCATCACGCTGCAGCCCGGCGGCACGTTCCACACGCACCGGGGCTACTTCCAGCACGAGCAGCTCATCGGACAGCCCGAGGGCTCCGTGGTGGTCAACACCGCCAACATCGCGTACCTCGCCCTGCGCCCGCTGCTGGCCGACTACGTGCTGTCGATGCCCCGCGGTGCCGCCGTCGTGTATCCGAAGGACGCCGCGCAGATCGTCGCCATGGCCGACATCTACCCGGGCGCGCGCGTCGTCGAGGCCGGTGTCGGCTCCGGCGCGCTGACGATGTCCCTGCTGCGCGCGGTCGGCGACGCCGGGCACGTGCACTCGATCGAACGGCGCGAGGACTTCGCGGCCATCGCCAAGGGCAACGTCGAGACCTTCTTCGGCGGGCCGCACCCGGCGTGGGAGCTGTCCGTCGGTGACCTCTCCGACGTGCTGCCGGAGGTGGCCGAGCCGGGCACCGTCGACCGCGTGGTCCTGGACATGCTGGCACCGTGGGAGAACGTGGAAGCGGTCGCCTCGGCGCTCGCGCCCGGCGGCGTCGTCGTCTGCTATGTGGCTACCACGACCCAACTTTCGCGCACAGCGGAAGATCTGCGTGCGGACGGCCGGTTCACCGAGCCGGCGGCCTTCGAGACGATGATCCGCGGGTGGCACCTCGAGGGTCTGGCCGTGCGTCCCGAGCACCGGATGATCGGCCACACGGGCTTCCTCATCATCGCCCGCCGGATGGCCGACGGGGTCGTCGCACCCGAGCGGAAACGGCGTCCTGCCAAGGGTGCGTACCCCGCGACGGCCGAAGCGGAGTGGACTTCGGAGGAGCTCGGCGAGCGCGCGGTGTCGGACAAGAAGGTCCGCAAGGTGCGACGTGACCTGGGCGTTGCGCCCGAGGACGCGAGTACCCCGCCTGCGTGAACGGGCTGTAACGATCGAGTACCCCGGACGTCTCAAACGGGTGTTCTTACTCCCGGTGTGTCAGTGACTGTGCTTAAGGTGCTGTTCTCGGAGGCGTTTGCGTCATATGGTCGCCTCCCGGGCCCTACGAGAGGGGATGTCATGACCGAGAACACGTCAGGATACAACCATCCCGAGCATGAGTCTTTGCCAAACCGCGACTACGAGCGCCAGATTGCCCTCCTCTCAGCCAAGAACGAGCGCCTGGCGGAGGCACTCCGCGCGGCGCGCGATCAGATCGTCGAGCTGAAGAAGCAGCTCGACGACCTCGCCAAGCCGCCGGGCACGTACGCCGTGTTCCTGGGGGCGCACACCGACGGTTCGGTGGACATCTCGTCCGCCGGCCGCAAGATGCACGTCTCCGCGAGCCCGAGCCTGGACGTCACGCGGCTGAGCCCGGGCCAGGAGGTCAAGCTCAACGAGGCGATGACCGTCGTCGGCGCGGGGGAGTACGAGCGCATCGGCGAGCTGGTGACCGTCAAGGAGATGCTGGGCGGTGACCGCGTGCTCGTGGTCGGCCGCGCCGACGAGGAGCGCGTGGTGCGCCTCGCCGGCTCGCTGATGGACTCCCCGCTCCGCGTGGGCGACTCGCTCACGGTCGACACGCGCAGCGGCTTCGTGTTCGAGATCGTGCCCAAGTCCGAGGTCGAGGAGCTGGTCCTCGAAGAGGTCCCGGACATCGAGTACGAGGACATCGGTGGCCTCGGCCCGCAGATCGAGGCGATCCGCGACGCGGTCGAGCTGCCGTTCGCGCACCCCGACCTGTTCCGGGAGCACGGGCTGCGCCCGCCCAAGGGCGTGCTGCTGTACGGCCCGCCCGGTTGCGGCAAGACGCTCATCGCCAAGGCGGTCGCGCACTCTCTCGCGGCGATGGTTGCCCGCGCCCACGGGGGCGACCCCGAGGTGAAGAGCTACTTCCTCAACGTCAAGGGTCCGGAGCTGCTCAACAAGTACGTCGGCGAGACCGAGCGGCACATTCGCCTGATCTTCGCCCGTGCCCGGGAGAAGGCCAGCCAGGGCATGCCCGTCGTCGTCTTCTTCGACGAGATGGAGTCCCTGTTCCGCACCCGCGGTACGGGCCTCTCCTCGGACGTGGAGACCACCATCGTGCCCCAGCTCCTCGCGGAGATCGACGGTGTGGAGCGGCTCGACAACGTCATAGTGATCGGTGCGTCCAACCGTGAGGACATGATCGACCCGGCCATCCTGCGCCCGGGGCGGCTCGACGTGAAGATCAAGATCGAGCGGCCCGACGCCGAGGGTGCCAAGGAGATCTTCGGCAAGTACCTCACCAAGGACCTGCCGATCCACCCCGACGACCTGGCGGAGTACGGCAACAACATGGCCGAGGCGCTCGACGGCATGATCACCTCGGTCGTGTCGCGGATGTACTCCGAGGACGAGGAGAACCAGTTCCTCGAGGTCACCTACGCGTCCGGGGACAAGGAGACCCTCTTCTTCAAGGACTTCAACTCGGGCGCGATGGTCCAGAACGTGGTCGACCGCGCCAAGAAGAACGCGATCAAGGACTTCCTGGCCACGGGGCAGAAGGGGATCCGTGTGGAGCACCTCCTGACCGCGTGCGTCGACGAGTTCAAGGAGAACGAGGACCTCCCGAACACGACCAACCCCGACGACTGGGCGCGCATCAGCGGCAAGAAGGGCGAGCGCATCGTCTTCATCCGCACCATCGTCCAGAAGAAGGGCGAGGGTGCCACACCGCGCACCATCGACACCGTTCAGAACACCGGTCAGTACCTCTGACAGCACGTCGAGGCAGGGTCCGCGTCCGTCCGGCGGGCGCGGACCCTGCTTGATCGACGCGACTGGTCAGCGCGACCGATCAAGGTGACCGACCAGTGGAACTACTGCGGCATAGGGTGGTGAACGTGAGCGTACGTCGTGTGATGGGCATAGAGACCGAGTACGGAGTCCTGCAGCCGGGCCGTCCCCTGGCCAACCCCATGCTGCTCTCCAGCCAGGTGGTGACGACCTACCGGGCGATCTCCACGCGTTCCGAGGGCCGGGGTGGCAAGGCTCGCTGGGACTACGACGACGAGGACCCGCTGCAGGACGCACGCGGGTTCCATCTCGACCGCGCCTCGGCGCAGCCCTCGATGCTGACCGACGACCCGTCCTTGCCCGCGCCGTCGGGTCCGGTCACCGGGCAGGTGCCGGTCGTGGAGCCTGGCCTGCCCGGCCGTGGCCGACGCCGGTCCGGCTCGACGCAGGAGGTCGAGCGGCCCGCCGCCGAGGAGTACGACGACCCGAGCGCCGCGAACGTCATCCTGACGAACGGCGCCCGGCTGTACGTGGACCACGCCCACCCCGAGTACTCCTCGCCCGAGGTCATGTCGCCCGAGGACATCGTGCGCTGGGACGTCGCCGGCGAACGGGTCATGCTCGCGGCCCTGCGGGAGCTCGCGAGCTTCCCCGGCAGCGAGGTGGTGCTCTACAAGAACAACGTGGACGGCAAGGGCGCCAGCTACGGCACCCACGAGAACTACCTCGTCGACCGCTCGCTGCCCTTCACGACGCTCGCCGAGCTCATCACGCCGTTCCTCGTCACCCGGCAGGTGTTCACGGGCTCCGGCCGCGTGGGCCTGGGCGCGACGAGCGGCACCCCCGGCTTCCAGATCTCCCAGCGCGCCGACTACATCGAGGCCGAGATCGGCCTCGAGACCACGCTGCGCCGGCCCATCGTCAACACCCGTGACGAGCCGCACGCCGACCGGCAGCGTTGGCGCCGCCTGCACCTCATCCTCGGCGACGCGAACCTGATGGAGGTGCCCACCTACCTCAAGATGGGCACGACGTCGCTCGTGCTGTGGGTGCTGGAGCACCTCGACGAGCTGGCAGAGGCCGGTGTGGACGCACGTGCCGAGCTCGGCGCCCTCCGGCTTGCCGACCCGGTGAGCGACGTGCAGAAGGTCTCGCGCGACCTCGCGCTGACCGCGCGGCTCGAGCTGGCGGACGGCAGGACCATGACCGCGCTGGAGGTCCAGGGCGAGGTCACCGACATCGTCCGGCGGTCGCTGAAGGTGCTCGGCACGGACGCGGAGTCGGACACCGTGCTCGACCGCTGGGCGTCTGTCGTCGAACGGCTGGGCACGGATCCGGCGTCCTGCGCGCGAGAGGTCGAGTGGGTCGCGAAGCTGCGGCTGCTGGACCGCCTGCGCTCGCGCGACAACCTGGAGTGGGACCACCCGCGCCTGCACGCCATGGACCTGCAGTGGTCCGACGTGCGGCCCGAGCGGGGCATCTACCACCGGCTGCTCGCCAAGGGGGCGGTGGACCGGCTGGTCGACGAGGAGAGCGTCGCGCGAGCGGTGCAGCACCCGCCGACCGACACCCGCGCCTACTTCAGGGGCGAGGTGATGGCTCGCTACGGGAGCCAGATCTCCGCGGCGAGCTGGGACTCGGTCATCTTCGACGTCGACGGGTCGCAGGCCCTGCAGCGCGTGCCGATGCTCGACCCGACCCGCGGCACGCGGCGCCACATCGGCGCGCTGCTCGACGCGAGCCCCGACGCCGCGACCCTGCTCGCGGGACTCTCCGGAAGAAGGTGACCGTGGATGTCAGTGTCACCGCCTAGGGTCAATACATGAGGTCAGGGCCTAGGCTTCGAGACCAGTAATACGTCAGTGAATCACCAGGAGGCGATCATGGCCGGTCAGGAAAGAATCAACCCGTCACACGAGGACCGCACTCCGGACGACGACGCGGGGGCCCCTGCGCCTGCCGCTGCGGCGGCGCAGAAGGACGACGACGAGGTCGACGCCCTGCTGGAGGAGATCGACGAGGTGCTGGAGACCAACGCCGAGTCGTTCGTTCGTGGATTCGTCCAGAAGGGTGGGCAGTGACCTGAGCGCAGACCGCACCACAGGACGACTCCCGGACGCCTTCCTGCGTCCGGGATCGTCGTCCTTCGTGGACTTCCTGGCCGAGCACGCCCCCGACCGCCTCCCCGGGAACAGGGTCATGCCAGTCGGTGTGACCGACCCGGCGACCCTTGCCCCGCACGCCACCACGATCGTGGCGCTCACCTTCGACGGCGGGGTCCTGCTGGCGGGTGACCGTCGTGCGACCGCCGGGCCGATGATCGCCAGCCGCAGCATCGAGAAGGTGTTCCCGGCCGATGAGTACTCGGCCGTGGGCATCGCTGGTTCGGCAGGTATCGGGCTGGAGCTGGTGCGGCTCTTCCAGCTCGAGCTCGAGCACTACGAGAAGATCGAGGGGTCGCTGCTCTCGCTCACGGGCAAGGCGAACCGCCTGGCCACGATGCTGCGCGCCAACCTGCCCATGGCGATGCAGGGTCTTGCGGTCGTGCCGCTGTTCGCGGGCTACGACCTGGCCAAGGAGACCGGCCGCATCTTCAGCTACGACGCCACGGGCGGTCGCTACGAGGAGCACGAGCACCACGGCATCGGCTCCGGCTCGCTCTTCGCCAGGGGCGCCATGAAGAAGCTCTGGCGGCGCGGGATGGACGCGGAGGCCGCGATCCACGTGGCGGTCGAGGCGCTGTACGACGCCGCGGACGACGACTCGGCGACGGGCGGCCCCGACACCGTCCGCGGGATCTTCCCCGTGGTCGCCACGGTGTCCGCCGACGGCTACCAGCGCATCGAGGACGCGGAGATCGCCCGCGTCGCGGAGCACATCGTGGCGCAGCGCCGAGAGAGGGGGCACCTCGCATGAACATGCCGTTCTATGTTTCGCCCGAGCAGCTGATGAAGGACCGGGCGGACTTCGCCCGCAAGGGCATCGCCCGCGGCCGGTCCGTGGTGGTGCTCGCCTACGACGGCGGTATCGCGTTCGCCACCGAGAACCCCTCGCGTGCGCTGCACAAGATCTCGGAGATCTACGACCGCATCGCCTTCGCGGCAGTGGGCAAGTACAACGAGTTCGAGAACCTGCGGGTGGCCGGCGTGCGGTACGCCGACATGCGCGGCTACTCCTACGACCGGTCCGACGTGACGGCGCGGGGCCTGGCGAACGCGTACGCGCAGACGCTCGGCACCGTGTTCATCACCGAGTCGAAGCCGCTGGAGGTGGAGATCGTCGTCGCCGAGGTGGGTGCCGAGTCGGCGGACGACCAGATCTACCGGCTCACCTACGACGGCACGGTGGCGGACGAGCACGGCTTCGTCGTCATGGGCGGCCAGGCCGAGCAGCTCGGCCGGCGCGTCAAGGAGGGCTGGCGCGAGGACATGTCGCTCGGCGAGGCCCTGCGGCTCGCGGTGGCGGCGCTAGGCTCGGGCGAGGGCTCGGCGTCGCGCACCATCGAGGCGGCCCAGCTCGAGGTGGCTGTCCTGGAGCGCGACCGGCCGCGGCGGTCGTTCCGACGTCTGACGCGTCAGGTCCTGGCCGACCTGCTCGCCGAGGGCGCGGAGCCTGCGGACGGCGAAGCGGTGCCGTCCGACGACCTCCCGCCGACGGACGCCGTCGCGGTGGGCTCGGCGACGCCGGGCCTGGGGACGGCGGACACAGTGCCGCCGGAGACCGCCGAGACGGCGGAGACGAGCGGCGAGACCGTCGCCGAGGCCGAGGCCGAGGACGTCACCGAGACCGACACGGCGACCGAGACCGACACGAAGTCGGACACCACCACGGCGACCGAGACCGACACCACCACGCCGGATGCCGGGGCGACAGCCCCGGCGGACGACACCACCGACGAGTCCCCGAGCGAGGAAAAGCCCGACGAGGGGCCGGGCACCCCCGGCGACTCGCCTGGCGCCGACCGATAGCAGCACGTTCCGCGAACAGGGAGGGGAAGTCCATGGACCGCAGGATCTTCGGTCTCGAGACCGAGTACGGCGTGACGTGCGCTGCCGACGACGGGCGTGGCCTGTCTGCTGACGAGGTCGCCCGCTACCTGTTCCGGAAGGTGGTGGCGTGGGGCCGTTCCTCGAACGTGTTCCTGAGGAACGGCTCCCGCCTCTACCTCGACGTGGGGTCGCACCCCGAGTACGCGACGGCGGAGTGCGACGACGTGCGCCAGCTCGTCTCGTACGACCGGGGCGGTGAACGCATCCTGGAAGGCCTGGTGGCCGACGCGCAGCAGCGCCTCGAGCACGAGGACCTGCCAGGCAAGATCCATCTGTTCAAGAACAACACCGACTCGGCGGGCAACTCCTACGGGTGTCACGAGAACTACCTGGTGCGGCGGTCGGGAGACTTCTCGCGGCTGTCCGACGTGCTCGTGCCGTTCCTCATCACGCGGCAGATCCTGGTCGGGGCGGGCAAGGTGCTCTCGACGCCGCGCGGCGCGGTGTTCTGCCTGTCGCAGCGCGCCGACCACATCTGGGAGGCGGTCTCCAGCGCGACCACGCGGTCGCGTCCCATCATCAACACGCGCGACGAGCCGCACGCCGACGCCGAGCTGTACCGCCGGCTGCACGTCATCGTCGGCGACTCCTCGATGGCCGAGCCCACCACGATGCTCAAGGTGGGTTCGACGGACCTGGTGCTTCGGCTCGTCGAGGCCGGGGTCCCTATGCGCGACCTCACGCTCGAGAACCCGATCCGCGCCATCCGGGAGATCAGCCACGACCGCACGGGCAAGCACGCCGTGACGCTGGCCAACGGCCGGACGATGACGGCCATCGAGATCCAGTCGGAGTACTACGAGCGCGCCCGCGAGCTCGTGGAGGCGAACCTCGAGGTCACGCCGGTGGTCAAGCAGGTGCTCGACCTGTGGGAGCGCGGGCTGCGTGCGCTGGAGGCGGAGAACCTGTCGCTGATCGACCGGGAGCTGGACTGGGCCATCAAGCTCAAGCTCATCCGGCGGTACCAGGAGAAGCACAGCATGGGCCTCG
Source organism: Promicromonospora sp. NPDC023805 (assembly GCF_040639635.1). NCBI lineage: Bacteria > Bacillati > Actinomycetota > Actinomycetes > Micrococcales > Promicromonosporaceae > Promicromonospora > Promicromonospora sp. NPDC023805. The sequence goes on along the minus strand of NZ_JBFAAH010000001.1, from coordinate 249,266 downwards.
ACGACCCGCGCATCGCCCGGCTCGACCTGGCCTACCACGACATCTCCCGCACCGAGGGCCTGTACAACCTGCTCGCGGCCCGCGGCATGGTCGAGCGGGTCACCACCGACCTGGAGGTCTTCGAGTCAACGGCCCTGCCGCCGCAGACCACCCGGGCCAAGCTGCGCGGCGACTTCGTGCGGGCGGCCCAGGAGGCCCGCCGGGACTACACGGTGGACTGGGTGCACCTCAAGCTGAACGACCAGGCGCAGCGCACGGTGCTGTGCAAGGACCCGTTCAAGAGTGTCGACGACCGGGTGGAGCGCCTCATCGAGAGCATGTGAGCACCGACGGGTGCCCCGGGAGCGGCCACAGGGTCGGGTCCCGGGGCACCGGTCGTTCTGGGGGCGCTGTCGCGTCGTGGGAGAATCTGCTGGTGAGTTCCTGGTTACGCGTCATCGTCGGTGCGCTGGCAGCGACGGCGGTGGCGGTGACCACGGCGTGCGCGCCCGCGTCCTTGCCGGTGGAGGTCGGCCCCGCGCCGACGTCCACCGCATCGCAGGCGCCGCTGCAGGTCAAGGGTACGAGCGGCGCCCCGCCCACGCTCGAGTACAAGAAGCCGTTCGCCGTCGTGCAGTCGGGTTCGCGCACGGTCTGGCCAGGCACGGGGGACGTGCTGGAGCGTGACGACCCGGTGCTGCTGAACCTCTACGCGCAGGACGGCAGGGACGGCACGGAGCTGCAGAACACGTTCCAGACCGCGCCCGCGGCGTACACGATGACCGAGAAGTCGCTCGGCAGCCACCTCTTCGAGTCGCTAGAGGGCCAGCGCGTCGGGGCACGGATCACGCTCATGGAGGAGCAGGACGGTGTCCCGGTGCTGCTGGTCGTCGATGTGCTGCCGGTCCGCGCGTCCGGCGTCGCGGGGGAGGCGCCGGGCAAGAACCTGCCGCAGGTAGGCCTCGACGACCTCGGGGCGCCGACAGTACGCGTCCCGCGCGGCGTCGAGCCGCCGCCGGAGCTGGCCGTGCACCCGCTGATCCGCGGGTCCGGGCAGCAGGTGCGAGCCGGCCAGATCGTCACCGTGGAGTTCACCGCCGTGCGCTGGAGCGACGGTGGTGTGGTCGACACGACGTGGACGGAAGACACTCCGCCGCAGTCCGCGGAGATCGGGATCGGCAAGCTGGTCGAGGGCTGGGACCAGGGGCTGCTGGAACAGACCGTCGGCTCACAGGTGATGCTGGTGGTGCCGCCGCAGGCGGGCCATGCCAACACCAAGAGCCAGCTTGCCGGCGAGACGGTGGTGTACGTGGTCGACATCCTCGACGCGCACAAGCTCGACCCCCAAAAGGCGGGAACCGAGGAAGAACCCAAGAAGAAGGAGGGCTGATGTCCGTCGCGATCCGCGTGATCCCGTGCCTGGACGTTGACGCGGGCCGAGTGGTCAAGGGCGTCAACTTCGCCGACCTGCGGGACGCCGGGGACCCGGTGGAGCTCGCCGGCCGGTACGACGCCGAGGGCGCCGACGAGCTCACGTTCCTGGACGTGTCTGCCTCGTCCGGCGACCGCGAGACCATGGTCGACGTCGTGCGCCGCACCGCCGAGCAGGTGTTCGTACCGCTCACGGTGGGCGGCGGCGTCCGCTCCACCGACGACGTCGACCGGCTGCTGCGCGCGGGCGCCGACAAGGTCGGCGTGAACACCGCCGCGATCGCGCGGCCCGAGCTGATCGCCGAGATCGCCCACCGGTTCGGCTCGCAGGTACTGACGCTGAGCGTCGATGCGCGGCGCGTCACTGGCGACGTCACCACCCCCTCCGGCTTCGAGGTCACCACGCACGGCGGACGGCGCGGGACCGGGATCGACGCCGTCGAGTGGGCGGAGAAGGCAGCCGTGCTGGGGGCGGGGGAGATCCTGCTCAACTCGATGGACGCCGACGGCACCACCGCGGGCTTCGACCTGGAGATGCTCCGCGCCGTGCGGGAGCGCGTCCACGTACCGCTCGTCGCGTCCGGCGGTGCGGGCACGCCCCAGCACTTCGTGGAGGCGGCGCAGGCCGGGGCGGACGCCGTCCTCGCGGCGTCGGTGTTCCACTTCGGCGTACTGACGGTGGGCCAGGTCAAGGACACCATGCGCGCGGCGGGCCTCGACGTCCGCTGACGCTGCTCGACCAACGGGGCACCGGACCCCCTCCTTGACCTCAACCAATGTCGAGGTCCTAACGTCGACGACGCCCGCGGCGAAAAACTGTCGAATCGATTCCCGTGCCGTGAGAAAATTCTGCTGTCCCCGAGGAAGCGAGGTCTTTCCGTGCCCCCAGACGCCCCGCGATCCAGACCGATGGCCCTGACCGGCTCTCGTGTACGCCGGTCGCTCGCACTCATGTGGCGCGGTATGCGCGCCCACCCCGGCATCTACGCCCTGGCCGTCGGCGCATCGGCGATGTTCGGCGCCCTCACCGTCGGCGTGAGCCGCGCGGTCGGCTGGGCCACCGACTCCGTAGTCGTCCCCGCGATCGCCGGTGACGAGGTCGCCCGCGACCGGGTCTGGCTCGGCGGCCTCGTGCTCGCCGCCGTCGCACTGTCGCTCGCCGTGTCGGTCGCCGCACGCCGCATCTGGGCGGGCTTCGGCTTCGTCCGCATCCAGGCAGGCCACCGCACCGCGCTGACCCGCCAGTACCTGCGCCTGCCCGCCTCGTGGCACCGAGCGCACCCGGCCGGCCAGCTCCTGAACCACACCACCTCGGACACCGAGGCGGCCACCGGCGTCTTCAACCCGCTGCCGTTCGCGCTCGGTGTCGTGGTCATGATCGGCGTCTCGATCGTCCTGCTCCTGACGATCGACCCCTGGCTGGCCCTCGCGGCGCTCGCCGTCATCCCCGTCACGGTGGGCGTGAACGCCGTCTACCAGCGGCACATGTCACCAGCGGTCACCCGGGCGCAGCGCCTGCGCGGCGACGTCGCCGACGCGGCGCACGAGAGCTTCGAGGCGGCGCTGCTCGTCAAGTCGCTCGGCACCGAGGACCGCGAGGAGGACCGGTTCGACGCCCGCACGCAGGAGCTGCGCGCCGCGAACGTGCGCGTCGGCATCGTGCGCTCCCTGTTCGACCCCGTGATCCAGACCCTGCCTGCGGTCGGCACCCTGCTGGTGCTCGGTGTCGGCACGTGGCGCATGTCCACCGGTGACGTCGACCCCGGGGACATCGTCACCGCGGCCTACCTGCTCACGATGATGACGGTGCCCGTGCAGGCGTTCGGCTGGGTGCTCGGCGAGCTGCCGCGTGCCCTGGTCGGCTACGAGCGCATCGCGGAGGTCGTCGACTCGACGGGCGCCCTCGAGTACGGTGACGCCCGCCTGCCCCGGACACCCGGCCAGCCCGGTCTCGCCGTCCGCCTCGACGGCGTGGGCGTCGACGTACCCGCGATCAGCGGGGCGCGCGGCGGCTCGATCACCCTGCTCGACGACGTCGCTGTGGACGTCGAGCCCGGCACGACGGTCGCCGTCGTCGGCACCACCGGCGCCGGCAAGACCACGCTGGTGAGCCTCCTGGCCCGGCTGTCCGACCCCACACGGGGGAGCGTGCTGCTCGACGGCACCGACGCGCGGACGCTCGCCGAGGGCGAGATCCCGGCCCAGGTCGCGTTCGTCACCCAGACCACGTTCATCTTCGAGGACACGGTGCGCGCCAACGTGACCCTCGCGGACGAGGGAGCGCCCGGCGCGCCGTCCGACGGCGAGGTCTGGGAAGCCCTGCGGCTCGCCCGCCTGGCGGACACGGTGCGCGAGCTCGACGGCGGCCTCGACGCGCCGCTCGGCGAGCGCGGCGCGAACCTGTCCGGCGGCCAGCGGCAACGCCTCGCGATAGCGCGCGCCCTGGTACGCAGCCCTCGCCTCCTCGTGCTCGACGACGCGACCAGCGCCGTCGACCCGCGCGTGGAGCAGGAGATCCTGCGCGGACTCGCGGACCGGGCCGACGAGCGGGCCGCCGACCAGGCTGCCGACCAGGCTGCTGACAGCGCCGTCACCGGGACCGGCGCGGACCCCGGGCAACCGCCGGGCACCACAGTGATCATGGTCGCCTACCGGATGTCGTCGGTGGCGCTCGCCGACCGCGTCATCCACGTCGAGGGTGGCCGCGTGGTCGACGCAGGGACGCACGACGAGCTCATGGCGCGCGACCCCGGCTACCGCGAGCTCGCCACGGCCTACGAGGTCGAGACAGAACGCAGGGAGCAGGAACGGGCCGACGCCGCTGCCGCCGGTGTGCTGGACGAGAAGCTGGAAGAGGTGGCCGGATGACCGCGGCGACGGACGAGCGCGAAGCGACCGACGTGCCGGAGGACCTGCTCGACGCCGACGGCACCCGCATCGAGTCGACGAGCAACCTCGGTGTGTTCGCGACGCTGCGCCGGGGCATCGAGATCAGCCCGGAGATCGCCAGGGGCATGTGGCTGACGCTCGGCCTGGCGTCGCTCGCCGCCGTCGGCCGCGTGGTGGTGCCGCTCGCGGTGCAGCAGACCATCGACGTCGGCATCCTTGCCGACGCCGGACCCGAGGTGGGCCGGGTGGCGCTCCTGGCGTCGCTGGCCGCGGGCGCGCTCGTGCTGGCAGGCCTGTGCGCGGCGCTCGTCAACGTGCGCCTGTTCCGCTCGGCCGAGGCCGGGCTCGCGACGCTGCGCGTCAAGGCGTTCCGGCACGTGCACGACCTGTCGACCCTCACGCAGAACACCGAGCGCCGGGGCGCGCTGGTCTCGCGCGTGACCAACGACGTCGACACGGTGTCGCTGTTCGTGCAGTGGGGCGGCATCATGCTGCTCGTCAGCGCCCTGCAGATCGTGGTGGCGACCGGGCTGATGCTCGTCTACTCGCCGATCCTGACGGCGGTGGTGTGGGTCGCCTTCATCCCGATGTTCCTCGTGATCCGGTTCGGGCAGAAGTACGTGAACCGCGCCTACACGCTGGTGCGCGAGCGGGTCGGGGCGATGCTCGGCGCGATCTCGGAGGCCGTGGTGGGTGCCGAGACGGTGCGCGCGTACGGCGTGTCGGAGCGCACCGGACGTCGCATCGGCGTCGCCGTGGAGGACACCCGCCGGGCGCAGGCCCGGTCGCAGATCCTGGTCGCGGCGACGTTCTCGTCGGGCGTGCTGATCTCGAACATCGTGCTGGCGATAGTGGTGGTCGTCGGGACGCTGCTCGGTGTCGGGGGCGGCCTGACGGCGGGCCAGCTCGTGGCCTTCCTGTTCCTGGTGCAGCTGTTCACCGGGCCGGTGCAGATGGCCACCGAGATCCTCAACGAGCTGCAGAACGCGGTGGCCGGCTGGCGCCGGGTCATCGCCGTCATCGACACCCCGGTGCAGGTGGCCGAGAAGCCGGACGCGGTGACGCAGGAGCGCGGGCCTGCCCGGGTGACGCTGCGCGACGTCCGGTTCTCCTACCCGAACGGCCCCGAGGTGCTGCACGGCGTGACGCTCGACCTGCCGCCGCGCACCAAGGTCGCGGTGGTGGGGCAGACCGGGTCCGGCAAGACGACCATCGCGAAGCTCGTCACGCGCCTCATGGATCCGACGGGGGGCGCCGTCGAGCTGGACGGCGTGGACCTGCGCGACCTGGCGTTCGCGTCGCTGCGCGAGCGGGTGGTGCTGGTGCCGCAGGAGGGCTTCCTGTTCGACGGGACGGTGCTGGAGAACGCGGCGTACGGGCTGCGGGGCTCGCTGACCGAAACCCCGCCGTCGTCGGCCGAGACCGTCGAGACCGGGGCGGACACCCGCGCCGCCGTCGAGCAGGCGTTCGCCGAGCTCGGCCTGTCCGACTGGGTCGCCGACCTGCCCGACGGGCTGGAGACCGAGGTGGGCCAGCGGGGCGAGTCGCTGTCGGCGGGGGAGCGGCAGCTCGTCGCGATCGCGCGTGCCTACCTCGCCCAGCCGGACCTGCTCGTGCTGGACGAGGCGACGTCGGCGGTGGACCCCGCTACCGAGGTCCGCATCGCGCGGGCCCTGGACTCGCTCACGGCCGGCCGGTCCACGATCACCATCGCGCACCGGCTCTCGACCGCCGAGGCGTCCGACCTGGTGGTGGTGGTCGACGAGGGCCACGTCGCCGAGGTCGGCCCGCACGACGAGCTCGCGGCGGCGGACGGCATCTACGCCCGCATGCACGCGAGCTGGGTCGCCCAGACCCGATAGGACCACCCTCGACACGCGCCGGCGGCGGACATCACACCGCCGTCGGCCCGCGACGTGGCAGGATTCTCGGGTGCCCGAAGTTCTCGACCCCACGATCTCTGCCCGACTCAAGCGCGACGACGCCGGCCTGGTCGCCGCCGTCGTGCAGCAGCACGACACGGGCGAGTTGCTCATGGTCGGCTGGATGGACGACGAGGCCCTGCGTCGCACGCTCACCGAGGGCCGGGTGACCTTCTGGTCCCGGAGCCGTTCGGAGTACTGGCGCAAGGGCGACACGTCCGGGCACGCCCAGTACGTCAAGGCCGTGAGCATGGACTGCGACGGCGACGCCCTGCTCGTCCGGGTGGACCAGGTGGGCGCCGCGTGCCACACGGGCAGCCGGACCTGCTTCGAGGCCGGGGGCGACCTCGGCGCCGTGGTCGGCGAACGGGACCGGCACGACGGCACGCCGCAGGACACCAACCAGTGATCCAACCAGCGATCCAACCAGCGATCCAACCAGCGAGACCAGGAGCACCGGTGACCCAGCTCGACACCCAGCTCGATCCCCACGAGGCCCGCGCGGCGACCGCGCCCGCCGACCTGCCCTGGGGTCGCACCTGGCCGAGCCTGCCGGAGTTCCGGGAGATGGCCGCCGACCGCCGGGTGATCCCGGTGGTCCGCCCGCTGCTGGCCGACGACGCCACGCCGGTCGGCCTCTACCGGACGCTCGCGCAGAGCAAGCCGGGCAGCTTCATCCTGGAGTCGGCGGAGTCCGGCGTGTGGGCGCGCTGGTCGTTCGTCGGCGTCGCGTCCCGCGCGACCCTGACCAGCGACAACGGCCGCGCCGTCTGGACCGGCGACGTGCCCGTCGGGGTCCCGACGGAGGGCGACGTCGTCGACGTGCTCGAGGCCGCTCTCGTCGCGCTCCGCACGCCCGGCGTGGCCAACCTGCCCCCGCTCACCGGCGGCCTGGCGGGTGTGCTGGGCTGGGACATCGTGCGCCACTGGGAGCCGACGCTCCCGGCGACCGCCCCGGACGAGGTGGGCGCGCCCGAGCTGGCCCTGTGCCTCGCCACCGACCTCGCGGTGGTGGACCACCGGGAGGGGACCGTGTGGCTGGTCGCCAACGCGATCAACGCCGACGCCACCGACGAGCGCGTCGACGAGGCCTACGCGGACGCCGTCGCCCGGCTCGACGCCATGGCGGCGCAGCTGGCGACGGCCGGGCCGCGCGTCACCTCCGTCGTCGTCGAGGGCCCCGAGCCGCAGCTCGAGTTCCGCTCCACCCAGGGCGAGTTCGAGGACGCGGTGCTGGCGGGCAAGGAGGCGATCCGCGACGGCGAGGTGTTCCAGGTGGTGCTGTCCCAGCGCCTGGACCTGGACTGCCCGGCAGACCCGCTCGACGTCTACCGGGCGCTGCGGACCATCAACCCGAGCCCGTACATGTACTACTTCCACCTGGCCAAGCCGGACGGCGCCGAGTTCGCCGTCGTGGGTTCCAGCCCCGAGACCCTGGTGAAGGTGGACGACGGGCACGTCACCACCTACCCGATCGCCGGGTCCCGGCCGCGTGGCGCCCACCCGGAGGAAGACGCCGAGCTGGGCGAGGAGCTGCTGGCCGACCCCAAGGAGCGGGCCGAGCACATCATGCTGGTCGACCTGTCCCGCAACGACATGGTGAAGGTGTGCGAGCCCACCAGCGTCGAGGTCGTCGAGTTCATGAAGGTGCGCCGGTTCAGCCACATCATGCACATGTGCTCGACGGTGGTGGGCAGGCTCCGCGCCGGCCGCAGCGCCCTGGACGCGCTGCGGGCGACGTTCCCGGCCGGCACGCTCTCCGGCGCCCCCAAGCCCCGGGCGATCGCGCTGATCGACGAGCTGGAGCCCGCCTCGCGCGGCATCTACGGCGGGGTGTGCGGCTACTTCGACTTCGGCGGCAACATGGACATGGCCATCGCCATCCGCACCGCCTACATCGCCGACGGCCGGGCCAGCGTGCAGGCCGGCGGCGGCATCGTGGCCGACTCGGTGCCGGCCCTGGAGTACGCGGAGTCGCGCAACAAGGCCGCCGCCGCGGTGCGGGCCATCCAGCTCGCGTCACGCCTGGCGCCGCTGCGGAAGACCCCGCTACGGAAGGGCGGGGACGACAAGTGACGCGCACCCGCACCGTCCTCGCACTGCTGGTCCTGGGCGGGCTTACGTTCGGCGTTGGTACACCCACCTGGGTGACGACCACGGTGGCCACCGCCCTGGAGCCCGAGGTGGCGGTCGCCGCCGCCGGCACCTCGGCCGCACCGGGGGTCGGCGCAGGCGCGCTCGTGCTCCTGGCCGCTGGCATCGCCTGCGCGCTGACCGGGCGGGTCGCCCGGTACGTTGCCCTGCTGGTCGCGGCTGCGGCCGGGGTGCTGGTGGTGGCGAGCACGCTCGTCGTCGTCGGCGACCCCACGCCCGCCGCCACCGCCGCCGCGTCCGCGACGAGCGGCGTCACCGAGCTCACGTCACCGGTGACGCTCACCGCGTGGCCGTGGGCCGCGGTCGCCACGGGCGTGCTCGCCGTGGTCGTCGCGGTCTGGGGCGCGATCGCGGCGCGCGGCTGGACGGCGACGTCGGGCCGGCACGAGCGCGCGGACGCCGCGGCGTCGGGCAGCGCCACCACCGGCACGAGCGCCGGCACCACCAGCACCACCACCCGAACCTCCGACGACGCCGACGACGCCACCGCCGTCGGACCGGACGACGAGATCGACCCCCACGACGCCTGGGACGCGCTGTCCCGCGGCGACGACCCCACGGGCCGCTGACCTGACCCTGAGCGGTTAGGCTGAGCGCGTACCGCACGACACGAAAGGCACCCACCTGCGATGACCGAGAACAAGTCCGAGATCGCCTACCTGCCGCCGGGCATCCCGGCGACCAACCACGGCCACACGGTCGCCGCGTGGGTCACGATGTCCGGCATCACGCTGGGGTCGCTCATCTCCGCGATCGGCATGGTGCTGGCCGCGTCGTCGGCGTCGGCGGGGCTGATCATGTTCGTGGTCGGCCTGGTCGTGGTCGGCGCCTCGCTGATCGTCGGCCTGGTGCTGCGCAACCTCGGCATGGGCCAGAAGAAGGTCCAGCGGTAGCACCATGACGACGACCGGGACGACGACGGAGACGACCACCGACCTCACGATGCCCGCGCGGCCCGCCGCGTACCCCCGGAACAACCTGGGTGCCTGGTCGCTCGTGCTGGGCATCGCGTCGGTTGTCCTCCTGCTGGGCGTCATCACCGGAATCCCCGCCATCATCATCGGCAACCAGGGCCGCCGGGCCGTACGGGCCGGCGAGGCGGACAACGAGCGCATGGCGATGACCGGCGTCGTGCTGGGCTGGATCTCGCTGGCGGTCCTGGCCGCGGTCATCGTGCTGGTGATCGCCCGCTTCCTGGCGGGTGGGCCCGATTCCTGAGGTTTCCGGCGAGGTGTCCGGCGAGGTCTCCAGTGAGGCTCCCGACTCCTCCACCCGCAGCAGCGCCCGGCCCGCCGTCCCCTCGGCGCTCCGGGCGCCGCTGCTCACGGGCGCCGCGGTCGGCGCGGCCACGCTGCTGCTCGCACTGCGCGACCCCCACGTCCGCGGCTCCTACGGGTTCTGCCCGCTGCTGGAGCTGACAGGCCTCGCCTGCCCCCTGTGCGGCGGGCTGCGCGCCACGCACGACCTGGCCCATCTCGACCTGGCCGGTGCCTGGTCGGCGAACGCGCTGTGGACCGTGACCGCCCCCGTCGTGGTGGTCCTCTGGCTGATGTGGCTCGTGTCCGCCGCGCGCGGCCGGCCGGTCAAGGGCCTGTCCAGCACCGCCGGCTGGGTCACCCTCGGTGTCGCGCTGACGTTCTTCGTGGCACGCAACCTCCCGTGGCTCCAGCCGTACCTGACGCCGTGGGTCTGACTCAGACGATCCCCAGGGAGTCCTCGGACCACTCCCGGCCCGGGATCTGACGGGACGTCGTCTCACGGTCCGGGAGTGGTCAGGACCACACCCTGGATCCGCCTACGATGGCCATGGGGCGATCGCCCCGGCAAGCGTACGAGGCGTAGCACGAGGGCAGAGCAAGGGCACGGGAGGCTCATTACATGTCGGTCCTGGAGGACATCGTCGCGGGGGTTCGTGAGGACCTCGCGGAGCGTGAGGCACGTGTGTCTCTCGACGCGCTCAAGGAGCGTGCCACCGCGGTGCCCGGGGCCCTCGAGTGCCTCGGTCGTCTCAAGCAGGCGGACGCCGTTTCGGTGATCGCCGAGGTGAAGCGCTCGAGCCCGAGCAAGGGCTCGCTCGCGCAGATCGACGACCCGGCGGCGCTCGCCGCCGAGTACGAGACCGGCGGCGCGTCCGCGATCTCCGTGCTCACCGAGCAGCGCCGGTTCAACGGCTCCCTCGCGGACCTGGACGCCGTGCGCGGCCGGGTGGACGTCCCGGTGCTCCGCAAGGACTTCATCGTGACGCCGTACCAGGTGTGGGAGGCCCGTGCGCACGGGGCCGACCTGGTGCTGATCATCGTCGCCGCCCTGGAGCAGACCGTGCTCGAGTCGCTCGTCGAGCGGGTGCACTCGCTCGGCATGACCGCCCTGGTCGAGGCGCACAACCTCGAAGAGGTCCGCCGGGCCGTCGGTGCGGGCGCCCGCGTGATCGGCGTCAACCACCGCAACCTGAAGACCCTCGAGCTGGACCGCGGCCTGTTCCGCAGCCTCGCCGAGTACATCCCGGACGACGTGATCAAGATCGCCGAGTCCGGCATCCGTGGACCGCACGACGTGATGGAGATGGCCCGCGCCGGCGCCGACGGCGTCCTGGTGGGCGAGGCCCTGGTGACCGACGGCGCGCCGCGCGCCTCGGTGGCAGACCTCGTCGCAGCGGGCTCGCACCCGTCGCTGCGGTCCGTCCGTCCGGCTTGAAGGGATCCGAGGTGACCTCCGTGAAGCTTTCCGACGTCTCCGGCCCGTATTTCGGTGAGTACGGCGGGCGGTTCGTGCCCGAGGCGCTCATCGCGGCGCTCGACGAGCTCGAGACCGAGTTCCGCAAGGCGGCCGACGACCCCGAGTTCGCCGCCGAGCTGCAGCGCCTGCACCGGGAGTACACCGGCCGGCCCAGCCCGCTGACCGAGGTGCAGCGGTTCGCCGCGCACGCCGGCGACGCGCGTGTGTTCCTCAAGCGCGAGGACCTCAACCACACCGGCTCGCACAAGATCAACAACGTGCTGGGGCAGGCCCTGCTGGTCAAGCGCATGGGCAAGAAGCGCCTCATCGCGGAGACCGGGGCCGGCCAGCACGGCGTCGCCACGGCCACCGCCGCCGCCCTGATGGACCTCGAGTGCGTGGTCTACATGGGCGAGGAGGACACCCGGCGCCAGGCCCTGAACGTGGCCCGGATGCGCCTGCTCGGCGCCGAGGTCGTGCCCGTGAAGATCGGCTCGCGCACCCTCAAGGACGCGATCAACGAGGCCCTGCGGGACTGGGTGGCCAACGTCGAGTCCACCCACTACCTCCTGGGCACGGTCACGGGTCCGCACCCGTTCCCCGAGATGGTGCGCCAGTTCCACCGCATCATCGGCGAGGAGGCGCGCGAGCAGATCCTGGAGCGCGCCGGCCGCCTGCCCGACGTCGTCGCGGCGTGCGTGGGCGGCGGGTCGAACGCGCTGGGCATCTTCAACGCGTTCCTCGACGACAAGGACGTCGAGCTGCGCGGCTTCGAGGCCGGTGGCGAGGGCGTCGAGTCCGGTCGCCACGCCGCCCGGTTCAGCGGTGGCGCGCTCGGCGTGCTGCACGGCGCCAAGTCCTACCTGCTGCAGGACGACGACGGCCAGACCCTGCCCAGCCACTCGGTGTCGGCGGGCCTGGACTACCCGAGTGTCGGCCCGGCCCACGCCTGGCTGCACGACCTGGGCCGCGCCACCTACGAGCCGGTGACGGACTCCGAGGCCATGGAGGCGTTCCGCCTGCTGTGCCGCACCGAGGGCATCATCCCGGCCATCGAGTCGGCGCACGCCCTCGCGGGCGCGATGCGCGTCGGCAAGGCGGCTGCGGAGCAGGGCCGCACCGGGCCCGACGGCGAGCCGCTCCTGATCCTCGTGAACCTCTCTGGTCGCGGTGACAAGGACGTGGCGACGGCGGCCCGCTGGTTCGGGCTGCTCGACCAGGGAGCGGCAACCGAAGAGCTGGAACGGCAGGAGGGCCGGGGATGAGCACTGTGACTGAGTCGGCTACAGGGCCGGCCACCGGGCCGCACACCGGACGGCAGTCGGGCGACCTGATCGCCCACCTGCGCGAGCAGGAGAACCGGGCGGCCCTGGTGGGCTACCTGCCGGTCGGCTACCCGACCGTCGACCGGTCGATCGAGGCGCTCAAGACGCTCGTGGACCACGGCGTCGACGTGATCGAGCTCGGCGTCCCGTACACCGATCCCGTGCTGGACGGGCCGGTGATCCAGCAGGCGGCACAGGGCGCGCTCGACGCGGGCGCGCGGGTCTCCGACGTGTTCCGCGTGGTGCGGGAGCTGACCGACTACGCGCCGCACGTCCCCGTGCTGGTCATGACCTACTGGAACCCGGTGCTGAAGTACGGGCCGGACGCGTTCGCACGCGACCTGGCCGCCGCGGGCGGCGCCGGGCTGATCACGCCCGACCTGATTCCCGACGAGGCCGCCGACTGGCTCGCCGCGAGCGAGGCGCACGGCCTGGACCGCGTCTTCCTCGTGGCCCCGAGCTCGACGACGGAACGGCTGCGCCTCACCGTCGACGCGACGCGGGGCTTCGTCTACGCGGCGTCGCTCATGGGTGTGACGGGGGAGCGGACCCAGGTGGGCTCGCGCGCCGAACAGCTCGTCACCGACACCCGCGCGGCTGGCGCCATCAACGTCTGCGTGGGCCTCGGTGTCTCCACCGGGGCGCAGGCGGCCGAGGTGGGTCGCTTCGCCGACGGCGTCATCGTCGGCTCCGCGCTGGTGCGTCCGCTGCTCTCGGACGGCTCGCTCACGGACGCCGACTGGGCGGTTCGTCTCACGAATCTGGCCGAGGTGACGGAGGACCTCGCCGCCGGGGTACGGTCGGCGCGCGCTACCGCGCCCACCGATACACCCGATGCCGCCGTGCCCGGCGGCGTGACCACTTCCGGAGAGGCTCTGTGACGCTGCTGACCGCACTGCCGGCCGCTCTGTACGTCGAGCTGCCTGCGTTGCTGCCCGCTGCGCCCGTCACCGAGGTCGTCACAGGGATCGTCACCGAGATACCCAGCCCCTCCGAGCACACCTGGTACCTCGGGATCTTCCCGCTGCGCGCCTACGCATTGGCGATCCTCGCGGGGATCGCCATCGCCCTCTGGATGACCGCCAGGCGCTGGAAGGCGCGCGGGGGCAACCCGGAGGACGTCCTGGAGATCGCGTTCTGGGCGGTGCCGTTCGGCATCGTCGGGGGCCGGATCTACCACGTGCTCTCCTCCCCGGACCGGTACTTCGGCGAGAACTTCTCGGGTGGGGGCGACCCGATCACGGCGCTCTACGTCTGGGAGGGCGGCCTGGGCATCTGGGGCGCGATAGCGCTCGGCGCGGTCGGGGCGTGGCTGGGCTGCCGGCAGAAGGGCGTCAGGCTCTCGTCGTTCGCCGACGCCGTCGCGCCGGGTCTCCTGGTCGCGCAGGGTGTGGGCCGGCTCGGCAACTGGTTCAACCAGGAGCTGTACGGGCGGCCCACCGAGCTGCCCTGGGGCCTGCGCATCGATGCCGAGCACGTGGTGTCGAACCCTGCCACTGGCGTGGCGTACCCGGAGGGCACGCTGTTCCACCCGACGTTCCTGTACGAGCTCCTGTGGTGCTTCCTGATGGCCGGGGTTCTGCTCTTTCTAGACCGTCGGTTCAAGTTGGGTCATGGGCGGGTATTCTGGGCGTACGTCCTGCTCTACACTCTCGGACGGGTCTGGATCGAGATGCTCCGCATCGACGATGCGGAGCTGGTGCTGGGGCTACGCCTCAACGTCTGGACGTCGATCCTCCTGGGCCTCGCGGCCCTGGTGGTCTCGGTGGTGCTGGCTCGGAAGTTCCCCACCAGGGAAGAGTCGGTACGGCTGCGGCCGGAGGGGGATGATCCGTCGGCCGGGAGTCCGGCCGACCCGGAGCCTGATGCAGAGTCTGATTCAGGGCCTGACTCAGGGCCTGACCCAGCAAGTGCAGGGACCGGTGCGGCAGCCGCCGAGCCGGAGGAAGTGAAGACAGCAGCAGTGGAGAAGTCCGACGCGGACAGCTCCGCGCGCACCTGAGGGGCACGGCGCCGGGACCACCGGCCGACGAGCCCCCCTGACCGACCGGGCCGCCGTCGTCCCGGACCATCGCAAGGAACTGCGCCCGGCCATGCCGGGTGCCTGTGAGGACCCATGACCAAGCCGTTGCCGACACAACAGGTGGGGATGCCCGCACAGGGCCTGTACGACCCGGCGGCCGAGCATGACGCGTGCGGCGTCGCCTTCGTGGCGACCCTGCGTGGCACGCCCGGACGAGACATCGTCGATGCGGGTCTGACTGCCCTGCTGAACCTCGACCACCGCGGCGCGGTGGGGGCTGAGGAGGACAGCGGCGACGGCGCCGGGATCCTCACCCAGATCCCCGACGCGTTCATCCGTGACGTGGTGGGCGTCGACCTGCCGCCCGCCGGGATGTACGCGATCGGTACGGCGTTCCTGCCGACCGACGACGCCGAGCGCGAAGCGATCGTGCACCGCGTCGAGGTGCTGGCCGCCGAGGAGAAGCTCGACGTCCTGGCCTGGCGCGACGTCCCGGTGGACGCCGGGATCGTCGGCCCGACGGCGCGCGCCTCCATGCCGGTGTTCCGGCAGATCGTCGTGGCCGACCCCTCGCGGGGCCTGTCCGGGATCGACCTGGACCGGCGCACGTACCGCCTGCGCAAGCGTGCCGAGATCGAGCTGGGGCTGTACTTCGCCTCGCTCAGCGCCCGCACGCTCACGTACAAGGGCATGCTGACCACCGCGCAGCTGGAGCCGTTCTTCCCGGACCTGTCCGACCCCCGGTACGCCACCGAGCTCGCCCTGGTCCACTCGCGGTTCTCCACCAACACCTTCCCGTCGTGGCCCCTGGCCCAGCCGTTCCGGCTGCTGGCCCACAACGGCGAGATCAACACGGTGCGCGGCAACCGCAACTGGGTGGCGGCGCGCGAGGGCACCATGGAGTCC
The DNA here is from genome assembly GCF_040639635.1 of Promicromonospora sp. NPDC023805. NCBI lineage: Bacteria > Bacillati > Actinomycetota > Actinomycetes > Micrococcales > Promicromonosporaceae > Promicromonospora > Promicromonospora sp. NPDC023805. The sequence goes on along the minus strand of NZ_JBFAAH010000001.1, from coordinate 233,922 downwards.
GAGCTGCTCGGCGACCTCAAGGCGCTGCAGCCCGTCTGCTCGCCCGGCGCGAGCGACTCGGCGAGCTTCGACGAGGTCCTCGAGCTGCTGCACCTGAGCGGGCGGTCCCTGCCGCACTCCGTGCTCATGATGGTGCCGGAGGCCTGGGAGAACCACTCCAGCATGGACCCGGCCCTGCGGTCCTTCTACGAGTACAACGCGAACCTCATCGAGCCGTGGGACGGCCCCGCCTCCCTCACGTTCACCGACGGCACCCTGATCGGCGCCGTGCTGGACCGCAACGGCCTGCGCCCCGGCCGCTGGTGGGTCACCGAGGACGGGCTGGTCGTGCTGGCCTCCGAGGCCGGCGTGCTCGACATCGACCCCGCCACGGTGGTCCGCAAGGGCCGCCTCGAGCCCGGCAAGATGTTCCTCGTGGACACCGGCTCCGGCCGGATCATCGAGGACGAGGAGATCAAGTCCGGTCTCGCGTCGATGCACCCGTACGGCGACTGGATCCGCGAGCACTCGGTCCGCCTCGAGGATCTGCCGGACCGGGAGCACGTGGCGCACAGCCCGGCTTCGGTGCGGCGCAGGCAGCGCGCCTTCGGGTACACCGAGGAAGAGCTCAAGATCATCCTGTCGCCGATGGCGACCACGGGTGGCGAGCCGCTCGGCGCCATGGGCTCCGACACACCCGTCGCGGTGCTCTCGCAGCGCCCGCGGCTCCTGTTCGACTACTTCACGCAGATGTTCGCGCAGGTGACGAACCCGCCGCTGGACGCGATCCGCGAGGAGCTCGTCACGGCCATCGGCAGCGCCATCGGGCCCGAGCCGAACCTGCTCGCCGACATCCCGGAGCACGCGCGCAAGCTCGTGCTCGGCTTCCCGGTGCTGGACAACGACCAGCTCGCCAAGGTCGTGCACGTCGAGCGCGACCGGGAGCTGGAGGGCGTCTTCCAGGCCGAGACCATCCAGGGCCTCTACGAGGTCTCGGGCGGCGGCGCCGCCCTCCTGAACCGGCTCGAGGAGATCTTCGCCGACGTCGACCGGTACGTGGAGGAGGGCGCGAGCTTCCTCGTGCTCTCGGACCGGGACGCCAACTCCGAGCTGGCGCCCATCCCGTCCCTGCTCCTGACCAGCGCCGTGCACCACCACCTGGTGCGCAAGCACACCCGCAACCGGGTGTCGCTGGTGGTCGAGGCCGGTGACGTGCGCGAGGTGCACCACGTCGCGCTGCTCATCGGCTACGGCGCTGCCGCCGTGAACCCGTACCTGGCCATGGAGACCGTCGAGGACCTGGCCCGCCGCGGCTACCTCGACGTCACGCCCGAGAAGGCTGTCGCCAACCTGATCAAGGGGCTCGGCAAGGGCGTGCTCAAGGTGATGTCCAAGATGGGCATCTCCACGATCATGTCCTACCGCGGCGCGCAGATCTTCGAGGCCATCGGCCTGTCCCACGACCTCGTCGAGGACTACTTCACCGGCACGACGTCGCGGCTCGGCGGCATCGGCCTGGACGTCATCGCGGCAGAGGTCGCGGCACGCCACGCCGAGGCCTACCCGCCGTCGGGCAACAAGAAGCCCGGCGAGCGCCTCACCACGGGCGGCGAGTACCAGTGGCGGCGCGACGGCGAGGACCACCTCTTCGACCCCGAGACGGTCTTCCGCCTGCAGCACGCCACGCGGTCCGGCCGGATGGACATCTTCCGGCAGTACACGCGGCGCGTCGACGAGCAGTCGAACCGCCTCATGACGCTGCGCGGCCTGCTGCGCTTCAGCCCTGACCGCGAGCCGGTGCCGATCGACGAGGTCCAGTCGGTCAGCGAGATCGTGAAGCTGTTCAACACGGGCGCCATGTCGTACGGCTCCATCTCGGCCGAGGCGCACGAGACGCTCGCCATCGCGATGAACCGCCTCGGCGGCCGGTCCAACACTGGCGAGGGCGGCGAGGACCCGGAGCGCCTGTACGACGACGAGCGCCGCTCGCGCGTCAAGCAGATCGCGTCCGGCCGGTTCGGTGTGACGTCGGAGTACCTGACGCACGCCACGGACATCCAGATCAAGCTCGCGCAGGGCGCCAAGCCCGGCGAGGGCGGCCAGCTGCCCGGGCCCAAGGTCTACCCGTGGGTGGCGCGCACGCGGCACTCGACGCCGGGCGTCGGGCTCATCTCGCCGCCGCCGCACCACGACATCTACTCGATCGAGGACCTGGCCCAGCTGATCCACGACGCGAAGAACGCCAACCCTGAGGCGCGCGTGCACGTGAAGCTGGTCAGCGAGTTCGGCGTCGGCACGGTCGCGACTGGCGTGTCCAAGGCGCATGCGGACGTCGTCCTGATCTCCGGGCACGACGGCGGTACGGGCGCCTCGCCGCTCACGTCGCTCAAGCACGCGGGTACGCCCTGGGAGATCGGCCTGGCCGAGACCCAGCAGACCCTGGTGCTCAACGACCTGCGCGACCGCATAGTCGTGCAGGTGGACGGCCAGATGAAGACCGGCCGCGACGTGATCGTCGCCGCGCTGCTCGGGGCCGAGGAGTTCGGCTTCGCCACCGCTCCGATGGTGGTCTCTGGCTGCGTCATGATGCGCGTCTGCCACCTGGACACGTGTCCGGTCGGCGTCGCCACGCAGAACCCCGAGCTGCGCGCCCGGTTCACGGGCAAGCCGGAGTTCGTCGTGAACTTCTTCGAGTTCATCGCGCAGGAGGTGCGTGAGCACCTCGCCGCGCTGGGCTTCCGCAGCCTCGAGGAGGCAGTCGGCCAGGTGCAGGTGCTCGACACCCGCAAGGCCGTCGACCACTGGAAGGCGCAGGGGCTCGACCTGACCCCGGTGCTGGCCAAGCCGCAGCTCAAGGAGGGCTCCTCCCTGCGGCACACGACGCTGCAGGACCACGGCCTCGCCAGGGCGCTGGACAACCAGCTCATCAAGGCGGCGGCCCCGGCCCTCGAGCGCGGCGAGGCGGTGCACATCGAGCTGCCGATCCGGAACGTGAACCGTACGGTCGGCACGATGCTCGGCCACGAGGTGACCAAGCGGTACCGCGGCGCCGGCCTGCCCGACGACACGATCTCCGTTACGCTGACCGGTTCGGCCGGCCAGTCGCTCGGCGCGTTCCTGCCCCGCGGCATCACCCTGCGCCTGTTCGGCGACGCCAACGACTACGTCGGCAAGGGCCTGTCGGGCGGCCGCATAGCGGTCCGCCCAGACAAGGCGTCCGTGCTCGACGGCGCGAACGTCATCGGCGGCAACGTCATCGGCTACGGCGCCACGTCCGGCGAGGTCTACCTGCGCGGTCGCGTGGGGGAGCGGTTCGGCGTGCGCAACTCCGGTGCCACCCTCGTCGCGGAGGGCGTGGGCGACCACGCCTGCGAGTACATGACGGGCGGCAACGTGCTGGTGCTCGGGCCCACGGGCCGGAACGTCGGCGCCGGCATGTCCGGTGGCACCGCGTACTTCCTGGACCTGCGGGTCTCGCGCGTCAACCAGGCGGCTCTCGAGGCGGGCGAGCTCGCCCTCGAGGCGCTGAACGACGCCGACTGGGAGACCGTGCGCGGGCTCCTGGAGCGGCACCATGCGGAGACCGGGTCGGCCGTCGCGGCCGAGCTGCTCGCCGACCCCGCCGCGGCACGCGGCCGGTTCACCCGGATGCTGCCGCCCGGCTGGGCGCGTGTGCGCCTGGCACTCAGCGAGGCGGAGGCCGCAGGCGCCGACGTCTCCGGAAAGACCCAGTGGGACCCGTCCGTCTGGGACCAGATCATGGAGGTGGCACGTGGCTGACCCCAGAGGATTCCTCAAGGTCCGGGAGCGGGAGCTCCCGCCGAACCGGCCCGTCGAGGTCCGGCTGCGCGACTGGAAGGACACCCACGCGCACCGCGAGGACGGGCAGGCCTTCCTCAAGGAGCAGGCCGGCCGCTGCATGGACTGCGGCGTGCCGTTCTGCCACCAGGGCTGCCCGCTGGGCAACCTGATCCCGGACTGGAACGACCTGGTGTGGCGCGGGCAGTGGGCCGACGCGATCGACCGCCTGCACGCCACGAACAACTTCCCGGAGTTCACGGGCCGCGTGTGCCCGGCGCCGTGCGAGTCGTCCTGCGTGCTGAGCATCAACCAGCCCGCGGTGACGATCAAGAACGTCGAGGTCTCGATCATCGACGAGGCGTTCGCCCGCGGTCTGGTCACCCCGCACGTGCCGGAGCGGCTCACGGGCTCCACGGTCGCCGTCGTCGGCTCCGGGCCCGCGGGCCTCGCCGCGGCGCAGCAGCTGACGCGTGCGGGCCACACCGTCGTCGTCTACGAGCGGGACGACGCCGTCGGCGGCCTCCTGCGCTACGGCATCCCGGACTTCAAGCTCGAGAAGCTGCACATCGACCGCCGTCTGGCGCAGATGGAGGCAGAGGGCACGCGGTTCCGGACCGGTGTGGCGATCGGCAAGGACATGAGCTGGGACGCCCTGCGCCGCCGGTTCGACGCCGTCGTGGTCGCCACGGGCGCCACGGTGCCGCGCGAGCTGGCGCTGCCCGGGCGGGACCTGGCGGGCATCCACTTCGCCATGGACTACCTGACGCCCGCCAACCACGCGGTCGCTGCCGGTACGCCGGACGTCCTGCCGGAGGGTGCGCCGTCGGCCGAGGCCAAGCACGTCGTCATCATCGGCGGCGGCGACACCGGCTCGGACTGCCTCGGCACCGCGCTGCGCCAGGGTGCCGCGAGCGTCACCACGCTCGCCATCGGCAAGATGCCGCCGACCGAGCGCCCGGCGAACCAGCCGTGGCCGACCGACCCCATCCTGTTCGAGGTCTCGACCTCGCACGAGGAGGGCGGCGAGCGCACCTACCTCGCCTCGACCGTCGAGTTCGTGGCCGACGCGGAGGGCAACGTCCGCGCCCTCAAGGTCGCGGAGACCCAGTACCTGCCCGACGGCCGCCGTGCGGCCACCCCGGGCACCGAGCGTGAGATCCCCGCGGACCTCGTGCTCGTGGCCATGGGCTTCACGGGCCCCGAGACCGGCGTGCTCGAGGAGCAGACCGGCATCGAGGTCACCGAGCGTGGCCTGGTCGCCCGCGGCGAGGACTACGCTGCAAGCCTGCCCGGAGTTTTTGTGGCCGGTGACGCCGGTCGCGGGCAGTCCCTCATCGTGTGGGCCATCGCGGAGGGCCGCGCAGCGGCCGCCGCGGCTGATACCTACCTGCAGGGCAGCACCGAGCTGCCTGCCCCGGTGCGTCCGCGCACGTTCGCTCTGCGGTCGTGACCCGAGAACTTCACCGGGAGTTGTTCACCCCCACAGGGCGCTGCGGCGCCCACCTGCCTAGGCTGGAGACATGCGCAGAGCCAAGATCGTGTGCACCATCGGACCCGCCACGGAGTCGCCGGAGAAGCTTCGGGAACTCGTAGACGCCGGCATGAACGTGGCGCGGATCAACCGCAGCCACGGCGAGCAGGAGGCGCACGCGGCGGTCTACCGTCACGTGCGTGAGGCCGCGAAGGCGGCCGGAAAGTCGGTCGCCGTACTCGTCGACCTGCAGGGCCCCAAGATCCGGCTCGGCCGGTTCGCCGGGGACGAGAAGCACTTCCTGAACAAGGGCGACACCTTCACCATCACCACCGAGGACATCCTCGGTAGCCGGGAGATCGTGTCGACCACCCACAAGGGTCTGCCGAACGACGCCAAGGTCGGCGACCCGCTGCTGATCGACGACGGCAAGGTGCGCGTGCGCGTCACCGCCGTCGAGGGTCCGCGCGTCATCACCGAGGTCGAGGTCCCTGGCCCCGTCTCGAACAACAAGGGCATCAACCTGCCCGGCGTCGCCGTGTCCGTCCCGGCCCTGTCCGACAAGGACGAGTCCGACCTGCGCTGGGCGCTCAAGCTCGGCACCGACTTCATCGCGCTGTCGTTCGTGCGGTCCGCCAAGGACTACGAGGACGTCCGCCGCGTGATGGAGGAGGAAGGCCGCACGGTCCCCGTCATCGCCAAGATCGAGAAGCCGCAGGCCGTCGACAACCTGGCGGAGATCATCGCCGCGTTCGACGGCGTCATGGTCGCGCGCGGTGACCTCGCGGTCGAGATGCCCCTCGAGCAGGTGCCGCTCGTCCAGAAGCGGATCGTCGAGATGGCGCGGCGCAACGCCAAGCCCGTCATCGTCGCCACGCAGGTGCTCGAGTCCATGACGACGTCGCCGACGCCGACCCGCGCCGAGGCCTCGGACTGCGCCAACGCGGTGCTCGACGGTGCCGACGCCGTGATGCTGTCCGGTGAGACCTCGGTGGGCGACTACCCGATCATCACTGTCGAGACCATGGCCCGGATCATCGAGGCAACGGAGGAGGCGGGCCGGGAGCGCATCGCGCCCCTCGGCTCCACGCCGCACACGCGCGGTGGCGCCATCACGCGTGCCGCCGCCGAGATCGGCGAGACGCTCGGGGTCAAGTACCTCGTGACGTTCACGCAGTCCGGTGACTCCGCACGCCGGATGTCCCGCCTGCGCTCGTCGATCCCGCTGCTCGCCTTCACCCCGGAGCAGCACGTCGCCAACACCCTCGCCCTGACGTGGGGTACCACCGAGTACCTCGTGCCGAAGGTTGAGAACGTCGACGCGATGGTCGACCAGGTCGACCTGACGCTGCAGGACCAGGGCCTCGCCGAGAAGGGCGACCTGGTGGTCGTCGTCTCGGGTGCGCCGGTGGGCGTGCCGGGCACGACGAACTCGATCCTGGTGCACCGCATCGGCTCGCACGTAGACGGCCGAAGCGCGAACTAGTCCCACCCAGTTGAGTGCGTGATTTCCGCCCTTCAAACCACGTTTGAAGGGCGAAAATCACGCACTCAACTTTCGTTGGACTGCGGTCAGGGGAGATGTCGCTATTGTTCCGGGCGTGAACCGCTCATTCCCCTGGACCCGCCTCGGCTTCGCCGTACTCGTCGTGGTCTCCCTCGGCCTCGGGTGGTGGGGCCTCGCGCTCGACACCAGCCACCAGCCGGACCGCACCTGGTACGACGTCGTCTACCACGACCTGCAGCTCTTCGTGATGGGTGCCGACCCGGCCAGCGGCGGCGGGCCGCTCTCCTGGCAGCTCCAGGTGGCGCGGTTCCTCGCCCCGGCCACCGCGGTCTACGCGCTGTTCGAGGCCGCACGCGCCCTGTTCACCGGGGAGATCCGCCGGTTCAGGGACCGCCGCGCCCGCGGCCACGCGATAGTCGTCGGCGAGACCGACGCCGCCGACACCGTCGCCGCGGCCCTGGAGGCGGCAGGCCACCGGGTCCTGCGCACCCCTGACGCCTCCGGCCTGCACGACGTGGGCCTCACGGGCGCGACCGTCCTGTACGCGTGCGGCGAGGACACGGACGAGGCGACGGCCAACGTGCTGACCGTCGCGGAGGCGGAGAACGCCGTCCGCGCCGCGGGCAGGGGACCCGAGCGCCTGTACGCCCACGTCAGCGACCCCGACCTCGGCGTGGCCCTCCAGGCGCGGCACCTGAGCTGCGCCGAACCGGGTGTCGACTTCTTCACGCTCGACGTCATCGCCGCGCAGGCGCTCGCGGTGCGCGAGGTGCGGCGCATGGTGGACGCCCCGGGCGGTCCCGCCCCGCTGACGCTGGTGCTGGTCGTCGGCTCCGGCGAGTTCGCCAAGGCCCTCGTGGTGGGCCTGGCCCGCGAGTGGGAGCTCGCGGGGGACGGCGTCCGGCTGGCGGTCGACCTGCTGGCGGACGACGCCGCGCAGGTGGTCGAGGCGCTCCGGACCCGCTGGTCGCCCGTGGCGGAGAAGATCGAGCTGCGGGTCGCGCCGGCGCTCGGCACGGGCAACCTCGGGGAGCCGGACCTGGTCTACGTCTGCCACGCCTCGGACGGCAGGTCCTTGCGGGTGGCCCTCACCGCCACGAAGCTCTGGCACGGCGGCCCCGGTTCGCTCGTGCTCCTGCTCGACGGCCTGGCGGGCCTGACCGGCGCGTTCGGTACCGAGGCCTCGCGCGTGCTCGACAACCTGGACGGCCGCCTGCGGACGGTGACCATGCGCGACCTGCTCGCCGACGTCGAGCGGGAGGAGGCGCGCGCCCACGCCGACATGTACGAGCGGATCGCGCGGGCCGTGCACCACGTCTACCTGCGCAACCAGCGCGAGCGCGGCGTCCGCTGGGGCGAGGTCCCGGCGATGGTCCGCTGGGAGGACCTCTCTGAGGACCTGCGGGCCTCCAACCGGGGCTGGGTGGTCGGGCTGCCGGCGCGGCTGTCGCGGATGGGCGCGACCATCGCGCCGCGCGACGGAGCGCCGGAGGTGGTGTTCGAGGGCGCCGAGCTGGACAAGCTCGCCGAGGCGGAGCACGACCTGTGGGAGTCGGTGCGGGTGGCCCAGGGCTGGCGGAGCGGTCCGGCCCGGGACGACGCCGCCAAGGTGCACCCGATGATCGGCGTGCCGTGGTCCGAGCTGCCCGAGGAGAACCGGGAGAAGGACCGCGACGTGGTGCGGCTGCTGCCCGAGATCCTCGCGGAGTTCGGCCTGGAGGTCGTGCGGTACGACGAGCGTCCGGTGCCCGCAGCGATGCGGTGACGGTCCTGACGCGGGCCGCCACCTGGCACGATGGCAGTTGCTCCCTGCCCCGGCGGGGACTGTGCCTTGCACATGCGGAGTACATGCGGAGTACATGCGAACCGGTGCCGGAGAGGTGTGAACGATGAAGGTGTGTCTTGTCACGGGAGTCTCGTCAGGGATCGGGCTCGCGACAGCGCTCGACCTGCTCGGCGCGGGGTACGTCGTGTACGGCGCCGGGCGGCGCGTGGAGCGGATGGACGTCGTCCGCGCGGCCGGCGGGCACGTCGTCCCTACCGACCTGTGCGACCCCGATGCCGTGGACCGGCTCGTCGAGACGGTGGTCGCGGAGCAGGGGCGGATCGACGTCCTGGTCAGCAACGCGGGGACGGTCCTGCACGGCGCCGTCGAGGACGTGCCGCTCGACAAGGCGCGTGAGTACCTCGACCTGAACCTGCTTGCTCCGGCCCGGCTGGCGCAGCTCGTGCTGCCGCACATGCGCGCCCAGGGGTCGGGCACGATCGTCAACGTGTCGTCGGTGGCCGGCGAGATCGCGATGCCGCTCGGTGGCTGGTACTACGCGGCCAAGCACGGGCTCGAGGCGCTCTCCGACACGCTCCGGATGGAGGTCGGCCAGTTCGGGATAGACGTCGTGATCATCCAGCCGGGCATCATCCGGACCGAGTTCGGCGACCACTCCGCCGACCAGCTCCGCGAGTACTCCGGCGAGGGTGCCTACCGGGACATGGCGGGCGCCATGGCGGGACGGATGGGGTCGGGGCCCGACCAGCAGGGCTCGGAGGCCACGGTGGTCGCGGAGGTGGTGCGGCGCGCCATCGAGGCCGACCAGCCGGAGACCCGCTACGCCGTCGGCCTCATGGCGGAGGACCTGCTGCGCCTCGGCCGGACGCTGCCGGACCGCGCGTTCGACGAGATGGTCCTGCGCTCGGTCCGATGAACCCGCTCGGGTGAGACCGATCCGGTGCGCCTGTCGTGCCGGGTGTGGGACTCGAACCCACATGTCCTCTCGGACAGCGCTTTTTGAGAGCGCCGCGTCTGCCTGTTCCGCCAACCCGGCCTGCTGGGACAACTTGTCCGAGTAGAACATGTCCCGGCGGACATCGAACCACACCCCTGGTCCAGGCCCCAAGCCCGGGGATGCGGGACGTAGGATGTACCCCGTGACCGACGAGAACACCGAGAAGCTTTCCCTGGATCTGCCCCCGATGATCGACGCCGAGCCCGAGGCAGCTCCCGCCCGCCCTTCCCGCCGCGCCGTGGTGGCCGAGGACGAGGCCCTCATCCGTATGGACGTCGTCGAGACCCTGCGCGAGGCCGGGTTCGACGTCGTGGGTGAGGCCGGCGACGGCGAGACCGCCGTGAACCTGGCGATCGAGCTCAAGCCCGACGTCGTGGTGATGGACGTGAAGATGCCCGAGCTGGACGGCATCTCGGCGGCCGAGCGCATCGGCAAGGCCCACGCGGCTCCTGTGGTGTTGCTCACGGCGTTCTCGCAGACCGAGCTCGTCGAGCGCGCCCGCGACGCCGGCGCCATGGCGTACGTGGTGAAGCCCTTCACCCCGGCCGACCTGCTGCCCGCCGTGGAGATCGCGATCTCGCGCTACTCGCAGATCGGTGCGCTGGAGGCGGAGGTCGCTGACCTCACCGAACGCTTCGAGACCCGTAAGCGCGTGGACCGTGCCAAGGGCCTCCTGATGACCAAGATGGGCCTGTCGGAGCCCGAGTCGTTCCGCTGGATCCAGAAGACGTCGATGGACCGTCGCCTCACCATGCGCGAGGTCGCGGACGCCGTCATCGAGCAGGTCGGCGCCTGACGCGAGCCTCGCTCTAGAGCGGGTGAAATCGCGGTTCGCGTGTTCTCTGCCGGGCCGGGTGAGGACTAGTCTCTCCGCTCAGCCGGGCCCTCGGTCCGGAAGCATCAGATCCCGGAAGGAGACAAGCGTGCTCGCTATACGCCCTGCCCGCGAGGACGACCTGCCGGCCGTCGCCGCACTGGCCGCCGAGGCACGCGACGACTCGCCGACCGGGGCCCAGCTCGGAGCCCAGGACACCGGTCGGCTGCTGGAGCACCTCAGCGTGCTGCTCGCCGCCGGCGGACACGTGCTCGTCGCGGAGCAGAACGGCCAGGTCGCCGGTGTCGTCCTTGGCCGGGTCGTCGCCGCGTACCTCTTCGCCCCTCGCGCGAGCCTGTACCTCGACATGGTGTTCGTCGCGCCGCGGGCACGTCGCCACGGCGTCGGGCACGCACTGCTCCGAGCGGCCACCGACCTCGCGGCCGAGCACGGGTGCGAGGACATCTACTCCGCGCCGGTGCCCGGTAACCGCGGGGTACAGCGTTTCCTCGCGCGGCTCGGGTTCGCCCCGGCGGCAGGCCACCGCGTGGCGTCGGTCACGGCGCTCCAGCGCCGCCTCGCCACCGACGCAGCGGCACGGGACGGCGCCCACGCGAGCCGCCGGTTCGCCCGCGTAGGCCTCGAGGACCTCATCGCCCGCCGACGTCGTGCCCGCTCCGTCATCGAGTCCGGGCCCATCGACATGCGCCCGGTGGGCGGGGGCGCGCCGTCCCGCCGCCCCGCGAAGGCCGGCTGAGACGTAGCTGGCCCCTGAGGGCCGCTCAGCTCTGCCTTTGTCGGCTAGAGCCTGCGGCTCCGCTCCGGCTCTAGCCGAGGATCATGCAGGTGAGGCGTGCCGTGCACACCCGCTTGCCCGCGTCGTCGGTGATGGCTATCTCGTACGACGCCGTCGTGCGGCCCAGGTGGACCGCCGTCGCCGTACCCGTGACGTAACCGTCCCGGGCCCCGCGGTGGTGCGTCGCGCTGACCTCGATGCCCACCGTCTGCTTCCCCGGGCCCGCGTGCGCCTGCGCCGCGAGCGAGCCGAGCGTCTCGGCGAGCACCACCGAGGCGCCACCGTGCAGCAGCCCTGCCGGCTGGGTGTTGCCCTTGACCGGGATCCGCCCGACCGCGCGGTCCGGCGCGAGCTCCAGCAGCTCCATCTCCATCCGCTCGAACAGCGTGCCCGTCGTGTCCGCCCCGGCGTACAGGGCCTTCCAGTCGATCGCGGGCTGGTCGATCGTGGGCTCGGAAGATGCAGCGGAAGCGCTCGTGTCAGTCATGCGGGCTATGTTGTCAGGCGTGACCTCCACCGTGCCAAGCCGTACTCCGGACAAGCCTTCGTCAGGCCGCCCCCGTCTCCTGCTGATCGATGGCCATTCCATGGCCTATCGGGCGTTCTACGCGCTGCCCGACACCCTCGCGACCAGCTCAGGACAGATCACCAACGCCGTCTACGGCTTCACGTCGATGCTGACGAACCTGCTGCGCGATGAGCAACCGACCCACATGGCCGTGGCGTTCGACGCGGGCCGGGTGACGTTCCGTACCGAGCGCTTCCCCGACTACAAGGGCACGCGGGCCGCCACGCCGGACGCGTTCAAGGGGCAGGTGCCGCTCATCAAGGAGGTCCTGGACACCCTGCGCATCAACTCGATCGAGCTCGCGGGCATCGAGGCGGACGACATCCTCGCCACCCTCGCCACGCAGGCGAGCGCTGCGGGCATGGACGTCCTCGTGTGCTCGGGCGACCGCGACACGCTGCAGCTCGTCAACGGCGACGTCACTGTCCTGTACCCCAAGAAGGGCGTGTCCGAGCTGGCCCGCATGGACCCGGCAGCGGTCGAGGCCAAGTACGGCCTGCCCCCTGAGCGCTACCCGGATCTCGCGGCGCTCGTCGGCGAGACCAGCGACAACCTGCCGGGCGTACCCGGCGTCGGGCCCAAGACCGCCGCCAAGTGGATCACCGCGTACGGCGGCCTCGCGGCCCTGCTCGACGCCGCCTCCGAGGTCAAGGGCAAGGCCGGCGAGAGCCTGCGCGCGAACCTGGACCAGGTCCGGGTCAACCGCGAGCTGAACGCCCTCCTGACCGACGTCGAGCTGCCGCTCGGCGTGGCCGACCTCGCCCTGGAGGGCTTTGACCGGGAGGCCGTGCACCTCGTCTCGGACACCCTGCAGTTCGGCCAGCTGCGCGACCGGCTCCTCGCCGTCGACCCCTCGGGCGCCGCCGCGGAGGAGGTGCCGGTGGCCGGCGGGGTCGAGCTCGACCTGGCCGACGTCGCCCCGGGCGCCCTCGGCGCCTGGCTCGCCGCCCGCTCGGAGCGCGTGGGCGTCGATGTGGCCGGTACGACAGTGGCGGGCGGCGGGGACGCCTGGGCCGTGGCCGTGGCGGAGCCGACCGGCGAGGCCGCGTACCTCGACCTGACACAGCTCGGACCCGACGACGAGAAGGCGCTCGCGGCCTGGCTGGCCGACCCAGCGGCGCCCAAGATCCTGCACGGGGCGAAGGCCGCCGCGCACATGCTCGCCGCGCGGAGCATGGACCTCGCGGGCGTCGCTTTCGACACCGAGCTCGCCGCCTACCTGTGCTACCCGGACCAGCGCGGCTACGACCTGGGCGATCTCGCGGTGCGCCACCTCGGCCGGGAGCTCAAGGTCGCACAGGCCGAAGGCGCCCAGGGTGCTCTGGACCTCTCGCTCGAAGGTGAGTCAGAGGGGCAGGCGGAGGCGGTGCGGGCCCACGGCGTGGCCGAGCTGGCGACCGCCCTGGAGGGCGAGCTCGCCGACCGCGGCGCCACCCACCTGCTGGACGACGTCGAGCTGCCGCTGTCCGGCGTGCTGGCGCGGATGGAGCGCATCGGCATCGCCGCCGACACGGAGTACCTGACCGGCCTGGAGAAGCAGTTCGCGCAGGGGGTCGCCGACGCCGCCGCCGAGGCGTACGCAGTGATCGACCGCGAGGTGAACCTCGGCAGCCCGAAGCAGCTGCAGGAGGTCCTGTTCGACCAGCTGGGCATGCCCAAGACCAAGAAGATCAAGACCGGGTACACGACCGACGCGGCGAGCCTGCAGGACCTGTTCGTCAAGACCGAGCACCCGTTCCTGGCCCACCTGCTCGCGCACCGCGACGTGTCGCGCCTGCGCACCACCGTCGAGGGGCTGCTCCGGTCGGTAGCCCCCGACGGGCGCATCCACACCACGTTCCAGCAGACCATCGCCGCGACGGGCCGGCTCAGCTCGACCGACCCGAACCTGCAGAACATCCCGATCCGCACGGAGGCTGGCCGCCAGATCCGGCGCGCGTTCCAGGTCGGCGCGGGCTACGAGTCGCTGCTGACCGCCGACTACAGCCAGATCGAGATGCGGATCATGGCCCACCTGTCGGGCGACGAGGGCCTGATCGAGGCGTTCAACTCGGGGGAGGACCTGCACCGGTACGTGGGCTCGCGCGTGTTCGAGGTCGAGCCCGCCGGCGTGACCGCGGAGATGCGCTCCAAGATCAAGGCCATGTCGTACGGCCTGGCCTACGGCCTGAGCGCCTTCGGCCTGTCCCAGCAGCTCAACATCGCCACGGGCGAGGCGCAGACGCTCATGGACGACTACTTCGAGCGGTTCGGCGGCGTGCGCGACTACCTGTCGGGAGTGGTCGAGGAGGCGCGGGCGACCGGGTACACCGCGACGATCCTGGGCCGGCGCCGCTACCTGCCCGACCTCACGAGCGACAACCGGCAGCGCCGCCAGATGGCCGAGCGGATGGCGCTCAACGCGCCGATCCAGGGCAGCGCCGCAGACATCATCAAGCTCGCGATGCTCAGGGTGCAGACCGCGCTGGACGAGCGAGGGCTCTCCTCCCGCCTGCTGCTCCAGGTGCACGACGAGCTCGTGCTCGAGGTCTTCCCGGGCGAGCGGGAGGTCGCGGAGGAGGTGCTGCGCAGCGAGATGGGCGCGGCCTACGAGCTCACCGTCCCGCTCGACGTCTCGGTGGGCACTGGCGCCACCTGGCACGAGGCGGGCCACTGACCCTCCGTTGAGTGCTGGCTATTTGTGAGATCTGGAGGCGTTGACCCACAAATAGCCCGCACTCAGCGGGCGGGTCAGGCCTTGAGCGTCACGAAGACCGCCGTGCCCGGGAGGTAGCGGCCGCGCTCCGGGCCCCAGCCGCCCCAGACCTGGTCGTTCCACTCCGGCCACTCCGGTTCGACCAGGTCCGTCAGCCGCAGGCCCGCGGCGGCGACGTCGCGCACGTGGTCGCCCACGGTGCGGTGGTACTCCGCGTAGAGGACACGGCCGGCGGCGTCGGCCTCCACGTACGGACGACGGTCGAAGTACGAGCGCGACGCGGTCAGGCCCCGCAGGGTCGGGTCGTCCGGGAACGCCCACCGCAGCGGGTGGGTGACCGAGAACACCCAGCGGCCGCCCGGGCGCAGCACGCGGGCGACCTCCCGGTGCACCGTGACGGCGTCGGGCACGAAGGGCAGCGCGCCGAAGGACGTGAAGACGACGTCGAACGAACCGTCCGCGAACGGCAGCGCCCTGGCATCCGCCTGGACCCGCGGCACGACGACGCCCGTTGCGACGTCGAGGCGCTCCGCACCCGCCAGCATGCCCGCCGAGTAGTCGGTGGCGACGGCCCGGGCCCCGCGGGAGGCGAGCCAGCGCGAGCAGTGCGCGGCTCCGGCCCCCACCTCCAGCACGTCGCGCCCGTCGACGTCGCCCAGGAGGCCGGCCTCCGCCTCGGTCAGACCCTCGGGACCCCAGCGGAAGCCGGCGTCACCGAGGAAGTCGCGGTGCTCGTCGAGGTACTCGTCGGCGTTGGCGTCCCACCACGCCCGGGCGGCCCCGGCGTCGTCAGGCAGGTCTCGGTAGCCGAAGGACACGGGCTGGTCATCGCTCACGAGGCAATCATCGCCCCTGTCTGCTTCCTATGGATTCGTACGGCTGTGTCTATGAGTCACGGGCGAATACCATAGGAGCGGCCATAACAAAAGGGTCACGATTGGATTCCGGTCAGGGAAGCGAAATACGCAGGCAACGAGAAGGCTCCTAAGGTCAGGCGCAAACGTCTGCGTGTCGTCGTGTCCCGAACCCGGGCTCGCCGATGCGCTCGAGGAAGGAGAGTGCCATGCGTCGACGCGCTACGCGCCTTGCGGGCGGCGTCACCCTGGTGACTGCGCTTGCAGTGGCTCTGAGTGGATGTGTCGCCAGCGAGCGGGACCCCGAGGGCAGCGACGAGGGCAGCGGCAAGAAAGCCTTCGTGTTCGCCGCGTCCGCGGACCCCGGATCGCTCGACCCCGCGTTCGCCAGTGACGGTGAGTCGTTCCGGGTCGCACGCCAGATCTTCGAGGGCCTCGTCGGAGTCGAGCCCGGCACCGCCGACCCCGCCCCCCTGCTCGCCGAGAGCTGGGACATCAGCGAGGACGGGCTGGAGTACACCTTCCACCTCAAGGAGGGCGTCAAGTTCCACGACGACACCGACTTCGACGCCGAGGCCGTGTGCTTCAACTTCGACCGGTGGGCGAACTGGACCGGCCTGGCCGCGTCCGAGTCCCTGTCCTACTACTACACGCACGTGTTCGGTGGTCAGGGCGAGAACGGCAAGTACGACTCGTGCGCGGCCTCGGACGCCACGACCGCGGTCGTGAA
Organism: Promicromonospora sp. NPDC023805; assembly: GCF_040639635.1. Classification (NCBI taxonomy): domain Bacteria; kingdom Bacillati; phylum Actinomycetota; class Actinomycetes; order Micrococcales; family Promicromonosporaceae; genus Promicromonospora; species Promicromonospora sp. NPDC023805. The sequence continues at coordinate 217,924 of NZ_JBFAAH010000001.1, read as the reverse complement.
GCTGAAGAGCCCCCTGCCCGAGCTGGTCCCGGCGCTCTCGCTGCCGTCGTTCTCCATGCAGTCGCCCGCGGCGCTCGAGGAGTTCAACGCGGACGAGGTCGGCGGTGCCGAGGACGCTCCCGAGCTCTCCGAGTACGCCACGGCGCACCCGGTCGGCACAGGCCCGTACACGTTCAAGGAGTGGAAGGCCGGCGAGTCGGTCACCCTCAGCGCGTTCGACGGGTACTGGGGCGAGATCCTGGACGTCAAGAGCATCGTGTTCACGGTGATCCCCGAGGGCACGGCGCGCCGCCAGGCGCTCGAGTCCGGTGACATCGACGGCTACGACCTGGTCGCTCCGGCCGACGTCGACGCTCTCGCGGAGGCGGGCTACCAGATCCTGAACCGCGAGCCGTTCAACATCCTGTACCTGGGCATGAACCAGAAGCAGAAGCCGCTGGACGACATCCGCGTCCGCCAGGCGATCGCCCACGCGATCGACAAGGAGGCGCTGGTCGCGGCCGCGCTGCCCGAGGGCACCGAGGTCGCCACGCAGTTCGTGCCGTCCATCGTCTCCGGCTTCAGCGAGGACGTGACGGAGTACGAGTTCGACCAGGCCAAGGCCAAGGCCCTCCTGGCGGAGGCCGGGCAGGAGAACCTCGAGCTCGAGTTCAACTACCCGACCGACGTCTCGCGTCCGTACATGCCGGACGCCGCGGCGATCTACGAGGCCATCTCGGCAGACCTCGAGGAGGTCGGCATCACGGTGAAGGCGACGCCGGAGCCGTGGAGCCCCACCTACCTCGACACCATCCAGGGCAGCGCGAACCACGGGCTGCACCTGCTCGGCTGGACGGGTGACTACAACGACACCTACAACTTCATCGGCACCTTCTTCGGCGCCGAGTCGTCCGAGTGGGGCTTCAACGACCCGGACCTCTTCAAGAGCCTGAGCGACGCGCGGTACGCCGACGTCGACCAGCAGGAGGCCCAGTACCAGGCCGCGAACGAGGCAGTGATGGAGTTCCTGCCGGGCGTGCCGCTCGCCAGCCCGGTGCCGTCGCTCGCATTCACGGAGCAGGTGCAGGGCTACCCGGTGTCGCCGGTGCAGGACGAGGTCTACAGCGTCATCACGTTCTCGGAGTAAGAGGACCCGATGACACACCTAGGGCGCATCGCGCCTTAGGGTGAAGTGCTCAGGTCGGGGCGCGGCGCCTGCCGCGCCCCGACCGCTGTCCGTGACTTTCAAGGATCTTCCTGAGGATAGGTATGCTCCGCCTCATCGTGCAGCGGTTGCTGCTCCTGATACCGCTGCTCCTAGGGCTGTCGGTGCTGTTGTTCGCGTGGGTCCGGGCGCTGCCCGGGGGGCCAGCGACCGCCCTGCTGGGCGAGCGGGCCACACCCGAGGCCGTCGCTCGCATCAACACCCTGTACGGCTTCGACCAGCCGTTGCATCTCCAGTACTTCAAGTACCTGGGTCGTCTGCTGACGGGAGACTTCGGTGTCTCCACGCGGACCGGCCGTCCGGTGCTGGACGAGTTCATCACGCGCTTCCCCGCGACGATCGAGCTGACCGTGGTCGCCCTGATCATCGCGATCGGGATCGGCATCCCGCTCGGCTACGTCGCCGCCCGTCGGGCCGGCTCGATCATCGACCACTCGTCGGTCGTCGTGTCGCTGATCGGTGTCACCGTGCCGGTGTTCTTCCTCGCCTTCATCCTGAAGTACCTTTTCGCCGTGGAGCTGGGCTGGTTCCCCTCCACAGGGCGGCAGGACCCGACGATGATCGCGACGCATCCGACGAACTTCTACGTGCTGGACGGACTGCTCACGGGTGAGTGGGACGCCGCATGGGACGCGCTGGTGCACCTGATCCTGCCGGGCATCGCGCTCGGCACCATCCCGCTGGCGATCGTCGCGCGGATGACCCGCGCCGCGGTGTCCGAGGTGCAGAACGCCGACTACGTCCGCACCGCCCGCGCGAAGGGCATCAAGCCCGCCCGGCTGCGCGGCGAGCACATCATGAAGAACGCGATGCTTCCGGTGCTGACGACGATCGGCCTGCAGGTGGGCCTGCTGCTGTCGGGTGCGGTGCTCACCGAGACGGTCTTCGCGTTCAGCGGTATCGGCTCGTTCCTCGCGGAAGCCGTGTTCAACGCCGACTACCCGGTGATGCAGGGCTTCGTCCTGATGATCGCGATCGTGTACGCCCTCGTGAATCTGTTCGTCGACGTGTCGTACGGGCTGATCGACCCCAGGCTGAGGAGGCAGCAGTGAGTGCCAACGAGCTTCCTGTGACCGACGGAGTGGCTGCCCAGCCGCTCCACACCAGCATCCACGGCGACGGACCCGCCGGCGCCGACCACGGCGGCGAGGGTGTCTGGGCGCGTGCCTGGCGCACGCTCCGCAAGAACCCGGTGGCGATCGCCGGGTTCGTGATCGTCGCGGCCTTCGTCATGGTGGCGCTGCTCGCCCCGCTGATCGCTCCGTACGGGGCCCACGAGCTGCCGGGCCGCGCCGAGGTGCGCCCGACGATGATCCCCGGGCCGTCTGCCGAGTACCCGCTGGGCCTGGACCGCTACGGCGGCGACGTGCTGAGCAAGCTGATCTGGGGCGCCCGCGCGTCGCTCCTGGTCGGCGTCCTGTCCACGCTGTTCGGCCTGGCCGGGGGTATGGCCCTTGGTCTGCTCGCGGGCTGGTTCGGCAAGTGGGTCGACTTCGCCGCGATGCGCCTGGTGGACCTGATGCTGTCCGTGCCTTCGCTGCTCCTGGCCGTCTCGATCGCCGCGATCGCGGGCCAGTCCTCCATGTCGGTCATCGTTGCCATCGGTGTGGTGCAGATCCCGATCTTCGCCCGCCTGCTGCGCGGCTCGATGCTCGCGCAGCGCGGCCAGGACTACGTGCTTGCCGCTTCCGCGCTGGGCCTGAGCCGGCGCTCGGTGACCATGAGCCACGTGCTGCCCAACAGCGTCGGGCCGGTCATCGTGCAGGCGACGCTGACCCTTGCCACTGCGGTGATCGAGGCCGCGGCGCTGTCCTTCCTCGGCCTGGGTGGCGGCGAGCCGTCCACCGCCGAGTGGGGCCGCATGCTGACGGCCGCGCAGCAGGAGCTGGCGGTCGCGCCGCGCCTGGCGATCCTGCCCGGTATCTGCATCGCCGTGACGGCCCTCGGCTTCACCCTCGTGGGCGAGAGCCTGCGCGAGGCCCTCGACCCCCGGAACAGGACCCGAAAATGAGCGACACCCCTGAGCAGAAGACCCCAGCGTCCGGCACCGCGTCCGGCACGGCGTCCGGCACAGCGTCCGACTCGGTGGCCGGTCCGAACGCCGCCGACGTCGTCCTGCGCGTCGAGGACCTGTGCGTCGACTTCCGCACCGAGAACGGCGCGGCACGCGCCGTAGCGAACGCGAACCTGACGGTCCGGCGCGGCCAGACCGTGGCGATCGTGGGGGAGTCGGGCTCCGGCAAGACCACCCTCGCGATGGCCGTGCTCGGCCTGCTCGCGAGCAACGGCTCGGTGGCCGAGGGGCACATCTGGTTCAAGGACGAGGACCTGGGCAAGGTCAGCCCGCAGCGCATGGCGCAGCTGCGCGGGACCGAGCTGGGCCTCGTGCCGCAGGACCCGATGACCAACCTCGACCCGATCATGCGGATCGGGCAGCAGATCGACGAGGGCCTGATCGACAACGGCCTGCGCGGCCGCCGGGACGCGCGTGCTCGCACGGTCGAGCTGCTCGACGAGGTAGGCCTGCCCGACGCCCGGCGCCGGGCGAGCCAGTACCCGCACGAGTTCTCCGGCGGCATGCGCCAGCGCGCGCTCATCGCCATGGGCCTGTCGGGCCGCCCGGCGCTGCTGGTGGCGGACGAGCCGACGTCGGCGCTCGACGTGACGGTCCAGCGGGGCATCCTCGACCAGCTCTCCGGGCTGACCGAGGAGCTCGGCACGGCGGTGCTGCTCATCACGCACGACCTCGGTCTCGCGGCCGAGCGCGCCGACGTCGTAGTGGTCATGTACCGCGGCGACATCGTCGAGCAGGGTCCCGCACGCCAGGTCCTCACCGCACCGCAGCACGAGTACACCAAGCGCCTCATGGCGGCCGCGCCGTCGCTCGCCTCGCGGCGCATCGAGATCGCGCGCGAGCGCGGGCTCGAGGACGTGCTGGACGACGCCCTGCTGGCCCACGGCGAGGACGTGGCCGCGGACGGTGCGGCGGAGGCCGACGTACTGGTGTCCGTCAAGAACGTGAGCAAGGTCTTCTCGATCCGCGGCAACGGCCTGTTCTCGCGTGCCAAGGACTTCACGGCGGTCGACGGCGTGAGCCTCGACATACCGCGCGGTTCCACGGTGGCAGTGGTGGGGGAGTCGGGTTCGGGCAAGTCGACGCTCGCCCGGATGATCCTGGACATCGAGAAGCCGACCACGGGTTCGGTCACGTTCGACGGCGGCCTCGTGGGCGCCGGCAGCCACCGGGACCAGATCGCCTACCGGCGCCGGGTCCAGCCCGTGTTCCAGGACCCCTACTCGTCGCTCGACCCGCTCTACTCGGTGTACCGCGCGATCGAGGAGCCGCTGCGCGCGCACTCCTACGGTGACGCGGCGGCCCGCCGGGCCCGGGTGGAGGAGCTCGCCGACCAGGTGGCGCTCAGCAAGGGCCAGCTGCAGCGGTTCCCCTCCGAGCTGTCCGGCGGCCAGCGCCAGCGCGTGGCGATCGCGCGCGCCCTCGCGCTGTCGCCGGAGCTCGTGGTCTGCGACGAGGCGGTCTCGGCGCTCGACGTGGTGGTGCAGGCGCAGATCCTGCAGCTGCTCGCCGGTCTCCAGGAGGAGCTGGGGCTGACCTACCTCTTCATCACCCACGACCTCGCCGTCGTGCGGCAGATCGCCGACCGGGTGCTGGTGATGCAGGACGGGCGGGTGGTCGAGGAGGGGACCGTCGACTCGGTCTTCGACTCGCCCGCCACGGCCTACACGCGGGCCCTGCTCGACGCCATCCCCGGCAAGGATCTGGAGCTCGCGCTCTGAGGGCTCGCACCGAAGGTTCGCGGCGCCCTGGCTCGCGTTGACCAGGGCGCAGCGACGCCACTAGGATGGCTGGCGGTGCCGTGCGCCTTTTGGCGATCGTCGGCACCTCACGAGCACAGCACCAGCAGAGCTCGAACAGACCCTGTCCTTACTACGCCATGTCCGCATCGGAGCATCGAACTCAATGACCATCTCCACCCCCGCGAAGTCCGCACCCCAGGTTGCCATCAATGACATCGGCACCGAGGAGGACTTCCTTGCTGCCATCGACGCCACCATCAAGTACTTCAACGATGGGGACATCGTCGAAGGCACGATCGTCAAGGTGGACCGCGACGAGGTCCTTCTAGACATCGGCTACAAGACCGAGGGTGTGATCCCGTCCCGGGAGCTCTCGATCAAGCACGACGTCGACCCTGGCGAAGTTGTCGCCGTCGGTGACGCCGTCGAGGCCCTGGTTCTCCAGAAGGAGGACAAGGAAGGCCGCCTGATCCTGTCCAAGAAGCGCGCACAGTACGAGCGCGCCTGGGGCACGATCGAGAAGATCAAGGAAGAGGACGGCGTCGTCACCGGCACCGTCATCGAGGTCGTCAAGGGCGGCCTCATCCTCGACATCGGCCTGCGCGGCTTCCTCCCCGCCTCCCTCGTGGAGATGCGTCGGGTCCGCGACCTCCAGCCGTACGTCGGCAAGGAGATCGAGGCCAAGATCATCGAGCTCGACAAGAACCGGAACAACGTCGTGCTGTCGCGCCGTGCCTGGCTCGAGCAGACGCAGTCCGAGGTTCGCTCCACCTTCCTGCAGACGCTGCAGAAGGGCCAGGTGCGCCCGGGTGTCGTCTCCTCGATCGTCAACTTCGGTGCGTTCGTGGACCTCGGCGGCGTCGACGGTCTGGTGCACGTCTCGGAGCTGTCCTGGAAGCACATCGACCACCCGTCCGAGGTCGTCGAGGTCGGCCAGGAGGTCACGGTCGAGGTGCTCGACGTCGACTTCGACCGCGAGCGTGTCTCCCTGTCGCTGAAGGCGACGCAGGAGGACCCGTGGCAGACCTTCGCCCGTACGCACGCCATCGGTCAGGTCGTGCCGGGTAAGGTCACCAAGCTCGTCCCGTTCGGTGCGTTCGTCCGCGTCGAGGACGGCATCGAGGGCCTGGTCCACATCTCGGAGCTGGCCGTGCGCCACGTCGAGCTGCCGGAGCAGGTCGTCACCGTCGGTGCCGAGGTCTTCGTCAAGGTCATCGACATCGACCTGGAGCGTCGCCGCATCTCGCTGTCGCTCAAGCAGGCCAACGAGGGTGTGGACCCGGAGTCCGAGGACTTCGACCCCGCGCTGTACGGCATGGCCGCCGAGTACGACGACGCCGGGAACTACAAGTACCCGGACGGCTTCGACCCGGAGACCAACGAGTGGCTCGAGGGCTTCGAGACCCAGCGCGAGGCGTGGGAGGCGGAGTACGCCAAGGCGCACGAGCGCTGGACCGCGCACCGCAAGCAGGTCGCCGAGGCGCTCACCGCTGACACCGAGGCGGTCGAGGCCCCCGCGGCCGCGGCCGGCGGCGGTAGCAGCAGCAGTGGCAGCAGCAGCTCCACCACCTACTCCTCGGCTCCGGTCGAGGAGGTCGGCGGGACGCTGGCTTCGGACGAGGCGCTCGCCGCGCTCCGCGAGAAGCTCACGGGTAACTGACCCGAGCTTGATCGACGGCCCGTCGCCCCTTCGGGGGCGGCGGGCCGTCGTCGTCTCCCGGGCCTGCCGCCGGTGTTTTTCACGATGCGGTGCGGTGCCCGGTCCTGTGGCCGCATCCAGCTCGCTGACCTGCGACGACGCCGTTCTGTGCCGCTTCCTGATGTATCACAGGCGTGCTGGTCAGGCGGACCGTGATGTTGTTTGATGACTCCCCATGAGCCGACCCGGACCCGACGAGACGCGGGGCACGAGCCCAGCCGCTCTCCTCGAGCCCGAGCGCGCGGTGGTGCCGTTCATGGGCCGCGGGCGCGAGCTGGCGGAGCTGCGGTCGTGGGTACGGTCGCGCGAACCGGTAGCGCTGCGGCTGCTGTGCGGGCTCGGTGGTGTGGGCAAGACGCGCCTGGCGCTCGAGCTCGGCAAGAGCCTGCGGCGCACCGGATGGACTGTGGTCCACGTGGCGCCGGGCGCGGAGGCCGCCGCGGTCTACGCGGCCGCGGACACGCGCCGCGTCCTGCTGGTCGTCGACGACGCGGCGTCGCGGCCCGGACTGTCCGCGATGCTCGACGAGATCGGGTCCACCCGGTCGCGGGGGCGCCTGCGCGTCCTGTGCACCGCCCGCAGCGGCGGACAGTGGTGGCCAAGGGAGCGGTGGACCAGCCGGTTGTGGGCCGGGCGGACGCCGTCGGCCAGCCAGATGGCGCTGGAGCCGGCCCTCGACAGGACCCTCGACGTGGCCTTCGACCCCGCCCTCGGGCTGGAGGTCGAGCGTACGGATGACTATCGCGCGCTCGTCGAGGCGGCGGCGACGCGCTTCGCCAGGGCGCTGGGTCGCCCGGTCCCGCGGCTGCGGTTCCAGGCGGAGCCCGACCAGCAGGTGCGGGTGCTGGACCTGCACGCGGCCGCGCTGGCGACGGTGCTCGACGGCGGCGGCGACGTCGTCGACCCGGTGGGGGCGCTCGACCTGGTGTTCGGCCACGAACGCGCCCGGTGGGCAGGTTCGGACGCCGATGCGGGGTTCGCCCCGGGCACCGCCGAGGCGGCACTGGCCGTGGCGACGCTGCTCGGCGATCCAACGGACGAGGGCATCCGCGCGGCGCTGCGCCGGACCGGCGCGGAGCCCGTCGCGGGCCGGACGGCGGACGCCGTGGCGTGGGTCCGCGCCCACCTGCCGACGGTCCCGCGGCTGGCGGAGCTGCTCGTCTCGCGCACCCTGGCGGCGTCGGAGGAGCTCACCGCCGCCTGCACGCGCGACCTGGCGCCGTGCGAGGCGTTCGCGATGCTGGCGTTCGCGACCGAGATGGGTCTCGACCGGCCGGTCGCCGAGCGCGACGTCACCCGCGAGCTCGTCGAGGCCGCGGCGTCCGCCCTGCCTGCCGGACGGGCGGCGGACCTGCCCGCGCTGATGCGGGCCTCCCGCCGGCTGCCGCGCTCGTCGGCCGCCCTGGCCGTGCCGGTGCTCGACCGACTCACGCACCGGGTGGCGGATCTCGCCCGGGCGACCGGGAGCGACGCCGAACACGGTGAGGCGCTGACCGACCTCGGCATGGTGCTGATCGCCGAGGCTGAGCCCGACGTCGCGATCGGCGTGCTGCAGGAGGCGGCGGGCATGTGGCGCGGCCTCGCCTGGGGCGACGAGAACCGGTACCGGCCCGCGCTGTGCACTGCCCTGAACAACCTCGGGATGGGGTACCTGGCGGTGGGCAGGCACGGTGACGCCCTCGCCGTGCAGGAGGAGGTGATCTCCCTGTGCCGCCGGTTCCCCGCGGGCGACGGGCTGTGGGCGGACGCCGAGCAGGCACGCGCCCTCCAGAACGCGGGGGTGTCCTACACGGAGCTCGGCCGGGTCGGCGAGATCGAGGTGGCGCAGCGCGCGTCGCTCGAGATCTACCGCCGCCTCGCGGAGGGCGACCCGGTCCAGTACGAGCCGCGGGTCGCCGCGGTGCTGGGCAACTTCGAGGCCCTCACCGAGAACGGGCGGCCGGAGGACGCGCTGCCCGCGAACGCCGAGGCGGTGGCGATCCGCCGCAGGCTCGCCGCCGCCCGTCCCGAGCACCTCGGGGAGCTGGCCTGGTCGCTCGGCCAGCTCGGCACCACCCTGGAGGCCCTCGGGCGGTACGAGGAGGCGGGTGTCGTGCTCGTCGAGGCGCTGGAGCTCCAGCGCCGGCTCGCCAAGGAGAACGAGCGCGGGACCCGCCCAGACCTCGCCGGCGCGCTCTCGGCGCTCGGTGCGCTGTACTCGACCACCGGCCGCGCCGACGAGTCGCTCCGGCTGGAGCGGGAGGCGCTGGAGATCCGGCGCGAACTCGCCGGCGAGCACCCCGACCGGTACCTGCACTACCTCGCGCACTCGCTGTCGAACCTCGGCGTCACCCTGGCCCGGCGCGGCAGGTACGACGAGGCCGTGCTGCTGGAGGAGGAGGCTGTGGCCATCCGCCGCGGCCTGGCCGGCGGGAACGCCCGGTCCCTCAAGTACCTCGCGCAGTCCCTGTCCAACCTGGGCGTACGGTACGCCGACCTGGGCCGCTTCGAGGAGGCGCTGCCGCCCACGCAGGAGGCGGTCGACATGCTGCGGCGGCTCGTGCGGGAGCAGCCGGAGAAGTACCGTACGGGCCTCGCGGAGGCGCTCGCGAACCTCGGCGCCACCCTGCTCGACCTCGACCGGGCCACCGACGCGCTGCCGCCGATGCGGGAGGCGGTGATGATGCGGCGCCAGCTCGTCCTGGAGAACCCGGACAAGCACCGGCCCGACCTGGCGCTCGCGCTGTCCAACCTGGCCAGCGCGATGAGCGCGGTCGGTGACAACGTCGCCGCGCTCGGGCACGCGCGGGAGGCGGTCGACATGCGCCGCCGGCTCGCGGCCGACCTGCCCGAGCGGTACCGGTCCGAGCTGGAGCGGTCCCGGGCGGTGCTCGCGCGGATCGACGCGGCGATCCGGAACCCGGCGTCCGCGCCGTAGCCGGACACACCCAGCGGTCAGACGTGCTGCGCGCGCTCGTGGGCGCGGTGGGTGTGCGGCTCCACCTGGAACGTGGAGTGCTCGACCGCGATGTCGAAGTGCTGGGCCACGCACTCCTGCAGCTGGTCGAGGATGCGGGCGGCGTGGCCGTCGGTGAAGCAGTCGGTGCCGACCACCACGTGGGCGCTCAGCACGGGCAGGCCCGTGGCGATGAGCGACGCGTGCATGTCGTGCACGTCCTCCACGTGGTCGAGCTTCAGCAGGTGCGCACGGACCTCGTCGAGATCGAGGCCCGGCGGTGACGACTCCAGGAGCACGGACACGGTCTCGCGCAGCAGCCTGAGCGCGCGCGGGAGGATGAGGGCGCCGATGAGCAGCCCCGCGACGACGTCGGCCCGCTGCCAGCCCGTCAGGGTGATGACGACCGCCGCCACGACCACCGCGAGCGAGCCCAGGGCGTCGCTGACCACCTCGAGGAACGCGGCGCGCAGGTTCAGGTTGGCGGTACGCCGCCCGGCGAGCACCGCCATCGCCGCGACGTTCCCCACCAGGCCGATCAGGCCGAACACCACGAGCTCGCCGCCAGGCACCGCAGGGGGTGCGGCAAGCCGCGAGATGCCCTCGACGAGCACGTACACGCCGACGGCGAGCAGGACGCCGGACTGGGCGAGAGCAGCGATCACCTCGGCCCTGCGATAGCCCCAGGTACGCCTGGCCGACGGCGGCCGCTCCATCAGCCGTGCGGCGAACAGGGCCATCGCGAGGCCACCGGCGTCGGTGAGCAGGTGCACCGTGTCCACGAGCAGCGCGAGGCTGCCCGTCAGCGCGGCGCCGACGACCTGGGCGAGCAGTACCGCCGTCGTGATCGCGAACGCGGCGGTGAGGCGGCCACGATGGCTGTCCGGCGCGTGATGGTGGTGGTGGGAGTCCACAGGGCACATCCTCCCAGCCCGTGCCGCCGAGCACCCGCTCAGCCGCTGAACCGCCGGACCCGTGGCTAGGCGGTCGCCGCGAACTGGGTCCGGTACAGGTCGGCGTACAGGCCCCCGGCGGCGAGCAGCTCTGCGTGCGTGCCCGACTGCGCCACCCGCCCGTCGGCGAGCACCACTATGCGGTCCGCCGCGCGCACCGTGGACAGGCGGTGCGCGATGACCAGCGACGTCCGGCCGGCGAGAGCCTGGTCGAGCGCCACCTGCACTGCGGCCTCGGACTCCGAGTCGAGGTGTGCGGTGGCCTCGTCGAGCACCACGACGTCGGGCGCCTTGAGCAGGAGCCGAGCGATCGCGAGGCGCTGCCGCTCACCGCCGGACAGCCGGTAGCCGCGGTCGCCCACCACCGTCTCCAAACCCTCGGGCAGCCTGTCGACGAGATCCCAGATGCGCGCCTGGCGCAGCACCCGCTCCAGGTCGGCGTCCGTCGCCTCCGGGCGCACGAACCGCAGGTTCGCGGACATCGTGTCGTGGAACAGGTGGGCGTCCTGGGAGACGACGCCGACGGTCGCCCGCAGCGACGCGAACGTCACGTCCCGCAGGTCGATGCCGGCGATGTCCACCGTGCCCGACGTCGGGTCGTACATCCGGCTGACCAGCTGCGAGATCGTGGTCTTGCCCGCCCCGGACGGGCCGACGAGCGCCACCATCGAACCGGCGGGCACCTCGAACGAGACGTCGACCAGGGTGTCCGCCGTCGGATCCTTGCGCTGCCCCGCCACCGACTCCAGGGAGGCGAGCGACACCTCCTCGGCCCGGGGATACCGGAACGTCACGTCCGCGAAGGAGATCGAGGCGCCCCGGGCGGCGACGGCGGCCCGCAGGTCGACGGCGTCCGGCTTCTCGGCCACCGACGGCTCCAGGTCCAGCACCTCCAGCACCCGCTCGAACGACACGAGCGCCGTCATCACGTCGACCTGGACGTTCGCCATCGCCGTCAGCGGCCCGTACAGGCGCGTGAGGTACGTGGCGAGCGCCACTACCGTGCCGACCGTGAGCTCGCCCGCGATGGCCTGCAGCCCGCCGAGCCCGTACACGGCCGCGACGGCCAGGGACGCGATGGTCGCCAGCCCCACGCGGAACCAGGTGCCGAGCAGCGCCGTCCGGATGCCCAGGTCGCGGCGCTCGCGGGCGGGCTCGGCGAACCGCTCGGACTCGGTCGCGGGGTCGCCGAAGACCTTGACGAGGTGGGCGCCGGACACGTTGAACCGCTCGTTCATGACCTGGCCCAGGTCGGCGTCGACCTCCATGCCGCGGCGGGTCAGGGCGGCGAGCCGGCGGCCGAACCAGCGCGCAGGGAACACGAACAGCGGCACCAGCACGAGGGCGCCGAGAGTGAGCTCCCACGACATGGTGAGCATCGCCGCGAGCGTGAAGGCGATGGTCAGGGTGTTGGAGACCACCGTCTGCAGGGTCGACGTGAAGGCGCGCTGCGCGCCGAGCACGTCGCCGTTGAGGCGCTGCACGAGCGCACCCGTACGGGCCCGCGAGAAGAAGGCCAGCGGCATGCGCTGGACGTGGTCGAACACGGCTACGCGCAGGTCGAGGATGAGTCCCTCGCCGACCTGGGACGACACGAGCCGGTCCGCCACGGACAGCCCGGCGGCCAGGATCGCGAGCACCGCCGCCGCGCCGGCCAGCAGGACGACCAGGCGGGTGTCGCCGCCCGTGATGCCGTCGTCGATGATCCGCTGGAAGAGCAACGGAGTGGCGGCGCCCGCGGCGGCCTCCAGGGCCAGGATCAGCACGAACAGGATCAGTCTGCCCCGGTAGGGGCGGGCGAAACCCACTATGCGCCGCAGCGTGGCCCGGCCGAGGCGCTCGTGGGCGACCGAGCCGTCCTGCGTGAACGACCGCATCGCGCGGCCCCCGCCCATGCTCCCACCGCCACCGTGCATGCTCACGACTGCATCGTCGCACGCGGCCCGGTTCCGTCCGGTATCGGGTCCGGCTCTCTCCGGCGAGCACAGGTGTCCCGAAGGTAGCCGGACTGCCGACAGTGAGCTGGACCACACGGGTGTTACGTGTTCTCCGCAGCCCGTGATAGAAACCCACGATCGGGCGTCTACGCAGGTCGCCCCATACTTCGACGGATGATTCGATGAATATCGACGGGTGGAGGGCCATGTCTGACCTGGAGCCGCAGCGGAGCGGAGGTCGCGTGGCGCTGGTAGATCTGACCGGTGCGAAGGACATGACCGCGGAACTGCGGAAGCTGCAGGACCGGTGGGGGCCGGTGGCCCCCGTCGACCTGGAGCCTGGAGTGCCCGGCTGGCTCGTGCTGGGGCATGCCGAGGTCATGGAGGTGATGCGTACGGAGAGCGTCTTCGCGCGCGACCCGCGGCACTGGAACGAGCGGCTGCCGCTGGACTCGACCCTGCACGCGATCCTCTCGCCGGCCGGACGGCGCGCGCTGTACTACGCGGACGGCGCGGACCACCGGCGGCTGCGGCTCCCGGTGGACGAGGCGTTCGCGGGCATCGACGAGGCGCAGACCGCCGCGATGGTGCGAGGCGTGTGCAGCCGGCTGATCGACTCCTTCGCTGCCCAGGGCCACGCCGACCTGATCGGCGGGTACGCCGCGGCGGTCTCGTTCCTGTCGGTGTCGGGCATGTTCGGGTTCGACGAGCGGCAGGGCATCGCCCTGCTGCGGTGCGCGCACGGCATCTTCGGGCACGGCGGCGACTCCGTGACAGCGCTGGCCACCATGGACCAGATAGTGCTCGACCACGTCCTCGCGACGCGCGAGGAACCAGGGAACAACCTGACCGCCCGGTTCGTCGAGCACCCGAGCTTCGAGGACGACACGGAGATCGTGCACTCGATGGTGGTGGCGATCTGCGCGGCCAACGAGATGCTCGTGACGTGGATCGCGGCCACGCTGCGCCGGATGCTCACCGACCCGCGCTACACCGGCCGGGTCACGGGCGTGCGCCGCGGCCTGGACGACGCGATGGACGAGACGCTGTGGAGCGAGCCACCCGTCGCCAACCTGCCGGCCCGGTACGCCGTGACCGACTGCACGCTCGGCAGGGTACGGATCCAGGCAGGGGACGCGATAGTCATGGGCCTGGCCGCCGCGAACAACGACCCGCGGGTGCGCACCACCGACGACCTGTTCGAGGCGAACAACCGGTCGCACCTGTCGTTCGGCGTCGGGCCGCACGCCTGCCCGGCCAGGCGTCCGGGGCGGCTGGTGGTGAAGATCGCCGTGGAGAGCCTCATGGAGCGGCTCGACCTGCGTCTCACCGACCCCGAGGTGACGTGGGCCCCGTCGCCGTGGTCGCGGTACCCGGCGGTGCTGCCCGTGGCGTTCACGCCCGAGCGGCAGTCCGCTCGTACGCCTGCCCGGGTCTGACCCGGGCAGGCGTCGCGGCACCTACTGCCGGGGCGTGAGGGACCACCCGGTGAGGGTCCCCGCGTCGCCGGCGGCGGTGTCCTGGACGCGGAGGTTCCAGGTGCCGTCCACGGGTTCGGCGGCCAGGTTGACGACGAAGGTCTGGTGCACGTCGTCGGTGCCGCCGCCGGCCCTGTCGAGGAGCGTGTACGCCGTGCCGTCGGGGGCGATCAGCCGCACGACGAGGTCGCCACGGTAGGGGTGGGTGATGTCGACGCGGACCTGTGCCGACGCCGAGGCGTTACCGGGGCAGCGCGCCAGGGTGATCGGGCTGTTGATCGTGGTGTTGTCGGGGACCGGGACGTCGGTGGTGTTCTCGCCGGCGCAGACCGGCGGCGGGCTGGTCGGCGGGTCGAGGCGGAGGGCCCAGGAGTCGATGTACCCGGTGTCGCCGGTCTGGGTGTCCCGGACGCGCAGCCGCCACGGTCCGTCAGCGGTCTCGTCGGACAGGTCGACCGGGTAGCTCGTGCTGATGCCGTCCGCGGCGCCGCCGGTGCCGCGGTGCAAGGGGTAGGCCGTGCCGCCCGGGGCGATCAGGTCGACATAGAGGTCGCCGATGTAGCCGTGCACGATCGCGACGTCGACCACGGCGGTGGCGCTGGGGGTGGTGGCGCAGCCGGTGACGGAGACGACCGACTCGACCACCCCGTTGTCCTGGATCGGTACGTTGCTGCCGTTGGTCTGGGTGCAGCCCGGCGGGCCGGCAACGGTCAGGCGGTAGGTGGTGGCGTGCCACGTCGTCCCGCGCGCGCGGATCTGGACCGCGTAGGTCCCCGGCGGGGTCGACGACGTGGCGGTCACGGTGAGCGTCGACGTCTGACCCGACGTGATGGTGGCCGGCTCGAAGGACGACGTCACGCCGGACGGGAGGCCGCTCGTGGTCAGCGCCACCTGCTGCGGTTCGCCGAGCGTGGTACGGGTCGAGACGGTGGTCGTGACTGACGATCCTGCCTGGACGATCCCCTCGGCACTGTCGAGCACTACCGCGAAGTCCCGGGTGGGCGGTGGCACGTTCCCGGTGTACAGCAGGCGGTTCGGGGAACCTGTGCCCGCTCCCGTGACGACGTCGGGCGTGGCGGCGGCGAGCAGGGTGGCCGAGACCTGGGCAGGGGTGAGCGTGGGATCGGTCGCGAGATGGAGGGCGGCCGCGCCGGCCACGTGCGGTGTGGCCATCGACGTGCCGTTGATCGTGCTGGTGGCGGTGTCGCTGGTGTGCCAGGCCGAGGTGATCGACGAGCCGGGCGCGAACAGGTCGAGGCAGGGGCCGATGTTCGAGTAGGGCGGCTTGGCGTCGGCGCTGGTGGTGGCACCGACGGTCAGCGCGGCGGGCGTGGAAGCGGGTGAGCGGGTGCAGGCGTCGCTGTTGGTCTCGTTGCCTGCCGCCACCGCGTAGGTGATGCCGTCGGCGATCGAGGCGGACACGGCGTCGTTCATCGCCTGGGAGAAGCCGCCGCCGAGCGATACGTTGGCGACCGCCGGCTCGCCCGGCTGATGGTGGGCCGTGACCCAGTCGATGCCGGCGATCACGTCTGCCGTGGTGCCGTCGCCCGCGCAGTCCAGCACCCGCACCCCGACCAGCGAGACGTCCTTTGCGATGCCGTGGCTCTCGCCGCCGACCGTGCCGGCCACGTGGGTGCCGTGGCCGTTGCAGTCGGCCGCGTCGGCGTCGCCGTCCACGACGTCGGTGCCCGAGATCGCGCGATCCTCGAAGTCTTGGTGGCCGACCCGGATGCCGGTGTCGATGACGTAGGCCGTCACCCCGGCTCCGGTGTTCGGATAGGTGTACGAGGTGTCAAGGGGCAGGGCGCGCTGGTCGGCCCGGTCCAGGCCCCAGCTCGGGGTCGGCGACTGGACCTCGGCGACGCTCATCCGCTGGTTGGCCTCGACATAGGCGACCGCCGGGTCCCGGCTGAGCCGGCGGGCGTCGGCGGCGGACATGGCCACGCTGAAGCCCGGGACGGTGTGCCCGAACGTGTCCCGCAGCTCGCCGGAGAACTCCTTCGTCAGGGCCCGGGCCTCGGCGTCCGCCCGGGACGGCGCTGCGTCGTCGAGCACGACTATGTACTCGCCCGGGATCGCCGCACGGCTCTGCTCGCCGAGGACGTCCCCGGCCCGTGCGGCCTGTGGGGACGGCGCGCCCGTGCCCGCCGCCGCAGGCAGCGCGACCGAGGCCAGGACGACGGCGACGGCGGTGGCCATGCCGAGAGCGACCACGCCGGGCGACGTGCGGCGCGCGGGGCCGGCCTGCTGGTTGATCGACTGACTCACGGGTGCCTCCCAGATGTTGCCTCCCAGATCGCGGATCACCGTACGGCGCCGGACTCCGGGCAGGCAGAGGTCGTGCCACACCGTCGGGGGTGATTCGGTCATGCCCGAAATGAGAGCGATCTGTTAGCCCGCCCCAAGATCCTCGCCTGTGTGTCCGGCTGAGGTGCCGGACGGCGACGAAGGGTTGAGCATGCGTTCAGGCGAGGATCTCGAGCCAGGCACGAGGGCTGTCGGCGGGGTGAGGCCGAAGTCAGGGCGCACACCGTCGCGCCGTGCGCTCGCGGCAGTGGTGTCGCTCGCGATCGCCGTGCCGCTCGGCGCCGGTGCGCTCGCCGCCCCCGCCCAGGCGGAGGGCTCCACGTCCGCCACGGCCGCCCGCAGTGCCGTAGCCGACCGCGCCGGGGCACCCGCCGCGCCGTCGGCCCTCGACCTGGCCGGACCGACACCCGAGGAGCGTGCGGAGCAGAAGGCGGCAGCCACCGCGCGTGCGACCGGCAAGCGGGTCGAGGCCCTCGAGCTGCGGACCGAGACACAGTCGGTCTACGCGGAGCCCGACGGCCAGATGGTCGCGGAGCTCAACTCGTCCCCGATCCGCGCCAAGGCCGAGAACGGGACCTGGCAGGACATCGACACGGATCTGAGCGCCGGGAAGGACGGCCTGCTGCGTCCAGGCGCGACACCGGTCGACCTCGCGTTCTCGCCGGGCGGGCCGGACGCCGAGCTCGCCCGCATGGAGGAGGGCGGAGCAGAGCTGGGCCTCACCTCCTCCGAGAGCCTCCCTGCCCCGTCGCTCGACGGCGCCACCGCCACCTACGAGGACGTCCGGCCCGGTGTGGACCTGCACGTGGTCGCGTACTCCTACGGCTTCTCGACGAGGCTCGAGGTGCGGGACCGCGCGGCCGCGGAAGGGCTGATCGCCGACCCGCTCCGCCTCGGCATCTCAGGCGGCGCCGGCGACACCGTCGAGCAGCGCGACGGCGGGTTCGAGGTCGAGGCCGCGAAGGGCGACGGCTCGATCTCGGTCCCGCCGCCGTCGGCAGCCGACGCCGAGGGGCAGCCCGTCGCCCTGGACGCCGGCCCGGAGTCGAGCAGGGCGCCGGACTCGGCGGACCTGGCGCTCGCGGACGACGCCGTCGACGGCGACACGCAGTTCCCGATCACGATCATGCGGGACCACTCGGCGGACAAGTTCGGCTGGGCGACCGTGCTCTCGGGTCTGCCCGACTTCAACGGCTGGAACACGAGCGGCGAGCCGCCGCTGGCGCAGGTCGGCAGGTGCTGGTCGGGGTGGGGCGCGTGCGGCATCAGGAACATCGGTGTCGCGTGGACGTACTGGCGGTTCGACACCAGCTTCCTGTCCGGCAAGGAGGTCGTGGACGCGGACCTGAACGCCGTCGTGGAGTACAGCCCGGACTGCAACGCGACCGAGCGGTATCACGTCGTGCACAAGGCGACGTCCGACCCCGGACCGGGCACGAGCTGGAACAACAAGCCCGGCTGGGAAGGCCCCGCCATCATGATGCTGGCACCCAAGGTCAACACCAAGTGGGGGTGCGGCGGGGCCAAGACGGCAGCGGTCGACGTCACGTCCAAGGTCAACCGCGGCGGGCACACGTCGTTCCTGGTGTCGCCGGCGAACGACCAGGACCTCGAGAACTCGCCGTGGTGGCGCAAGTACAACAACAACGCCAAGCTGATCACCCGCTTCAACACGGTGCCGTTGGTGCCGGACGGGGTGACGACGGACCCGCCGCTGCGGGCGCCCTGCACCTGGTGCGCAGGCGTGCCGTACATCAGCGACTCGAGCGTGAGCATCAAGGCGACCCTGCACGATCCCGACGGTGACGGGCTGCACGGCGTCTGGCGGTACACGAGCAACGGGCAGACCACCGACTACGTCAGCCCGAACGCCGCCGGGTCCGGGACCGTGCACTCCCGGCCGATCACGACCGCCGAGAACGCCGTCAACACCGTGACGTGGCAGGTGAGCGCCCGCGACTGGAACAACGACGGGCCGGTCGCGACGGGTCCGCGATTCGTGGTCGACCGCAAGGCGCCCACCGCACCGGTGGTCGACGGCTACCTGTACACCGACGAGAACCGCTGGCACGGCGGGCTGGGTGTCGAGGGCAGGTTCGACCTCACGGCGTGCACCCCCGCGCTCCGGACGGCGGGGCGGTGCACGACGCCGGACGGCGACGACGACGTCGACCACTACCTGTGGGGCTGGGGCAGCTCGCCGACGAACAAGATCAACGCCGACGCGCTCGGCGGGAACGCCACGATCTGGACGACACCACCCGGCGACGGCGCGCAGTCCTTCTCCGTGCAGGCCGTCGACCGCGCGGGGAACAAGAGCTCGATGGTGGTCCAGCACCTGCGCGTGCGTCCCGGCAACGGGGCTTACGCGGACTGGTCGCTGGACGGCACCGGGAAGGACCGCGCGTACCTGGGCGACCGCGACATGGTGCTCCACGACGGCGCGTCCTACGACGACGGCGCGGTCAACCAGGGTGTGGCGCTCGACGGGAACAGGGCGCACGCGAGCGCGCCCAACGCCGTCCGCACGGACTCCAGCTTCTCGGTGTCCGCGTGGGTGCGGCTCGACAACGCGACCGGTGCCCGGGCGGCGGTGAGCCAGGACGGCACCAACTTCTCGGGCTTCGTGCTGTGGCAGCGGCCCGACGAGGACGGCGACGGCGTGGAGGAGGGCGGCCGCTGGGTGTTCGGCATGGCGTGCTCGGACGCGGAGTACAAGGGCACGTCCATGGCAGCATCGACCGAGCCGTCCGAGGCCGGCGTGCCGACGCACCTCACCGGCACCTACGACGCACGGACCCGGAAGCTGACCCTCTACGTCGACGGCGAGAAGGCCGGCGAGATGACCCGCGGGTCGGCGTGCCAGGACTGGGACGCGAACGGTGACGTCCAGATCGGCCGGACGATGTGGAACGGCGCAGCGGCCGTTGACCACTGGAAGGGCATGGTCGACGAGGTCAGGCTCTACGAGCGCACGCTGACCGCCGCCGAGGCGAAGGCGGCGGTGGCGGGCGCGAACGTGCAGGCAGCCCAGTGGAAGTTCGAGGACAAGCCCGGCAGCAGCACCACGCTGAACAGCGTGCCGGGCGGCCAGGCGGGTGTGCTGCACCAGGACGCTCACCTCTGTGGTGACTGCGACGCCGACGGCGTCGAGGACCCGAGCGTGAGCGAGGGCGCCGTCGGCCGAGCGGTGCATGTGGGTGGCGCCGACGGCGAGGTGGTCTCGTCCGACGGACCGGTCGTGACGACCAACCGCAGCTACTCGGTGGGCGGCCACGTCAGGCTGGACGCGGCGGCGGTCGCGAACCTGGCGGTCGGCGGCCGCCTGGTCGCGCTGTCGCAGGACGGCGTCGACCGCAGCGGGTTCACCGTGTCGTACGTGAAGACCAGTGCGACGGCGGGGCAGTGGGAGTACGCCACCTACGGTGCGGACGCGCGGGGTGCCGCGGCCGATGCGGTGGCACGCTCCGCCGCGGCCGACCCCACGGCGTGGACGCACCTGTTCGCCGTCCACGACGGCGCGAACCGGGCGGTCAGGCTGTACGTGAACGGAAGCCCGGGGAGCCCGGTGACCCGGCCGCACACGGCGTTCACGGCGACCGGCCCGTTCGTGATCGGCAGAGGGCTGGACGGGACGCCGTCGTCGCGCTGGAACGGCGCCGTCGACGAGGTCCGGGCGTACACGAGGGCCCTGAGCCCGGACGAGGTCCAGGCGATAGTGGTGCGCGACGACGTCGCCGCCGGGCGCTGGCTGCTGGACGGGGACGCGACCAGCGCGACCGGGCAGGCGCTGAACGGGACGGTGCACTGCGACGGTGCGACGTCGGAGGCCGCCTGCCAGTGGGGTCCCGGGCAGACCGATCTACCCTCGGACGGGGACGACAAGGCCCTGACGGGCGACGGGGACGACTGGATCTCGGCACCGCACACGCTGGACACGACCAGGAGCTTCGCGGTGACGGCCTGGGCCCGGATCGACGACCTGAACGGCACCTCGACGATCGTGTCCCAGGACGGCCGGAGCATGAGCGCGTTCCAGCTCGACAAGCTGGCCAACGGGCGATGGGGCTTCCAGAGGGCGCGGGTCGACGGTGCCGCCGTCGACCCGCCCTACCTGGTCGAGGGGCCGATCGCGCAGGAGGACGTCTGGACGCACCTGGCCGGAGTCCACGACGCGACGGCAAAGACGATCACCCTCTACGTCAACGGTGAGGCCGCAGGCACCACCGCTGCACCGGTCGTGTGGGACCACCCCACCGGGGAGCTGCAGATCGGTGCGGCCCTGAAGCTCGGCGCCCGGAACAACCGGGTGCTCGGTTCGGTCGACGACGTCACCGCGTACGGCAGGGCCCTCTTCCCGGACGAGGTCCGTGAGCTGGCCGGCCGCGACCTGACGCTGCGGCACAACTGGCGCCTCGACGAGGGCCAGGGCGCCAGCGCGGCGGACGCCGTGGGCGGCAGCGCGGCGGCGGCTCCCGCCGCGGCGCAGGTCGGCTGGACCGACGGCGTGGTCGGGAACGCGCTCGAGCTGGACGGCGTCGACGACCATCTCTCCGCCAAGGACCTCGACGTCCGCACGGATGGGTCGTTCACGGTCTCCGCCGTCGTGCAGCTGGACCGCGACAAGGCCTGCACCTGGGACGACTGGGAGGAGGGCGGGGCCGAACCCGGTGCCGGCGAGTGCGTCCACACGGCGCTGAGCCTGGACGGCGCGTCGGACGGTGACAGCCGGTTCCGGCTCGGCTACCAGGCCGGGGCGGACGCCGCGCACGAGAACGGCGACTGGGTCTTCGAGATGTCCAACGAGGACCGGACGAAGGTCGCCTCGGTCGGGCTGTTCCGGTGCGACCCGTTCAACCCCGACCCCGACGCCCCGTGCGACTTCGACCGGCCGGTGCACCTGACGGGGATCTTCCACGCCCCGACGGGCCGGATCTGGCTCTTCGTCGACGCGGTGCGCGTGAGCGAGGGCGACGGCGTCCAGGCCTGGCCATCTCCCGGGGACCTGCAGATCGGCCGCGGCCGAGACGACTCCGGCGCTCCGGCGGAGTACTTCCCCGGCGTGATCGACGACGTGCGGGCCTACACCGGCGCGTTCAACGACACGCGGGTCAAGGAGCTGCACGCGTTCTACGCCTCGGGCGGGCTCCTGGACCCGGTTCCGCCGAAACCGCCCACGCCCGCCCATCACTGGAAGCTCGACGAGGCGGACGGCACTGCCGCGCCGGTCGACGCCGTCGGGTCGGTGGCCACGACCATGCACGGCGCCGTCGCCACCGACGTCGTCGGCGGCAGGCACGGCCGGGGGCGGAGCTTCGACGGCGTCGACAGCTACGCGGTGGCGGCGGAGCCCGTTCCCGACGCCGGCGAGGCGTTCGCGGCGTCGGCCTGGGTCTGGCCGTCGACCGCGAGCAGCAGCGGAGCCTGGGAGGCGGTCGTCAGCGGCGGGCACAACTACGTGCTCACGCGGGCCGGCAACCGCTGGGCCGTGGCCATGGCGGCGCGCGGGCCGGACGGCGGCGCGAACGTCGTCAAGGAGGTCTACTCCGACGAGACCGTCCGGGTCGGGCACTGGACGCACCTCGCGCTGGTCTACGTCCCGAACCTCGACCAGATGCGCCTGTACGTGAACGGCCGCATGTCCGAGCTCCTGCCCGGCGTCGAGTCGGTCGGGAAGTCCGGCAGCTTCCGGATCGGCGCCCACCAGCGTGGCGCCGCCAGCGAGTTCACCATCCCCTTCAAGGGCCACATCGACGACGTCCGGATCTTCGACGAAGGTGTGTCCGACGCCGAGGTGGCCGCCGTGTACAACGACGTCTGGGACCCGCCGCACGGCACCTGGACGTTCGACGACGACACGGTCGCCGAAACCTCGTGGCGCAAGAACACGACGACCGCCCACGGCACCGTCGGGTTCGTGGCCGGCCGGTTCGGCCGGGCGCTCTCCCTGGACGCCGACAACCCCGGGTACGCGCAGGCTTCGTGGGCCGGAGCACCGAGCTACGGCAGCATCACGGTCGCCGCGCGGGTGCGGGTCGCCGACAGCGCGGGCGTGCAGACGATCGCCTCGCAGGACGGCGCCAGGATGAGCGAGTTCTCGCTGCAGTACGACGGCAACATCGGACGCTGGTCGTTCGGCGGCTGGACCCCGGACACCGACACCGGCACCTTCGCCAGGGCCTACTCGGGGCCGCCGGCAGCGATCGGCAAGTGGACGCACCTGGTCGGGGTGTACGACCACCCGGCCAGGCAGCTGCGGCTGTACATGGACGGCGCACTGGTCGGCCTGCAGGACGGCGTGACCCTCTCCGAGGCGCAGCGCCGCATGGCGATCGGGCGCGGTCAGGTGCGCGCGGCGAACGCCGAGTTCTTCACGGGAGCCATCGACCAGGTCGACACCTGGATGGGCGCCCTGTCCGCGCAGGAGATCGCGGACCTCGCGGCACGGCCCGGACCCACCGCACAGGCCGGACCCACCGCACAGAGCGACCGCGCGGCGCAGACCGAAGGAGACCAGTCATGACCTGGAACGCCAACCCTGACCGCCGCACCTTCCGTCGTCGGTGGATCGCGACGGTCCCCGTGACCGCGCTGATCGCCTCGCTCCTGGTGGTGGCCCAGGTGCCGCAGGAGGCCGCGGCGGCCACACCGGGCGGCCTGCCCGGCATGCCGTCGGTCCCGGTCGTGCCGGCCGACGGGATGGACGCGCCGCCGTCCGGCGACTCGTCCGCTGACGCGCTCGGCTCGGGCCAGCAGCCCGGGAGCGAGGTGTCCGACGGCGGCGGGCGGCCGACGGCGACTACCCTGTCGCCGTCCGCCACCTGGGACGTGTCGAAGCAGACGGGCGACTTCACGTGGTCCTACCCGCTGCGCGTCCCGCCGACGCCCGGCCTCCAGCCGAACCTGGCGCTGGGCTACGCGTCGTCGGCGGTGGACGGGCGCACGAGCGCGACGAACAACCAGCCGTCGTGGGTGGGGGACGGCTGGGGACTGGGGGAGAGCTTCGTCGAGCGGACGTACGGCGGGTGCATGGAGGACAAGGAGGGCAGTCGCGCGCCCAAGAAGGGCTTCGACAACGTCGGGGACCTGTGCTGGCGCGGCGACAACGCCACCTCCGTGTTCGACGGCGGGGGCGGCATCATGATCCGCTCCGGCGGCGACAGCTGGAAGCTCAAGAACGACACCTACACCAGGGTGCAGCAGATCGGGACGCCGGACGGCGGCCAGACGGACGGCGAGGGCTGGAAGGTCACCACCACCGACGGCACCCAGTACTTCTTCGGGTCCCGCCCGGAGTCCAGCTCGGTGTGGAAGGTCCGGGTCTACGGCGACGACGCCGGCGAGCCGTGCTACAGCGCTGCGTCGTTCAAGGAGTCGCGGTGCGACCAGGCGTGGCGGTGGAACCTGGACAAGGTGGTGGACCGCAACGGCAACACGATGCTCTACGACTACACCAAGGAGACCAACCGGTACGGCGACTTCAACGACGCCGACAAGTCGATCACCTACGACCGTGGCGGATGGCTGAACCAGATCCGGTACGGGCTGCACACGACGGCGTCGAGCACGGCCGCCGCGGCGGTGGAGTTCGGCACGGCGATCAGGTGCATCCCCGGCCTTCCGGCCGCCGAGTGCAGCACCAGCAAGCACCAGAACTGGCCCGACACCCCGCTGGCCCGGATGTGCGAGGCCGCGACCTGCGCGGAGAACTCCTCGCCCACGTTCTGGACCGGGCAGCGCCTGGACACGGTGACCACCAAGGTCCGCAAGGGCGGCGAGCTCGTCGCCGTGGACCGGTGGAAGCTCGAGCAGTCCTATCCCAGCCCGGGTGACGGGAGCTCGGGTGCAGCGCTCTGGCTCAAGTCGATCGAGCACTCGGGCCTGATCGGCGGGGGCGCAGGCACCACGCTGCCGAAGGTCACGTTCGAGGGCGCGCAGATGGCCAACCGGGTGGTCACGGACAACCAGACGCCGATCAACCGGTACCGGATCACGAACGTCGTCTCGGAGGCCGGCGGCGTCATCAGCGTCACCTATGCCCCCGCCAACTGCCTCGACGCCAACGGCCGCGTCCCGGCCGGCGCGCACACGAACGAACGCCGGTGCTTCCCGGCCACCTGGGCCGACGAGACGCACGCGGAGCAGACCGCCTGGTTCAACAAGTACGTGGTCTCCGGGCTCGTGGTCGGCGACCTGATCAGCTCCAGCATCGAGCAGCAGCTCCAGTACCGGTACGACGGCGCCGCGTGGCGCTACGACACCAGCGAGTTCACTCCGCCGGACAAGCGGAACTGGAACGAGTTCCGCGGCTTCTCCCGCGTCACGACGATCGCGGGCGACCCGGAGGACGAGTCCGGTCCGCAGACGCGGACGGATACCCACTACTACCGGGGCATGGACCAGGACCGGCTGAACCCGGAGGGTGGCCGGCGTCCGGTGGTCATCAAGGACTCCGAGAACGGTGAGCACACGGACCACGACTGGCTGCACGGCTTCGAGCGCGAGTCGATCACGCGCAACGGCATCGCGGACGACTCCCCGGTGGTGATCAAGACGCTCAAGGACCCGGTCTGGCGTGGCCCCACCGCCGCGCGGGGTGATCTCAAGGCCTACTTCACCGGGGTCGGCACGGAACGGACGTTCACGCCGAAGGACTCCGGCGGACGGGTCGAGACCCGCAAGGTCACCACGTACGACGCGTACGGGCAGCCGGCCACCGTCGACGACCGGGGAGACGTCTCGGTCACGAGCGACGACCTGTGCACCACCACCACGTACGCCGCCAACGAGGGCGCCTGGCTCGTGTCCTTACCCGTCCGGGTCCGGACGGTCGCGGTCGGCTGCACCGAGACGCCGTCGTACCCCGAGCACGCGGTCTCGGACGTGCGCACCCGGTACGACGGGCAGGGTGAGGGAGCCGCGCCGTCGGCGGGGAACCCCACCCTGGTGGAGAGGGTGAAGGGCTACGAGGCGGGCGAGCCGGTCTGGGAGACCCGGTCGACGACGGCGTACGACGCGCACGGTCGGGCGACCCGGTCGACGGACGCCCTGGACCGGGCCACCACCACCGCCTACACACCCGTGGCTGGTGGACCGACGACCGCCACCGTGGTGACCGACCCCAAGGGCTTCACCACGAGGACCGACCTGGAGGTCAGCAACGGGCAGGCGGTCAAGGTGACCGACCCGAACGGCCTGGTCACCGAGAACGTCTACGACCCGCTCGGGCGGCTGACCAAGGTGTGGGGGACCGACCGCCTCCGGACGAGGTACCCCAACGCGCCGTCGGCCACCTTCGAGTACTCGATCAGCCGGGACGCGCCGAACGTGGTGACCGCACGCCACCTCGGCCCCAACTCCAACGACGCGCAGGCCAGGTACGTCGAGGCGCGCACCGTCTACGACGGCAGCTACCGCGTGCGCCAGCAGCAGGCCCCGGCAGCGGGTGGCGGGCGTCTGCTGACGGACCACCGGTACGACACGCAGGGCCGCGAGTACATCGTCACCAACCCCTTCTTCAACGCGGAGCCCGTCGACTCGCGCCTGTGGCGTGCCGCGGACTCGGAGTCGCTGGGACAGAACGTCACGAAGTACGACGCGGCCAACCGGCCGGTCGAGGCGGCGTTCCAGACCAACACGGTCACCGACTGGAAGACCGTGACCCGCTACGGCGGCGACCGGACGTACGTGACGCCGCCAGAGGGCGGGACGCCCACCATGACCGTCACCGACGTGCGGGGCAAGGTCAAGGAGCTGCACCAGTTCCGCGGCGACACGCCCACCGGTGACGCCGAGGTCACCCGGTACGAGTACAACCCCGCCGGGAAGCTGGAGAAGGTGATCGACCCGGCCGGGAGCGAGTGGGACTACGCGTACGACCTGTCGGGGCAGAGGGTCCGCACCGACGACCCGTCCGCCGGCGAGACCGAGTCGGTGTTCGACCCGGCCGGCCAGCTCGTGCGGACCACCGACTCCCGCGGCCAGGTGCTCACCCACGAGTACGACGCGCTGGGCCGCAAGACCGTCGTGCGCGACGGCGGCGACGACGGGACCGTCCTGGCGAGGTGGACCTACGACGCCACGCGGCTGGTGCGGCCCGACGGAACGGTGACCCTCGCCAAGGGTCGGCCGACGGCGGCGATCCAGCTGGACGCCGACGGCAACACCGTCACCGAGAGGGCGAGCTCCTACACCGCCACGTACCAGACCAAGCAGAGCCTGCTGACCATCCCGCGGTCCGAGGGGGTCCTCGGTGACGGCAGCGGCGGTCCGCGGACCTACGCCACCGAGTACACCTACAACGCGGACGGCAGCCTCAAGAGCGAGATCCTGCCCGCGATCGGCGACCTGGCGCAGGAACAGATCTTCCACACCTACGACGACGCCGGTCGCCCCGCGACGACCTATGGCGGAGCCGACGGCGCCGGGGGGACCACCTACTACGCGTCGTGCTCCACGTACACGCGGCTGGGCGAGATGCAGCGCGTCCAGCTGGGTGGTGTGCCCGACCAGGAGGACCAGGAGAACGACTGCGCCACGGAGTTCGACGAGACCGAGCACCGTGCCTGGGTCACCACCTACTACGAGGACTACACCCGTCGGGTGGAGCGCACGGTGGTCGACGGCGAGGTGCCGCGTCCCGAGCAGGCTGACCTGGCCTACGACTACGACGACGCGGGCAACATGCTCTCGATCACCGACACCCCGGGGGAGCTGGCGAGCGACCGGCAGTGCTTCGAGTACGACCACCTGCGCCGGCTGACCGAGGCCTGGACCCCCGGCGCCTCCTGCGCCGCCGAACGCAGCGTCGACGAACTGTCGGGGCCGGCGTCGTACTGGCAGTCGTTCACCTACGACGAGGCAGGCAACCGGCTCACGAAGGTGGACCACGCCCTCAAGGGCAACGTCACCGAGAAGTACGAGTATCCGGAGCCGGGCGCCGAGCAGGCGAACGTGGTCGGGTCGGCGAAGACCATGGCAGCGGACGGGACACAGATCTCGGCCGACGAGTACGCCTACGACGACGCCGGCAACACGATCCAGCGCGGCGACCAGCGGCTCGAGTGGGACCAGCTCGGCAGGGTCGGGTCCGTCACCGAGGGTGGCAAGGTCACCTCGTTCGTCTACGGGGCCGACGGCGACCGGCTGATCCGGCACGATCCCGACGCCTCCACGCTGTACCTGCCCGGGCAGGAGCTGCGGGCGGACGAGGCGACGGGCGAGCTCACTGCGACGCGTTACTACACGCACGCAGGCCAGCCCGTGGCCGTGCGCACCGACAGCACGCTGACCTGGACCGCGAGCGACCATCACGGGACGGCGCAGGTCGCGATCGACTCGGTGACCATGGCGACGTCGGTGCGCCGGATGGATCCGTTCGGGGCGGCGCGCGGAGAGCAGCCGACGACGTGGCCGGGCGAGAAGGGCTTCGTCGGCGGCACGATCGACGCGGCCCTCGGGCTCACCCACCTGGGTGCCCGGGAGTACGACGCCGCGCTGGGTCGGTTCATCTCGGTCGACCCGCTCATCGACCACAGCGACATGCAGCAGATGAACGGGTACGCGTACTCGAACAACAACCCGACGTCGGCCTCCGATGCGGACGGCCTGTTCTTCGGGTGGATCTTCAAGCTGATCGAGACGATCGTGCGGACGATCAACAAGGTCTTCAAGCAGCCGAGCGGACCGCCTCCCACGGAGAAGCGTTACAAGAGGAACGTGTACATCGGCGGGAACGACTTCCCCTACAAGGCTGACGTCGTCGAGAGAGAGTTCCCCACGACCACCGCCTACGAGTACGAGGAGATCGGCGGGCTGATGTGCGGTGGTCCCAAGCAGGAGACGATCGGCGAGTCCTGCACCTATCACTTCGGACAGGCGGGCAGCCGTACCGTCGAGAAGTCCATGAGCATTGGGGGATCGGTGGGGAAACTCGACGTGAGCGCAGCAGTGAAAGAGGCGAACACGGTCTCGTGGAGCACCGATACGACCCACTCGTACGCGCCCAAGGACAACCAGCCGCACTCCGTGAAGTTCTATGTGAGGTGGCGGGTCGAGTCGACCCGGAGGCAGTTCTCGGAGAGCTGGAGCAACCAGAACGGGGAGCAGAGTCGCAACTACGAGACGACGATCATCACGAGGACACCCAGCAAGACGATCTGCCGGATGATCGACGGGGACCGAACCCAGTGCGACAGCGTGTTCTGACGGGCCGGTGTGGCGGGCGGAGCGTCGCCCGCCACCTCCGGACGTGCACAATTCAGGTGAGTTCGGGCTCGCCGCCGGGTCATACTTCCTGAATGTCTCCTGAACGGAGGCGAGGGAGGACGAGCCGGATGAACTTCGGGGTGCTGGGGGAGCTGGTAGTGGTCGCCGACAGCGGCGCGATCACTATCGGCTCCGCCAAGTCGCGGACGGTGCTGGCGCTGCTCGTCCTCAGGCGCGGGCTCGTCGTGCCGATGGCCGAGATCGCCGAAGCCCTCTGGGGTCGGACCGCGCCGTCGAACGCCCGCAAGTCGACGCACGTGGCGGTCAACAGGCTGCGGAAGGCGCTGGGGCCGCTGAGCGAGCTCGTCCGCACCCGCCCGGACGGCTACCTGCTCGACGTGCCCGTCGACCACACCGACGTCGGCCGCTTCACGAGCTGGCTGGGCGTGGCGTCGAACGCCCGGGAGAAGGGGGCGGACGACGAGCTGGCCGCGCTCGGGCACGCCCTCGACCAGTGGCGCGGCGACGCGCTCGGCGACGTGCCGAGCGACCTCCTGGACGCCGAACGCTCCCGCCTGACCGAACAGCGTCTGACGGCGATCGAGCGACAGCACGAGCTGCTGATGACCGCGGGCCGGCCGGCGGACGTCGCCATGCTCCAGGACCTGTGCGACCGCAATCCCCTGCGGGAGGGCATCTGGTACCTCCTGGTCCGCGGCCTGATCGAGTCCGGCCGCCGGTCGGAAGCCCTGAACGCCTTCGACCGGTTGCGCAGACACCTCGCCACCGAGCTCGGGGTGGAACCCGGCGCGCGCCTGCGCGAGCTCCACGTGCGGGCCCTCGCCGGAGAGGACCCGGCGAGCCGCCCGCCCGGCGCGGTGCACCTCGGCGTCATCACGCCGCAGGCCCCACGCGTCGTGCCCCGTCAGGTTCCGCACGTCGCGGGTCTTGTGGGGCGCGGCTCGGAGCAGGCACGACTCGATGCCCTGGCGCCCGGGGGTGGGGAGGCGGGCACCCCCGACACTGCCGTCGTCGTCATCTCGGGCCAGCCCGGCATCGGCAAGACGGCGCTCGCCGGCTGGTGGGCGCGCCGCGCGGCGGACCGGTTCGCCGACGGCCAGATCTGGCTCGACCTGCGGGGCAGCCGCCCGGGAGCGGTGATGGCCGCCGACGATGCGCTGCAGCACCTCCTGGTCTCGCTCGGCGAACAGGCATCGGAGACGCCGGACACCCTCGAGGAGCGCGTCGCCCGCTACCAGACCCTGACCGACGGGCGTCGGCTGCTCATCGTGCTGGACGACGCCGCGAACGCCGAACAGGTGCGCGCGCTGCTGCCAGGCTCCCCGGGCTCGTCGGTCCTGGTGACCAGCCGCTATCGCCTGGACGGCCTGGTGGCCCGCGAGGCGGCGACAGGGATCGAGCTCGATGTGCTGCCCGCGAGCGATGCGCGCGAGCTCCTGGTACGCCGCCTGGGCAGCGACCGTCCGGCCGACGCCGCGACGCTGGACGAGATCGCCGGCCGGTGCGGGCGGCTGCCGTTGGCCCTGGCGATCGTCGCGGCCCGCGCGGCGCGGCAGCGCGACGCAGACCTCGGCTCGGTGGTGGCGCAGCTCCGGTCGGCCCACCCCAGGCTGGATCAGTTCACCCTGGGAGACGACGCGGCAGACCTGCGGTCGGTGTACGCCCGGTCGTACGAGTCCCTGTCGGCACCCGCGGCCCGGCTCTTCCGCCTGCTCGGTGCGCACCCGACTCCGGACCTGTCGATCGAGGCTGTCGCGAGCCTCGCGGGGCTGCCCGTCGAGCAGGCGCGCGGGCGGGTGTCGGAGCTGGAGTCGGCGTACCTCGTGACGGCCTCCGACGGCGGCCGGATCGGGCTGCACGACCTGCTGCACAGCTACGCCGGGGAGCTCGGTGCGCGGCTGGACAACCGGCAGGCGGTCCGGCGTCTCCTCGACCACTACGCCCGCGCGGTGCGCAAGGCAGTGGAACGGCCGGGCGCACGCCGTGCCGCTGATGCCGGAGCGGTCGACGGCCCGGGCGGCGTCCGCGGCGTCAGCGTTCCGCGCATCTGCTCCCCGGCCGATGCCCAGCGGTGGTTCGCCGCGGAGCACGCGAACCTGGTGGCCGTCGTGCGGCTGGCGGGAGACCTGGGACACGACGTCGACTGCGTCCGGATCGGGTTTCTCGCCACGGAGCTCCAGGAGTGGAACGGGCGGTGGGGCGAGGCGACCAGTACCCAGACCGCGGTCCTGGCTGCCGCGCACCGGGGCGGTAGGCGGGACATGGCCGCACGCGCCGAGTTTCATCTGGGCAAGGCGGCGCACCGCCGAGGTGAGCACGAGCGGGCGCACGGCCACTTCCTGCGTGCGGACGAGCTGAACCGCGAGCTCGAGCACGTCACGGGCGGCGCAGAGGTGCACCTCGGGCTCGGTGCCGTGGCCGAGTCCGGCGAGCGGTGGGACGAGGCCCTCGGACATGACCGCCGGGCGCTCGGTCACGCACGAGCCACGGGAGACCACATGGGCGAGGCGCGTGCGATGAACGCCATCGGCTGGGACCTCGCGCATCTCGGGGACCTGGACACGGCGGTGACCTGGTGTCAGAAGGCGCTCGCGCTGGCCGAGGAGATCGACGACCAGCGTGCCGCGGCGGCGAGCTGGGACAGTCTCGGGTTCTGCCGGCAGCAGGCGGCGGACCTCAGGGGCGCACTGCGCGCCTATGAGCGTGCGACGCGGATACGGAGCCGGCTCGGCGACCGCAGCGGAGTCGCCGAGGGGTACCGCGCGACGGGCGACCTCCACGCGCGGCTCGGCGACGAGATCGGTGCCCGGCGCGCCTGGCGAGCCGGCCTGGAGATCCTCGACGGATCGGCTCCGTTCGCGGCGGACGTCGAGCGAGAGCGGCTGTCGCGCGGCTACGGCGTCACCGGCCTGTGAGCCCAGGCGACCCGGATGTTCGGAGGTAGCCTTGACGCCCAGCAGGACTCCAACCATCCCGGCACTGAGGACAACATGTTCCGCATCGGACTCACCGGAGGGATCGCGGCCGGAAAGTCGGTCGCGACAGCACGCCTGGCCGAGCTCGGCGCCGTCGTCATCGACCACGACCTGCTGGCGCGGGAGGCGGTCGCGCCAGGATCGGTGGGCCTCGCCGCGATCGTCGAAGCGTTCGGCGACGTCGTGCTGACGCCGGACGGCGGCCTCGACCGGCCGGGGCTCGGCGCCCTCGTCTTCGCCGACGCGGCCGCCCGCAGCCGCCTGAACGACATAGTGCATCCGGAGGTGCGGCGGCTCTCGGCAGAACGGGAGGCCATGTCGGCCGCCGGGGACCCGACCGCCGTCATCGTGCACGACATCCCGCTGCTGGTGGAGACCGGGCAGGCCGAGCACTTCCACCTGCTGGTCGTGGTGCACACGCCCGCCGAGCAGCGGGTGCGCCGGCTCGTCGAGGGCCGCGGGCTGAGCTATGACGCCGCGCGCTCCCGGCTCGCGTCGCAGGCCGCCGACGACGAGCGGCTCGCCCTCGCGGACTTCACCCTGGACGGTTCGGGGAGCGAGGACAATCTACGCGCACAGGTGGATACCCTGTGGCAGCGCGTGGCCGAAGAGGTCGCGCAGGAGGCGGAGGCAGACTCCGCGTGATCCGGCCGGCGTGATCCGCACGGCCCGGTGAGGAGCGTGCGCGATGAAGGTACTGGTCACAGGGTTCGAGCCGTTCGGCGGTGACGCCGTCAACTCGTCAGGCGAAGCGGTAGCGGCCCTCGCCGCGCGCTGGACAGGGCCGGACGAGCTGGTCACGGCCGTCCTGCCGGTCGAGTTCGACCAGGTCCGCTCCGCCGACGGCCTGCTGCTGCGGCTGCTCGACGAGCACGCGCCCGACGTCGTCCTCGCCGTGGGCCTGGCCGCCGGTGTCACCCAGGTACGGGTCGAGCAGGTGGCGATCAACCTCATGGACGCCCGGATCCCCGACAACGGCGGCACCCAGCCCGTCGACGCCCCCGTGGCCGACGGCGGCCCCGACGCCCGGTTCACGACCCTCCCGGCGAAGGCCGCGGTCGCCGCCGTGCGCGCGGCGGGCATCCCCGCCGGCGTCACGTACAGCGCCGGGACGTACGTCTGCAACGCCGCGTTCTACGCGCTGCAGCACGCGCTGGCCGAGCGGCCGGGCGTGCTGTCCGGCTTCGTCCACGTGCCGCGCACCACCGAGGAGGTAGGGGGAGAGGCCGTGGCGTCCGCGCTGTCGGACGGCGGCGAGCCGCACCTGCCGCTCGAGTCGCTCGTCAGCGCCCTGGAGATCGTGGTGCGCACTGCGCTCGCCACGGCCCGCGGCGAGGCGGTGGAGACCGCCGGAGTCGCCGGCACGCTGCACTGAGAGAGACCGTGGGGGCCCTCGCCGGCAGGCGCACCGCTTCGGCGGTGAGGGCGCTCGCGGCGGGACTGTCAGTGGTCGGTCGTACCGTAGTCACATGCGACCCGTGACCGATCTGCAGCGCACGGTGGCCCCGTTCGAGGTCATCTCCGATTATCAGCCGGCAGGCGACCAGCCGACGGCGATCGCCGACCTGACCGAGCGCGTCCAGGCCGGCGAGAAGGACGTGGTGCTGCTCGGCGCCACGGGTACCGGCAAGTCGGCGACGACGGCCTGGCTCGTCGAGAAGCTGCAGCGGCCCACCCTGGTGATGGCGCCCAACAAGACGCTCGCCGCGCAGCTCGCCACCGAGTTCCGGGAGCTGTTGCCCAACAACGCCGTCGAGTACTTCGTGTCGTACTACGACTACTACCAGCCCGAGGCGTACATCGCGCAGTCGGACACCTACATCGAGAAGGACTCGTCGGTCAACGACGAGGTCGAGCGCCTCCGGCACTCGGCCACCTCGTCGCTGCTGACCCGGCGGGACGTGATAGTGGTCGCGTCCGTCTCGTGCATCTACGGCCTGGGCACGCCGCAGGAGTACGTGGACCGCATGGTCCGGCTCGACGTGGGCGACGTCGTGGACCGCGACAAGCTGCTGCGCCAGTTCGTGACCATGCAGTACACGCGCAACGACATGGCGTTCACGCGCGGCACGTTCCGGGTGCGCGGCGACACCGTGGAGATCATCCCGGTGTACGAGGAGCTCGCGATCCGGATCGAGATGTTCGGCGACGAGATCGAGTCGATCCAGACGCTGCACCCGCTCACGGGCGACGTGGTGCGCAACGAGACCTCGATCTACGTGTTCCCGGCCACGCACTACGTGGCGGGCCCGGAGCGTATGGAACGGGCCATCGGCGGCATCGAGAAGGAGCTAGAGGGCCGACTGGCCGAGCTCGAGAAGCAGGGCAAGCTGCTGGAGGCGCAGCGCCTGCGCATGCGCACCACGTACGACATCGAGATGATGCGCTCGATCGGCACCTGCGCCGGGATCGAGAACTACTCGATGCACATCGACGGCCGCGACCCGGGCACCGCGCCCAACACGCTGCTCGACTACTTCCCCGAGGACTTCCTCCTCGTCATCGACGAGTCCCACCAGACGGTGCCCCAGATCGGTGCCATGTACGAGGGCGACGCCTCTCGCAAGCGTGCGCTGGTCGACCACGGCTTCCGGCTGCCGAGCGCCATGGACAACCGCCCGCTGAAGTGGGAGGAGTTCACCGAGCGCATCGGCCAGACGGTCTACCTGTCCGCCACGCCTGGCGACTACGAGCGCTCGCTGTCGGACGGGGTGGTCGAGCAGGTCATCCGCCCCACCGGCCTGGTGGACCCCGAGATCGTCGTGAAGCCCACCACGGGCCAGATCGACGACCTGCTGGGCGAGATCCGCGACCGGGTGGACCGCAACGAGCGCGTGCTGGTCACGACGCTGACCAAGAAGATGGCCGAGGACCTCACGGACTACTTCCTGGAGCGCAACGTGCGGGTGCGCTACCTGCACTCCGACGTGGACACCCTGCGCCGCGTCGAGCTGCTGCGCGAGCTGCGGATCGGCGAGTACGACGTGCTGGTGGGCATCAACCTCCTGCGGGAGGGCCTGGACCTGCCGGAGGTGTCGCTCGTGGCGATCCTCGACGCCGACAAGGAGGGCTTCCTGCGGTCCGGGCGCTCCCTCATCCAGACCATCGGCCGTGCGGCCCGAAACGTCTCCGGTCAGGTCCACATGTACGCGGACAAGATCACGCCCGCGATGCGCATGGCGATCGACGAGACCTCGCGGCGCCGCGAGAAGCAGGTGGCCTACAACACCGAGCGCGGCCTGGACCCCCAGCCGCTGCGCAAGAAGATCGCGGACGTGACCGACATGCTCGCCCGCGAGGACCTGGACACCCAGGAGCTGCTGGCCGGCGGGTTCCGGAACAACCGCAAGGGGAAGAGCGAGGGCCGGGGGGCGCGGGTGCCCGGCAGCCCGAAGGAGGGCTCGACGACCGGCAACCGGCTCTCCGGCGCTGCCGCGAGCGAGCTGGCAGAGCTCATCCAGGAGCTCACCGACCAGATGCACGCGGCGGCCGCGGAGCTGCAGTTCGAGGTGGCGGCGCGGTTGCGCGACGAGATCTCGGGGCTCAAGAAGGAGCTGCGGCAGATGCAGGCGGCGACGGCGTAGAGCCGGTTGCGCGAGCGGAAGCCGAGCCCTTGCCCACCCGGGCGAGGGCTCGGCTTCCGTATGCGCCGAACGAACGCGCCGAACGAGTGCGGTGACGGTGCGGCGAACACGCTCCGAGTTCACCCTTGACCTGGTCACAGGCCCGGAGGACCCTGATCCCGCAGGGGTGCAGCGCACGTCCGGAAGCAGGACAGGCCAGGAGGCCGTGATGCGGGCACTGACACAGGACAGCTATGGCTTGGACGCCCTCGCGGTGCGAGAGATCCCTGAGCCGCTCCCCGCGAAGGGGCAGGTGCTGGTCCGGGTGAGCGCGGCGGGGGTCAACCCGTACGACTGGCACTTCGCGGCGGGGCAGCCGATGATCGCTCGCCCGATGATGGGCGGGCTCGGCGGTCCCCGTCCGCAGGTCCGGGGCGCCGACCTGTCGGGAGCTATCGTGGCCGTGGGCCCCGGTGTCACCGCGTTCGCGCCGGGCGACGAGGTGTTCGGGTTCGGCGCCGCGGGGACGTTCGCCGAGCGCGCGGTGGCGAACGCCACCCGGATAGCGCACCGGCCGGTCGACCTCACTCACGTCGAGGCCGCCGCGCTGCCGATGGCGGCCCTCACGGCGCTCCAGTTCCTGCGCGCCGCGGGGCTCACGGCCGGGCAGCGCGTGATGATCACCGGTGCGGGCGGCGGCATCGGCCACTTCGCCGTGCAGATCGCCGCCGCGTGGGGCGCGCACGTGACGGGCGTGTGCAGCACGCGCAACGTGGCGATGGTGCGCGAGCTCGGCGCCTCCGACGTCATCGACTACACGCGCGAGGACGTCACGGCAGGCGAGCGGCGCTTCGACGTCGTCTTCACGAATGCCGGCCGGTACCCGCTGCGCGCGCTCGGCCGCGTCGTCGTGCCGGGCGGGCTGATCCTCACCAACGACGGGAGCAAGGCGGGTCTGTTCGGCTCGATGCCCGACCTGCTGGCGGCGCCCTTGGTGTCGCGGTTCCGCCCGTACCGGGCGATGAGCGTCTCGGCGTCCGAGAACGGTGAGGACCTCGCGGTGCTCGCCCGCATGGTGGACGGCGGCGCGCTGCTGCCGATCGTGAGCGCGACGTACCCGCTAGACCGCGCGGTCGAGGCGATCCGGCAGGTGGCCGGTGCCGGCCACGCGCGCGGGAAGCTCGTGGTCACGCTCTCGTAGCGAGCGGCGTCGTACGTCACGTTCGGGAACAAACGTGGTGTCCCGTATGCTTCCCTCCGTTGGAGGGGAGTACCTCATAACGGCTTGGTCGTCAGCACAGCTGCCGATGACGTCAGCTCGGCCTGGCCGGCTCGTGGTGCGTCAGCGTCTGATTTCGGTCAGGCTGGTGCACGGGCGAGCGAGGAAGACCTCCGGTGCCCTGCTGTACACACCGGAGGCTCGAGGCTGTCGCGCGTTCCTCCCTGTTCCGGAAGGAAACAATGGTCCACGAACTACCCGTGACGTTCGAGGTGGTCTCGCTCGGGGCGATGCTCGTCCTGCTGATCGCCGACCTCCTCATCGTCGGCCGTCGTCCGCACGTGCCGTCCATGAAGGAGAGCGCCATCTGGGTGAGCTTCTACGTGGGGCTCGCCGTGATCTTCGGTGGGATCGTCTGGGGCGTCGGTGGCATCACCCCGGCCGCGGAGTTCTACGCCGGCTGGCTCATGGAGTATTCCCTGAGCGTCGACAACCTCTTCGTGTTCGTCATCATCATGGCCCGGTTCGCGGTGCCGCGTGAGCAGCAGCAGCGTGTGCTGATGGTCGGCATCATCATGGCGCTGATCTTCCGTGCCGTGTTCATCCTCGCGGGTGCGGCGCTGATCGAGCAGTTCACGTGGCTCTTCTACATCTTCGGCGCGTTCCTCATCTACACGGCGATCCAGCAGGCGATCCCCGAGAAGCCCGAGGAGCATGACGACTACAAGGAGAACGCCCTCATCCGGCAGATGCGGAAGGTTCTCCCGCTGCACCACCAGTACGACGGCGCGAAGCTGCGGACCGTCGTCGACGGCCGCAGGCTCTTCACGCCGCTGATCATCGTGTTCCTGGCCATCGGCTCAACGGACGTCCTGTTCGCGGTCGACTCGATCCCCGCCATCTTCGGCATCACCAGGGACCCGTTCATCGTGTTCGCCACCAACCTGTTCGCGCTGATGGGTCTGCGGCAGCTCTACTTCCTGCTGGGTGGCCTGCTCGACAGGCTGGTGTACCTGCCCTACGCGCTCTCGGCGATCCTCGGCTTCATCGGGATCAAGCTGATCCTCGAGGCGCTGCACACCAACTCGATCTCCTGGATCAACGGTGGCCACGGCTTCCACTGGGCGCCCGAGATCCCGATCTGGCTGTCGCTCACGGTGATCGTCGTGTCACTGGTGGTCGGCACCGTCGCGAGCCTCCTCAAGTCCGCGCACGACGAGCGGGTAGAGGCGGCGAAGGAGCCCGAGCCGTCGGAGGAGTCCTCGAAGTAGGTCTCTGAACCGACTCGCAACCGACTCGCAACCGACTCGCAACCGACTCGCAACCGACTCGCAACCGACTCGCACTGTGCCGGTAGCCGTACAGCAGGCCGACGGCCGCGTCCACCACGGTGGCGCGGCCGTCGGCCTGCTCGGCTGTCGGCTCAGACGGTCGTGTAGTCCACCTGGATCGAGAAGATGTCGCGGTCACCGGACCGGAGCGTCCCGGTGAACGCGCTCTCGTGCGCCTCGGGCTCGGCGGGGGCCGACGGCTCGACGTCCACCGTGCAGGTCTGGCCCGCCACGGCGAGATGATCGGCCTGCAGCCGGAAGAGGCCCGCCTGCCACCGGGCGCCGGGTCCGGCCGCTGCCTCCAGCACGTGGTCGAACAGCGCGAACGTCGCGTAGCCCGCCACGGAGACGGGCAGCGCGGGGAACCCGTCGAAGTGCCCACGGCACATCGCGGCCTCCACGGACAGCTTGGCCGTGGCGCTGCGGGCGTCGGCCGCGATGTCGACGAGCGGTGCGGGGGCGCTGTACGGGCTGGCCGGCTCCGTCGCGTCCGGTGCCGTGGCGGGGCCCATCAGACGCCGGAACACGGGCGCCGACATGACGAGGTACTCGAGATCGAGCCGCGCCACGAGACTTCCGTCGTCGTCGCGCAGCTCGGTCTCGGCGACCGCACGGTTGCGGCCGGTCATGCGGGCGGTCGCGGTCCCGTGGAGCGCAGTCAGCGTCCCGGCGGGCGGATACATCCGGCCCACCCCGCGGTGCGCGAGGTAGTAGTGCCGGCCGGTGCCCGGGTTGACGGTGGAGGCGGCGGACAGACCGAGGATGGCGAGGTGCCGCCCTGCCTCTGCGATGTTGATCAGGGTCGCCTGGCGTCCGGTGGACGTCTGGACCGGGACCGTGGCGACGGCCAGCCCGGAGGCGGGACTGACCAGGTCACCGAGCGCATAGTACGGCGGCGTCACGCAGATATGCGGACATATATCCGCATAAGCCACCGTGGTGCTGTCGACAGAGGTCATGCGGTGCCTCCCGGACATAGCCAGCTGTGCTCCAACTGGCATCATGTGCACCAGAGGCTGCTCAAGACCATTGCCCGGTCAGGACTTCTCGGTCAAAGTTTTCAAATGGCGGAGTATTGGCGCCCTACTCCGCGAGGCCGCCGATCACCACGTCCCACTGGCGCACGCTGCGCTCGGCGATGACCCCCCGCACCTGGAACGGGTCGGTGTCCAGGATCCGCAGCGCGTCCTCGGCGGACTCCGCCTCGACGACGACCAGCGCGCCGATCCCGCCGTCGACCGGACCCGAGGCGCGGACGACGCCCTCCGCGTTGAGCCCGCGCAGGAAGTCGCGGTGGCTGGGGCGGACCTCGTCACGGGTCGCCACGTCGTCGGAGTAGGTGTAGCTCACGGCGTAGATGCTCATGGCGCCAGCCTGCCATCCCGAGGGCAGGGCCGGTTAATTCTTGATGAAGTCGCACCTTGCGCGACGAAGCCCCTCGTCACGGGGTCGCCGCACCGCCACACTCGGACGATGGACGCACGTGAGAACCACTTCGACCTCGTCGTGATCGGCTCCGGCCCCGGCGGGCAGAAGGCCGCCATCGGTGCCGCCAAGCTCGGCAAGCGGGCGGCAATGGTCGAGCAGCGCGACCACGTCGGCGGCGTCAGCCTGCACACGGGCACCATCCCGTCCAAGACCCTGCGCGAGGCGGTCCTGTACCTGACCGGGCTGCACATGCGGGACGTGTACGGCTCCAGCTACCGGCTCAAGGAACGCATCACCGTCCAGGACCTGCTCGCGCGGCTCCAGCACGTCATCGGCCGGGAGGTCGAGGTGGTGCGCAACCAGCTCGCGCGCAACCAGGTCGAGACGGTGGTGGGCAGCGCCCGGTTCACGGGCCCGCACGACCTCGAGGTGACGGACGGCGAGGGCGACGTCGTCCGGCGGCTGACCGCGGACAAGGTGGTCGTGGCCGTCGGCACCAGGCCCGCGCGGCCCGCGAACATCGCGTTCGACGGCGTCCGCGTGGTCGACTCCGACGGCATCCTCGACATGACGGAGGTGCCGCGGACCATGGTCGTGGTCGGCGCGGGCGTGATCGGCATCGAGTACGCATCGGTGTTCGCCGCGCTCGACACCCGCGTCACCGTCGTCGAGGCGCGGGACAAGATCCTCGACTTCTGCGACTCCGAGGTCGTCGAGGCGCTCAAGTTCCAGCTGCGCGACCTGTCGGTGACCTTCCGGCTGGGGGAGACCGTCGAGTCCGTGACGGCCGGCAGCGGCGGCACGGTCACCGCCCTGGCCTCCGGCAAGCGGATCCCCGCCGACTGCGTGCTCTACTCCGCCGGACGGCAGGGCTCCACCGACGGCCTCGACCTCGCCGCGGCCGGGCTCGAGGCGGACCGGCGCGGTCGCCTCCAGGTCGACAAGCAGTTCCGCACCGGCGTCGAGCACATCTACGCGGTCGGCGACGTGATCGGGTTCCCGGCGCTCGCGGCCACCTCCCAGGAGCAGGGGCGGCTCGCGGCGTACCACGCGTTCGGCGAGCCGATCTCGTCGCTGCTGGAGCTGCAGCCGATCGGGATCTACACGATCCCGGAGATCTCCTACTGCGGGGACACCGAGGACCAGCTCACCACCGCGGGCGTGCCGTACGAGGTGGGGGTCGCGCGCTACCGCGAGCTGGCGCGCGGGCAGATCGTCGGCGACTCCTACGGGATGCTCAAGCTGCTGGTCTCGACCGAGGACCGCAAGATCCTCGGCGTGCACGTGTTCGGGACCGGGGCCACCGAGATCATCCATATCGGACAGGCGATCATGACCACCGGCGGCACCGTGGACCATCTGGTCGACACGGTGTTCAACTACCCGACGCTCTCGGAGGCCTACAAGGTCGCCGCCCTCGATGCGACGAACAAGATGCGGGACGTCGAGCGGTTCGGGTTCTGACAGCAGCGGCACGGGCGACATCGGCACGGGCGAATCAGCCACGGGCGAACGGTCACGGGGCGAAAACGGCTTGGTGACGCCGTTCACGAGCGCCCGGGCGACCGTTACGCCGTGTTCGTCCGTGCACGGTTCTGATCACTGGATGTACCAGTCTTCCCGTTCCCCTTGCAGTGTCGGACGTTCGTCCGGTTGACTTGCTCATCGTGGTGGTCTCGGAGGTGTCGACCCGGTTGGCCGCCGCGGTTCGGGCCGCCCGCACGGTGGTCCGCCGCGGCCCGCTCACGGCTGCTGCGGACGAGCCCCTGGACGGCTTCCGGCAGCCGACCGCGCTGCTCGACCCGGCCCGGGCGGTGGTCCCCTTCCTGGGCCGCGAGCAGGAGCTGGACGAGCTCCGCGCGTGGGCCGAGAGCCCGGCGGCGATCAGCCTGCGGCTCATCGTCGCTCCCGTCGGCTTCGGCAAGACGCGCCTCGCGAACGAGTTCGGCAGCCGCATGGGCGAGTCCGGATGGACCGTCGTCCCGGTGCCGCGCGGCCGGGAGGCCGCAACGGTGCGCGCACGGCCGCAGGGTGACGTGCTCTTCGTCGTGGACAACGCGGCGACCCGGCTGGGCCTCGGCGCGATGCTCGACGCCCTGGCGCGCCCCGCCCGTGGCCGCATCCGAGTCCTCCTGCTCGCCCGGGTCGCCGGGGAGTGGCTGCGCCGCCTGCGCTGGGGCTCGACGCTGTGGCCGCTGCTCGAGCGCGACGGCGCGACGCAGACCCCGCTGGACCTCGCGCTGGCGCCCGGCCTGCCGGACCGCGTGGTGCTGGAGGCCGCGACCGCCGCGTTCGCGGAGTGCCTCGGCGTCGACAACCCCGGCGCGTCCGCCGTGAGCATGCCGGAACCGGTCGGCGGGAGCAGGGTGGTCGACCTGCACGCCGCAGCGGCCCTCGCCGTCCTCGGAGCAGCAGGGGTCTCGGTCCCGGCGACCGAGCTGAACCCGGCGCGCGGGATCCTGCACGTGGCCGCGGGCTCGTGGGCCCGGTCGGCGCGTGAGGCCGGTCTGGAGCTGACCGTCGACGAGGTCCAGGACGTCATGGCCGCCGTGTGCCTGCTGGGCGCCGACGACGCCGCGAGCGTGCGCGACGTGCTGCGCCGGGTGGTGCCGGGGGTGCCCGGCCGCGCCGGCACGCAGTGGCTGCTCGGGCTGCAGCGTCCGGTGATGGGCCTCGAGGCGAACGCCGTCGGGCACGGCCGCGTCGCCGACGTGCTCGTCGCGGACCGGTTCGGACGGTCGGTGGCCCTGGTCGGCTCGTGCACGTGGGGCCTGTCCCGAAAGGCGGCGCTGCGCGTGGTCCACGTCGCCCGCCGGCTGGAGATCGAGCTGTCGGAGACGCCGGGGGTGGGCGCGCTGGCGGCAGAGCTCCTGCGCCGTGCGGGTGACTCCTACGGTGACGACCCACGTGCCCTGCGGACGTCGTTCCTGCTCAAGCCCCGCGGTGTCGTCGACGTGTCGACCGACGACGTGGACAGGGGCGAGCGGGCGGTAGCGGCGGCCCGGGACGCGGCGGGCAGGGCAGAGGCGCTCACCGACCTGGGCATGGCGCTCAGGGACGACGCACGCCTGGCCGAGTCGCTGGACGCGCTGGAGGCTGCCGTGGCCGCGTGGCGCCGCCTCGCGGCGGGCGACCCCGACCGGTACCGCACGGCCCTGGTGGGGGCGATCCACGCCCTGGGCGTCGCGCACTGGCGAGCCG
Organism: Promicromonospora sp. NPDC023805; assembly: GCF_040639635.1. Lineage (NCBI taxonomy): Bacteria > Bacillati > Actinomycetota > Actinomycetes > Micrococcales > Promicromonosporaceae > Promicromonospora > Promicromonospora sp. NPDC023805. Next base: position 175,650 of record NZ_JBFAAH010000001.1, on the reverse strand, counting down.
GGATGACGAAGGAAGCGCTCGCCGCGCAGCTCGAGGCGGTCGAGCTGACCCGGACGGCCGAGGAGCGGGACACCGGCTGGATCGAGGCGGAGCTGGCCCGCGTCCTGATGAGCCTGACCGTCGTCCTGAACGACACAGGTCCTCCCCAGGAGGAGAACGCGCGGTTCATGGAGCTGCTCCCGATCCTCCGGAACCTGGTCAGGCGCGACCCGCGGCAGTGGGGTGTCTTCCTGACGACCGCCCTGTCCAACCGCGCGGTGACGCTCACAGAGAGCCGCCCGGAAGAGGCCCCGGCGTTCGCGCTGGAGGCCGTCGAGCTCAGCCGCAGGATGGTGCTGCAGGCGCCCGAGCGGTACCGGCAGGAGCTCGGGTTCGCGCTGACCAACCTCGCCAACTCGTACGCGGCGCTCGGCCGCGACCGGGAGGCGATCGAGCCGCTCGGCGAGGCCGCGGCCCTGCGCCGTCAGCTGGCCCGTGAGAATCCCGCCGCGCACACCTGGACGCTCGCCTACACGCTCGCGTCGCTGGGCGCGGTGCGGTCCCGGCTCGGCGACCTGGACGAGGCGATATCACTCGAACGCGAGGCCGTGCTGCTGCGCCGCCGGCTCGCGCGCGAGAACCCCGCGCGGTTCCGCAGGATGCTCGCCGCCTCGCTGTCGAACCTCGCGGTCACCCACTCGCGGGCCGGGGAGCCGGACGAGGCGCTGCCACTGGAGCAGGAGGCGGTGGCGATCCGGCGCGGCCTGGCGGAGGAGGGGCACCCGGGCGAGGAGTACCTGGCACGTTCGCTGTCCAACCTGGGGGTGCTCTACTCGGAGCTCGGCCGGGCCGAGGACGCCGTCGCGCCGACGGAGGAGGCCGTCGCCCAGCTGCGGCTGCTCGCGGTGAGCGACCCGGAACGCTTCGAGCCGGACCTCGCCGACGCGCTGCTCAACCTGGGCGCCGCGCTCATCGACGCGGGGCGCCCCGAGGAGGGCGTCGAGCCGACGGCGGAGGCGGTGCGCGTACGCCGCGGGCTCGCGCGCCGGAGCCCCGACCTCCACCTGCCGGGTCTCGCCTCCGCGCTCTCGAACATGGTCTCCGTGCACCTCGACCTGAAGATGCTGGACTCCGCGGCGGAGTTCGCCCAGGAGGTCGTGGACGTCCGGCGCCGGCTCGTCGACGGGTCCTACGCGCACGAGCAGGACCTGCTGCGCGCCCTGGACCTGCAGGCCCGCGTACGCCGGTCGGGCGTCGCCGACGGCCGCGCGGTGCGCTGAGAACCTGCGGGCGCCCTGCGGGTGTGACGAGTCTGTCAGCCTGACTTCTAGAACAGGCGTGCGAATGTCAGTGGGTCGCCCTAGGATACTTCTGTGAGCAATCGTCTCGTCGTCTCGGGTGCCCGAGAGCACAACCTGAAGAACGTCTCCCTGGACCTGCCCAGGGACCAGCTCATCGTGTTCACCGGGCTGTCGGGCTCCGGCAAGTCGTCGCTCGCGTTCGACACGATCTTCGCCGAGGGGCAGCGCCGGTACGTCGAGTCGCTGTCCGCGTACGCGCGTCAGTTCCTGGGCCAGATGGACAAGCCCGACGTCGACTTCATCGAGGGCCTGTCGCCCGCGGTGTCGATCGACCAGAAGTCGACCAACCGCAACCCGCGCTCCACGGTCGGCACCATCACCGAGGTCTACGACTACCTGCGCCTGCTCTTCGCCCGCGCGGGCACGCAGTTCTGCCCCGTGTGCGGCGAGAAGGTCCAGTCGCAGACGCCGCAGCAGATCGTGGACCAGATCCTTGAGCTGCCAGAGGACACGCGCTACCAGGTGCTGGCACCCGTGGTGCGCGGCCGCAAGGGCGAGTACGCGGACCTGTTCAAGGAGCTGCAGGCCAAGGGCTTCTCGCGGGCCCGGGTCGACGGCGAGGTCGTGCAGCTGACCGACCCGCCCACGCTGGAGAAGAAGCTGAAGCACGACATCGAGGTGGTCGTGGACCGGCTCGTGGCGCGCGACGGCGTGCAGCGCCGGCTGACGGACTCCGTCGAGACCGCGCTGACCCTGGCCAACGGCCTCGTGATGATCGAGCTGGTCGACGCCGACGTCGACGACCTGACGCGCACCCGCAAGTTCTCCGAGAAGCGGGCCTGCCCGAACGAGCACACGCTCGCGCTCGACGAGATCGAGCCGCGGACGTTCTCGTTCAACGCGCCCTACGGCGCGTGCCCGGAGTGCTCGGGCATCGGCTTCCGGCTGGAGGTCGACCCCGAGCTCATCGTGCCGGACGACGAGCAGACGCTGCGCGGCGGCGCCGTCGCCCCGTGGGCGCAGACGTCGTCGGAGTACTTCGAGCGCGTGCTGGCGGCGCTCGCGGAGGAGATGAAGTTCTCCATGGACGTGCCGTGGCGGGCCCTGCCCGAGCGCGCCCGCGAGGCGATCCTGCACGGGCGCGACCACAAGGTGCACGTCAAGTACAAGAACCGGTGGGGCCGCGAACGACAGTACTCGACCGGGTTCGAGGGCGCCGTGACGTTCCTGGAGCGCCGCCACCGCGAGACCGACTCGGACCTGTCCAAGGACAAGTACGAGGCCTACATGCGCGAGGTGCCGTGCCCCACGTGCGGCGGCGCGCGGCTCAAGCCTGAGGTGCTCGCGGTCAAGATCGACGGGCTGTCCATCGCCGATGTCAGCCGCCTGCCGGTGGGCGAGGCGGCCGAGTTCCTCAAGGGCATAGTCCTCGGGGTGCGCGAGGCGCAGATCGCGACCGAGGTCCTCAAGGAGATCCACGCGCGGCTCGGCTTCCTGCTCGACGTCGGTCTGCACTACCTCACGCTGGAGCGCCCGGCCGGAACCCTGTCCGGCGGCGAGGCCCAGCGCATCCGGCTGGCCACCCAGATCGGTTCCGGGCTGGTGGGCGTGCTGTACGTGCTGGACGAGCCGTCCATCGGGCTGCACCAGCGGGACAACCGCCGCCTGATCGACACGCTCACCCGCCTGCGGGACCTCGGCAACACGCTGATCGTCGTCGAGCACGACGAGGACACGATCCGCGCGGCCGACTGGATCGTCGACATCGGCCCGGGGGCCGGCGAGCACGGCGGCGAGGTCATCCACTCGGGTGACTACGCGGGCCTGCTCGAGAAGAAGGAGTCGATGACTGGCGCGTACCTCTCCGGGCGCCGCTCCATCCCGGTGCCGGCCGTGCGGCGGCCGATCGACCACGACCGGCAGGTCACGGTGATCGGCGCGCACGAGAACAACCTGCGCAACGTCGACGTGTCGTTCCCGCTCGGGGTCCTGACCGTGGTGTCGGGCGTGTCCGGCTCCGGCAAGTCGACGCTCGTCAACTCGATCCTGTACACCGTCATGGCGAACCAGCTCAACGGAGCTCGTCGGGTCGCCGGGCGGCACCGGCGCGTGACAGGGCTGGACCAGCTCGACAAGGTCGTGCACGTGGACCAGGGGCCGATCGGGCGTACGCCGCGGTCGAACCCCGCCACGTACACGGGCGTCTGGGACCGGATCCGCAAGATCTTCGCGGAGACCGAGGAGGCCAAGGTCCGCGGTTACGGTCCGGGCCGGTTCTCGTTCAACGTCAAGGGCGGCCGCTGCGAGGCGTGCGCGGGCGACGGCACCATCAAGATCGAGATGAACTTCCTGCCGGACGTCTACGTGCCGTGCGAGGTCTGCCACGGCGCGCGGTACAACCGCGAGACGCTCGAGGTGCACTTCAAGAGCAAGACGGTCGCCGACGTGCTCGACATGCCGATCGAGGAGGCCGCGGAGTTCTTCAAGGCGTTCCCGGCGATCTCCCGGCACCTGTCCACGCTGGTCGACGTCGGCCTGGGGTACGTGCGGCTCGGGCAGCCGGCGCCCACGCTGTCCGGTGGCGAGGCGCAGCGCGTCAAGCTGGCGGCGGAGCTGCAGAAGCGGTCGTCGGGCCGTTCGGCCTACGTGCTGGACGAGCCGACCACCGGCCTGCACTTCGAGGACGTGCGCCGTCTGCTCGGTGTGCTGCAGTCGCTGGCAGACAAGGGCAACACGGTGATCGTGATCGAGCACAACCTGGACGTCATCAAGAACGCCGACTGGGTGGTCGACATGGGGCCAGAGGGTGGTAGCGGGGGCGGTCTCGTCGTCGCGCAGGGTACGCCGGAGGCCGTCGCGGCGGTCCCGGAGAGCCACACGGGCACGTATCTCGCCGAGATCCTCGAGGGGCACGCGCAGGCCGGCGAGGTCCCGGTGCTGCCGCCGGCGAACGGCAAGCCGAAGCGCAAGCCCGCTGCGAAGAGTGCGACCAAGGCGAAGGCGGGCGCTTCCGCCTGACCGCCCGTCCCCGGACGGCCTCGGGTACCGGATCCGTCGCGGACCGGTACCCGAGGTCGTCCTCGGCGCGGACCTGCGGGAGCCGCGTGCCAGGCATGGCTTCCGGGCCGGGTCAGCCCTAGGGTGGGGCACATGAGCGGAGCCACGCATGACTATGCCGTGACGGTGCGGTGGACAGGCGCGGGGGAGACGGGGACGTCGTCGTACACCTCGTACTCGCGCGACCACGAGATCGATCTGCCGCACAAGCCGCCGCTGCCCGGGTCGGCCGACCCCGCGTTCCGCGGGGACCCGGCGCGGAACAGCCCGGAGGAGCTCTTCGTCGCGAGCCTGAGCCAGTGCCACATGCTGTGGTTCCTGCACCTGGCCGCGGAGTCCGGCCTGATCGTGCGCGAGTACCGGGACTCGGCGACCGGCACGATGCGGGTCGAGGCGCGGGGCGAGGGCGCCTTCACCGACGTGACGTTGCACCCGAAGGTCGTCGTCGACCCGGGCGAGCTCGCGACGGACGAGCACCTCGCGGCTCTGCACCACAAGGCGCACGCGATGTGCTTCATCTCCCGGTCGGTGAACTTCCCGGTCCGAGTGGAGCCGACCCCGGTCCACGTCACCGTCTGATCGCACCCCAGCGTTGAGTGCTGGGTATTTGTGCCTCCGGAGCCGGATGAGGCGCAAATACCCAGCACTCAACGCTGACGCACGTGCGTCACTGTCAGTGGCACCGCATAGGTTTGGGGCATGGCGGATCCAGCTACCTATCGACCCAAGGCGGGAGAGATCCCGACCTCGCCCGGTGTCTACCGGTTCCGTGACGAGCACGGCCGGGTCGTCTACGTCGGCAAGGCGAAGAACCTGCGCCAGCGTCTGGCGAACTACTTCCAGGACGTAGCGAACCTGCACGAGCGCACCCGGCGGATGGTGACGACGGCGGCGTCCGTCGAGTGGACCGTGGTGGGCACCGAGGTCGAGGCGCTCGCCCTGGAGTTCACCTGGATCCAGCAGTACGACCCGCGGTTCAACGTGAAGTACCGGGACGACAAGTCGTACCCGTACCTCGCGGTGACCCTGGGGGAGGAGGTGCCGCGCGCCCAGGTCATGCGGGGGGCGAAGCGCAAGGGCACCCGCTACTTCGGCCCGTACGGGCACGCCTGGGCCATCCGGGAGACGCTCGACCTGCTCCTGCGCGTCTTCCCGATCCGGACGTGCTCGGCCGGCGTCTACAAGCGGGCCGGCCAGTCGGGCCGGCCGTGCCTGCTCGGGTACATCGACAAGTGCTCGGCGCCCTGCGTCGGCCGCATCAGCGTCGACGACCACCGGGCGCTCGTCCTGGACTTCTGCGACTTCATGGCGGGCGACACGGCCAAGTTCGAGCGCCGGCTCACCAAGCGCATGCAGGAGGCCGCCGCCGACATGGAGTACGAGCAGGCGGCCCGCCTGCGCGACGACATCGAGGCCCTGCGGCGTGCCACCGAGAAGAACGCGGTCGTCCTCGGCGACGCCACGGACGCCGACGTGTTCGCCCTCGTGGGCGACGAGCTCGAGGCAGCCGTCCAGGTGTTCCACGTCCGCGGGGGCCGGATCCGCGGTCAGCGCGGCTGGATCGTCGAGAAGGTCGAGGACATCACCGACGGCGAGCTCGTGGAGCACCTGCTGCAGCAGGTCTACGGGGCCGCGGACGAGGTCGACGGGGTCGAGGCCCGCGACGCGGTGCCGCGCGAGGTCCTCGTGCCGGTGCTGCCGCCCGACCTGGAGCAGGTCGGCACCTGGCTCAGCGGGCTGCGGGGCGCGCGCGTCGACGTCCGGGTACCGCAGCGCGGCGACAAGAAGGAGCTCGCGGCCACCGTCCGCAAGAACGCCGAGCACGCCCTGATGGTCCACCGCACCCGCCGCGCGGGTGACCTCACGACCCGCAGCCAGGCCCTCGCGGAGATCCAGGAGGCGCTCGACCTGGAGTCGGCGCCCCTGCGGATCGAGTGCTTCGACATCTCGCACACGCAGGGCACCTACCAGTCGGCGTCGATGGTGGTGTTCGAGGACGGCCTGGCCCGCAAGAGCGAGTACCGCTCGTTCAGCATCCGCGGGTCGGACGGCGACGGCGCCCGCGACGACACGGAGGCCATGCACGAGGTCATCACGCGCCGCTTCAAGCGCTACCTGGCCGACCGGCTCCGGTCCAACGACGTCGAGATGGCCGCTGAGCTGTCGGGTGGTGGGCTGTCGGGTGGCGAGCTCCCCGGCGGCGAGGTGGCCGCCGACGCGCCGGAGGAGAAGGCGCGGTTCGCCTACCCGCCGAGCCTCGTCGTGGTCGACGGCGGACCGCCCCAGGTCGCCGCCGCGAAGCGGGCGCTGGACGAGCTCGGCATCACCGACGTCGCGCTCTGCGGCCTGGCCAAGCGCCTGGAGGAGGTGTGGGTGCCGGGGGAGGACTACCCCGTCATCCTGCAGCGCTCCAGCGAGGGCCTGTACCTGCTGCAGCGCGTCCGGGACGAGGCGCACCGGTTCGCGATAGTGCAGCACCGCAGGCGGCGCAGCAAGGGGATGACCGCCTCCGTGCTCGACGACGTCCCCGGGCTCGGCCCGGCGCGCAAGAAGGTGCTGCTCACCCACTTCGGCTCCCTCAAGCGGCTCAAGGCCGCGAGCGTCGAGGAGATCGCCAGCGTGCGCGGCATGGGGGACAAGACGGCGGAGGCGGTGGTCGCCGCCCTCAAGGCCTGACGCTGGCATGCTTGGCTCCATGAGCAACACCGAGCCGTCACCCATCACCGCACCGGACGGCATCGCCGAGGTCGAGGCCGCAACGCACGGCCCAGAGCACAGCGAGCCGCAGGTGCTGGTGATCACCGGAATGTCTGGCGCCGGCCGGTCGCGTGCAGCGGCCGTCCTGGAGGACCTGGACTGGTACGTCGTCGACAACCTGCCCCCGATGATGCTCGTGCCGCTGGTCGATCTCATGGCCAAGGGGTCGAGCATCGAACGCGTGGCGGTGGTCGTGGACGTCCGCGGCAGGCAGTTCTTCTCCGAGCTGGACAAGGTGCTCGCGCACATGACGGAGGCAGGGGTCGCCTACCGGATCCTGTTCCTGGACGCGAGCGACGAGGTGCTCGTGCGCCGGTTCGAGCAGGTCCGCAGGCCGCACCCGCTGCAGGGCGAGGGCCGCATCCTCGACGGCATAGCGGAGGAGCGGTCCGTCGTCGCGACCCTCGCCGCACGCGCGGACCTGCGGATCGACACCTCGGACCTGTCGGTGCACGACCTCGCGAGGGAGATCCGCGGGTGGCTGGCGCACGACATCAACGAGGTGCTGCGCGTCAACGTCATCTCGTTCGGGTTCAAGTACGGCATACCCCTGGACGCCGACCACGTGGTGGACGTACGGTTCCTGGCCAACCCCTACTGGATCACCGAGCTCCGGCACCTGACGGGGCGTGACCAGCCGGTACGCGACTACGTGCTCGCCCGGCCGGGCGCCGTCGAGTTCATCGACCGCTACGTCGACGCCCTGGCTCCGGTGCTCTCCGGCTACCTCAACGAGGAGAAGCGCTACGTGACCATCGCCGTGGGATGCACGGGAGGCAAGCACCGCTCCGTCGCCATCTCCGAAGCCATCGCCGAACGACTCCGTGCCCGGGGCCAGCTCGTCTCCGTGTCGGCACGTGATCTGGGCCGCGAGTGATCCCGCACGCGCCAGGGGTGCCGGACGTCCCCGCGCCGGAGTGGAGCAAGAACCCGTCGGTGGTCGCCCTGGGCGGCGGCCACGGCCTGTCCGCGAGCCTCTCGGCCCTGCGCCTCATGTCCGACCGCCTCACGGCGGTGGTGACGGTCGCCGACGACGGCGGCTCCTCAGGGCGCCTGCGTGACGAGCTCGACGTGCTGCCGCCCGGCGACCTGCGGATGGCGCTCGCCGCCCTGTGCGACGACTCCGAGTGGGGCCGCACCTGGAGCGCGATGCTGCAGCACCGCTTCGCGTCGTCGGGCGAGCTGGACAACCACGCGATGGGCAACCTGCTGATCGTGGCGCTGTGGGAGCTGCTCGGCGACGAGGTAGAAGGCCTGGACTGGGTCGGCCGGCTGCTCGGTGCCCGGGGCCGCGTCCTGCCGATGGCGTCGGTGCCGCTGGTGGTCGAGGCGGACGTCCGGCACGCCGCCGCGCCGGGCGAGCCCGAGCCCCCGCTGGAGACCGTGGTCGGGCAGAGCCGCGTGGCCGTCACCGAGGGCCGGATCGAGCAGCTACGCCTGCTCCCGGCGGACCCGCCCGCGCCCCCGGAGGCGGTCCAGGCGGTGCTCGACGCCGACTGGGTGGTCCTTGGCCCAGGGTCCTGGTACTCCTCGGTGCTGGTGCACCTGCTTGTGCCGGCGATCGCCGAGGCCCTGCACGTCACGAAGGCGCGACGCTGCGTGACGCTCAACCTGTCCGCGGAGAACGGCGAGACGGAAGGCCTCACCGCCGTCGACCACCTGGAGGCCCTGCACAAGCACGCGCCCGGCCTCAGGATCGACGCGGTCCTCGCCGACCCGTCGGCGGTCGAGGACGTCACTGCCCTGGAGGCGGCCGCCGCGTCCATGGGCGCGCGCGTGATCATGCGCCAGGTCCGGCGCGGCGACGACACGACCAAGCACGACGGGCTGCGCCTGGCCGCCGCCTACCGCGACGTGTTCGAGGGCGTCTACGGCGACGTCTGACGCGGCAGGCAGGTCCTGCGCCCGGTGGGCGTTCCGTCCGAGATGCGAGACCCTTCCCGACCACCGTTGACATGCTCTGTGGCCCGACGTACTTTCCCGCCGTACCGAATCCCTATCAATCAGATAGGGAATTCGAATCGGAGGGAGACCGGCATGGCACGAGCGACGAACGGCACGGTGCGGATCGCGCACCCGCGCTCCATCCGCCCCGTCATGCGCGAGCGTCCCGTGCGGCGTTACGTCAAGTGTCCCGTGCTGCGTCACGTGATGTGTCCCGTCGACGAGTGTTGTCCCGCCTGTCGCTGACCGTCCCCAGGTAGGACCGAGCAGCGCCCCCGTCGCCCCACCGCACGCCACTCCCCAGCAGCCCTCACCCCACGTCCGGTGACCGACCTGCGCGCACCCTCGCGCGGGTCTGCTTCGCCGTGCCCCGAGAGGACACCCCATGGTCCCGACCCACCCCCGCCGCACCAACACACCCGCGCCGACAGCACCCGCCGCGATCGCGACCGCCCTGGTCGCCGCGCTCACGCTCGCCGGCTGCGCCGGGCCCGACGCCGCCTCCGGCGCAGCGCCCACCGACCCCACCCCGGGCGGCACGCTCCGGTTCGCGCTCGGGGCGGCGCCCTCAGGGGTCGACCCGCAGCAGGTCGGCACGAACGTCAGCATCTACGTGGCCCGCCAGCTCGCGGACTCGCTCACCGACCAGAACCCGGAGACCGGCGATATCGAGCCCTGGCTCGCCGAGAGCTGGGACGTCAGCGACGACCTGACCCGCTTCACGTTCCACCTGCGCGACGGCGTGACGTTCTCCGACGGCAGCCCGCTCACCGCCGACGACGTGCGGGCCAGCTTCGACGCCGTCGCGGGCGACCTCGGGGCGACGGCGCCGCTCGCGGCCAGCTATCTCGCGGGCTACACGAAGACCGAGGTGCCTGACGAGCGCACCGCGACGGTGGTCTTCGACGAGGCCAACGCGCAGTTCCTGCAGGCCACGTCCACGGTCTCGCTGGCGATCCTGTCCGAGGAGACCGCTGAGGTGGACCCCGCCGAGCGGCTGCAGGGCGACGTCGTCGGCTCCGGGCCGTTCGTCCTGGAGAGCTACACCCAGGACCAGGGCGCCGTGATCACCCGGCGTGAGGGTTACGACTGGGCGCCCGAGTCGTCGGAGCACGCGGGCGAGGCCTACCTCGACTCCATCGAGTTCACAGTGGTCCCGGAGTCCGGGGTGCGCGCCGGCGGGCTCGCGTCCGACCAGTTCGACGCCGTCGGCGACGTGCTGCCGCAGGACGTGCCGCAGGTCGAGGGCTCGGGCGGCGAGGTGCTGACCCGCGCCAACCCCGGCGTGCCGTTCGTGCTCCAGCCCAACGTCACCCGGCCGCCGCTGGACGACCCGGACGTGCGGCGTGCGCTCCTCGTCGCGGTCGACCGCCAGGAGCTGGTCGACACCGTCCTCTCCGAGGCGTTCAAGCCCGCGACCAGCGTGCTCGCGTCCACCACGCCCGGGTACGCCGACCAGTCCGACCTGCTCACCTCCGACCCGGACGAGGCAGGCCGCATCCTCGACGCCGCCGGCTGGACGAAGGGCTCGGACGGTCTACGCGCCAAGGACGGCGAGCCGCTCGAGATCGAGGTGACCTACACCCCGGTGTTCACGGGCAGCGGCGCGGTGCTGGAGCTGGCCGCCCAGCAGCTGCGCGCGGTGGGGATCGACCTGAGGCTGCGGCAGCTCACCGCCGCCGAGCAGACCACCGCCCAGGAGTCCGGCGACTACGACCTGTACTACTACAACGTCACACGGGCCGACGCCGACATCCTGCGCACCCAGTTCTCCACCGCCCAGCGCAACCTCAGCCTGCGCGAGCCCGACGACGCCGTCGACCCGCTGCTCGACGAGCAGCTCGGCGAGGCCGACCCGGCCGCACGCGAGGCCCTGGTCACGGAGGCCCAGCGCGAGATCCTCGACCAGGGGCTCGCGATCCCGCTGTTCGAGCTCGCCCAGTCCATCGGGGTACGCGGCGACGTGCACGGCGTGACCTTCGACGCCTCCTCGCGCCTGCTGTTCCACGACGCCTGGATCGAGCAGGAATGATGCTCGCCCACGTCCTGCGCCGCGTCGGCGGCGCCGTCACGGTCCTCTGGGCGGCGTTCACCGTGTCGTTCGTGATCCTGTACCTGCTGCCCAGCGACCCCGTGGCGATCATGCTCGACCAGGGCGCCGGTGGCGAGCGCGTGGACCCCGCGCGCGTCGCCGAGCTGCGCGAGCGCTACGGGTTCGACCAGGGCCCGGTCCAGCAGTACCTCACGGTGCTCGGCCGCACCCTCACGGGCGATCTCGGCACCTCCATCAGCAGCGGCGCCCCCGTGACCCGCCTCATCGCCGACGCCTTCCCGGAGACGGCGAAGCTCGCCGGCCTGGCGCTCGTGCTCGGTGCGGCGGCCGGCGTCGGCATCGCGACCCTCGCCTCCTGGACCAGGACCGCCTGGCTGCGCGACCTCCTGCTGGCGCTGCCCCCGCTCGGCGTCGCGGTGCCCGGGTTCTGGGTGGGCCTCGTGCTGCTGCACCTGTTCTCGTTCACCTGGTTCGTCTTCCCCGCAGTCGGCAACGAGGGATTCGCCTCGCTGGTCCTGCCCGCGGTGACGCTCGCGGTCGGGCTCGCTGCCGTCGTCGCGCAGGTGCTGTCCCAGGGGCTGCGCGAGGCCTGGCGGGCGCCCTACGTCGAGACGGCGTTCGCCAAGGGCGCCGGCCGCGCCCGCGTGCTCGGCGCACACGTCGCCCGCAACGGCTCCCTGCCGACCGTCACGGTGCTCGGCGTGCTCGTGGGCAACCTGCTCGGCGGCACCGTCGTGGTCGAGACGGTGTTCTCCCGGCAGGGCTTCGGCAGGCTCGTCGAGAACGCCGTGACCACCCAGGACATCCCGGTCGTCCAGGGGCTGGTCGTGGTCGCCGCGGCGGTGTTCGTCGTCACCAGCCTCCTCGTCGACCTCGCCCACCCGCTGCTCGACCCGCGCGTCCTGTCCGGAGCCCACCGCGGCCGGGGAGGCGCCCGATGATCCGCACCCTCACCCGGCCCGCCCCGCTGGTGGCGCTCGCGGCGGTCGCCCTCGTGCTGGTCTGGGCGCTCGTCCCCGGCCTGTTCAGCGGCCACGACCCGATCACCGGCGTCCCCGCGGACAAGCTCCTCCCGCCGGACGGCGCCCACTGGTTCGGCACCGACCACCTCGGCCGCGACCTGTTCGCGCGCACCGTGCACGGCACGAGCCTGTCGGTGCGGGCCGCGCTGCTCGCGATCGGCGTCGCGCTGGTGGCCGGATCCGGCATCGGCCTGGTCGCGGGCTTCGTCGGCGGGCCGGTGGACGACGCGCTCATGCGCGCCACCGACGTCCTGCTCGCCATCCCCGGCCTGCTCCTCTCGCTCGCGGTGGTCACCGCCCTCGGCTTCGGGACGGTGAAGGTAGCGATAGCCGTCGGCATCGCCTCGGTCGCGACGTTCGCCCGCGTCATGCGCAGCCAGGTGCTGCGCGTGCGGCACGCCACCTACGTCGAGGCGGCACGGCTGGCCGGCACCGGCCGCACCGCCGTCCTGCTGCGGCACGTTCTCCCGAACGCGGCCGGCCCGGTGCTGGCGCTCGCGGCCGTCGAGCTCGGCGCCGTGATCCTCGCGGTCTCGGCCCTGAGCTTCCTCGGCTACGGCGCCACGCCGCCCACCCCCGAGTGGGGCTCGCTGGTGGCGGAGGGCCGCGACTACCTGGCGGTCGCCTGGTGGTACTCGACGCTGCCCGGCCTGGTCATCGCCCTGTTCGTGCTCGCGGTGGGCGTGCTCGGGCGGGCGCTCACCCGCGACGGAAGGACCGACCGATGACAGTCACGACGAGGACGCCGTCGGCGCCCGTACCTCGGGCGTCCGTACCTCGGGCGTCCGCACCCCAAGAGTCGACGCAGCCGACGGCGGTACCGCCCGCGCCGTCGGGCAGCCTGCTGCGCGTGCGCGGCCTGCGCGTCGCCTATCGCGACCACGAGGTGGTGCACGGCGTGGACCTCGACGTGCGCCCGGGCGAGGTGGTAGCGCTCGTGGGCGAGTCGGGGAGCGGCAAGTCCACGACGGCGCACGCCCTGATCGGCCTGCTGCCGGACGGCGGCCACGTGACCTCCGGCGAGGTGACGCTCGGCGCCGGGCCGCGCCCGACGCCGCTCAGCGGCCTCCTGCCCGACGCCTGGCGGCGCGTGCGCGGCGTCCGCGTGGGGTTCGTACCGCAGGACCCGGGCACGGCGCTGGACCCGGTGGTGCGCGTGGGGGAGCAGGTCGCCGAGGCGCTCGTGGTGCACGGGACGCCGCGCCGGGCCGCACGCGAGCGGGCCGTCGGGATCCTCCGCGATGTGGGGCTCGACCGGCCTGCGGAGCGGGCGCGACAGTACCCGCACCAGCTCTCGGGCGGCATGCGGCAGCGCGTGCTCGTGGGCATCGCCATGGCGTGCGAGCCGGAGCTGGTGATCGCCGACGAGCCGACGTCGGCCCTGGACGTCACGGTGCAGCGCCGTGTGCTCGACCTGCTCGGTGACCTCACGTCGCGCGCGGGGACCGCGGTGCTGCTCATCACCCATGACCTCGCGGTGGCCGCCGACCGTGCCGACCGTGTGGTGGTCCTCAAGGACGGGCTGGTGGTCGAGGAGGGGTCTGCGGCCCGCGTGCTGGGCAGCCCCGAGCACCCGTACACCCGCGAGCTGGTCGCGGCGACGCCCGGCAGGACGACGCTGGACAGAAATACTGTGCCAAGCGCATCCGCCGAAGCACCCGTCACCACCGCGGTGACGTCCGGACCGGCCACGACGACGGACCGGGCTTCGGCCCCGGGCGCGGCGGGCAGCGACACCACGCCGCAGCCCGTCCTGCTGAGCGCGCGCGGCCTGGTCAAGGAGTTCCGGCTGGGCCGCCGCGACCGGCTGCGCGCCGTCGACGACGTCTCGTTCGCCGTGCCGCGCGGGTCCGCGTTCGCGCTGGTGGGGGAGTCGGGATCGGGCAAGTCGACCACCGCCCGCCTGGTGCTCGGGCTGGAGCGGCCGGACGCCGGCGTCGTCGAGCTGGACGGCGTCCCCGTGGGCGACGACCGCGCCACCCGGCGCCGTACGCAGCTGGTGCACCAGGACCCGTACTCCTCCCTGGACCCCCGGTTCACCGTCGCCGCCGTCGTCGAGGAGCCCCTGCGCGCGCACCGCGTGGGAGACCGCGCGGAACGGCGCGACCGGGTGGCGCACCTCCTCGAGCAGGTGCACCTCGCGCCGGATCTCGCCCGACGGCGCCCCGCCGAGCTGTCGGGCGGCCAGCGCCAGCGGGTCGCGATCGCACGGGCGCTCGCGCTCGACCCGGAGCTGCTCGTGCTCGACGAGCCCACCTCGGCGCTCGACGTGTCGGTGCAGGCCCGCGTGCTGGACCTGCTGGCCCGCCTGCGCGCGGAGCGGAGCCTCACCTACCTGTTCATCTCGCACGACCTGGCGGTGGTGCGGCAGATCGCCGACCACGTCGGCGTGATGAGCGACGGCCGGCTCGTGGAGACCGGCCCTGTCGGGCAGGTCTTCGACCACCCCACCCACCCGTACACCGCCGAGCTGATCGCGGCGATCCCCGGTGCCCGCCCGACCGCGCACCTCGACCCGAAGGACCTGACATGACCGAGGCACCGCAGCGCCCCGCGCCCGGCCCGAGCCAGGCCGGCCGCGAGCCCGAGAGGGCGCCACGATGACCGCCCTTTCCGCCGGGACGTCCCCGGCGCTCGAGGTACGGGAGGCGCGCCTGTCGGACCCGCTGGTCGAGCCGCTGCTGGCCGGCCTCTCCGTCGAGTACCGGTCCCGGTACCACGACGTGCTGACGGAGGAGCAGCACCGGGCCGAGATGGCACACTACGGCGCCGAGGAGTTCGCCCCGCCCGTAGGCTCCCTGATCCTGCTGCTGCAGGACGGCGTGCCGGTGGCGGGCGGCGCGTTCCGCCGTCGGCTCGAACCGGAGCTCGGGGAGTCCGCACGCCTGGCGCGGGCCGACGCCCGGGACGCGGACGGCGCGCCCGCCGTGCCGACGGCGGAGCTCAAGCGCATCTGGACCGACACGGCACACCGGCGTCGTGGCCTCGCGCGGCGGGTCCTGACCGAGCTGGAGGCACGGGCGCGGCAGCTCGGCTACCCGCGCCTCTACCTGACCACGGGCCCCCGCCAGCCGGAGGCGGCTGCGCTGTACCGGACCGCCGGCTACACGCCGCTCTCGGCGGCCGCGGCCGGCCAGGGCACTGAGCCGTCGGGCACTGCGCCGTTCGAACCGTTCCCCTTCGAAAAGTGGCTGGTGGTGACATGAGCGCCGACCTCGCCGAGGGCGAGTCCCGCCTTCTCTACCCGCCGCCCGGCCTGCCGCCGGGCGGGAGCGGCGCGCCGCCCGCTGGACCGGCCGACGAGGACCTGCGTGTCGTCGCGGCCCGGCACCCGGGCCGCTGGCTCGCGACCGGCGTCGTGGCCGTGCTGCTTGCCATGGTGGTCTCCTCCCTGGTCACGAACGACCGCTGGGAGTGGGACGTCGTTGCGCGCTACCTCACGTGGCCGTCGATCCTGGAGGGTGCCTGGGCAACGGTCCGGCTCACGGTGACGGCGTCGATAGTGGGCTTCGCGCTCGGCACCGTACTGGCGCTCATGCGGCTGTCGCGCTCGCCACTGCTGCAGGGGGTCTCGTGGGCCTATACCTGGGTGTTCCGCTCGGTGCCCCTGCTGCTGCAGCTCCTGCTCTGGTACAACCTCGCCTACCTGTACCCGGTGCTGAGCCTCGGCATCCCGTTCGGGCCGGAGTTCCTGTTCTTCGACACGCTCGACCTGATCGACAAGTTCTGGGCGGCGATCCTCGGCCTGGGCCTGTCGCAGGCGGCGTACAGCGCGGAGATCGTCCGGGCCGGGATCCTCGGCGTCGACCAGGGCCAGCACGAGGCCGCGGCCTCGCTGGGCCTGCCGCGTCACCGCCAGGTGCGGCGCATCATCCTGCCGCAGGCGATGCGCTCGATCGTGCCCACTGCCGTGAACGAGGTGATCGGGCTGCTCAAGGGCACCTCGATCGTCTACGTGCTCGCGTACGGCGAGCTGTTCTACATAGTGAGCGTCATCTACGGCCGCAACGGCCGGGTGGTGCCGCTGCTCATCGTCGCCGCGATCTGGTACCTCGCGCTCACGACGCTCATCACGGTGGTCCAGTACTACGTCGAGCGGCACTACGCGAAGGGCGCGCTGCGCACCCTTCCGCCCACGCCGCTGCAGCGGGCGCGGTGGGAGGCGCAGGTCGGCTGGGCCCGCCTCACCGGCGCTCCGGTGCCCGACGGCGTCCCGCCCGCCTTCGCCGCACGCGTCCGGGTAGGGCGCTGGGTCGCCCCGCGCACGGATCGGGGTACTGCATGAGCGGGGGCCTGCTCGAGATCAGGGGCCTGCACAAGTCGTTCGGCCTGCTCGAGGCGCTGCGCGGGGTGGACCTCACCGTCCGCCCCGGCGAGGTGGCCGCGATCATCGGCCCGTCCGGGTCGGGCAAGTCGACGCTGCTGCGCGCGATCAACCACCTGGAGAAGGTGGACCGGGGGTTCGTCTCCCTGGACGGCGAGCTCATCGGCTACGCCCGGCGCGGCAGCACGCTGCGGGAGCTGACCGAGCGCGAGATCCTGCGCCGCCGTACCCGGATCGGGTTCGTGTTCCAGAACTTCAACCTGTTCCCGCACCTCACCGTGCTGGAGAACGTCGTGGAGGCCCCGATCTACGCACAGGGCCGCCCGCGCGCGGAGGCCGAGGCGGAGGCGCGCGAGCTGCTGGCCCGCGTCGGGCTCGCCGACCGCGCGGACGCCCGGCCCCGGCAGCTCTCTGGCGGCCAGCAGCAGCGCGTGGCCATCGCCCGGGCGCTCGCCCTGCGGCCCGCCGTGGTGCTCTTCGACGAGCCGACCTCCGCGCTCGACCCCGAGCTCGTCGACGAGGTGCTCCAGGTCATCAAGGAGCTCGCGGGCACCGGCACCACGCTCGTCGTCGTCACCCACGAGGTCGCGTTCGCCCGCGAGGTCGCGGACACCGTCGTCTTCATGGACGAGGGCGTCGTGATCGAGCAGGGGCCACCCGAGCAGGTGCTCGACAGACCCGCCAACCCGCGGACCAAGGCCTTCCTGGAGAAGGTCCTGTGACCCCGAACCCTGCCCCGAACCCGAAGGGAACCACCGTGACCGTCACCCGACGAGCCGCCCGGAACCGACTGCTCGCCCTGGCCGCCGTGCCGCTGCTCGCGCTCACCGCGGCCTGCTCGGCCGCCAGCACCGAGCGGCCCGAGGCGGCGGACGGCGCGGCGGGCCTCGCCGAGAACGCGCCCGAGTCGGCCGGCCTGCAGGTCAGCACCGCCGCGGACCAGGAGCGCGTGCGCACCACGGAGTCCGCGGAGGCGGTCGACCTGCTCCCCGCCGAGTGGGCGGACAAGGACGAGATCACCGTCGCCGTGAGCGCGAGCGCCTCCCCGCCGCTCGCCTTCCTCGCCGACGACGACAAGACCCCCATCGGCCACGAGACCGACATCGCACAGCTCGTCGCCGACGCCCTCGGCAAGGACCTGCGGCTGGAGGTGAAGGCCTGGGCCGACTGGCCGCTCGCGCTCCAGTCGGGCGACGTCGACGCCGTCATCTCCAACATCACGGTGACCGAGGAGCGCAAGGAGACCATCGACTTCTCCAGCTACCGCATCGACGAGCTGGGCTGGCTCACGGCCGCCGACTCGGACCTGACCATCGACTCCCGCGAGGACATCGCCGGGCTGACGGTGGGCGTCGGCTCCGGGACCAACCAGGAGAAGATCCTGCTCGAGTGGGACCGCCTGAACCAGGCCGACGGGCTGGAGCCCGTCAAGGGCCCCGACTACTACGAGCAGCTCTCCGACGTGCTGCTGGCCCTCCAGTCCGGACGGCTCGACGCCTACGTGGGCCCCAACGCCTCGCTCGCGTACCAGGCGGCCGTCTCCCCGGACGACTTCAAGGTGGTCGGCACGCTGAACGGCGGCTGGCCGGACACGGCGCAGATCGCCGTTGCCACCAAGAAGGGCGCCGACGCCGCCGAAGCGGTCACCGCAGCTCTCAACCATGCGGTCGAGGACGGCTCCTACCAGCAGGTGCTGGACCGCTGGGGACTGGAGTCCGAGGCAGTGGAGCGCTCAGAGACCAACCCGCCAGGCCTGCCCAAGACCGAGGAATGAGGAGCACCATGAGCAACCAGAGAGTTCCGCTGTCCGTCCTCGACCTGGCCCTCGTCGCCGAGGGCTCCACCGGCGTCCAGGCGATCCAGCGCGCCGTATCGCTCGCGATCGACCTCGACGCGCTCGGCTACCAGCGCGTCTGGTACGCCGAGCACCACCTCGCGCCCGGCGTCGCCTCGGCGGCACCGGCAGTCCTCGCGGCGGCGGTCGCCGCCCGCACCTCGCGTATCAGGGTCGGTTCCGGCGCGGTCCTGCTGTCGACGACGTCGCCGCTGGTCGCCGCCGAGCAGTTCGGCACCATCGCCGCGCTGCACCCTGGTCGGGTCGACCTGGGGCTGGGCAGGGCGTTCACCGTCCCGCCGTCGGGCACGTCGTCGGGCACGGGCGCGCCGGCCGCCCCGGCCCAGCCGCCGCGTCCGCCCGCCCCCGCCGTCCCGCGCCTGGTCGACGGGCTCTACGTGCCGCCCGCACCGCCGAACGGGCTCAACGACCCCGCGCTGCGCGAGCGGCTCCTGGCCCAGCAGGAGGTCATCGGCGCCCACCGGAAGCCCGCCGGGTTCCGGGACGAGGTAGAGCTGGTGCTCGCGCTGCAGCAGGGCACCTACCGCGACCGGACCGGTATCGGCTACGGGAGCCCGCCCGTCGAGGGCGCCGCGTTCGACCTGTGGCTGCTCGCGTCCAGCGGCGGCGAGAGCGCCGTCGTGGCGGGCGAGCTCGGGCTGCCGCTCGCGGCCAACTTCCACGTCAGCCCCGCGACCGTCCTGGACACCGTGGCGGCCTACCGGGCCGCGTTCCGGCCGGGTGTCCTGGCCGAGCCGTACGTCGTGGTCTCGGCCGACGTCCTGGTCGCCCAGACCCTCGAACGGGCGCGTGTGCTCGCCGAGCCGTTCGCCGACTGGGTCCTGTCCATCCGCCGCGGCGAGCGCGGCGCGATGGCCTACCCGTCGCCGTCCGCCGCCACCGCGTGGACCGACCGGCCGGACGCCGAGCGCGCCCTGGTCGCCGACCGCGTCGACACCCGGATCGTGGGCGACCCGGCCACCGTCGTCGAACGCCTCGACACGCTCGCGCGCGTCACGGGCGCCGACGAGCTGCTCGTCACCACCGCCACCCACGACCCCGCCGAGACCCGCCGCTCCTTCGAGCTGCTGGCCGAGGCCTGGGGCATCACCGGCCGGGCCGACGCCGAGCCTGCCGACGCCGAGCGCGCCGACGCGTCCGTCGGCGCGGCCTGACCGGGCGACCCCACAGCACCCCCACCCGAGTTCCCACCCGAGTTCCCGCACTGGATCCCCGCACTGGATCCCCGCAACGAAGGAGCATCACCATGCCCGTCGAGTTCCTCGGCATCGCCACCACCAGCGACGCCTCCGAGACGAACGAGCGCACCACCGCACCCGTCGACCACGACTACCTGGTCCGCATCGCCCGCGCCCACCGGGACAACGGCTGGACCCGGGTCCTGTTCGCCTACGGTTCGTCCGGCCCGGAGCCGGCGGTGCTCGCCGCGCACGTCGCGGCGCACGTGCCGGATCTCGAGCTGCTGCTCGCGCACCGGCCCAACGTCTCCTACCCGACGTACGCGGCCAAGACGTTCGCGACGCTGGACCAGCTCTCGGGCGGGCGGCTGTCCGTGCACTTCATCTCAGGCGGCAACGACCACGAGCAGGGCCGCGAGGGCGACACCCTGACCAAGGACCAGCGGTACGCCCGCACCCGCGAGTACATCCAGATCGTGAAGCGCGCGTGGACCAGCGCCGAGCCGTTCGACCACCACGGCGAGTTCTACGACTTCGACGACTTCGTGCTGGACGCCAAGCCGCACCCCGGCCACGTGCCCACCATCTCGTTCGGCGGTTCGTCCGACGCCGCGTACCCGGTCGGCGCCGCCGAGGCCGACATCTACGCCGTCTGGGGCGAACCCCTGGACCGCACCGCCGAGCAGATCGCCCGCGTGCACGCCGAGGCCGAGGCAGCGGGCCGGGCGGCACCGCCGCGGGTCCATGCGGCGTTCCGGCCGATCATCGCGCCGACCGAGGAGCTCGCCTGGGAGAAGGCACACGACATCCTGGGCCGGATCGAGGCGCGCAAGGCCGCGCAGGGCGGCATCCTGAGCCGGCGGCACCCGATCGACAAGCCCGAGAACGCCGGCTCGCAGCGCCTGCTGGAGATCGCGGCGCAGGGCGAGCGGTTCGACACGGCGCTCTGGACCGCCACCGCGAAGGCGACCGGCGGCGCCGGAAACTCGAACGCGCTGGTCGGCACCCCCGAACAGGTCGCCGAGGCGCTGCTCGCGTACTACGACCTGGGTGTGCGCGTCATCTCGGCGCGCGGTTACGACCTGCTCGACGACGCGATCGACTTCGGCCGGTACGTCATCCCGCTGGTCAAGGGGGGCGTGGCGCAGCGCGACCGTGCTGCCGGGATTGCTGCGGGGGACACTGCCGAGGGCACGGCCGAGAACGCTGCTGAGAGCGCGGCCGCCTGATGCGTTTCCAGGTCCTGGACATCGCGTTCAACCCTCCGCACCCGGTCACCGGCGAGCAGGTCCCGCCCGCCGACCGGCTGAACCGGATAGTCGACACGGCCGTGCTCGCGGAGGAGCTCGGGTTCGACTCGTTCGCGGTGGGGGAGCGGCACGCGGGCCCGGTGCTGTCGTCGGCGCCCACCGTCATCCTCGGGGCGATCGCGGCCCGCACGTCCCGCATCCTGCTGTCGACGGGCGTCACCGTGCTCTCCCTGCACGACCCGATCCGGCTCGCCGAGGACCTGTCGACCGTCGACCAGCTCAGCCGCGGCCGCCTGGAGATCGTCATCGGCAAGGGCAACGAGGACCTGCAGTACCCGCTGCTCGGCCTCGACATCACCAAGCAGTACGAGTACCTGCGCGAGAACTACGAGCTGCTGCGGCTCCTGCTCTCCTCGGAGGACGTCACGTGGGAGGGCAGGCACCGGCACCGGCTGGAGCACGCGACCACCCTGCCGCGGCCCTTTGCCGGCCCGTTCCGCATCTGGCACGGCTCGGCGACGTCGCAGCACGCCGTCGACCTGGCCGCAGAGCACGGCGACCCGATAGTCAGCGCCAACGCGCTCCAGCCCCGCGAGAACTACGGCGTGCTCATCGACCGGTACCGCGAGCAGTACGCGGCTGCCGGACACGACCCGGCCTACGGGTTCGTGGGCGCGGGGTCGGGCGGCCTGTTCCTGGCCGACACCACCGAGGAGGCGGTCGAGCAGTACCGGCCCATCTATGAGGGCCAGGTGCGCCAGCAGGACGCGCGCAAGCACGCACCCGGTGCGGTCGGCAAGGTGACCAGCTTCCGCACGCTGGAGGAGGCGGTGGAACGTGGCCCGGCGCTGGTCGGCTCGCCCGAAGACGTGGTCAACAAGATCCTCGACTACCACTCCTCGTTCGGGCACGTGCTGCAGGCGATCTCCGTGAACCACCTGCTCGCCCCCGCGCACCAGGAGGACGTGCTGCGCCGGTTCGCGGCCGAGGTGATCCCGCAGGTGCGGGCAGAGGTCCGGACGAACCTGTGGGGTCCGCTCGACGAGCGGCGGGCCGCGGGCTTCACCGCCGCGGACACCCGAGAAGGCACCAGAGAAACAGACACGACCACGACGAAGACGGAGGTGACGGTATGACCGCGCACACGGACGGCCTGGTGGTCGTGAGCGGGAACCCGCGGCCCGGCTCCCGGACGCTCGGGCTGGCCGAGGAGGTCGGCCGCCGGATCGCGGACCAGCTGGGCCTGACCGCGACCGACCCGGTAGACCTGGCGCTGCTCGCCCCGGAGGTCCTCACCGGGTCGGCGGCGGTGTCCGCCGCCCGGCACCGGGTGGCGACGGCGCGCGTCGTCGTCGTCGCGACGCCGGTCTACAAGGCGTCCTACACGGGCCTGCTCAAGGCGTTCCTCGACGGTTACGGCCCGGACGCGCTCGCCGACGTCGTCGTCGTGCCCGTCGTGGTCTCCGCGAGCCCCGCGCACGCGCTGGCGGGCGAGGTGCACCTGCGGCCGGTGCTCGTCGAGCTCGGCGCAGTGGTGCCCGCACGGACGTTCGCGGTGACCGAGGGCCAGCTCGCCGACGTCGGGCCGCTGCTCGAGGCCTGGCTCGAGCGCTGGGTCGCGACCCTCGGCAGGGCAGTCCCCGCACCACTGCCGCACAGCGGATAACCGTCGAGCGGATGACTCCCGAGGCGAGACCGAGGCGCCAACGAGGCGAGACTGAGGCGAGACTGAGGCGACACGCCGGGACAATTCGCCCGAGTGTCCGCGATTCCACCGGGTGCCCTCGCGTCAGGCCATGGCAGGATGACGCCATGGCGCTCACGGCACAGGTCAAGGAGGAGCTCGCGCGGGTGAGGGTGGCGAAGACATCCTGCCGCAAGGCAGAGGTCACCGCGACGCTGCGCTTCTCCGGCGGCCTCCACATCATCTCAGGTCGGGTAGTGATCGAGGCGGAGCTCGACACCGAGCATGCCGCGACCCGGCTGCGGCATGCCATCCACGACCTGTACGGGCACACGAGCGAGCTCATCGTCGTCCAGGCGGGCGGCCTGCGGAAGAGCTCGCGGTTCGTGGTGCGCGTGGTGCGCGAGGGGGAGTCGCTCGCCCGGCAGACGGGGCTGCTCGACGCCCGCGGCCGGCCCGTGCGCGGCCTGGCGCCCGAGGTCGTCTCGGCGGGCGTGCAGGAGGCAGAGGCCGTGTGGCGCGGCGCCTTCCTGGCGCACGGCTCGCTGACGGAGCCCGGCCGGTCCATGGCGCTCGAGGTGACCAGCCCCGGACCCGAGGCGGCGCTCGCGCTCGTCGGCGCGGCCCGCCGGCTGGGCGTGGCGGCCAAGTCTCGCGAGGTACGCGGCATCGACCGTGTGGTGATCCGCGACGGCGACTCGATCGGCCGCATGCTGGAGCGCATCGGCGCACCAGAGACCCTCAAGGTCTGGGAAGAGCGTCGCGAGCGCCGCGAGGTACGCGGCACCGCCAACCGCCTGGCCAACTTCGACGACGCGAACCTGCGCCGCTCCGCGCGGGCCGCCGTCGCGGCGGGTGCGCGGGTCCAGCGGGCGTTCGAGATCCTGGGCGACGAGCTGCCGGAGCACCTGCGCCAGGCCGGTGAGCTGCGGCTCGCGCACAAGCAGGCGTCGCTCGAGGAGCTGGGCCGGCTGGCCGAGCCGCAGCTGTCCAAGGACGCTGTGGCGGGCCGGATCCGGCGTCTGCTGTCGACCGCGGACAAGCGTGCGCTCGAGCTGGGTATCCCCGACACCGAGGCCGGGCTGCCCGCTGACCTGCTCGACCTCTGAGACAGGGCGGCTGGGCCCGACCGCTGGGCCGGACCCTGCGCTGTACCTCTGGTACTTGACCGCCCGATCCGTCTTGTGAGATCGAACAGAACCCTGAGTTCCACACTGTCTGGGCTCGGGTCACGGTTCGGCCGGGTTCGGGTATAGGCTCGAAATCGTCAGGTGACGACGCCGTGACCATCGCGTTTCCCGTTCGGGTCGTCGCGGGGTCGCGGCGCCCGGATCACCCTGCAACGCACGCTCCGTCGGGCATCGACGGCAGTGGCGACAGATACAAGGAAACGTGTGCGCCGGGACGGCCGGCGCCCCCTGAGGAGGGCATTGTGACCATCCGCGTCGGCATCAACGGCTTCGGCCGTATCGGCAGGAACTTCTACCGGGCTCTCGTCGAGTCGGGTGCAGACATCGAGGTTGTCGGGGTCAACGACCTGACCGACAACAAGACGCTCGCGCACCTGCTCAAGTACGACACGACCCTGGGCCGCTTCGGCAAGTCTGTCGACTTCGACGACGAGAACATCATCGTGGACGGCAAGAAGATCCGCGCCCTCGCCGAGCGCAACCCCGCGGACCTCCCCTGGGGCGAGCTCGGTGCGGACATCGTCATCGAGTCCACGGGCTTCTTCACGGACGCGACCAAGGCGAAGGCGCACATCGACGCCGGCGCCAAGAAGGTCATCATCTCGGCCCCGGCCAAGAACGAGGACGCCACCTTCGTCATGGGCGTCAACAACGAGCTGTACGACCCGGCCGCGCACCACATCATCTCGAACGCGTCGTGCACCACGAACTGCCTCGCCCCGCTGGCGAAGGCGCTGAACGACTCGATCGGCATCGAGCGTGGCCTCATGACCACGATCCACGCCTACACGGGTGACCAGAACCTGCAGGACGGCCCGCACAGCGACCTGCGTCGCGCCCGTGCGGCCGCGCAGAACATCGTCCCCACGACGACGGGTGCGGCCAAGGCCGTCGCCCTGGTGCTGCCGGAGCTCAAGGGCAAGCTGGACGGCTACGCCCTGCGCGTGCCGGTCATCACCGGCTCGGCCACGGACCTGACCTTCGAGGCCTCGCGCGAGGTCACGATCGACGAGGTCAACGCCGCCGTCAAGGCTGCCGCAGAGGGCCCGCTCAAGGGTGTCCTGGAGTACGTCGAGGACGAGATCGTCTCCTCGGACATCGTGACCAACCCGCACCAGAGCATCTACGACTCGAAGCTCACCAAGGTGATCGGCAACCAGGTCAAGGTCGTCGCCTGGTACGACAACGAGTGGGGCTACTCGAACAGCCTCGTCAACCTCACCGTGTTCGTCGGCGAGAAGCTCTGACGGCTTCTCTCCCAGCGTGAACCCCGACGTCCGCGTGCGCATCGGCCAGCCGGCGCGCACGCGGACGTCGTCATGTGCCGGAACCCGACTGGCGACGCCCTGCATGCCGGTCCCTCGATCTGGAGTGCTCCTATGAAGACCATCGACTCCCTCGGCGACCTGCGCGGCAAGCGCGTCCTGGTTCGCTCAGACTTCAACGTCCCGCTCGACGGGACGACCATCACGGACGACGGCCGTATCCGCGCCGCCCTGCCGACGCTGAAGCGGCTGACCGACGCCGGCGCACGCGTCGTCGTGCTGGCCCACCTCGGCCGCCCCAAGGGCACGCCGGACCCCCAGTACTCCCTCGCGCCCGTCGCCGCCCGACTGGGCGAGCTGCTGGGCCAGGACGTCCCGCTCGCCGAGGACCTCGTGGGTCCGTCGGCGAAGGCCACGGTCGACGCCCTGGCCGACGGCCAGGTGGCCCTGCTGGAGAACGTCCGCTTCGACGCCCGCGAGACCTCCAAGGTCGACGCCGAGCGTGCCGAGCTCGCCGGCGAGCTGGCGCAGCTCGCGGACGCGTTCGTCTCCGACGGCTTCGGTGTCGTGCACCGCAAGCAGGCGTCGGTGTACGACGTCGCGCAGGTGCTGCCCGCCGCGGCCGGTGACCTCGTGCTGAACGAGGTCCAGTCGCTGTCGAAGGCGACCGGCGACCCCGAGCGCCCCTACGCCGTCGTCCTCGGCGGGTCCAAGGTGTCGGACAAGCTTGGCGTCATCGCGAACCTGCTGACCAAGGCGGACCGCCTGCTCATCGGCGGCGGCATGGTCTTCACCTTCCTGGCGGCCAAGGGCCTGTCGGTGGGCAACAGCCTGCTGGAGGACGACCAGATCGACGCCGTCAAGGGGTACATCGAGACCGCGGAGAAGAACGGCGTCGAGATCGTGCTGCCCGTCGACATCGTCGCGGCGGACTCGTTCGCCGCCGACGCGCCGCACCAGGTCGTCTCCGCCGACGCCATCCCTGACGGCACCATGGGCCTCGACATCGGCCCGGAGTCGGGCAAGCTGTTCGCCGCGAAGCTCGCCGACGCGAAGACCATCGCGTGGAACGGCCCCATGGGCGTCTTCGAGTTCGAGGCGTTCGCCGCGGGCACCACCGCGGTGGCGCAGGGCATCATCGACGCGACGTCCGACGGCGCGTTCTCCATCGTCGGCGGCGGCGACTCGGCAGCTGCCGTGCGCGCGCTCGGCTTCGACGAGGCCGGCTTCAGCCACATCTCGACCGGCGGCGGCGCGAGCCTCGAGCTGCTGGAGGGCAAGGAGCTCCCGGGCCTCACGGTCCTCGCCGACTGACGCGCCGACCGACGCGCCGACCGACGCGTCGTCCGACCTGCCGTACCCAAGAACTCAGAACGAAGGAAGAAAACACGTGGCTACCACCCGCACGCCGCTGATGGCGGGCAACTGGAAGATGAACCTGGACCACCAGCAGGCGATCAGCACGGTCCAGAAGCTCTCCTGGTCCCTGAAGGACGCCAAGCACGACTACAACGCGGTGGAGGTGGCGGTGCTGCCGCCGTTCACCGACCTGCGGTCGGTGCAGACGCTCGTGGACGGCGACAAGCTCGAGCTCGTCTACGGCGCCCAGGACATCTCCAAGCACGAGTCGGGCGCGTTCACCGGTGAGATCTCCGGCGCGATGCTCGCGAAGCTTGGCTGCACCTACGTGGCGATCGGGCACTCCGAGCGCCGCGAGCACCACGATGAGTCCGACGACCTGATCAACGCGAAGGTGCGCGTGGCGTTCGCGCACGGCCTGACGCCGATCCTGTGCGTCGGCGAGGGCCTGGACATCCGCAAGGCGGGCGACCAGGTCTCGTACACGCTCGCGCAGGTCGAGGCCGCCCTCATCGACGTGCCGGCCGAGCAGATCGCGAAGATCGTCATCGCCTACGAGCCCGTGTGGGCCATCGGCACGGGCGAGGTCGCCACGCCGGAGGACGCGCAGGAGGTCTGCGGCGCGATCCGCCGCGTGCTCGGCGAGCTGTGCGACGCCGACATCGCCGCCGGCGTCCGCGTGCTCTATGGCGGCTCGGTGAAGTCGGGCAACGTCGCGCAGATCATGGCGCAGCCCGACGTCGACGGAGCCCTCGTGGGCGGGGCGAGCCTCGACCCGGAGGAGTTCGCACGGATCGCCCGCTACCAGTCCCACGTCACCGCCTGAGACGACTCTGCTGGTCGAGCCTGACCCCTGCTGGTCGAGCCCGACCGCCGCTGGTCGAGCCTGTCGAGACCTCGTCTCGACAGGCTCGACCCGCAACCGCGCCGCACACCAGCGCCAGAGCGAATGACACGTGCCGTTCCGAGACACTCCCGCAACTTCGCTGATGTACTCTCGCTCGGGCGTGATGTTGCTGGTGTGACTCCTGCTCAGGGCCCTACGCGGTCCTGAACAGGGGGTTCGCACTGTGAGGTGCGTCTCGCTTACTCTTGACCGATCCGCCGCCGGGAAACGCCCCGGCACCACCTACAACCGAGGACGTGAACCCGTGGACGCGCTCCGCATCATCCTGGAAGTCCTGCTGGTCCTGACCAGCGGCTTTCTCACCATGCTCATCCTGCTCCACAAGGGCAAGGGTGGCGGACTGTCCGACATGTTCGGTGGCGGTATCTCGATGGGCGCCGGTTCCTCCGGTGTCGCCGAGCGGAACCTCAATCGCATCACCATCGCCTTCGCCCTCGTGTGGGCAGTGGTGATCGTCCTGCTCGGGCTCATCCAGAAGGTCAGCTGAACCGGTCGCCCAGCGCCTAGCAGCTGACGGCCACACACAGAGGAGACGACAGACGTGGCATCAGGTGGTCATGCGATTCGGGGGAGCCGGGTAGGCGCCGGTCCTCTCGGGGAGACGGAGCGGGGCGATACTGCGCCACGTATCCGAGTTTCTTACTGGTGTGCCAACGGGCACGAGACGGCACCGAGCTTCTCGGTGGGCGAGGACGTAGAGGCCCCCGCCCAGTGGGACTGCCCGCGTTGTGGATTTCCCGCGGGGATGGACCCGGTCAACCCGCCGTCGCCCGTGCGGAACGAGCCGTACAAGACGCACCTCGCCTACGTGAAGGAGCGCCGGTCCGAAGAGGACGGCGCCGCCCTCCTGGAGGAGGCGCTGGAGGCACTGCGGACCCGCCGTGGCGGCCGCGTAGCGCGCTAAGAGTTTTCAAGTCGGCGAACGAGAGCCGCGAAGCAACTGGGCGGGACACCTGATCAGGTGTCCCGCCCAGTTCTGCTTCGCCAGCTCTACTTCGCCGCGCCGGACGCTTCCGCGTCCAGGAGCCACAGCGTGCGGGCCTGACCGACGGCGCCCGCCGCCGGCACCTCGGTCACCGGGCCGTCGGCCAGCGCGGCGGCCACCTGCTCCGCCTTCTCGGCCCCCGCCGCGACGATCCACACCTCGCGGGCGGACCGGATCGCGTCGAACGTGAGCGAGACCCGCTCCGGCGGCGGCTTGGGCGAGGCGTGCACGCCCGTCGTCGTCCCCTGCGCGGCCAGAACCTCGTGGCCGGGGAACAGGGAGGCGACGTGCCCGTCGGGACCCATACCGAGCAGCAGGACGTCGAACGCGGGGACCGCGGCGGCCCCTTCGCTCTGCTCGCCCGCGTGTTCCCGCAAGAGCTCGGCGTACGCCGCCGCGCCCTCCTCGGGCGTCGCCACCGACGTCGGCCCCGGCATGGGGTGGACGTTGGTGGCGGGGAGCCCGTGCCCGGCGACCAGGCCGTCGAGCAGGGCCTCCCGCGCCTGTGTCTCGTTACGGTCCGGGTCGCCGTCCGGCAGGAACCGCTCGTCGCCCCACCAGAGGTGGACACCCGACCAGTCGACGGCAGGCACGAGCGGGCTCGCGGCGACCGCCGCGAGCGTCGCGATGCCTACCGAACCGCCAGTGAGCACGACGTGCACGGGGGAGCGGACCGACTGCACGTCGAGCACCCGCGTGAGCAGCCGAGCCGCCGCGGCCTGTGCGAGCACCGCCTTGTCCGGGTGGACGACGACGAGCCGCACCCCCGGCGCCTGCCTGGACGTCGCCATGGACGTCGATGCTGACATCAGGCCGCCGTCCGCGTGGTGACCTGCTTGAGGCCACGGATGAGGGTCTCCTCGAAGATCTCGTCCGGGTCGAGCCGGCGCAGCTCCTCGATGAGGGCCTCGTTGAGCGCCCGGATCGGCAGCGCGATCCGCCGCGCGGGCTTGCCCGGCTGCGTGATCGTGACGGTGCGGCCGTCCGGCCTGTCCAGCACGATCGGCCCGCTCCTGCGCTCCAGGGTCACGCGCGTGATCGCGTCGTCGCTGCTGGTGCGCACCACCTCGGCCGGGCAGTTCAGCCGGGTCCCGAGCCAGGCGGCGAGCAGGTCGAGCGACGTGTGCCGCTTCTGCCCCTCGACCGTCACGGAGAGCACGGGCTCGAACGGCGGCTGCTCCACGGCGGCCGCGATGAGCGCCCGCCACAGCGTGACCCGCGCCCAGGCGAGGTCGGTGTCGCCGGGTGCGTACGTCCCGGCGAGCGACTCGAGCAGCCCCGAGGGATCCTCCGCGGTGGTGCTGTCGATGATCCGGCGGGCCGCCATGGCGCCCACCGGGTCCTGCGACGGCACCGCGGGCGCCTCACGGGGCCACCAGGCCACGATCGGCGCGTCGGGCAGCAGCAGCGGCATCACGAGGGTGTCGGTCCGCTCCAGGAGCGGGCCGAAGGCGTGCAGGACCACCACCTCGGAGGCGCCCGCGTCACCGCCCACCCGGATCTGGGCGTCGAGCCGGGCGTCGGAACCGGGCTTCGCCGGCGCGACGACGATGACCCGGCACGGGTGCTCCCGGCTCGCGTCGTTCGCGGCCTCCACCGACTCCTCGACGTCCTGCTCGTCGGCCAGCACCACGAGGGTGAGCACGCGGCCGAGGGCCACCGCGCCGCCCTCGTCGCGCAGGCGGACCAGCCGCTTGTTGATCAGGTTGGTCGTGGTATCCGGCATGTCGATGATCATCTAGGGCCTCCTCCAGGTCCTGCCGTCGCGCTCCATCATGGCGTCGGCCGACGGCGGGCCCCAGGTGCCCGACGCGTACGGCTCGGGCTTGCCCTTGCGCGCCCAGTACGACGTGATCGGGTCGAGGATCTTCCAGGAGAGCTCGACCTCCTCGCGCGTCGGGAAGAGCGGCGGGTCGCCGAGCAGCACGTCGAGGATGAGCCGCTCGTAGGCCTCGGGCGAGGACTCGGTGAACGAGTGCCCGTACCCGAAGTCCATGGTCACGTCGCGCACCTGCATGGCCGTGCCCGGCACCTTGGCGCCGAACCGCATGGTGACGCCCTCGTCGGGCTGCACGCGGATGACCAGGGCGTTGTTGCCGAGCTCGGACGTCAGGGACGACTCGAACGGCAGGTGCGGCGCCTTCTTGAACACCACTGCCACCTCGGTGACGCGGCGGCCCAGGCGCTTGCCGTGCCGCAGGTAGAACGGGACGCCCGCCCAGCGGCGGTTGTCGACGTCGACCCGGACGGCCGCGAAGGTCTCCGTGGCGGAGTCCTTCGCGATGCCGTCCTCCTCGAGGAAGCCCGGCACCTGGTCGCCACCCTGCCAGCCGGCCGCGTACTGGCCGCGGGCGGTGTGCTTGCCGAGGTCACGCGGCAGGCGCACGGAGGAGAGCACCTTGATCTTCTCGGCACGCAGCTCGGCGGCGTCGAAGTTGACGGGCTCCTCCATGGCCACCAGGGCCAGGAGCTGGATCAGGTGGTTCTGGATGACGTCGCGCGCGGCGCCGATCCCGTCGTAGTACCCCGCGCGGCCACCGATGCCGATGTCCTCGGCCATGGTGATCTGTACGTGGTCCACGTAGTTCGAGTTCCAGATGGGCTCGAACATCGTGTTCGCGAAGCGCAGCGCCAGCAGGTTCTGGACGGTCTCCTTGCCCAGGTAGTGGTCGATGCGGAACACCGACTCCGGGTCGAAGACCTTCGAGACGACGGCGTCAAGCTCCTTGGCGCTGGCCAGGTCGTGCCCGAACGGCTTCTCGATGACCACCCGGCGCCACGCGTCCACGCCGTCGCCGTCTGCGTCGTTGTCGGGGTGCGACAGCCCATGCTTCGAGAGCTGCTCGCAGACCACGGGGAACGCCGAGGGCGGGACCGACAGGTAGAACGCGTGGTTGCCGCCCGTGCCGCGCTCCCTGTCGAGCGTCTCGACGGTCTCGCGAAGACGCTCGAACGCGGCGTCGTCGTCGAAGGAGCCCTGCACGAACCGGATGCCCTCGGCCAGCTGGCGCCACGTCGCCTCCCGGAACGGGGTGCGGGCGTGCTCCTTCACGGCGTCGTGCACCACCTGCGCGAAGTCCTGGTCCTCCCAGTCACGCCGGGCGAAGCCCGTCAGGGCGAAGCCCGGCGGCAGGAGGCCACGGTTGGCGAGGTCGTAGACGGCGGGCATGAGCTTCTTGCGCGCCAGGTCACCCGTCACGCCGAAGATCACGAGGCCGCTCGGCCCCGCGATGCGCGGCAGCCGCAGGTCGAGGGGGTCGCGCAGGGGGTTGATCCCCTGCGCGATCTTCGCCGGCCTCACCGGTCGCCGGCCCCTGCACCGGCGAGCCCGGTCTTGGTGGTCGTCAGGAGCTCGTCCCAGCTGACCTCGAACTTCGTCACGCCCTCGTCCTCCAGCTGTGCGGTTACCTCGTCGATGGAGATGCCCTGCGCCTCGATCGCCGCGATGACCGCGGCGGCCTGCTCGGCCGAACCGGTGACGGTGTCGGCGAGCACGATGCCGTGGTCGGCGAACGCGTCGAGCGTCTTCTCGGGCATGGTGTTGACCACGCCCGCCACGACGAGCTCGTCCACGTACATCGTGTCGCGGTAGCTCGGGTCCTTCACGCCGGTCGACGCCCACAGCGGACGCTGCGGCTGGGCGCCGGCGGCCTTGAGCGCCGCCCAGCGCCCTGTGCTGTCAGCGGAGAAGACGTCTTCATATGCCGCGAAGGCCAGCCGGGCGTTCGCGATGGCGGCCTGGCCGCGCAGCGCGAGCGCCTCGTCCGTGCCGATCGCGTTCAGGCGCTTGTCGATCTCGGCGTCCACGCGGGACACGAAGAACGACGCGACCGAGCCGATGACGGACAGGTCGTGGCCTGCCTCCTTGGCCTGCTCGAGACCGGCCAGGAACGCGTCCATCACTGCCCGGTACCGCTCGATCGAGAAGATCAGCGTCACGTTGACGCTGATCCCCTTGGCCAGGGTGGACGTGATCGCGGGCAGACCCTCGACCGTGGCCGGGATCTTGATCATCACGTTCGGCCGGTCGACGGTCTCCCACAGCCGGACGGCGGTGGCCTCCGTCGCCTTCGTGTCGCGGGCCAGCCGCGGGTCCACCTCGATGGACACGCGGCCGTCCACGGCACCGGTGGCGTCGTAGACCGGACGCAGCAGGTCTGCCGCGTCGCGGACGTCGTCGGTGGTGATGCGCTCCACCGCCGCCTCGACGTCACCGTTGTTCGGCGGCCCGGCCAGCTCGGCCAGGATGCCGTCGTACGCGTCGCCCTGCGCGAGGGCGGCGGCGAAGATCGTCGGGTTGGTCGTGACCCCGACGACGTTCTTGGTGCCGATGAGCTCGGCGAGGTTGCCGGTCCGCAGGCGCTCACGGGACAGGTCGTCCAGCCAGATGGCGACACCTGCCTCGGACAGCCGCTGGGTGGGACTGACGTTATCGCCTGTGCTGTCTGTGGTGCTGTCGGTCATCATGCCCTTCCTCTCGTGCCCCTGTGATTCGTGTCGTGTGATCGGGTCGTGGCTCAGGAAGCCGCGGCGATCGACTCCTTGGCGGCCAGGGCGACAGCCTCCGCCGTGATGCCGTACTCGGCGTAGAGCTTCTTGTAGTCCGCCGAGGCGCCGTAGTGCTCGAGCGAGACGATGCGGCCGGCGTCGCCGACCACCTCGCGCCAGCCCTGCGCCACGCCTGCCTCGACGGAGACACGTGCCTTCACACCGGACGGGATGACCGACTCGCGGTAGGAGTCGTCCTGCTTGTCGAACCACTCGCGCGAGGGCATGGAGACGACGCGGGCCTGCACGCCGTCGGCGGCGAGGATCGCGCGCGCCTCGACGGCGAGCTGCACCTCGGAGCCGGTGCCCACGAGGACGACGTCGGGCGTGCCGTCGGTGTCCAGGAGGGTGTAGCCGCCCTTGAGGGTGCCCTCGGCCGAGCCGAAGCCCTCGGTGCCGCGCGGGTACGT
Organism: Promicromonospora sp. NPDC023805; assembly: GCF_040639635.1. NCBI lineage: Bacteria > Bacillati > Actinomycetota > Actinomycetes > Micrococcales > Promicromonosporaceae > Promicromonospora > Promicromonospora sp. NPDC023805. Next base: position 142,582 of record NZ_JBFAAH010000001.1, on the reverse strand, counting down.
GGGCACGTTCTGGCGGGTCAGCACGATGCCTGCCGGGTTGTCCCGGTTCTCCAGGATGCCGCGCCAGGCCCAGGCGGTCTCGTTCGCGTCAGCGGGGCGGACGACGTCGAGGTTCGGGATGGCCCGCAGCGCCGCGAGGTGCTCGACCGGCTGGTGGGTCGGGCCGTCCTCGCCGAGGCCGATCGAGTCGTGCGTCCAGACGAACGTGGTGGGGATGCCCATCAGCGCCGCCAGGCGGACCGAGGCACGCATGTAGTCGGCGAACTGCAGGAACGTCCCGCCGTACGGGCGGGTCAGGCCGTGCAGCACTATGCCGTTGAGGATCGAGCCCATGCCGTGCTCGCGGATGCCGAAGTGCAGCGTGCGGCCGTACGGGTCGCCGGGGAACTTCTTGGTCGCGTGCTCGGCGGGCACGAAGGACGACGCACCGTCCATCGTCGTGTTGTTGGAGCCGGCCAGGTCGGCGGAGCCGCCCCACAGCTCGGGCAGCACGTCCGCCAGGGCGGAGAGCACCTTGCCCGACGCCGCACGGGTCGCGACGCCCTTCTCGCTCGCCTCGAACTCGGGCAGCGAGGCCGTCCAGCCCTCGGGCAGCTCGTGGGCGCGCAGACGCGCCAGCAGGGCCGCCTGCTCCGGGTTGGCTTCCTTCCAGGCGGCGAAGGAGGACTCCCACGCCTCGCGCTGGGTGGCCTGGCGCTGCGCGACGGAGCGCGTGTAGGACAGGACCTCGGCGTCGATGGCGAACGTCGCCTCGGGTTCGAGCCCGAGCACGGACTTGAGGCCCTTGACCTCGTCGGCGCCCATGGCGGAGCCGTGGATGCCACCCGTGTTCTGCTTGGTGGGCGCGGGCCAGCCGATGATCGTGCGCAGCGCGATGATCGAGGGCTTGCCGGTCTCCGCCTTGGCGGCGTCGAGCGCGGCGGCCAGCGTGTCGGTGTCCTCCGCGTAACCCTCGCCACCCGAGGTCCAGTCGACGCGCTGGGTGTGCCAGCCGTAGGCCTCGTAGCGCTTGAGGACGTCCTCGGTGAACGCGATGTCGGTGTCGTCCTCGATCGAGATCTTGTTGTCGTCCCAGATCAGGATCAGGTTGCCGAGCTGCTGGTGGCCCGCGAGCGACGAGGCCTCCGAGGTCACGCCCTCCTGCAGGTCGCCGTCGGACGCGATGACGTACACGTGGTGGTCGAACGGCGACTCACCAGGTGCGGCGGCGGGGTCGAGCAGGCCGCGCTCGCGGCGGGAGGCCATCGCCATGCCGACGGCGGACGCGAGGCCCTGGCCCAGCGGGCCGGTCGTGATCTCGACACCGGCGGTGTGGCGGTACTCCGGGTGGCCGGGGGTCTTGGAGCCCCAGGTGCGCAGCGCGGCGATGTCGTCCATCTCGAGGCCGTAGCCGGCGAGGAAGAGCTGGAGGTAGATCGTCAGCGACGAGTGGCCGGCGCTCAGCACGAACCGGTCGCGGCCCAGCCAGTCGGGGTCGGACGGGTCGTGGCGCATGGCCTTCTGGAAGAGGAGGTAGGCGGCCGGTGCGAGCGAGATCGCGGTTCCGGGATGTCCGTTGCCCACCTTCTCGACGGCGTCCGCAGCCAGTGCCTTGATGGCCTTGACCGCTCGCTCGTCGAGCTCCGACCACTCCAAGGGCTTCAGCACGGGGTCGAAAGCGTTCACGAGTCCTCTTTCTCTCCGCCGCCGACCCTGACCCTGCCCGGAGAGCGGACGGGCCGGAGAGCCGCGCAGCGTGCGTGCGGCGGCGGCGGAATGCCGGCCGCCCTTCGTTCGATTGCGAAATCAACCCTATACGCGCACCCCAGCACCCGCGCAGGCCTGTCCACAGTGGGGATGGTCACCGCGCTCGGACAAATCTCACACGGCGTCACGGGAATGCGGTGCGCGGCCACGTCAGGCCGCGACGTACGATGGGCGGGCACCCGTGAGGCGACGCTGCCGGCAGCACTGCCATCAGCACAGTCACAGCACCGCCACCAGGTGCGTTATCGATCTCCAGACTCCGAACGGAACTGCGACGCGCGTGAGAACGAGCCACACGACGACCGGCCAGACCGCGCGTCCCCAGACATCCGGCACCGAGCAGCCCGCCACGGAGCAGTCCGGCACCGAGCAGCCCGGAATCGAGCAGCCCGGAATCGAGCAGCCCGCCTCCGACGTCGGGCAGCGTCCCGGAGGATGGTTCCTGAGCCGGGCCGGCGCGTACGTGGCGCTGACCAAGCCGCGCGTCATCGAGCTGCTGCTCGTGACGACCGTGCCGACCATGATCCTGGCGAACGACGGCATGCCGAGCTTCTGGCTGATCCTCACCACCCTCATCGGGGGCGCCGGCGCCGCCGGGAGCGCCAACGCGTTCAACATGTGGTGGGACCGGGACATCGACCAGGTGATGAACCGGACGAAGAAGCGTCCGATGGCCACCGGGGAGATCACGCCGCGCGCGGGTCTGGTGTTCGCCTCGATCCTCGGCCTGCTGTCGCTGACGTGGTTCGCGCTGGTCATCAACTGGGCGGCGATGTGGCTCACGCTGGCCGCGATCGCCATCTACGTCGTCGGCTACACGATGATCCTCAAGCGCCGCACCCCGCAGAACATCGTGTGGGGCGGCATCGCGGGCTGCATGCCCGTCTTCATCGGCTGGGCGTCGGTGACCGGCGAGCTGAGCTGGGCGGCGCTGGCGCTGTTCGGCATCATCTTCTTCTGGACGCCGCCGCACTACTGGCCGCTGTCGATCAAGTTCAAGAAGGACTACGCGAACGCGAACGTCCCGATGCTGCCGGTCGTCAGCGACGACAAGCGCGTGGCCGCCGAGATGGTGGGCTACACGCTCGCGATGATCGCCTGCTCGCTGCTGCTGACGCCGCTCGCGGGCATGTCGTGGGTGTACACCGCGGTGGCCGCGGCGCTCGGCGCGTGGTTCCTCTGGGCGACCATCGCGATGCTGCGCCGCGCGCAGGGCAAGGCGAGCGGCAAGCTGGGCGCCATGAAGGTGTTCCACGCGTCGATCACGTACCTGTCGCTGCTCTTCGTGGCCGTCGCGGTGGACGTCTTCCTGCCGTTCTGACGCTGCTTCGTCGAGACGTTCGTCAAGGCGTTTGTCAAGACGGTCTTCTGTTCATATTGTTCGCGCCCATGTAGTGGTTCGTGATTCGGCCCGTGTCGGTGTCCGCGCCTAGGCTGAGGGTGTGACCGAGACCCCAGCCGACCGAACCACCGCCCTCGCCGATCAGTCTGCCCAGCAGTCTCCCCGCCAGTCTGAGAGCTACTCCGCGGGCCTGCCGACGTCGTCCTCCGCCGTTCCCGAGGTGGACCTGGCTCCCCGCCGGGCAGCCCGCGAGAAGTCCCGCGTGGCCCCCGACTACGCGCGTGCCTGGCTCCTGCTGTCCGCGATGCGGACCGAGCTCTTCGACAAGGCGCAGCTCTCCCGGGCGGACCAGGTGATCCTCGACTGCGAGGACGCCATCGACGACTCGTTGAAGGACGAGGCGCGCGAGAACGTCATCCGGTGGATCAAGAACGGTGGCAGCGCCTGGGTCCGGATCAACGACCGCCAGGCGTCGTCGTGGGCCGACGACGTCGCGCACCTGCGGGGCCTCAAGGGCCTCAACGGCGTCATGCTCGCCAAGACGGAGAGCGCCGACGACGTCATCGACACCGCGCAGCGCCTCGGCGGCGACGTGCCGGTCATCCCGCTCGTCGAGTCGGCCCTCGGCATCGAGGAGGCCGTCAACATCGCCAGGGCCCGCGGCGCCTTCCGCCTCGCGTTCGGCTCCGGCGACTACCGCCGCGACACCGGCACCGCCAACGAGCCCATGGCCATGGCGTACCCGCGTACGCGCCTCGTGGTCGCCAGCCGCATCGGCGGCCTGCCCGGCCCCGTCGACGGCCCAACGGTCGGCTCGTCGCACGCGCTGCTCCGCGAGCAGTCCGCCGACGCCGTCATCCTCGGCATGACCGGCAAGCTCTGCCTGGACTTCGAGCAGCCGGCAGTCATCAACGAGTCCTTCGCGCCGACGTCGTCGGACGTGGCCTGGGCCGTCGACTTCTTCGCCGAGTTCGAGGCAGCGGGCTCCGTCATCCGCGACGGCAGCGACAAGCCGCGCCTCGCCCGCGCACAGGTGATCCGCTCGCGCGCCGAGCTGTTCGGGATCAACCCCTCCTGACGCGGGAGCAACCTCGCACACCGGTCACCCGGCGTGGCCTGCCCGAACGGCAGGCCACGCTCGGCATGATGGGGCGGTGTCAACCGCCCAGGCCCACCTGCAGACCCTCCGTGAGCCCGCACCGGGCCCGGACGTCAGCGCCCGGCTCGACCGCGCCCTGCAGGACTACCTCGCGCACCTGAGCGTGGAGCGCGGCCTCTCGACCAACACCGTCGCCGCCTACCGCCGCGACCTCGTGCGCTACCGGGCGTTCCTTGCGACGTCCGCCCGGTCCGGCCTCGGCGACGTCACGGAGTCCGACGTCACCAGCTTCGTCGAGGCGGTGCGCCAGGGGGCCGACGGCGGACGCCCGCTGTCGGCGTCGTCCACCGCGCGCGCCCTGGCTGCCGTGCGGGGCTGGCACCGGTTCGCGCAGGCCGAGGGTATGGCGGTGGACGACCCGTCCGCCGAGGTGCGCGCACCCACCCAGCTGCGCCGGCTGCCGCACGCGCTGTCCGTCGACGACGTCGCCGCCCTGCTCGACGCGGCGGGCACGGGCGAGGGTCCGCTGCCCCTGCGCGACCGGGCGCTGCTCGAGCTGCTGTACGCGACGGGCGCCCGGATCTCCGAGATCGTGGGGCTCGACGTCGACGGCGTCAGCGACAGGACCGCCGTCCGGCTGCTCGGCAAGGGCGCGAAGGAGCGTGCGGTGCCCGTCGGCTCGTTCGCGCGGGACGCGCTCGAGGGCTACCTGGTCCGGTCGCGGCCGGCGCTGTCCGCCGCGGGCCGGGGCACGCCAGCCCTGTTCCTCAATACACGCGGCGCCCGGATGTCGCGGCAGACCGCATGGGCCGCGCTGCAGGCCGCCGCGGCTCGCGCGGGCCTCAAGGAGCACGTCTCGCCGCACACGCTGCGGCACTCGTTCGCCACCCACCTCCTGTCGGGCGGGGCAGACGTGCGGGTGGTCCAGGAGCTGCTGGGGCACGCGTCCGTCACGACCACCCAGATCTACACGATGGTCACCCCGGACGCGCTGCGCGAGGTCTACGCGGCCGCGCACCCCCGGGCCCGGTAGCGGGCCCGAAGGACGCCACGCCGAGGCTTTCGCGGAGCGGCGCCCACACTCTGGTATAGCGTGGCGGGCGTGAGCGAGGCACCCAGCCAGGAGGGAGCGAACACGATGACCGACATACTTCTCGGCAAGACGGTCGTCGGCGCACCCACGGACTCGGAGATCGTGCGCGACGTCGTCGGACGCGCCATGCCGGAGCTGCCGGAGCCGGCGCCGCTGACGAGCCACGGTCCGGCGCGCATCATCGCGATGTGCAACCAGAAGGGCGGGGTCGGCAAGACGACCACCACCATCAACCTCGGCGCGTGCCTCGCGGAGTACGGCCGCAAGGTGCTCCTGGTGGACTTCGACCCGCAGGGCGCCGCGTCGGTAGGCATCGGCGTCAACCCGCACGAGCTCGACCTGACCGTCTACAACCTGCTCATGGAGCGGGACGTCGACATCAACGACGTGATCATCTCGTCGGGGATCGAGAACCTCGACGTGCTGCCGGCGAACATCGACCTGTCCGCCGCGGAGGTGCAGCTCGTGGGTGAGGTCGCCCGTGAGTCCGTGCTGTCCCGCGCGCTGCGTCCGGTGCTCGACGACTACGACGTGATCCTCATCGACTGTCAGCCGAGCCTCGGCCTGCTCACCGTGAACGCGCTGACCGCGGCGCACGGCGTGCTGATCCCGCTGGAGTGCGAGTTCTTCGCGCTGCGCGGCGTCGCGCTGCTGGTGGAGACCATCGAGAAGGTGCGGGACCGGCTCAACCCCGCCCTGGAGATCGACGGTATCCTCCCCACCATGTACGACTCGCGCACCCTGCACTCCCGCGAGGTGGTGGCCCGCGTGTACGAGGCCTTCGGCGACACGCTGCTCCACTCGATCATCGGGCGCACCGTGAAGTTCCCGGACGCCACTGTCGCCGCCGAGCCCATCACCGACTATGCGCCGGGACACCCGGGCGCCGCCGCGTACCGTCAGCTCGCCCGGGAGCTCGTGGCCCGTGGCGATGCCGCCTGAGGCGGCGGTGGAACGGTCCGACGTCCTGGAGGCGGAGGCTGACGTCGCCGCCGGGCCGGACGCCGTCGTCGCGGAACCGGACGTCGACCAGGCTCCCGTCGACGAGCGCCGCAGCTCCCGGACCTTCCAGGTCCACCTGCACAACTTCGAGGGCCCGTTCGACCTGCTGCTCTCGCTGATCGCGAAGCACAAGATGGACGTCACCGAGGTGGCGCTCGCCGTCGTGACCGACGAGTTCGTCGCGCACATCCGTGAGGCGGAGCGGGCCTCCCGCGAGGCCGCCGCGCGCGGCGTGGAGCATGCGTCCTGGGACCTCGGCGTGGCCAGCGAGTTCCTCGTGATCGCGGCGACGCTGCTCGACCTCAAGGCCGCCCGGCTGCTGCCCGGCGTCGTCGACGAGGACTCGGAGGACCTCGAGCTGCTCGAGGCCCGCGACCTGCTGTTCGCGAGGCTGCTGCAGTACCGGGCGTACAAGGAGGTCTCGAAGGTCATCGCGGAGCAGATGGCGTCGGCCGGACGCCGTGTGCCGCGCCTGGCGCCGCTCGAGCCGCACCTCGCGGCGATCCTGCCGGAGCTGGTCTGGGACACGACGGGGGAGCAGCTCGCCGAGCTGGCCGCCCGGGTGCTCGCCCCGAAGCCGCCGCCAGTGGTGGGTCTCGCCCACCTGCACGGCTCCGCGGTGAGCGTGCGCGAGGAGGCGGGCGTCATCGTGAGGCGCCTGCGGGACGAGCACTCGCTGACCTTCCGGTCGCTGACAGCAGGGACCGAGCGCCTCGTGACAGTGGCCCGGTTCCTCGCGCTGCTGGAGCTGTTCCGCGACTCCCTGGTGGCGTTCGAGCAGATCAGCCCGCTGGGCGAGCTCACGGTGCGCTGGACCGCCGGGCCGGACGACGGCGAGAAGTACCTCGATCCGCAGGCGGGACCGAGCGAGTTCGACGAGGGTGACCTGGTGGTGGAGGAGCAGGCAGGCCAGGAGCCGGCCGATCAGGAACGAGCACTGACCGCGGAGCCCGGAACGGAGGCGACAACAGCATGACCGTCGAAGAACAGGCCCCCGAGGCCGTGCAGGTGGACGCCCCGGCCGAGGGCTCGACGCAGGACGAGCTGGCCTTCGTCGACGTGCACACGCTTCCGGGCGGCGCGCATGCGGCGGTCGAGGCGGTGCTCATGGTGGCCGACGCACCGATCGGTGCGGACCGCATCGCCGCCGCCCTGAACCTGCCGCAGCACGAGACCGACGACATCCTGCACGAGCTGGCCGACGAGTACGCGGGCCACCTCGGCTCCCGCCCGCGCGGTTTCGAGCTGCGCCGGACCGTGGACGGCTGGCGCATCTACTCGTCGGCGGCGCACGCGGACCCCGTCGGACGCTTCGTGCTGGACGGCCAGTCCTCCAAGTTGAGCCAGGCCGGACTGGAGACGCTTGCGGTGGTCGCCTACCGCCAGCCGGTGACGCGTGGCCAGGTCAGCGCCGTGCGCGGGGTCAACGTGGACGGCGTCGTGCGGACGCTGCTGACCCGCGGGCTGATCGCCGAGATCGGCCAGGATCCGAGCTCGGGTGCGGTTCTGTTCGGAACCACGGGATACTTCTTGGAGCGGATGGACTTCTCGTCGCTCGACGAGCTGCCTCCGCTGGCTCCGCACCTGCCCGACCTCGACACGTTCGAGGGCCTCGACGGGCTGGACTCCTAACTGGATTCCTGGCCTGGACTACTGGTCCGTCCGCAGGCAGGTCGCAGTGCCCTTCCCGACTCACCGAGAGACGTAAATCATGAGCAACGAACGCCGCGGCGGGAGCCGCCGCGAATCCAGTGGTGGCCAGCAGCCGCGCCGACCCGACCACTCCGGCCAGTCCGGTAAGGGCGGCAAGAACTTCCGGGGCGGCAGCTCGGCCAAGAGCCGTGCCCAGGCGAACGCGCCGCGCCGCAGGCCCGCGCAGCCCGTCGAGCAGGGCCGCGACGTCCACGTCGAGGGCGGCGTGCGGCTGCAGAAGGTGCTTGCCCAGGCCGGGCTCGGGTCCCGCCGGGCGAGCGAGGAGCTCATCGCGGGCGGGCACGTCGAGGTGGACGGCCAGATCGTCACCGAGCTGGGTGTGCGGGTCGACCCCGTCACCGCCGTCATCCACGTGGACGGGCTCCGGATCCAGCTGGACCAGACCAAGCTCACCATCGCGCTGAACAAGCCGCTGGGCGTGGTCTCCACGATGGACGACCCCAAGGGCCGGCCGACCGTCGCGGACCTCATCAAGAACCGCGAGGAGCGGCTCTTCCACATCGGCCGGCTCGACGCCGACAGCGAGGGCCTGCTGCTCCTGACGAACGACGGCGAGCTCGCCAACCGTCTGTCCCACCCGAAGTACAAGATCGCGAAGACGTACCTCGTGACCGTCGAGGGCGAGATCTACCCGCGCGTCGGGCGTGAGCTCCTGAAGGGCATCGAGCTCGACGACGGCCTCGCCAAGATGGACGCGGTGCAGGTGATCCAGCAGATCGACGGCTACGCGATGCTGGAGGTCGTCCTGCACGAGGGACGCAACCGGATCGTGCGCCGTATGTTCCAGGCCGTCGGGCACCCGGTGACGCGCCTCGTGCGCACCCGGATCGGCCCGATCCCGCTGGGCGACCTGAAGTCCGGCCGCACCCGCGTTCTGGGCCGCACGGAGCTGGGCACCCTGATGGGTGCCGTAGACCTGTAACCTCGACCGCTGAGTGCTGGGTATCTGCGCCCTCTTACGCACTCCGGCAGCAAATACCCAGCACTCAACGGAAAGCGAGCGGGACTGTGACCAGCCCTGTTGTTGTGGCGATCGACGGACCGTCCGGGTCCGGCAAGTCGAGCGTGTCGAAGGCGGTCGCCGCGCGGCTCGGCCTTTCCTACCTCGACACGGGGGCCATGTACCGGGCGGCCACGGTGTGGAGCATGGCGACGGCGGACCTGGACGACGCCGCATCGGTCGCCGCGGCGGTCCGCGCGATGCCCCTGGTCATGGGCCTGGACCCGGCCGCACCCGGCGTCGAGCTGGACGGGCGGGACGTCGCCGTGACCATCCGCACCACCGAGGTCACGACCGCCGTTTCGAAGGTGGCGTCCAACCTCGACGTGCGGGCCGAGCTCAAGCGGCTCCAGCGCGAGATCATCGACCAGGAGTCGAGCGCCCAGGCGGTGTTCTCGGGCGGCCGGGGGATCGTGGCCGAGGGCCGCGACATCACCACGGTCGTCGCGCCCGACGCCGACGTCCGCGTGCTGCTCACCGCCTCCGAGGAGGCGCGCCTGCGCCGCCGGTCGCTGGAGGTGCACGGCGCGGCCGACGCAACGGCGGTCGACGCCACGCGTGACCAGGTGCTGCGCCGCGACCAGGACGACGCGAAGGTCACGCAGTTCCACGTCGCCGCCGACGGCGTGGCGACCGTCGACTCCAGCGACCTCGACTTCGAGCAGACGGTCGACGCCGTGCTCGCCGTCGTCGCGCAGTCCGAGGCTGCGACCAGCAGGGCCTGACCAGCAGGGCCTGACCAGCAGGGCGTGACCAGCAGGCCTGACGTCTCGAGGCGGGTGGGAGCGACGCAGGTCATATGGCCACGAGTCGGCCGGAGCGCGTCAGGCCTGCGACAATGAGGGCATGACCCACGACCCCTCTGCATCGGAGGCTGCTGCGCTGGACGCGACGGCCCGAGATGATGCTGCCCTGGACGCGGCCGCCCCGGCCGCACCCGACCTTGATCTCGCCGACGCCCTCGCCGAGACCGAGGACGACGTCGCGCGCGAGCGTGCGCTGCGCGTCGGCCTCGACGAGTTCGAGCTCGACGAGTCGGACCAGGCGCTGCTCGACTCCGAGTGGAGCGACGAGCAGGAGGCGGCCGAGCGGGCGCTGCCCGTCCTGGCCGTCGTCGGGCGTCCGAACGTCGGCAAGTCGACGCTGGTCAACCGCATCCTCGGCCGCCGCGAGGCAGTGGTGGCCGACAAGCCGGGCGTCACGCGTGACCGCGTGTCCTACCCGGCCGAGTGGGCCGGTCGCCCGTTCATGCTCGTCGACACGGGTGGCTGGGAGGTCGACGTCGCCGGCATCGAGTCCAAGGTCGCCGAGCAGGCCGAGGTAGCGATCTCCCTCGCCGACGCCGTGGTGTTCGTCGTCGACGCCACGGTGGGCGCCACCTCCACCGACGAGCGCGTGGTGGAGATGCTGCGCCGCTCCGGCAAGCCCGTCGTGCTGTGCGCCAACAAGGTCGACGGCGCCTCGGGCGAGGCGGACGCCACGTATCTGTGGGCGCTGGGCCTGGGGGAGCCGCACCCGGTCTCCGCCCTGCACGGCCGCGGTACGGGCGACCTGCTCGACGCCGCCGTCAAGGCCCTGCCGACGACGTCGGAGCACGGCGCCGTGCGGCCCGCCGGCCCGCGCCGCGTGGCGCTCGTCGGGCGGCCGAACGTCGGCAAGTCCTCGCTGCTGAACAAGATCGCCGGCTCGGAGCGAGTGGTGGTCGACGAGGTCGCCGGCACCACGCGCGACCCGGTCGACGAGCTCATCGAGCTGCGCGGCATCCCGTACTGGTTCGTGGACACCGCCGGCATCCGTCGTCGCGTGCACCAGACCAAGGGCGCGGACTTCTACGCCTCGCTGCGCACGCAGGCCGCCATCGAGAAGGCGGAGATCGGCGTCGTCCTGGTGGACGCGTCCGACCCGCTGACCGAGCAGGACATCCGCGTGATCCAGCAGGTCGTCGACGCGGGCCGTGCGCTCGTCATCGCGTACAACAAGTGGGACCTCATGGACGAGGAGCGCCGCCCCTTCCTCGAGCGTGAGATCGAGAAGGAGCTCGTGCAGATCACCTGGGCGCCGCGCGTCAACCTGTCGGCCCGCACCGGCTGGCACAGCGAGCGACTGGTCCCGGCGATCGAGCGTTCGCTCGCGTCGTGGGACCGGCGCGTCCCGACGGGCAAGCTCAACGCGTTCCTCGGCGAGCTCGTGGCCGCGCACCCGCACCCGCTGCGCGGTGGCAAGCAGTCGCGCATCCTGTTCGCGACGCAGGCCTCGACCCGTCCGCCGCGGTTCGTCATCTTCGCCACGGGGTTCATCGAGGCGGGCTACCGCCGCTTCATCGAGCGCCGCCTGCGCGAGACGTTCGGTTTCGAGGGCACGCCCATCGAGATCTCGGTGCGGGTCCGGGAGAAGCGCAAGCGCTGATCCCGTCGGGCTCCGCCGCGGCCCCCTGGGTTGCGGCGGAGTTTTTTGTGCGCGCCGAGTTCGATGCCCACGATGTCGGTCAGTCGCGGTACCTTCGGGTCGTGCTTCCGGCCAGTATCCCCAGCCCCGATCCGGTGTGGTCCCAGATCCACCTGGGTCCGCTCACCATCCATACCTACGCCCTGTGTCTGCTGGCCGGCATCGCTGCCGCCGCGTACATCACGGACCGGCGTCTCCGCGCACGCGGAGCTGCCCCCGGCCTCGCCCTCGACATCGCGATGTGGGCGGTGCCCATCGGCATCGTCGGCGCCCGGATCTACCACGTGCTCACCCACCTCGGGGACTTCACCGGCCCCGGCGTCGACCCGTGGGCCTGGGTCCGGATCTGGGAGGGTGGCAACGCCCTGTTCGGTTCGCTCCTCGGCGGTGCCGTGGGCGTCTGGATCGGCTGCCGCCTGACGGGCCTGCGGTTCTGGTCGTTCGCCGACGCCCTGGCGCCCGGCCTGCTCGCCGCCCAGGCGATCGGACGGCTGGGCAACTACGTCAACCAGGAGCTGTTCGGCCTGCCGACCACGCTGCCCTGGGGCCTGGAGATCCGGTCGGACGCGCCGATGTTCCCGGTCGGGACCCCGGAGGGCACGCTGTTCCACCCCTTGTTCCTGTACGAGATGATCTGGAACCTCATCGGGATCGCGCTGCTGCTCGCCATCGAGCGGCGGGTGGTCCGCCGGAACGAGGCACTGCTGGCCGACGGCGGTACGCCCGGTGCCGGCCTGCGCTGGGGCCGCATGTTCGGCCTCTACCTGATCTGGTACGGCCTCGGCCGTAGCTGGCTCGAGACCATCCGGATCGACCCGACGAGCGACGCTCCGCTGGGTGTCCCGGCGAACGTCTGGACGTCGGGGGTCGCGATCCTCCTGGGCATCGCGATCATCGTGCTGCAGGGCCGGCGTCACCCGGAGCCCGAGCCTTCGGTGTACCAGCCGGGGCGGGAGCCCGAGGACGAGGACGCCGAGACCGAGCCTGAGAACGGCACCGAGCCTGCGGGCTCGGCCGCCGACGACGGTTCGGTGAGCACCGCCTCCGAGAGCGCAGCCACCGCCGAGCCTGCCGAGGCGAACGGCTCCTCCGAGAGCAAGTAGCCCGCAGCTTCTCCTGCCGTGACCCCGTGGGGCTGTGAAGTGCCTGTGCGCACGCTCACAGCCCCACGGGTTGTTCCACCGGGCGCCCATTGCGGAGGATGAGGCCATGCCACGTTCGCGCCCCGGGGACACCTCTGCCTCGATCCCGCTCCCCGTGGGACGGCGCACCTGGTGGCCGGTCGCCGCCGTCCTCCTGGCCGTGGCCTGGGGCGGCAACGAGTTCACGCCGCTGCTCGTGATGTACCGCGAGCAGGGCGTCATGGGACCCGTCACGGTCGACGCGCTCCTCGCCGTCTACGTGTTCGGTCTCGTCCCCGCGCTGCTGCTGGGCGGGCCGCTGTCCGACAGGTTCGGCCGCCGCCCGCTGCTGCTGCCCGCGGCGCCGCTGTCGGCGCTCGGGTCGCTCGTGCTCGCGCTGGACCCGGAGAGCCCCGTGGTGCTCTCCATCGGCCGTCTGCTCTGCGGCGTCGCGCTCGGGCTGGCCATGGCCGTGGGATCCACCTGGCTCACGGAGCTCAGCGCCGCCACCGGCGAGCGTGCCGCCGGGCCTCGTCGCGGATCGCTCTCCCTGACCGCGGGATTCCTCTCCGGGGCGGGCATCGCCGCCATGCTCGCGCAGTTCGCCCCCTGGCCCACGCTCCTGGCGTACGTGCTGCACGCGGCTGGATCCCTGCTCGCCGGCCTGGTCCTGCTCCGCGTCCCGGAGACCCGCCAGCGCCTCCCACGCGGCGAGCGGGCTCCGCTGCTCGACGACCTGCGCATCACCGCCGTCCGGCACCCCAGGTTCCTGCGGGTGGTCGTGCCCCTCGCACCCTGGGTGTTCGGCTGCGCCGGCTGCGCGTTCGCGGTGCTGCCGAGCCTGCTCACCGACCAGGTAGGTGGCTTCCCCATCGCCTTCGCGGGTGTCATGGCCATCCTCGCGCTCGGGTGCGGCATCGGTATCCAGGTGGTTGCCCGCCGGATCGACACGCCGTCGTCGGCCCGTGCTTCCATCGTGGCGCTGACCATCGTCGCCGCGGGGATGGCGCTCGCCGCCTGGGCGTCCAGCGCTCTGTCGCTGCCGATCGGCGTGGTGGCGGCAGTAGTCCTCGGTACCGGCTACGGTCTCGCGCTCGTGGCCGGGCTGAGCGAGGTGGCGCGGATCGCCGGGCCGGGCCAGCTCGCCGGGCTGACCGCCGTCTTCTACTCGCTGACCTACATCGGGTTCTTCGTCCCGATGGCGCTCGCCTGGCTGCGCGACACCTGGTCGTACGGCGAGATGTTCGGCTTCGGCACAGTCGCCGTCGCGCTGTGCCTGGCGATCGTGGCGATCTCCTCGCGGACGGCGCTCCCGGACCGGCTCCGGCGGTAGGGCCTGCAGGCGATCAAGTTTGATCGTCGACTCCGGTGGCAGGCGCTCGTCGGGGTGGCGCGCGGCGAAGTGCCACGTGGTCCTTCGACTACCCGGTCCGAGCACGAAGCGGCCCCCCGGCGGACGGGCGGGCCTCGTCGCTCTCAATCGGTGCCTGACTCGGCAGTCGAACGCTGAGCGCCTGGTGTGCTGGCCTGGCCACCGCGACCTGTAGATCAGGCGGCTTCGGCGTCGGGTGGTGGTGGTGTGGCTTCGATGGGTTCAGGAAGGCGGATGCGGTGCCCACGGGCGTCGGTGAACGCCCACCCTGTCTCGAGCAGAGCACCGGCCGTGGTGTCGGTGGTGGCCTTCCCGGTCCAGTGCATGGTGATGCCCTTGGTGTCGACGAGCTGGTGGTGGTACCAGCACAGCAATGCGCTGTTGGTGACGGAGGCGTCTCCGCCGTCGGCCCTGTGGGTGATGGCGTGGTGGACTTCGCATCGTGAGGGTGGTTGGTCGCATCCTGGGTAGACGCAGTGGTGGTCTCTTGCGATGACGGCGCGTCGCATCTGCCCCGACACGGTGCGTTGGGCGCGTCCGACGTCGAGGACTGCGCCGTCGGGTCCGAACACGATCCGGGTGATGGCGCTGTGGCACGCCAACCGGCGTACCAGCGCTCGTGGGGCACGACCGCCGGTCTCGGTGAACACCGGACCACCCGAGGACATGAACCCGGACACTGCCGCACCCGCTGTGCTCCAGCCACCCGGACTTCCGGTCGATTCTCCGCTCGCTGGCCCACCGGCCGCCGGATCCGTTGTGTCTGTCCCAGTAGCGCCTGGCTCTGTTGTGCGTGGCCCCGCTACGCCTGGTCGGTTCCCGCGACCGGGCTGGGTCTGTCCGCAGGTCAGGCACAGGCCGTCCCGGGTGCGGGTGACCTGGGCGACGAACTCGTTCCAGGACACCGTGACATTCAGGTGCGGCGCGATCGCTGCTCTTGGGGAGGCCTGGTTCGTGTCCAGCACCACCCGGGCGACATCGGCGAGGCCTTGTGCGCGACGCTGGGTCGTGGTGCGGGTGTCCTCGGCTGAGGGTGCGCCCATCATCGCGTTGATCGCGGTGGTGAGCTGCAGGCCGTGTTCGTCGGTGAGGAACCCTGCGACGTGGTACCCGCCGAACGTCTTGGACAGGTCCAGGAACTCGCCCTGGGCGGCCTTGTCGTCGTCGGTGTCGTCGGTGTCGGGGTCGGTGATGGTCGCGAACCGGCGAGCCACCTTGCGGAACTGGTCCGCGTTCAACACACCTGCTTCGCGCAGGACGATGCCTTCACCGGTGACCAGGGTTCCCTCGGTGATCGCGCCCTCCAGGACCTGGGTGACCAGCTCACGGGTGCGGGCACCGTCGGGGTCGTCTGCGGGGTCGGGGAAGTCGGCCGGCACCGACTGCACGAACTGTTCGGGTGTGGTGGTGTGGCCGGTGCGGGTGTCGATCAGCCGGGCCAGTGCGTCGGTGCGGGTCTCGCTGGTGGGTGCGACCTCCGTCATCACCCGGGCGTGGTCCGCGCCCAGGGTCCCGGCGACAAGACGCTCCCTAGTGACTGGGAGTGCGGTCGCGAGACGGCGCGCGATCGTCATGTCCTTACCCGCGGTCGACGCGGAGATCCCTTCGCGCAGCCGCAGCCACGTCGTGAACGTGCGGGCCATGCCACCCGAGCGCCAGGAACCCTCGGCCTCGATGCGGGGCAGCAGGGTGTACCGCACCCCGTCCAGACGCCCGGTCAGCCGACGGATACGCGTGTGCGCGTCGGCCAGGCGGCCGATGCTCGGTGCATCCCATCCGGTCAGCGTCTCGGGGCTGGTCAGCGCGGTGAGGTCTTCTGTCTCGTTCTCGATCCGGGCCAGCACGTCCTCGATCAACGCCGGCGCGGGCAGGCCACCAGCGGGTCCGCTGTTCGTCGTCTGATCCATCGTGCCCACCCCCGCCCATCTCGATTACTGGCCTCTAGTTCTCACTCCTTCAGTGCATCTATTATCTCGAACACTCGTACGATCTGCTTGCTGGATTCCAAATCTGTGGATAACTCTTCAGCACCATGCAGCTGCCGCCACGACCTGCTTGAGAAGCACCACGGTGGGGGGCGTCCCACCGAGAACTTCGCGGGGATCGACCTGGAGAGAGCCGCCGGTTCCGATGGCGCTCGCCTGACTTCGCGACACCTGGTCGTACAGCGGGACGTTCGACTTCAGCACCGTCGCCGTCACGCTGTGCCTGACGATCGCGACCATCTCCTCGCGCACGGCGCTCCCGGACCGGCCCCGGCGCTAAGGGCCTCGTCCTGGCGGTCAGTCCGGGAGGACCATCTGCGATACGTCGTGGTGTTCGCAGCTCAGCCGTCCGTCGGCGGTGTACATGATGACGTCCCTGCCATCCCTGCCGGTCCGGAGCAGGTACGCACCGTCCTCGAACGTGGGCCGCCCCGCGGCGCTGAGCTCCGCGCAGTCGACAGTGGTCGTCGGCGCCGTGATCTCGTCGTAGAGGAACGGCCCACCCGCGTAGAACCGCCACGAGGCGCCATGCAACCCACTGAAGTCCTGGATAACCACCTGTCTCCCGGCGGGCCGGTCGAGCTCGTGCAGTGTCTCGTACCTGTGCGCCGCCGACAGCAGCGCGAGGAGACCCATCGCCAGGACGCCGACGGCGGCGGCCAGGATCAACGCGCAAAGGAAGAGCGCCGCCATGGCCGCGGTGAACGCCTCGTACCCGATGACGAACAGCCGAAACCCGGCCACCCCCAGCACGATGGCGGACAGTCCCGTGACGAGCCACAGCAGGAAGGTGAGGGTCTGGTCGTCCATGATCCCCGCGACCAGGAGGAGCTGGCTGTCGTCGACCACGTGCCAGACGGCGGCACCGGCAAGTGCCGTAGCGACGCCGGTCAGAGCTGACGCCGTCGCCACGCGCTTCGCGCGTCGCAGTGCTGGAGGTATGCCGCTCGACTCCTGTTGCGCGCTCATGTGCCGTTCTCGTAGAACTGAGGCGGGGCCACCTTGGCGAATACCGGATGGCTTGTGACGGGTGTGGGGCCTTCGTCACCCTCCGGGTCGTCCAGCCACAGCTCCAGTCCGGACCGCCCTCTCGTCGTCACCGGCGGATCGTCCCACAGCAGACCCACCGGCCCACCGGGATTCCGGCATTTCACCCCTGGGCGCTATCGTTCCCGCGTGAGGGAGAACCCGCGGCCGACACGGCACCTCGAGCAGCTCGAGACAGCGCAGCTCGGCAAGCTCGCCCCAGGTTCGGTGAGCGGGCCGGCCTGGGACCTGGTCGCGCTGCCCGTCCCGCCGGACGGCGGTGCGCCTGAGGCGCCGGAGGCCGACGCCATCGCGCACCGCTCCGTAGCTGTCGCTCCAGCCCCACCAGCCCCACCCGTCGAACCAGCCCCACGAGCCGCATCAGTCACATCGCCTTCAACGCCCAGTACCGCCCTCCGCAGGTTGACCATGGTCGCGGTCGGCTGCGGGGTGCTCGCGGCCTTCGCGCTGGGCATCGGTGGCCTGACCATGCTGTGGGCGGACCGCCCCGACGCCGAGACCACCGGTCCGGTCGAGCGCACGGCCCTCGACCTGCCGCTCATCCCCGCCGACGACGCCCATGACACAAGCACGGGCGAGCGTGCGGAGGCACGCCTCCGCGGCGCGGACGACGCCGAGGCGGGCGAACCTCGCGGCGACGGCGCGGACGCGGACCTGCTGGGGGACGGGACGGCGTCGTTGGGCGACCGGCCCGATCAGGGCGGCTCCGGCGAAGGAGTGGCGGGCGCGGGCGGGAGCAGCGGCGGCTCCGGCGGGCCAGGATCCGGGGGAGGTTCGGGCGCCGGAGGCGGCACCGGAACGGGCGGCGGAGGCACGGCGACGCCGACCGGCGGCCCACCGCCTCCGGCGTCGGAGCCGACCACCGATCCGACGGAGGAGCCGACCCCAAAGCCCACACCCTCGGCGTCCGACGAGCCGACCCCCGAGCCGACGCCGAGCCCCACCGTGTCGCCCACCCCCACGCCGACCGGCGCCCCGGTGTCCCCGAACGCCGGCGGGTGACCGGCCGGACACGCGTCGTCCGGCCGGCCGCGCGTCACGCCACTACGCGCACCCACGCCGTCGTCGAGCCGGGCAGCAGGCCGCCGGGCAGCGGCTCGCTCGCGAGCAGCACCTCGCCGTCCGGCAGCGGCACCGCGTCCGGACCGAAGTTGGTCACGACGTGCCAACCGTCCGGGCGTGTGAAGTGCAGGACGTCGGCGCGGCCGGGCACCCACTCGAGCGTCTCGTCGGTCTGCAGCTCGTGGCGCAGCGCGAGCGCCGCACGATAGAGCTCCAGCGTCGAACCGGGTGCGCCGTCCTGGGCCTCTACCGACAGCTCGCCGAAGCTCGCGGGCTGAGGCAGGTGAGCCTTCCCGGGACCGAAGCCGAAGGACTTGCCCTCTCGGGTCCACGGCAGCGGCACGCGGCAGCCGTCCCGCCCGACGTCGACCCCGGGGTTGCGGAAGAACGCCGGGTCCTGACGCTCCGCCGCGGGGATGTCGGCGACCTCCGGCAGGCCGAGCTCCTCGCCCTGGTAGAGGTAGGCACTGCCCGGCAGGCCGAGCATGAGCAGCGTCGCGGCACGTGCGCGGCGCAGGCCCAGGGCGACGTCGGCGGCGGGTTCCGTGCCGCCCGAGAGCAGCCAGTCCCTGCCCTGCTTCGCCGTGCTGCCGTTGCGTGCGGGCAGTGCGTAGCGGGTCGCGTGGCGCACGACGTCGTGGTTCGAGAAGACCCACGTCGTCGAGGAGCCGGACGCCGTGGACAGCGCGAGGTTGTCGGCGATGATCGTGCGGAACTGCTCGGCGTCGAAGTCGGCCTCCAGCAGGTCGAAGTTGAACGCCTGGCCGAGCCCCTCGGCGCTCGCGTACCGGGGACGCCGCGGGGTCGAGACCCAGGCCTCCGCCACGGCGATGCGCGGCGGCGTGTACTCGTCGAAGACCTTGCGCCAGTCGGCGTAGATCTCGTGGACCTCGTCGCGGTCCCAGAGCGGGTGCGCGCCGGGCTCCGTGATGGCGTCGATCTCGGCCTGCGTGGGCAATGAGTCGCCGAGGTCCTTGGTGAGCGCGTGCGCGACGTCGATGCGGAACCCGTCGACTCCCCGGTCGGACCAGAACCGCAGGGTCTTGAGGAAGTCCTCGCGGACCTCCTCGTTGTCCCAGTTGAAGTCCGGCTGCTCCTTGGCGAAGAGGTGCAGGTACCACTGGCCGTCGGGCACGCGCGTCCACGCGAGCCCGCCGAACATGCTCTCCCAGTCGGCCGGGGGCTCGGAGCCGTCGGGGCCGAGGCCGTCCCGGAAGATGTAGCGCGCGCGCTCCGGGCTGCCGGGACCGGCGGCGAGCGCCTCCTGGAACCAGACGTGCTCGTCCGACGAGTGGTTCGGCACGATGTCGACGATCACGCGGATGCCGGCGGCGTGCAGTGCGGTGACCATCTCGTCGAACTCGTCGAGCGTGCCGATCCGCGGGTCGACGTCGCGGTAGTCGGCGACGTCGTACCCGCCGTCGGCCAGCGCGGACGGGTAGAAGGGGCTCAGCCAGACCGCGTCGATGCCGAGCCCCTGGAGGTACGGCACACGCGAGATGATGCCGCGCAGGTCGCCGATGCCGTCGCCGTTCGCGTCGGCGAAGCTGCGCGGGTAGATCTGGTAGACGGCCGCCTGCCGCCACCAGGTGGGGTCGACCGCGAGGGGCAGGTTGGTGTCGATGTTGCTGGTCACTGGTGCTGGATCCTTTGCGGTGGGGGACTGGTCGCCGGTCACTCGAGCGCAGGAATGCCGTGCCCACCAGCGTATGGGTGAGGGCTCGGCGAGGCAGCCCGGGGTCAGGCGGTCAGGGCGTCTATCACCGCAGGGGACAGTGCGTGGTCCACCGCCATGGCGCTCGCGCCCAGGACGCCCGCGCCCTCGCGCGCGCGGGAGGTGACGATGCGCAGGTGCTGCGTGGCCAGCGGCAGGGACCTGCGGTAGACGGCCTCGCGGATGCCGGCGATGAGGTGCTCGCCGGCGTCGGCCACCACCCCGCCGATCACGATGACCGACGGGTTGAGCACGCTCACGCACGAGGCCAGGACGCCGCCGATGTCACGGCCTGCCTGTCGCACCGCCTGGCTCGCCGCGGCGCCCCGGGACCGGACCAGCGCGACGACGTCAGCGCTGTCAGCGGCGTCCAGCCCTTGGGCGGCGAGCGCCGTCGCGACCGCCTGGCCGCTCGCCACCGCCTCGAGGCAGCCGGTGTTGCCGCACCGGCAGGGCACGTGGTCGGCGCCAGGGACCGACATGTGGCCGACGTCGCCCGCCGCACCCTGAGCGCCGCGGCGGAGGGCGCCGTCGGCGATGATGCCCGCGCCGATGCCGGTGGAGACCTTGACGAGCAGCAGGTCGGAGACGTCGGACCAGGCGGTCCGGTGCTCGCCGAGCGCCATGATGTTGACGTCGTTGTCGACCAGCACGGCGACCCCGAGCTCGGCGCCGAGGATGCCGGGGACGTCGACGTCGTCCCAGCCGGGCATGATCGGCGGGTTGATCGGCCGCCCTGTCGAGTGCTCCACCGGGCCCGGCAGCCCGATGCCGATGGCGGCCAGGTCGGCGGTGTCGCGGCCGGCGGCGGCGAGCAGGTCGCGGCCGGCCCGGACCACCCAGGGTAGGACGACGTCGGGCCCCGCGGTGATCGAGAGGGGTTCGTCGCTCGCCGCGAGCACCGTGGATGCGAGGTCGGTCACGGCCAGCCGGGCGTGCGTGGCGCCGAGGTCGACCGCGAGGACCACCCGGGCGCCCGGCTGGAAGGCGAACGTCGCGGGCCGTCTGCCTCCGGTGGAACCCGCCATGCCCGCCGGGGCGATGAGCCCGGTGCTCATGAGCGCGTCGATCCGCGAGGCGATGGTCGACCGGGCCTGGCCGGTGATGGCCACCAGATCGGCGCGCGTACGCGGTTCGCGGTCGCGCAGCAGCTGGAAGAACTCGCCGGTGCCCAGGGACAGCGGCACGCCCCTCGGAGGGTCGTCGATGGGCATGGGCAATCGCCTCCCGGGTGAACTTATGGCCGCGTATCGGCAAAAGATAGCCCATATGCGCAACTCATCACAGAAGCCGCGTAAACGACAAGCATCTTTTGCTTGACATGAACCAAAAGATCCATACATTGGTGGATATGCGAGCCGATGACGACGCGCACACTCCGGTACCCGACCCCGAAGCACCCGGCCCGGTGCTGCGCCTTTCCGGCATCGGCAAGGAGTTCTTCGGCACCTCGGTGCTGCGAGAGATCGACCTGACCCTGCACCCCGGGCAGGTCCACGCCCTGGTGGGCGAGAACGGCGCCGGCAAGTCGACGGTGATGAAGATCGTCGCCGGCGTCCACCGGCCCTCCGCCGGCACCATCGAGCTCGACGGTTCGCCCGTCTCCTTCCCGACGCCGCTCGACGCGCAGCGGGCCGGTGTCGCGACGGTCTTCCAGGAGTTCAACCTGCTGCCGGACCGGTCGGTCGCCGAGAACGTCTACCTCGGCCGCGAACCAATCAGGCGCGGCATATTCGGCGGCATGGTCGACCGCCGTCGGCTGCACGCCGACACCACCCGCCTCCTCGACGACCTGGGGCTGACGAGCATCGCGTCCTGGAACCGGGTCGGCTCGCTGTCCGTGGCGCAGCAGCAGGTGGTCGAGATCGTCAAGGCGGTCTCGTACGACGCCCGGATCATCTCCATGGACGAGCCGACGGCGGCGCTCGCCGACCAGGAGGTCGCGCTGCTCTACGACCTGGTCTGGCGGCTGCGCGACCGCGGCGTCGCCATCCTGTACGTCTCGCACCGGCTCCAGGAGATCTACGACCTGGCCGACACGATCACCGTCCTCAAGGACGGCAACCACATGCTGACCGCACCGGCCGCCGAGGTCGGCCCCGACCGGCTCGTGCGCATCATGGTGGGCCGCGACTTCGCCGGCTTCTTCCCGGACAAGCCCGCCGGCTCAGTGTCCGGTGAGGGACCCGGTGAGGGACCCGGCGAGGTACGGCTGGCGCTCGCGGGCTCCGGGAACACGATGGTGGACGGTGTGGACCTCGAGGTGCGGGCCGGCGAGATCGTCGCGCTGGCGGGTCTGCAGGGGTCGGGCCGCACCGAGGTCGCGCACGGGGTGTTCGGGATCGCGCCGTTCACGCGTGGCCGCATGACCGTCGACGGACGGCCCGCCCACGTGCGCACGCCGCGGCAGGGCGTACGGCATCGCCTCGCGCTGGTCAGCGAGGACCGCAAGTCAGAGGGCCTCGCCCTCGGCCAGTCCGTCCTCGCGAACGCGCGGCTCGTGCTCGACGCCGTCCTGCCCGGCGCGTCGGACCGCCGGGCGCGGCGCATCACCGGGGTGCTGCGGTCGCTCGCCGTGCCGGCGAGCACCGTCGAGGCCGCCCAGGACACCGAGGTGCAGTACCTGTCCGGCGGCAACCAGCAGAAGGTAGTCCTCGCGAAGTGGCTGGTGACCGAGCCGCGGGTGATCGTGCTCGACGAGCCGACGCGCGGGATCGACGTCGGAGCCAAGCGTGCGGTCTACGACCTCATGCGCACGCTGACCGCCGACGGGACCGCCGTCCTGCTCATCTCGTCCGAGCTGCCGGAGGTGGTGGCGATGGCCGACCGCATCCTCGTGCTGCGCGACGGCCAGATCGCCGGAGAGCTGCCGGGCGGCAGCGACGAGGAGACCATCATGGCGCTGGCGACGGGGGCGGCATGACGACCGGCACCGTGCGTCGACGTCACCTCGGGTCCACCGAGATCGTCTACCTGGCCCTGGTCGGCATCCTGCTGGTGGCTGGCGTGCTCGTGGCGGTCCGCGGCGGCAACCTCTTCGCGCAGGGCAACGTCAGCTACATGCTCACGCAGACGAGCCTGCTCGGGTTCGTCGCGATCGGGCAGACGCTGGTGGTCCTGTGCCGTTCGCTCGACCTGTCGGTGGGCTACGTCGTCGCGCTGTGCTCGCTGATCGGGGCGACGACGATGGCGGGCGACCCGTCGCGCGTCTGGCTCGGGGTGGTGGCCGCGCTGGCGGTCGCGGCCGGTGTCGGGCTCGTGAACGGCCTGATCATCTCGGCGCTGAACGTCAACCCGTTCATCGCGACGCTCGGCACGGGCCTGATCGTCAAGGGCTTCCTCGACACGCGGTTCAAGGGGCCGGAGGGCGAGGTGCCGTTCGCCTTCCAGACGTTCGGGTACACCCGCGTCGGCCCGGTGCCCGTCTCGACGATAGTCATGCTGCTCGTCGCCGCGGCGGCGTTCGTGCTGCTCACGCGGACCCGGGCGGGGTATCACATGTTCGCGGTGGGCGGGAACCTCGACGTCGCCCGGCTCTCGGGCGTGCGCACGGGCCGCACCCTCGTCCTGGCGCACGTGCTGTGCTCCCTGTGCGCGGGCGTGGCCGGGCTGCTCATCGCCGCCCGGTTCGGCACCGGGAACGCGCTGGTCTACTCCTACGGCCTCGACCTCGACTCGATCGCCGCGGTGGTGCTGGGCGGCACGCTCCTGTTCGGCGGCCGGGGTTCGGTGGTCGGCACGGTCGGCGGGGTGGCGATCCTCGCGGTGCTCGACACCGCGTTCAACGTGCTCGACGTGAACCCGTTCTTCAAGGACGTGCTGCGCGGCGTCATCATCATCGCCGCCGTGGCCCTGTACGCGCGGCGCCAGATCGACCCGGCGAGCCGGCGGGTCCGGTTCGGCACCAAGGTCTCGGCCGCACGGGCTTCGGATGCACGAGGAGGTGACGTCGCATGACCCTGACCGCAGACACGTCACGAGGCACAGCACGAGGCACGGCACGACGCTGGCGCGAGCAGCTCCTGTCCGGCGGCAGCTGGACGGTACTCGCGCTGCTCGTCCTGGTCCTCGCCGTGATCGTCGTGATCAACCCGTCCTTCGCGGAGCCTGTGTCGCTCATGGCGTTCGCGAAGAAGGCCGCCCCGCTGGTGGTGCTCGCGATCGGCCAGTACTTCGTGATCGTCTCCGGCGAGTTCGACCTGTCGGTGGGCTCGCTCGTCGGCGCCCAGGTCGTGATCGCGGCCCGGCTGATGGACGGCGACGAGGCGCTGACCTGGCCGGTCGTGGGGCTGATGCTCGTCTTCGGGCTGCTGGTCGGGCTCGTCAACGGCCTGGTGACGACGCTGCTGCGGGTCCCGTCCTTCATCACCACGCTCGGCATGATGCTCGTGCTGTTCGGCGCCATCCGGCTGTGGACCGGCGGCGCGCCGACGGGTGCGCTGAGCGAGAGCTTCCGGGTGCTGGGCCGCAAGGGCTTCCCGGACGTGCCGGGTCAGTTCCAGGTCCCGTACGCGCTGCTGGTGGCGCTCGTCGTCGTCGGGCTCGCGGTGCTGCTGATGCGCCGCCCGTTCGGCAGGACCCTGGTCGCCGTCGGCGACAACGCCGTCGCCGCCGCGTACAGCGGCGCCTCGGTGTGGTGGCTGCGCACCCGGGCGTTCCTGCTCTCCTCGTTCCTCGCGACCGTCGCGGCGGTGCTCATCGGCGGCTTCGCCGGGGTCACCGCGCAGGTGGGGCAGGGGCTGGAGTTCATGGCGATCACCGCCGTCGTGCTGGGTGGTGTCGCCCTCGGGGGCGGGCGCGGGACGGTGGTGGCCGCGATGGTCGGCGCGCTCACGCTCGAGGCCCTGTTCACGCTGTTCAACCAGCTCGCCCTGCCGTCGACCGTCCGGCCCGCCGTGCAGGGCGTGATCCTCATCGTCGCCGTCGCCTATGCGGCACGCAGGCGCCGCACCTGAGCACTACCCATCGAAAGACCCGCACAGAAAGGCCCGCACAGAACGGCCCGCACTCAGAACGACCCGCACTCATCAAAGGGGATGGACATGCGATCGACCCGAGCACTGCTGGCGAGCGCGGCGGCGGGAACGCTGCTCCTGCTGACGGCCTGCACGACCGACACCCCTACCGAGGAGGCGCCGTCCACCGAGACGAGCGCGGCCCAGGAGGCACCCGCCGACTCCGGGGCCGAGAGCGAGTGGTTCGTCCAGGCGGACTACGACCGGGAGCTGGCCCAGCGTGACGTCGAGCCGGAGGGCCCGGCCGACGAGCCGTGGCTCCAGGCCATCGAGCCGGAGTGGGTGGACACCGCCGACTTCGCCGGCGAGGACGGGGCGGGCGAGAGCGGGGACAAGACCCTCTGCTTCTCCAACGCCTCGGTCTCCAACCCGTGGCGCGTCACCGGCTGGATCACCATGCAGCAGCAGGTCGAGGTGCTCCAGGAGGAGGGCGTGATCGGCGAGTTCCGGGTCTCGGACGCCGCCGACGACGACAACAAGCAGATCTCCGACATCCAGGCGTTCGTCGAGGCCGGCGACTGCGACGCGATAGTCATCTCCCCGTCGACGACGGCGACGCTCACGCCCGCCGTCGAGGCGGCCTGCGAGAGCGGCAAGCCGGTCATCGTGTTCGACCGGGGCGTGAACACCGACTGCATGGTCACGTTCATCCACCCGATCGGCGGCTACGCCTACGGCGCGGTGGGCGCGGAGTTCCTGGCCGAGAACCTGGACCCGGGCTCGACGGTCCTGGCGCTGCGCATCCTGCCCGGCGTCGACGTGCTGGAGCACCGGTGGGCCGCTGCCGACAAGATCTTCTCGGAGAGCGACCTCGAGGTGGTGGGCGTCGAGTTCACGGGCGGTGACGGCGCCAAGATCAAGGACCTCGTCACCCAGTACCTGCAGCGCGGCGAGGTCGACGGCATCTGGATGGACGCGGGCGACGGCTCCGTCGCGGCTGTCGAGGCGTTCGAGGACGCCGGCCAGCCGTACCCGGTCTTCGTCGGCGAGGACGAGATGAGCTTCCTGCGCAAGTGGGACGAGACGGGGATGACGGCGATCGGCAACGTCTACTCGAACTTCCAGTGGCGCACACCGATCCTGGCCGCGCAGAAGATCTGGGCCGGCGAGGAGGTGCCGTCCGAGTGGGTGCTGCCCCAGGCGCCCGTCACCGACGCTGACCTCGCGGGGTTCCTCGAGGCCAACGCGGACATGCCGTCCCTGCACTACGCGAAGTTCGGCGGCGAGGACCTGCCCGGCTACCCCGAAGCCTGGACGGACCGCTAGATGGGTATACAGCCATGGACGGTCCCGGACGGGCCCGCGACCACCTGGCCGGTCGGCGTCAACACCTGGGTGTGGACGTCGCCGCTCACCGACCGTTCGCTCGCCGACCTCGCGCCCCGCGTGGCGGACTGGGGGTTCGACGTCCTCGAGCTGCCCGTCGAGCGCCTCGGTGACTGGGACCCGCCGCGTGCGGCGCGGGTCCTGGCGGACAACGGCCTCGGCGCGAGCGTGTCCCTCGTCATGGGCGAGGGCCGTGAGCTCGTCGCGGCCGACGCCGGCACGGTGCGGGCGACGCAGGACTACCTGCGCTCGGTCATCGACGCCGCCCACACGGTGGGCGCGCGGGTGATCGGCGGCCCGGCGTACGCCTCGGTAGGCCGCACCTGGCGGACGACGCCGCAGGAGCGGGCCGACGCGTGCGCCGAGCTCGTCGAGCACCTCGCGCCGGTGGTCGAGCACGCGATCGCGGCGGGCGTCGTCGTCGGCCTGGAACCGCTCAACCGCTACGAGACGAGCCTGGTCAACACGGTGGACCAGGCGCTAGAGATCGTCAGCGTGCTGCCCGCAGAGGGCATCGGGCTGATGCTCGACGTCTACCACATGAACATCGAGGAGCGGGACCTGCCCGCCGCGGTGGAACGCGCTGGGGCGCGGATCGCCGCGGTGCAGGTCTGCGGCAACGACCGCGGCGCACCCGGGGGCGACGGCGTCGACTGGCCGGCGCTGCTCGCCGCGCTGGAGCAGGCCGGGTACGCCGGGCCGCTCGTCATCGAGTCGTTCACCGCCGAGAACGCCACCATCGCGACCGCCGCGTCGATCTGGCGGCCGCTGGCCGTGAGCCAGGACGCGCTCGCGGTCGACGGCCTCGCGTACCTGAGAGGACTGATGCCCTGACACAGGTCTGACACCCATGCGCCTGAGTCTGCACAGACCAAGAGCGCTCGGCGCCGGCACGCCGGGCTGATCAACGAGAAGAACATGCTCCGCCGGGAACCCCCGGCGGGCACGCACTTCGATCTGCCCAGGAGGCAACCCGATGACCGCACCACGACGTCCCCGCGGGGGAAGATCCGTGGCGGCCCTCGCCGCCGGAGCGCTGGCGTTCACGCTCGCGCTCGTCCCGACGGCCACGGCCGACGACGGACCGCGGACCGAGGACCCGCTCGCAGAGGCCCCGCAAGCGGGCAAGGTCCTCATCTTCACGGCCACCACCCAGTACCGGCACGAGGAGGCGATCACCCAGGGCACCCCGGTGCTCGAGGCGGCGTTCGCCGAGGCGGGCATCGAGTCCGACCACACGGAGGACCCGACGGTCTTCAACGACGCCGACCTGGCGCAGTACGACGCGCTGGTCATGTTCCAGGCGTCCGGCGACCCGTGGAACGCCGAGCAGAAGGCCGCGATGGAGCGGTACCAGCAGGCGGGCGGCGGCATCGTCGCCATCCACAACGCGACCGACATGCGGGGCAGCTACCCCTGGTGGGACGAGATGATCGGGTCGCTGATGCCCGGTCACGCCGCCACCGGGTCGAGCCCAGGCCTGCCCGGCACGGTGCGGGTCGAGGACCGCACGCACCCCTCCACCAAGCACCTGCCACAGCGCTGGGACCGCGCCGACGAGTGGTACAACTTCTCGACGAACGTGCGTGGTGACGCGCACGTGCTGGCCACCATGGACGAGTCGACCTACGACCCGGGCGGCAACGCCATGGGCTACGACCATCCGATCTCGTGGTGCAAGTACTACGACGGCGGCCGCGCGTGGATGACGGGCATGGGCCACTTCGGCGCGCACTACACGGGCGAGCCGGACTTCGTGCGGCACATCGTCGGCGGCGTGCAGTGGGCGGCCGGGCTGGCCGCCGGCGACTGCGGCGGCACGGACTGGGGCCAGTTCGAGAAGGTCGCGCTGGACACGAACACGAGCGCGCCGTTCGGGATCGACGTCGCGCCCGACGGGCGGGTGTTCTTCACCGAGCTGGTACGCGGGCAGATCCGGGTGTTCGACCCGGAGACGCAGACCACGACGACTGCCGTGACCCTGCCGGTGTACTCGGGCGGCGAGGACGGCCTGCTGGGGATAGCGCTCGACGAGGACTTCGCCGCCAACGGTTACCTGTACCAGTACTGGTCGCCCGCGAGCGCAGACGATACGGACCCCGCGAACTTCCACAACCGGCTGTCCCGGTTCACGGTCACGACGGGCGCCTCGGGGTCGACGACGATCGACCCGGCGTCCGAGAAGGTGCTGCTGGAGGTCCCCGCCCGGCGCCTGCCGGACGAGCCGGGCCACACGGGCGGCGGGGTCGTCGTCGACCACAAGAGCGGCGACCTGTACCTCGGCGTCGGTGACGACGTGAACCCGCACTCGGAGCCGTCGGGCGGGTATGCGCCGATCTCCGAGCGGGACGGCACCTTCCACGACGCGCGGGCGACGTCCGCCAACACCAACGATCTGCGCGGCAAGGTGCTGCGGATCCACCCCGAGGACGACGGCACCTACTCGGTCCCTGAGGGCAACCTGTTCCCGGAGTCGGAGGACACGGAAGACAAGACGCTGCCCGAGATCTACGCGATGGGCTTCCGCAACCCGTTCCGGTTCGCCATCGACCCGGCCACGGGCAACCTCGGCGTCGCCGACTACTCGCCGGACAACAACACCGACAACCTGGCGCAGCGCGGCCCCGCGGGCATCGCTGAGTGGAACCTCATCAAGGAGCCGGGCTTCTTCGGCTGGCCGCTGTGCATGGGGAACAACGAGCCGTTCCGGGACGTCGACTACCGGACCAGCCCACCCGCCGTGGGCGGGTTCTTCGACTGCGACGCACCGGTCAACGACTCGGTGCGCAACACGGGCCTCACGGAGCTGCCCCCGGCCCAGCCGGCGGACCTCTGGTACGGGTACCAGCGGTCCTCGGTGCCGGGCGGGATCAACCAGGGCGGGAGCCTGGCGCCGATGGGCGGCCCGTTCTACGACTTCGACCCGGAGCTCGAGTCGGACACCAAGTTCCCCGAGTACTACGAGGGCAAGGCGTTCTTCTACGAGTGGGCTCGGAACCAGGTGTTCACCGTCGAGACCAGAGACCCCGGGGCGGGCCCGGGCCAGACGGACGTCGAGAAGGTCAACCGGTTCCTGCCGGACGAGGACTTCCTCGCGCCGATCGACGCGAAGTTCGGGCCCGATGGCGCGATGTACGTGCTCGACTGGGGCGGCGGCTTCGGCCGGGACAACCCGAACTCCGGCCTGCACCGCGTCGACTACGTGTCGGGCTCGCGCTCGCCCGAGGCGCTGCCGACCGCGTCGCCGGACTCCGGGACCGCGCCGCTGGAGGTGACGTTCGACGGGACGGGCAGCACCGACCCGGAGCGCGAGAACCTCACCTACGCGTGGGACTTCGACGGCGACGGCACCACCGACTCGACGGACCCGACGGCGTCGCACACCTACCCGGCGGACGGCGTCTACGACGCGCGGCTCACCGTCACCGACCCCGCGGGCAAGGACGGGACCGCCACGGTGCCGATCACCGTGGGCAACACGCGGCCGGAGGTCGACTTCGGGCTCCCGCCGACAGGCTCGTTCTTCGAGTTCGGCGACACGATCGGCTGGGACGTCTCGGTGACCGACGCCGAGGACTCGCCGGACGGCTCGGCGATCGACGACGAGCGCGTCGTCATCCAGCCGGCCCTTGGCCACGACGACCACCCGCACCCGGCCGACCCGCAGCACGGCCGCACGGGCTCCGTCACGACGTCGCTGGGCGGCGGGCACGGGGCGGACACCAACGTGTTCTACGTGCTCGACGCCCGCTACGAGGACGACGGCGGAGCGGGCGACATCCCGTCCCTCACCGGCTCGGACACCACCCTGTTGTTCCCCAGGGAGCGGCAGGCCGAGTTCCACACGACACAGGAGGGCACGACGACGGCGCCGAGCCGGGACGTCGAGGGCGGCGGGTCCGTCCTCGTCGGCGCCGACGGCGCCTGGGCGTCCTACGACCCGGTGAACCTCCACGAGGTCGACGCACTGACGCTGCGCGTGGCCTCGGCGTCCGCCGGCACCATCGAGCTGCGGCGGGATGCCCCGGACGGCGACCTGCTCGGCACCGCGGATATCGCGGCCACCGGCGTCAGCGACTTCCGCGACGTGCGGGTAGTCGTCGACGACCCGGGGGAGAGCTTCGAGCTCTTCGTGGTCTTCCCGGGGCCGGGCGAGCGGCGGCTCAACTTCGTGGCGGCCAACGGCAAGGGTGCGGCGGAGACCACGCGGCCGGAGGTGGCCATCACGGCGCCCGAGGGCGGGGTCGAGCTCGAACCCGGCCAGGTCGAGATCACTGCCGACGCGACGGACGCGGAGAACGCCGTCAGCCAGGTGGAGTTCTTCGCCGACGGGACATCGATAGGCGTCGACGAGACGGCGCCCTACTCGACGACGTGGGACGTCGCCGCCGACGGCTACTACGAGCTGACGGCCGTGGCGACCAACGACCGGGAGCTCACCACCACCTCACGGATCGTCGTCGCACAGGTCGGCGACGTGTTCGCCGGGATGCGGACCTTCAGCAACGCGGGCGGCGAGTTCGAGCAGCTCGCCACCGGGCGGTACGTCATCGAGTCGGGCGGCGCCAACATGTGGCAGGGCGTCGACCAGTACTCGGCGATCTACCGCGAGGGCACCGACCGGCACTGGACCGCCACCGTACGGATCAACAGCCAGGGCAACTCCCACGGGTCCGCAAAGGCGGGGATCATCCTCCGCAACGACGTGACCCTGCCGGGCTCGTCGCCGGGCTACGCGGCGCTCGGCATCCGGCCGAGCGGCGGGTTCGAGTGGCTGCGCGGCAACGACGCCGGCCAGCTCGTGACGTCGTCGGGCGGCGGCTCGACGGCGTACCCGGCCTGGGTGCGGCTCGTCCGCGACGGCGACCTGTACACGGCCTACCGGAGCTCCGACGGCGAGACGTTCACGCGGATCGGAGAGCCGGAGGAGCTCGCGGGCGCCGCCGACCTGCAGGACGTCGGCCTGTTCGTCACCGCGCACCACGCGTCGAACAGGAGCGCCGTGGAGTTCCAGGACCTCACGTTCGACGACCAGCCGGACCCGCCGCGGATAGAGGTCGCGGCGGCGAGCCGGTGCACCGGCCCGCAGGCTCGCGTGACGGTGAGCGCCACCAACGCGGGTGCTGACCCCGCAGTGGTCGAGCTCAGCACCCCGTACGGGAGCAAGACGTACCGGAACGTGCTGCCAGGGGAGACCGTCTCCCGCCAGTTCAGCTCGGGAGCGAGGGCGATCCAGGCAGGGACGATCACGGTCACCGCGGTCAACGGGCCGCACGAGGTGGTCGTCGACGAGGGGTACGAGGCAATGAGCTGCGGCTCGTAGCCGTGGCTGACTGGCTCGCTGGCTGACTGACCGGGTCGGTGTGCCTGACCGGGTTGACCGCTGAGAGATGAGGAGCAAGGACGTGCCGAAGACGAGGAGCAGACCGCGGAGCGCATCGCGCCGCGGGCCGAACGCCGCGACACGTCCGTCGAGCCGGGGCGGTGCCGGCCGCCCCGGAACCCGGTCGCCGGTGCCCACGAGGCGCCGGCGGCCGGGGTGGTGGGCCGCGGCGGCAGCCGGTCTGGCGGTTGTCGCCGTGGCTCTCCTGGTGGTGCTGCTGGTGGTGCGCCCGTGGGAGGGCGAGGCGCCGTCGGCGGGCGAGTTCGACGTCGACCCCGCCCGCGTGGCGGAGCTGGAGGCCGCGGAGGCGGAGCGGGCGGTCGAGAACCTGTCGGCGGCCGCCGAGCTCGCGGTCTCCGCACAGGAGCGGTTGCTGCCCGTGATGGACGGGCTGTACGAGACGCTGCCGGCCGAGGAGGCGGAGGAGGGCGAGTCTGCGGCTGCCAAGCCGACGTCGGCCGAGCTGGACGAGTGGCGCGCCGTCGTCGACGAAGTGACCGCGGAGACGCAGGCGCTGCCGACCGGCTCGTCCGAGCACAACATCGTCCGCAACGGGCTGATGCTCTCGACCCGGTTGCTGGGGAACACGCTCGACGTCCTCGAGCTGGCGGCGGGTGCAGAGGACCAGGCGCGGCTGCACGACGTCGCAGGCGACCTGCGCTCGCGGGCTGTGGACGCCTGGGCGGTGGCCGCGGTCCAGCTCGACCTGCAGCACATCGAGGCGGACCGCGGCCACCTGCACGCGTTCCTGCCGCTGCACTCGGGCATGAGCGCCGAGGGAGAGGCGGAGATGTCGCACGGCGACCACTGAGTTGTTTGCGCGGGTGCTGGCCGGCGCGGGGCGCGGCGATCAGTCGAACAGCCGCCGGAACACGTTCGTGTCGGCCAGGTCCACGAGCTCGTCGCCGCGTCCCGACAGGATCGTGCGGATCGCGTACAGCGTGAAGCCCTTGACCTGCTGGGCGGTGATCGCGGGCGGGATCGACAGCTCCTGCTGGGCCGTGACGACGTCGACCAGCGCCGGGCCGTCGTGGTCGAACGCCGCGCGCAGCGCGCCCTCGAGATCGTCCGGCTGCTCTACCCGCTGACCGTGGATGCCCATGGCGTTGGCGACGTCGGCGAAGCTCGGGTTGTCGAGCTGCGTGCCGAAGTTCACGAAGCCCGCGGCCTTCATCTCCACCTCGACGAAGTTGAGGGAGGAGTTGTTGAACACCACGATCTTCACGGGCAGCTTGTTCTGCCGGATGGTCAGCAGCTCGCCGAGGAGCATCGCGAGGCCGCCGTCCCCCGACAGGGCGATCACCTGCCGCCCGGGGAACGCGGACTGCGCGCCGATGGCGTGCGGCACGGCGTTCGCCATCGTGCCGTGGCTGAACGAGCCGATCAGGCGGCGCCTGCCGTTCATCGTCAGGTACCGGGACGCCCAGACGACGGGGGAGCCGACGTCGGGGATGAACACCGCTTCGTCGCTCGCCAGCTCGCTCACCAGGCGCGCGACGTACTGCGGGTGGATCGGCTCGCGGTTGCGGTCGTTGTCGGCGAGGTCGTCGAGGTCCTTGCGGGTCCTCGCGTAGTGCTTGAGCGAGGAGTCGAGGTGCTTGCGGTTGGTGTGGTCGTCGAGCAGCGGCAGCAGCGCGTCGATCGTGTCGCCGACGTCGCCCACCAGCCCGAGGTCGATCGGCGTGCGCCGCCCGAGCTGTTCGCCCCGGAGGTCGACCTGCACGATCTTCGCCTTGGACGGGTAGAACTGCTGGTAGGGGAAGTCGGTGCCGAGCATGAGCAACGCGTCGCAGCTCTCCATGGCGCGGTAGCCGGAGGAGAAGCCGAGCAGGCCGGTCATGCCGACGTCGTACGGGTTGTCGTACTCCAGGAACTCCTTGCCGCGCAGCGCGTGCACCACCGGCGCCTTGAGCCGTTCGGCGATCGCGAGCACCTGCTCGTGGGCGCCCTCGGTGCCCGCGCCGCCCAGGATCGTCACCTTCTTGGCCGCGTTCAGGATCTCGGCGGCCTGCCGCAGCTCGGCGTCGCGCGGGCGGACGACGCTCTGCGTCGCCCGGATCGGCGCCGACTTCTTGCGGCCCGCGCTCTCGGCCAGGAAGATCTCGCCGGGGATGACGACGACGGCGACACCGCGCTTCTCGACAGCGGTACGCATGGCGATCTCGAGCACGCGCGGCAGCTGCTCGGGCATGCTCACGAGCTCGGTGTAGACGCTGCACTCCCGGAACAGGTCCTGCGGGTGCGTCTCCTGGAAGTAGTTGCTGCCGATCTCGGCTCCCGGGATCTGCGCCGCGATCGCGAGCACCGGAACCCGGCTGCGGTTGGCGTCGAAGAGCCCGTTGATCAGGTGCAGGTTGCCCGGCCCGCAGCTGCCCGCGCAGACGGCCAGCTCGCCGGTCAGCGCGGCCTCGGCGGCCGCCGCGAAGGCTGCCGCCTCCTCGTGCCGCACATGCTGCCAGGCGACGCCGTCGCTGGTCCGGATGGCGTCGGTGAAGCCGTTCAGCGAGTCGCCGGGCAGGCCGTAGACCCGTTCCACGCCGGCGTCCTTGATGATCTCGACGATCGTGTCAGCGACATTGGTCATGACGTGCGCCCCCTGGGTTCGCCTCGGTCTGTTGCGCTGTCCGTGCGACGTTACCGGCGATGATCCGCTTCTTCATGTCGGGCTCGGTCGCGCGGAAAAGTGTGCCAAGCGCGCGAGCGCCTCACCCAGCGGGGGTGCCCCTTCTTGAGCGCACATACCCAGCACTCGACGGCGTCGTCAGCGTGTTCTTCGTTCGGACGGTGGGTCCGGGGGAGCGGCGGCCGGGGCCGGGCCTGCCGGGATCGGCTCCTCGAACACCAGCAGCGTGTGCGTGTTCAGGATGCCCTTCATGCCTTGGATCTGGTCCAGGATCAGGTGCCGCAGGTCGGCGTTGTCCCGAGCGCGGACGAGCAGGACGAGGTCGAATTCCCCGCCGACCAGCCCGATGTGGTCGACGCCCCGCAGGGTGCGCAGCTCCTCGCGGACCGAGCGCCACTCCGCCTGCTCCAGGTTGACCGTGACATAGGCCGACGTGCCGAGCCCGGCGAGCACCGGGTCGATGTCCGCGCTGTACCCGCGGATGACCCCGCTGGACTCGAGCCGCTGCACCCGCGCGTAGGCGTTGGCCCGCGAGATGTGCAGCTTCTCGGCCAGTGACCTCATGGACATCCGGCCGTCGTGACGGAGCTCGTCGACGATGCGCTGATCGACGTCGTCGAGGCCTGGTGCCACTTGTCTCGCAGCCACGCCCTCAGCCCCTTCGCTGCTGGACATTTGGATCGCATTACCTGCCCATTGCTGGACGGTTTCTCGGGTCCTCGCCGTTGATGGATTCCGAATAGAACCTTGACGAGTATATCTCTATGACAAGTGACGTGGATCGCATGTTGCCGTCGAAGACGCCGGTCATGCTGCTCGGTCCGGACGGCCGTCCTTCGGCCGCCGGCTCCGCGCACCTGCCCGCGGACGACGAGCTGCTTCGCGGGTTCGCGGGCATGGTTACCGCCCGCCGATTCAACGACCAGGCCAGCGCGCTCGTCCGGCAGGGACGTCTCGCGGTCTACCCCTCCTCGCACGGCCAGGAGGCGTGCCAGGTCGCCGCCGCGCAGGTGCTCGATCGCGAGGACTGGCTCTTCCCGACCTACCGCGACACCGCCGCCGTCGTCGCGCGAGGGGGTGACCCGGTCGAGGTGCTCGGCCTCCTCAAGGGCGACTGGCACTCGGGGTACGACCCCTACGAGCTGCGGATCGGACCCCTGACGACGCCGCTCGCCACGCAGCTCCCGCACGCCGTCGGGGTCGCGCACGCAGCCCGGCTGCGCGGGGAGCGCACGGTCGTGCTGGCGATGTGCGGCGACGGCGCCACGAGCGAGGGCGACTTCCACGAGGCGCTGAACTTCGCCGCCGTCTTCCACGCGCCTGTCGTCTTCTTCGTCCAGAACAACCAGTACGCGATCTCGGTCCCGCTGGCCAGACAGTCGGTCGCCCCGTCGCTGGCGCACAAGGGTGTGGGCTACGGCATCCCCGGGGAGCAGGTGGACGGCAACGATCTCGCGGCCCTCCTCGACGTCCTGTCCGGGGCGGTCGCGCGGGCCCGCGCGGGCGAGGGTCCCCAGCTCGTCGAGGGGCGCACCTACCGGATCCAGGCCCACACCAATGCCGACGACGCCACCCGCTACCGCGCCGACGACGAGGTCACCGCATGGGCGGCCAAGGACCCGCTGGTGCGGCTCGAGGCCTACCTCCGCGCCGAGGGCATCCTCGACGACGCCCGCGCCGCAGCCTTCACCGAGGCCGCCGAGGAGGTCGCCCGGCGCACGCGGGACGGCATGAACCGGGACGTCGAGCCGGATCCCGACGACCTGTTCCGCTTCGTGTACTCGCGGCCGACGCCGCAGCTGGTGGAGCAGCTCGCCGTGGTGCACGACGAGCTGAGCCGAACTGAATCGGAGGCCCACCGATGACCACCACCGCCGTCGCACACGAGACGCTCAGCACCGCGCAGGCGATCAACCGGGCGCTGCACGACGCGATGACCGAGGACCCCACCGTGCTGGTGCTCGGTGAGGACGTCGGCCCGCTCGGCGGCGTCTTCCGGGTCACCGACGGCCTCACCGCGAAGTTCGGCGAGGACCGCTGCTTCGACACCCCGCTCGCCGAGGCCGGCATCGCCGGCTTCGCCGTCGGCCTGGCCATGAACGGCATGCGGCCGGTGATCGAGATGCAGTTCGACGCGTTCGCCTATCCCGCCTTCGAGCAGGTGGTGAGCCATATCGCCAAGATGCGGAACCGCACGAGGGGCCGAGTCGAGCTGCCCCTCGTCATCCGGGTCCCGTACGCGGGCGGCATCGGCGGGGTCGAGCACCACTGCGACTCGTCGGAGGCGTACTACGCGCACACGCCGGGCCTGCACGTCGTCGCGCCGTCGAACCCCTCGGACGCCTACTCGCTGCTGCGCGAGGCGATCGCCTCGCCGGACCCGGTGGTCTTCCTCGAACCGAAGAAGCTCTACTGGGCGAAGGGCGACGTCGCGCTGGGCGGCGACCGCGAGCCGGGCATCGGCACTGCGGTGGTCCGGCGTCAGGGCACCGACGCGACCCTCATCGCCTACGGGCCCGCCGTACCGGTCGCGATGGAGGCCGCCGAGGAGGCCGCGCGCGAGGGCCGTAGCCTGCAGGTCGTCGACCTGCGCTCGATAGTGCCGTTCGACGACGCCACGGTCTGCGCGGCTGTGGAGTCGACGGGACGCGCCGTCGTCGTCGCGGAGGCCGCGGGCTTCGCCAGCGTCGCCTCCGAGATCGCGGCCCGGGTGAGCGAGCGTTGCTTC
The DNA here is from genome assembly GCF_040639635.1 of Promicromonospora sp. NPDC023805. Taxonomy (NCBI): domain Bacteria; kingdom Bacillati; phylum Actinomycetota; class Actinomycetes; order Micrococcales; family Promicromonosporaceae; genus Promicromonospora; species Promicromonospora sp. NPDC023805. The sequence continues at coordinate 105,766 of NZ_JBFAAH010000001.1, read as the reverse complement.
CACTCGCTGTCGGCGCCGGTGCGGCGCGTGACCGGGTTCGACATCCCGTACCCGCCGCCCAAGCTCGAGCACCTCCAGCTGCCGTCGGTCGACCGGATCCTCGACGCCGTCGACGACCTGCAGTGGGAGGACGCATGACCACCACCGCGACGGAGCAGACCTTCCTGCTGCCCGACCTCGGCGAGGGGCTGACCGAGGCCTCGGTGGTGCAGTGGCTGGTCTCGGAGGGTGACGTCGTCACGGTGGACCAGCCCGTGGTGGAGGTCGAGACGGCCAAGTCCGTCGTCGAGGTGCCGAGCCCGTACGCGGGCCGGGTCGGCGTGCTGCACGCCGCCGAGGGGGAGCTCGTCGAGGTGGGCAGGCCGCTGATCACGATCGCTGTTGTTGTGGTGGCGGCTGTGCCTCCCGATGGCGACGGGCCGGCCGCCGAGACCTACCGCGAGGAGGAGCGGGCGGGCTCCGGGAACGTGCTCATCGGGTACGGGACCTCTGCGCATCCCGGTTCGGGCCGACGGCGTCGGCCACGTGCTGTCCGGTCGCCGACGCCTCTTGTCGCTGCGGCGCCGGTCGTCGTTGCTGCTTCGGACGGCGCTGCGACCTCGGGCGGAGGCCCAGTCAAGGTGATCTCACCGATCGTCCGGCGGCTCGCCCGCGAGGCAGGGCTGGATCTGCACACGATCGCGCCGACCGGGGCCGGCGGGGTCGTCACCCGGTCCGACGTGTGGACCGCCATCGAGCAGGCGCGGCAGGCGCCGTCGTTGACGCCGTCGCGGGCTGCGGCTGCGACGGAGGACTCGGCGCCGGGCTCGGCCGCCGTCGGGCCGAATGCTTCTGCGACCGCAGCCGGGCCGGGCGCTTCCTCCGCCGTCGTGCCGAGCATTCCCGCCCGCGGGGAGCGGCGCATCCCGCTCAGCGGCTTCCAGAAGACGGCCGCCAAGGTGCTGTCGCGGAGCCGCTCGGAGATTCCCGAGGCGACCGTGTGGGTCGACGTCGACGCGACCGCGCTCTGGAGCCTGCGCGAGGCCGCCCGGACTCCCGCTGACCCGGGACCGGGCCTGCTCGCCTACGTGGCGCGGTTCGTCGTCGCCGGACTCAAGGAGTACCCGGTGCTGAACTCCAGGCTCGACGTGGAGCGCGACGAGATCGTCATGCCCGGCGTCATCAACCTCGGCGTCGCCGTCCAGGGGCAGCACGGGCTGGTCGTCCCGGCAGTGCTCGACGCCGGCTCGATGACCACCACCGAGCTCGACGTGGCCCTCCGTGACCTCGTCGCGCGCGCCCGCACAGGCAAGGCGACCACCGAGGAGCTCACCGCGGGGACGTTCACGCTGAACAACTACGGCGGCTTCCGGGTCGACGGCAGCGCGGCGATCATCAACCACCCGCAGGTCGCGATGTTGGGTCTCGGCCGCATCATCGACCGCCCGTGGGTAGTTGACGGCGAGATCGTGCCGCGCAAGATCACGCAGATGTCCTTCGTCTTCGACCACCGTGTCTGCGACGGCGGGACGGCGGCGGGCTTCATGCGTTCCGTCGCCGACGCCGTCGAGAACCCTGCCGCGGCGATCGTCCGTCTCTGACGGCGAGTCTCTGACGGTGTGCCGTTGAGCTGTGGTGCTCAGCGGCGCCGTCAGCGCGGGTTGTGGGTCCCTCGGTGGCGCGTCGAGACGGCCCGCGGATGTCCGGGAGGCATCCGCCGGCTGCCCTGAAGAGTTATCCACAGATTTCAAATCTGCCATGCAGAGCGTACGAGTGTTCGAGATAATGGATGCATCGAGGGAGTGAGTACTAGAGGCGAGCGATATGGGCGGGGGTGGGCATGGTGGAGCGGACGACGAACGACGGACCCGCCGACGGTCTGCCTGCTGCGGCCTCGATCGAGGACGTGCTGGCCCTGCTCGAGGCCGCGACCGCGCAACTGACTGCTCTGACCGACCCCGAGACCCTGACCGGATGGGACGCCCCGAGCATCAGCCGCCTGGTCGAAGCACACACCCGGATCCGCCGGGTCACGGGCCGCCTGGACGGAGTGCGCTACACCTTGCTGCCCCGGATCGAGAACGAGGGGTCCTGGCGATCGGGCGGCATGGCTCGTACGTTCACGTCCTGGCTGAAGCTCCGCGAAGGCATCTCCTCCTCCACCGCGAGCAAGGACATGACCATCGCGCGCCGCCTCGCGACCGCACTACCAGTCACTAGGGAGCGCCTGGTCGCCGGGACTCTGGGTGCGGACCACGCCCGTGTGATGACGGAGGTCGCGCCCACCAGCGAGACCCGCACGGACGCACTGGCCTGGTTGATCGATACCCGCACCGGCCACGCCACGACACCGGAACAGTTCGTGCAGAGCGTGCCGGTCGACTTCCCCGACCCGGCCGATGACCCTGACGGGTCCCGTACCCGGGAGTTGGTGACGCAGGTCCTGGAGCGTGCGGTCGCCGAGGGAACCCTGGTCACGGGTGAGGGCGTGGTCCTGCGGGAGGCTGGATCGTTGAACGCGGACCAGTTCCGCAAGGTGGCGCGTCGGTTCGCGACCATCACCGACCCCGACACCGACGACCTCGACGACGACAAGGCTGCTCAGGGCGAGTTCTTCGACTTGTCCAAGACGTTCGGTGGGTATCACGTGGCCGGGTTCCTCACCGACGAGCACGGCCTCCAGCTCACCACCGCGATCAACGCGATGATGGGCGCACCCTCAGCGGAAGACACCCGGACCACGACGCAGCGTCGCGCACAAGGTCTCGCTGATGTCGCCCGGGTCGTGCTGGACACGAACCAGGCTTCTCCAGGGGCTGCCATCGCACCGCACCTGAACGTGACGGTGTCCTGGAGCGAGTTCGTCGCTCAGGTCACCCGGACCAGGGGCGGCCTGTGCCTGACCTGCGGACAGACCACGCCCACCCGCGGCGACCGACTCGGCGCGGGTGCCAGGGTCTCAGGCACGAGCACGAGCACCAGCACGAGCACTGGCACTGGAACAGGTGCGGATGTCGGTGCAGGGGCGGTGAACACCGGTCCAGCGGCCGAGGAGCTGGCTGGAAGGCCTGCCGGCGGTCCGGGTGGAGGTTCGGGTGACTGGATTACCGCGGGAGCAACAGTGTCCGGGTTCATGTCCTCGGGTGGGCCGGTGTTCACCGAGACCGGCGGTCGTGCCCCACGCGCGTTGGTGCGCCGCCTGGCGCGCCACAGCGCCATCACCCGGATCGTGTTCGGACCCGATGGGGCAGTCCTGGACGTCGGACGGGCGCAGCGGACGGTGTCGGGACAGATGCGACGCGCCGTCATCGCCCGCGACCAACACTGCGTCTACCCCGGATGCGACCAACCACCCTCACGATGCGAGGTCCACCACGCCATCACCCACTGGGCCGACGGCGGGAACACCTCCGTGACCAACAGTGCGTTGTTGTGCTGGTTCCATCACCAGCTCGTCGATGCCAAGGGCATCACCATGCACTGGACCGGAAAGCCCACCACCGACACCACGGCCGGAGCCCTGCTGGAGACCGGATGGGCCTTCACCGACGCCCGCGGCCACCGCATCCAGCTACCCGAACCAATCGAAGCCCCACCCCGATCTGGCACGGACGCGACCGCCGATCCGCCAGACGCCGGAGCCGCCTGACCGATCGGCCGGCCGACTGCCTGAGTGGTCGGCCTGACGGGTGGGATCTGGCCGCTCCGCCTAGCCTGCCAGCCGCCTGGCCGGGCAGCTCGTCTAGCGGGCAGACTCACCGGAACGGCAGGCGGTTGGTGACGAACTCAGGTCCGTCGGCAGTGCGACCCGAACCGCGTCAGCGCGGCTCGATCAGCTGGTTGGTGATGCGGGCCGTGCAGATTCGGCGGCCCTGCTCGTCTGTCACGACTATCTCGTGGGACGTGATCGTCCGGCCGAGGTGAACCGGCGACGCCGTGCCGGTGAGGATTCCGTCCGTCGCGCCTCGGTGATGCGTGATGTTCAGGTCTACGCCTGCACAAACCTTGCCCAGCGTGCTCGCGTGGATCAGCGCGCACCATGATCCCAGCGCCTCGGCGAACGCCGCCGTCGCGCCGCCGTGCAGACGACCCAGCGACTGGGTGTTGCCCGCCACCGGCATGGTGGCCACGACCCGCTGCGGCGACTGCTCCAGCACGCGGATTCCCAGCTTCTCGTCAAGCGCGCCGAGCGTGATCGTCCACGGCTTGGTCGCCTCGTCACTCACCGCCATGTCGCTCCCTGCCCCTTCGCTGATCACGTGGTCACCGGTCACACCGTCACCGTACGACGCCGTCCCGCGCCGGGCCCAGGCCCTCGAAGAGCACGCTGGAGATCGTGGCGGCGAGCGCGTCGGCGGGGAGCGGCCCGCCGGGCCGGTACCAGTCGGCGAGGGAGTTGACCATGCCGAAGATGAGCCGGCTGATGACCTCGGGGTCGACGTCGGCGCGCAGGTCGCCGTCCGCGGCGGACTGCCGCACGAGCACGGCGAGGCGTTCGTCGATGTGCCTGCGTCGTTCCATCGCCGACCGCTCCAGGTCGCTGTTGCCGCGGACGCGCAGCAGGAGCGTGACGGCGGGCAGGTTGTCGGCGAGGATGCGCACGGCAGCCTCGACGGTGGTCCGCAGGCGAACGGAGCTGGGCTCGCCGTCCGTCGCGACCGACGCCGCCTCGACCGCCTCGCTCAGCCCCTCCAGCGCCTCGTCGAGGGCCGCCGCGAGCAGGGCCTCCTTGCTGACGAAGTGGTGGTAGACCGCCGACTTGGTCACGCCCAGCTCAGCGGCCAGGTCGCTGATCGACGTCGCGTCGTACCCGCGCTGGTTGAAGAGCGCGATCGCCGTCCGGAGCACCGCCTCGCGGTCGTGACCCGGACGGCCGCGCGGACGGCGGACAGGCGCGTCTGTCGATGCAGAGTCTGTCGGTGCAGAGTCCGTCGACATCGCGTCCGTGGTCATGGCGTCATCGTCCCAGATGAGAGACCAGCCCTCCGGCTGACCATGGAAGTGACCCCAACACACTGCACACGACACGCCGAGGAAGGCATGCAGTGTGTTGGGCTCGCTTTCTGGTCGTCAGTGGTCGGTCCGGTGGGCGGTCTTGGCGACCAGGGTCAGCACGTCGTACGTCGCCACCAGCTCGCCGTCCTGGTTGGTGACCGTCGCGTCCCAGCGCACCTCGCCGTAGTCGGCGGAGCTGCGTGGCGTGATCTGCTTGACGGTCAGGCTGACCCGGATGGTGTCGTCCACCTTGACGGGGGTGAGGAACCGCAGGCTGTCGACGCCGAAGTTGGCCAGCACCGGGCCCGGGGCCGGGTCGACGAACAGGCCTGCGGCCAGGGACACCACGAGGTAGCCGTGCGCGACGAGGCCGCCGAAGAACGGGTTCGCCGCAGCGGCCTCCGGGTCCGTGTGCGCGTAGAACGCGTCGCCGGTGAACTCCGCGAAGTAGTTGATGTCGTCGAGCGTGACCGTCCGCGTCGCCGTCTCTATGGTGTCGCCGATACGCAGCTCGGCCAGCGACTTGCGGAACGGGTGCACGCCGTCGAGCACGCGTCGCGAGCCCGTGGTCCAGCGGCCGGTGACGGCGGTGAGCATGTCGGGGGAGCCCTGGATCGCCGTGCGCTGCATGTGGTGCAGGACGGCGCGGACCCCGCCCAGCTCCTCACCACCGCCGGCGCGGCCCGGGCCGCCGTGCACGAGCATCGGCAGCGGGCTGCCGTGGCCCGTCGACTCGGCAGCGTCGTCGCGGTCGAGGATCAGCAGCCGGCCATGCCAGGGCGCAAGTCCGCGGGCCACCTCGCGGGCGACCTGCGGGTCGTGGGTGACGAGCGACGCCACGAGGCTGCCCCGGCCCCGGGCCGCCAGGTCCACGGCCTCCTCGACAGTGCCGAAGGTGAGCACCGTGGCGACCGGTCCGAACGGCTCCACGTCGTGCGGCTCGGCGGCGCCGGGGCGCGCCCGGAGCAGGACGGGGGAGAGGAAGGCCCCGCGTTCGGCGTCTGCGCCCACGACGTCGACGTGCGCCGGGTCGCCGTACACGATGTCGGCAGTGGTGCGCAGCGCCTCGATGGCCTTGCGCACCTCGTCGCGCTGGCCGAGGCTCGCGAGCGCGCCCATCCGGACGCTCTCGTCGGCGGGGTCGCCCACGGTGATCCTGGCCAGGCGGGCGCTGATCGCCTCGACGACGGCGTCAGCGAGCGCCTCCGGGACGATGACGCGGCGGATCGCCGTGCACTTCTGGCCGGCCTTGACGGTCATCTCGGTGACGACGCCCTTGACGAACAGGTCGAACTCCGGGTCCTCCGCCGTCACGTCGGGGCCGAGGATCGAGCAGTTCAGCGAGTCGGCCTCGACTCCGAGGCGGACGCCGCGGTGCAGCACGGCCGGGTGCTCGCGCAGGATCGCGGCGGTGTGCGCCGAGCCGGTGAACGCGACGGCGTCCTGCTCGCCGAGCTCGTCCAGCAGCGTGCCCGCGCTGCCGCAGACGAGCTGCAGGCTGCCCTCGGGCAGGATTCCGGAGGCGATGATCTGCCTGACTACCGCCTCGGTGACGTACGCGGTCTGGCTGCCGGGCTTGACGATGCTGGGCAGGCCCGCGAGGAACGCGGGCGCGAGCTTCTCGAGCATGCCCCAGACGGGGAAGTTGAACGCGTTGATCTGCACGGCGACGCCGGGGCGCGAGGTGTACAGGTGCTGGCCCACGAAGGTGCCGCCCTTGCCGAGCGGTTCGAGCGCGCCGTCGAGCACCACCGTGTCGTTCGGGAGCTCACGCTTGCCCTTGCTCGCGTAGCTGAACATCGTGCCGATGCCGCCGTCGATGTCGACCATCGAGTCGCGCCGGGTGGCGCCCGTGCGGAGCGAGAGCGCGTAGAAGTCGTCCTTGAGCCCGCCGAGGTGCAGGGCCAGCTCCTTGAGCAGCGTCGCCCGCTCGTGGAACGTCAGCCGCCGGACGGCGGGGCCGCCGACGTCGCGGGCGTGGGCGACCAGCGCCGCGAAGTCGAGGCCGTGGCTCGAGACGCGGGTGACCTCCTGCCCGGTCACGGCGTCCAGCACCGGTTCGCCGTCGTCCGTCCCGCGGAACCAGCGGCCCGCGACGTAGCTCTCCAGCTGTGTGCTCACCGTCTCAGTGGTCACTGTGCGTATCCCCTCGGGTCGCCCGATCGGCTGTGATCGGCGTCGGTCTGCCCGGGCCGTTGTGCAACCCGGTGCGGCTGTGTCAATCTAGTACAGAACGATCGGTCAGTAAATAGTCGCAGCCATGCCCTGGAGGTGCCCATGCCGGTAGTCGCCGAGCCCGAGCTCGAGGCGCGCTTCGAGGCCGTGATCAACCGCAAGGACCGCATCGAGCCCCGCGACTGGATGCCCGACGCCTACCGCCGCACGCTCGTGCGGCAGGTCGCCCAGCACGCGCACTCCGAGATCATCGGCATGCAGCCGGAGGGCGGCTGGATCGGCCGCGCACCGTCGCTGCGGCGCAAGGCGATCCTGCTGGCCAAGGTGCAGGACGAGGCGGGGCACGGCCTCTACCTCTACTCGGCGGCCGAGACGCTCGGCGTCTCGCGCCAGGAGCTCACCGAGATGCTGATCAGCGGCCGGCAGAAGTACTCCTCGATCTTCAACTACCCGACGCTCTCCTACGCGGACATGGGCACCATCGGCTGGCTGGTCGACGGCGCCGCCATCTGCAACCAGGTGCCCCTGTGCCGCACCTCGTTCGGGCCCTACGGGCGGGCGATGATCCGCATCTGCAAGGAGGAGTCCTTCCACCAGCGGCAGGGCTACGAGCTGCTCACGACGATGATGCGCGGCACGGACGAGCAGCGCGCCATGGTCCAGGAGTCGGTGGACCGGTTCTGGTGGCCTTCGCTGATGATGTTCGGCCCGCCGGACGACGAGTCGCCCAACACCGCGCAGTCCATGGCATGGGGCGTCAAGACGCACACCAACGACGAGCTGCGCCAGCGCTTCGTCGACATGTCGGTGCCGCAGGCGAAGGCGCTCGGCGTGACCCTGCCCGACCCCGATCTGGTCTGGAACGAGGAGCGCGGGGCCCACGACTTCGGGCAGCCGGACTGGGCCGAGTTCTGGGAGGTCGTCAAGGGGAACGGCCCGTGCAACGCCCAGCGGGTGGCGCATCGCAAGAAGGCCTGGGACGACGGCGCCTGGGTCCGCGAGGCGGCGCTCGCGTTCGCGGCCAACGAGGGCAGCCCCCACGACGAGAAGGCGACGGCATGAGCAACCAGGTCCGCGGCGAGTGGCCGCTCTACGAGGTGTTCATCCGCGGCAAGCGCGGCCTCAACCACGTGCACGTCGGGTCGCTGCACGCGCCCGACGACCAGCTGGCCCTGCGCCACGCCCGCGACGTCTACACGCGCCGCAACGAGGGCGTGAGCATCTGGGTGGTCCGGTCGTCCGCGATCACGGCGTCCAGCCCGGACGAGAAGGACCCGCTCTTCGCGCCCAGCGGGGACAAGGTCTACCGGCACCCGACGTTCTACGAGATCCCCGCCGACGTCCCGCACATGTAGGTCCGCACTTCTAGCCTCGTATCCGCAGGGAGAGCACAGCATGCCTGACGTCCGGACGCACGAGCCCGACGACCACGACAGCGCCTACTCGGGCCTGCTCGTCAACGACGCCCACTGGGCGTTCGGGACCGACTTCGAGGACCCGCTCGCCGGCGTGGACACCACTGTGCCCGACGGCGTGGACCCGGCGACGCTGGCGACCTACTGCCTGATGCTCGGCGACGACGCCCTGGTGCTGTCCCAGCGGCTCGGCGAATGGTGCAGCAACGCGCCGGACCTCGAGGAGGACATCGCGCTCTCCAACATCGCGCTCGACCTGCTCGGCCAGGCACGGCTGCTGCTCGCCCGGGCGGCCGCCGCAGACGCTGCGCAGGTACCCGCCCTGCCCGACGGCTCGCCGGTCCCGGACGAGGACCGGCTGGCGTACTTCCGCGACGCCCAGCAGTTCCGCAACGTGCGGCTCGCGGAGGTGCCCAACGGCGACTTCGCGCAGACGGTCGTCCGGATCCTGCTGTTCTCCACGTGGCGCCTGGCGCTGCTCGACCGGCTGTCCCAGAGCCGCGACGCCGTGCTCGCCGCCGTGGCCGCCAAGGGTGTCAAGGAGCTGACCTACCACCGCGACTTCGCCGGGCGCTGGTTCCTGACCCTGGCCCGCGGCACCGAGGAGTCGCGACGGCGGCTGCTCGCCGGGCTCGACGAGCTCTGGCCGTACTGGTCCGAGCTCTTCGAGCCGCACGACGTCGAACGCGCGGCCGCGCTGTCCGGCGTCGGCGTCGACCCGGCGGGTGTCGCCGCCGACGTCGAGGCGGTCCTCGACCAGGTGTTCGCGGCGAGCGGCGTCGACCGGCCGGCGCTGCCGCCGCTCGCCGGAAGCCAGGGACAGACGGGGCACAAGGGCCGCGACGGCGACCACACCGAGGCGCTCGCCGAGCTGCTCGCCGAGCTGCAGGTGGTTGCCCGCGCGCACCCGAGGGGGCAGTGGTGACCGCCGCGCTTCGCCGGGGCACGGCCCTCGAACGGGCACGGGACGCCGCCTCCGCCGTCGTCGACCCGGAGCTGCCGATGCTCACGCTGGCCGACCTCGGGGTCCTGCGCGACGTCGCCGTCGGCGAGGACGGCGCCGTCGTCGCCGCGATCACGCCCACCTACTCCGGCTGCCCCGCCATGGCCGCGATGCGCGACGACCTCGTGCGCGAGCTGCGCGCCGCGGGCTTCGCCGACGCGCGCGTGCGGGTGGTCCTCGAACCCGCCTGGACCACCGACTGGATCACCCCCGCGGGACGGGCGGCGCTCGCGGCCGCCGGGATCTCGCCGCCCGGGCCCGCCCCACGCCGGTCCGGCCCGGTGCCGCTGCGGCTCACGCCCACGCGGCGCGCCGTCCGCTGCCCGCGGTGCGGGTCCGACGACGTCGTGGTCGGCTCGGAGTTCGGCTCCACCGCCTGCAAGGCGCTGTACCGCTGCCAGGCCTGCCTCGAGCCGTTCGAGCACGTGAAGGAGATTTGACGTGACCGCAACGTTCCACACGCTCACCGTGACCGACGTCGAGCAGCTCACCGACGACGCGGCCGCCGTCACCTTTGACCTGCCCGCCGAGCTGCGGGACGTGTTCGACTTCGCCGCGGGCCAGTCGCTCACGCTGCGGCGCACCGTCGCCGGCGTCGAGCAGCGCCGCAGCTACTCCATCTGCGCGCCCGCGGGGAGTGCGCCACGGATCGGCGTCCGCGAGGTTCCCGACGGCCTGTTCTCGACCTGGCTGGTGCGGGAGGTGCGGCCCGGCGACCAGGTGGAGGTGCTGCCGCCGAGCGGCAGCTTCCGGGCCGACCCGGCGCAGGGCGGGCGGCACCTGTGCATCGCTGCGGGTTCGGGCATCACGCCGATGCTCTCGATCATGGCCACCGTCCTCGGCAACCCCGACGCGCGGGTGACGCTGCTCTACGGCAACCGCACCACCAGCTCCGTGATGTTCGCGGAGGAGCTCGCGGACCTCAAGGACGCCCACCACGACCGGCTCGACCTGGTCCACGTCCTGTCCAGGGAGCCGCGCGACGTCGAGCTGTTCTCGGGCCGGCTCGACGGCGACCGGCTGCGCGACCTGCTCACCCTCGTCGTGCCCGTCGGTGACATGGACCACGTCTGGCTCTGCGGGCCGTTCGGCATGCTCACCGAGGCCCGCGCGGTGCTGGCGGAGCTCGGCGTGCCCGCCGAGCGGGTGCACTTCGAGCTCTTCTGGGTCGACGAGCCCCCGCCCGAGCTGCGGCATCCGGACCGGGTGGTGGACGGCGCGACGAGCGCGGTGACCGTGATCCTGGACGGCCGGTCGACGACCAGTGCGATGTCGCAGGAGAGACGGCTCCTCGACGCCGCGCAGGAGGTCCGGGCCGACCTGCCCTTCGCGTGCAAGGGCGGGGTCTGCGGCACCTGCCGTGCGAAGGTCTGCGCGGGCGAGGTCGACATGGTGCGCAACTACGCGCTCGAACCGGAGGAGGTCGCCGCCGGGTTCGTCCTGACCTGCCAGACGTACCCGGTCAGCGACGAGGTCACCGTGGACTTTGACGCATGAACGGACTTTGACGCATGAACGGACTTCGACGCACGACAGGCTTCGACGCATGACCGCGCCGCTGCTGGTCGAGGAGCACGACGACCGGGTGGTCCTGCGCCTGAACCGGCCGGAGGTCCGCAATGCGATCGACCGGGCGATGGTCGAGGCCCTGCACGCCGCGTGCGCCGCGCTGGAGGCCGCACCGCGGGTGGCGCTCCTGGTCGGCGCCGGCGGTACCTTCGCAGCGGGGGCGGATATCGCGCAGCTCCGCGAACGACGGCGGGACGACGCGCTCGCCGGCATCAACTCCGGCGTCTTCGAACGGGTCCGGAAGCTGCCGATGCCGGTGATCGCGCTCGTCGACGGGTACGCGCTCGGGGGCGGCGCGGAGCTCGCGTACGCGTGCGACTTCCGCATCGGCACCCCCGCGACGAAGATCGGCAATCCTGAGCCGGGCCTCGGGATCCTCGCCGCTGCCGGCGCCGCCTGGCGGCTCAAGGAGCTCGTGGGCGAACCCCTGCCAAGGAGGTGCTGCTGGCCGGCCGGGTGCTCGACGCCGAGGAGGCGCTCGCGGTGCGCCTGCTCAACGAGGTGGTCGACGCCGGCGACCTCGAACCCGCCGGGCACCGGCTCGCCGACCGCATCGCCGCCCAGGCGCCGCTCGCGGTGCGGCTCACCAAGTCCGTCCTGGACGCGCCGCGCGACGCGCACCCGCTGGTCGACGACATAGCGCAGGCGGTGCTGTTCGAGACCCAGGACAAGACGGACCGGATGACCGCGTTCCTCGAACGCCGGAAGGGGAAGTCGTGACGGCCGACGTCGTACCGGAGCCTGTGCCGAAGTCCGTCGGCGTGTACGGCGGCGGACGGATGGGCGGCGGGATCGCGCACGCCTTCGCGATCGCCGGAGCGGCCGTCACGGTGATCGAGAACGACGAGCCGTCGGCGCGGGCGGCACGCGAGCGGATCGAGGCGAGCCTCGCCAAGGCGGCGGCCAAGGGCGTACGTGCGACCGGCACCTTCGAGGTGATGACCGACGCCGCAGCCCTGGCCGGCTGCGCGCTCGTCGTCGAGGTGGTGCCCGAGCTCGTGGACCTCAAGCAGGACGTGCTGCGGCGGATCGCCGCCGTCGCGCCCGGCGCGATGATCGGCAGCAACACGAGCTCCCTGTCGATCGACGTCCTGGCGGAGGCGCTGCCCGACCCGTCCCGGCTGGTCGGCCTGCACTTCTTCAATCCCGTCCCGGTGAGCGCCCTGGTCGAGGTGGTGGTCGGACGGCGGACCGCGCCCGGCCTGGTCGAGTCGGCCCGGGGCTGGGTCGCCGGCCTGGACAAGACGGCGATCACGGTCAGGGACTCGCCGGGCTTCGCCAGCAGCAGGCTCGGAGTCGCGATCGCGCTGGAGGCGATGCGCATGCTGGAGGAGGGCGTGGCCGACGCCGCCGACATCGACACGGCGATGACGCTCGGCTATCGGCATCCGGTGGGTCCGTTGCGCACCACCGATATCGTCGGGCTCGACGTGCGGCTGAACATCGCCGAGCACCTCGAACGTGAGCTGGGGCCGCGGTTCGCGCCGCCGCGGGTGCTCCGGGACAAGGTCGCGGCCGGCGAGCTGGGACGCAAGACCGGCAAGGGTTTCTACACGTGGTGAGGCAACAGGAGTGAACAGAGGTGACGCAACGTTCGCGCAGGTTCGGACCGCAGACTCTGAAGGAGTTCTTATGACCGACACCCCCGTCGTCGTCGACCGCAGGGACGCGGTAGCGACGATCACGCTGGACGACCCCGAGCACCGCAACGCGCTGACCTCCGCGGCCAAGGTGATGCTGCGCGACGCCGTCGCGGACATCGCCGCCGACGAGCAGGTGCGCGCGGTGGTGCTCACGGGGTCGGCCAGGGCGTTCTGCCTGGGGCAGGACCTCGGCGAGCACGCGAAGGCCCTGGAGGGCGGCGCGGAGTCGGCGTTCGCGACCGTCCGCGAGCACTACACGCCCATCGTCCGGAACCTGCTGACCATGCCCAAACCCGTGATCGCCGCGGTGGGCGGCACCTGCGTCGGGGCCGGGCTCGGCCTCGCGCTGGCCTGCGACCACCGGGTCTTCGCGGACGGCGTGAAGCTGGCGACCGCCTTCGCCGGGATCGGGCTGACCTTCGACACGGGCCTGTCGGTGACGCTGCCGCGCGCGGTGGGGGACGCCCGGGCGAAGGAGCTGATGCTGTTCGGGCGCACGTTCACCGCCGAGGAGGCCATCGCCTGGGGTATCTCCGGCGAGACGGTCATCGCCGAGGACGTGCTGCCCCGGGCGGTCGACCTCGCCAGGCAGCTCGCCGCCGGGCCGACCGCCGCGTTCGCGCAGAGCAAGCGCCTGATCGGGCACGCGCCGGGCCTCAGCCTCGACGAGGCGCTCGAGGCCGAGGCACTCGGCCAGATCGCCTGCGGTGCGACGAGCGACCACGCGGGCGCCGTCGCCTCGTTCCTGAACCGGGAGACGCCGGTCTTCACGGGCCGGTGAGCAGGCGGTCCGCCAGGCCGTGCGTCTGCGGCCTGACGGACGGCGCCGAACCGCCCGTCAGGCTCCCGTCACGCGACTGCGAGGCGATCGGCGATGAGGCGGTTCAGCGACACATGCTGTTCGGCGGCCTCGATGGCGAGGCGGCGGTGGGCCTCGGGCGGGATGCGGACCATGAACTTGCCGGAATACTCGCGGTCCGCCAGCGGCGCGGGTACGGGTTCGCCTGAGGTGCGCAGGTCCTCGACGACGTCAGTGACGACCTGCATGAGTCCCAGGAGTGCGCCCGCGGGGCTGCTGTCGAGCCACGACAGGGATGCGAACTCGGCGACGGTGGCGACGTACTCGCCGTCTGCTGCCGAGAAATGGACACGATAGGTGTAGTGGTCAGCGGTCACAGCTTCTTCTCCTTGCCTTGCTCTGTGTTTGTGGCCGTTTCGGTGGTGTCCTGCTCCTCTTCAAGCTTGGCGATTGCGGCGAGGACCTGCCGCACTTGGTAAGCCTTCGCCTTGCCGTGGTCGTTCTGAATGTTGACGCGGGGGTCTCCCTGCCAGGGCGTCCTGAAGACGGCATGCGAGGATCCGCTCTGCCGTGCCTCGCCGAAGTAGTGCTCACAGACCTTGAACAGGTCCGCATACCGGACTCCTGCCGGGCCGGCGCGCATCGCTTCGACGATCTTGTCTAGTTTCCCCATGTCGCCACGGTATCAATAGTGATACTGCTGGGTCAGGTGATAGGCATCCGCAGCGCGTCGTTCAGTTCGAGACAGCTGTCCGCCGTCGGGCCGCGGGTAGCTTGCTGATCAGACCGTGGCGCGGGCTGAACAGGTAGACGAGCAGGAACGCCGCTCCCTGGACAAGGACGACGAGCCCGCCCGAGGCGGCGTCGAGCCAGTAGCTGAGGTAGATGCCCACCACCGAGCAGGCCGCCGACAGGACGGGGGCGATCACGAGCATGCGCCCGAACCGGTCGGTGAGCAGGTGGGCGGTGGCGCCGGGGATGATCAGCATCGCCACGACCAGGATCACACCGACCACCTGGAGAGCGACGACGGCGGTCAGCGCGAGCAGCCCGAGCAGCAGCGCCCCGAGGAACCGGGGCGAGAGCCCTATCGCGTGGGCGTGCATGGGGTCGAACGCGTACAGCGTCAGGTCGCGGCGCTTGAGGACCAGGATCACGAAGGCGATCGTGGCGAGGATCGCGATCTGGACGAGGTCGGGGTTGGAGACGCCGAGGATGTTGCCGAAGATGATGTGGTTCAGGTCCGTGTTGCTCGGCGTGACGGAGATCAGGACGAGGCCGAGCGCGAAGAGGGTCGTGAACACGATCCCTATCGCGGCGTCCTCCTTGATCCGGCTCGTGCCGCGGATCGCGCCGATGAGGGCGACGGCGAGGAAGCCGAACACGAGGGCCCCGAGCGCGAACGGCGCACCGAGCACGTAGGCGATCACCACCCCGGGCAGGACGGCGTGCGAGACGGCGTCGCCCATCAGCGACCAGCCGACCAGGACGAGCCAGCACGAGAGCAGCGCGCAGACGATCGCGGCGATGACCGTCGTCACGAGGGCGCGGACCATGAAGTCGAACTGCAGCGGCTCCAGCAGGAGGTCGAGGAGGCTCATGCGGATCCCTCCCTGTCGAAGTCTCGCTCGAGATCCCTGTCGAGATCCCTGTCCAGCACGTCCAGCCCGAACGCGCGGGCGAGGTTGTCCGGCCGCAGCGCCTCCGCGACCCCGCCGTGGAACAGGACCCGGTGCAGCAGGAGCACCGCCTCGTCCGCGAGCCGGGGGAGGGCGTGCAGGTCGTGGGTGGAGACCAGGACGGTCCGGCCGTCGTCGGCGAGCTCTCTGAGCAGCCGCACGATGGTGGCCTCCGAGCGTTTGTCGACGCCGGCGAAGGGTTCGTCCAGCAGGAGGATCCGGGCGTCCTGCGCGATGCCGCGGGCGACGAATGCACGCTTCCGCTGCCCGCCCGACAGCTGCCCGATCTGCCGGTCGGCGTAGCCGGTGAGCTCCACCCGGTCGAGGGCCTCGGCGACGGCGGCGTGGTCGGCGTGCCGGGCTCGCCGGGTCAGGCCCTGGCGGCCGTAGCGGCCCATCATGACCACGTCCCGGACGGAGACGGGGAAGGCCCAGTCGACGTCCTCGCTCTGCGGCACGTACCCGACCAGGCCCTGCTTGCGGGCCGCGACCGGGGCGGCGCCGTCGATCAGGACGGTCCCGGTGTCGGGGCGGACCGTCCCCATGATCGCCTTGAACAGCGTCGACTTGCCCGACCCGTTCATCCCGACGAGCCCGGTCACCCGGCCGGGGGCGACCCTGAGGGACACGCCGTCCAGGGCGACCACCTCGCCGTAGCGGACGACGACGTCGGACACCTCGATGGCGGGAGTCTGGTTCGCTCGATCCTCGTTGGCGGGGCTCACGAGCCGCTCCCGGTGAGTGCGTCGACGATCGTCGTGGCGTCGTACCGGATGAGGTCGAGGTAGGTCGGCACCGGCCCGTCGGCCGCGGAGAGCGAGTCGACGTAGAGCGTGCCGCCGAATGCCGCGCCGGTCGCCTCGACGACCTGCTGCATGGGCTTGTCGGAGACCGTCGACTCGCAGAACACGGCGGGGACGTCGTTGGTCTCGACGAACTCGATGGCCGAGGTGATCTGCTGCGGGGTGGCCTGCTGCTCGGCGTTCACGGGCCAGATGTACTGCTCGGTCAGGCCGGCGTCGCGGGCGAGGTAGGAGAACGCGCCCTCGCAGGTCACCAGCGCCCGCTGGTTCTCGGGCAGCGCCGACAGCCCGGTGACGAGCTCGTCCTGGACCTTCTGCAGCTTCGCCTGGTACTCGGCGCCGTTGGCCTCGAAGTCGGCGGCGTGCTCCGGGTCGAGCTCGGCGAACGCGTCGACCATGTTGTCGACGTAGAGCTGGACGTTCACCGGGCTCATCCATGCGTGCGGGTTCGGCTTGCCCGCGTAGGCGTCCTCCGTGATGTCCAGCGGTTCGACGCCGTCGGACACGACGACGTGCGGAACGTCCACCGACTCGACGAACTGCCCGAACCACGACTCGAGGTTGAGCCCGTTGTCCAGGATCAGGTCGGCCTCGGACGCCTTGGCGATATCGCGCGGCGTCGGCTCGTACCCGTGGATCTCCGCGCCGACCTTGGTGATCGACTCGACCCGTAGATGGTCGCCGGCCACGTTCTGCGCGACGTCCGCGAGCACGGTGAACGTGGTCAGCACCACGGGCCGGTCGTCGGACCCCGAACCCTGCGCCGAGGCCGCGCATCCTGACATGGCCCCCGCGACCATGACCAGGGGGAGTGCGAGGCGGACGGCGGCGACGGCGCGGCGAGTGCTGGGCATGCCACGACCCTAAAAGTTCGGACACCCGAACACAAGTACTTGCTGACCCAAACTCCGCGTCATGGTGACGTAGCCAGACAAGCAAAGGCTCAAACGCTTGATAGCTATCTAACGTCTGATTTATCGTCGCCGTATGACTCGCGCACTTGCCCTGATCACGGGCGCCTCCTCCGGCATCGGTCTGGCCTACGCCCGGACGCTGGCCGCCGAGCACGACTTCGTCCTGGTGGCGCGGCGCGAGGACCGGCTCGTCGCCCTGGCGGAAGAACTGGCGACCGTCGGCGCCGCGACCGAGCTGCTCCCCGTCGACCTCAGCACCCGGTCCGGCGTCGCGGCAGTGGTCGAGCGGCTCTCGGCCGGTGACGTCCGGCTGCTGATCAGCAACGCAGGGGCCGCCGGCGAAGGTCGGGTCGCCGAGACCGACCAGGCCGCCATCGACCCGTTCATGACCCTGAACGCACTGGCGACCATCGAGCTGGCACGCGCAGCGCTCCCCGGGATGCTGGCCGCCGACGACGGCACGATCATCACCGTCTCCTCGCTGCTGGCCTTCAGTGCGGGGGTCTCCGAGGAGCACATCCCTGCCCGCACCCTGTACGCGACCGCAAAGGCCGCGATCGTTGCCTTCACCCGAGGGCTGGCCATAGAGGTCGCCGACACCGGCGTGCGCGCCCAGCTCGTGGTCCCTGGCAGCACTGCTACCGAGTTCGGCGGCGGACGCCGCACCCCGAGGCCTACCGCAATGTCGGCCGACGGCGTGGTCCAGGCCAGCCTCACAGGACTGCGCCTCGGCGAGTCGATCTGTATCCCCGGACTCGAGGACCAGGCCGCCGCGCTGGACGCCCTGGCCTCGGCCGAGGCCACGTTGATGTTCGGCGGCAACAAACCGACACCCGCCGTCCGCTACCTGGTGACTGCCGAGAGCTGACCGGGCTTCGGGGAACGTCACGCCCGTGCCGGCGACCCGGTACCGGGACTGAGCACCACACTGAAGGAGGACTGACTCATGCACACCAGGACCCTCGGACAAGGACTCGAGGTCTCGGCCGTCGGGCTGGGCGCGATGGGCATGTCCCAGAGCTACGGGCCCAACCCCGGCGACCGTGACGAGATGATCGCCGTCCTGCGCTCCGCCGTCGACCACGGTGTCACGTTCTACGACACGGCGGAGGTCTACGGCCCGTACGAGAACGAGGAGCTCGTCGGCGAGGCCCTTGCCCCGATCCGGGACCAGGTCACCATCGCGACCAAGTTCGGCTGGGACATCCAGGACGGTCAGAGCGTCGGGCTGAACAGCCGGCCCGAGCAGATCCGTCGCGTCGCCGACGCGTCCCTCCGACGACTGCGTACCGACCGGATCGACCTGTTCTACCAGCATCGGGTCGACCCGGACGTCCCGATCGAGGACGTCGCAGGCACGGTCGGTGAGCTCATCGCCGCTGGCAAGGTCAGGCACTTCGGGCTGTCCGAGCCGTCCGCCGACACGGTCCGCGCTGCGCACGCAGTCCACCCGATCACCGCGGTGCAGAGCGAGTACTCCCTGTGGACGCGCGACCCCGAAGCCGAGGTGCTGCCCGCCCTGGCCGAGCTCGGCATCGGGTTCGTACCCTTCAGCCCGCTCGGCAAGGGGTTCCTCACCGGCACCGTCAACACCAGCAGCACCTTCACCGAGGGCGACATCCGTCATCGCGTTCCGCGCTTCGAGGCCGACAACCTGGCCGCCAACCAGGCCCTCGTCGACCACGTCAAGAATCTGGCCGACACGAAGGGCGTCACACCCGGGCAGGTCGCGCTGGCCTGGCTGCTCGCCCAGCAGGCGTGGATCGTGCCCATTCCCGGCACCCGGCGCACCAGCCGCATCCAAGAGAACTCCGCCGCGACCACAGTCGCTCTGTCCGCGGACGAGCGTGCCGACCTCGACACCCTCGCCCAGCGCGTCGGCGTGCACGGCGACCGCTACAACCCCACCCACATGGGCTACGTCAACCGCTGAGGCACCAGAAGATCATTCTGACGCACCTGAACCTTGCCGACCGAGCAGGCCAGGGGGTAGAGGGCAAGGGAGTGGACGGCAAGGGCCGTGGCGAAGGGGGGAGGAATCTCTGTCCTGTTCCAGTCGCGGGCGCCATGGCAGATTCGATGACGTCGACGGGTCAGGCTCAGCGTCGACGTCTCGTCAGCACGAGAGCCATCAGCACGAGAGGAACAGACGTGGAGACCAACGCGAACCCGCCCGCACCGGCAGGACAGATGAAGGCCATGGGGTTCACTCACCACGGAGGACCCGAGGTCCTGGGATTCGTCGACCTGCGCAAACCTCACGCGGGCCCGGGCGGCGTGCGCATCCGCGTCCGCGCTGCGGCGGTCAACCCCGTCGACGCGATCATCCGCTCCGGAGCGTTCTCCGGGATGGACGCGGACACCGCGCACCCCGTCGTGCCCGGCATGGACGTCGCGGGCACGATCGACCAGATCGGGCCGGACCAGCCCGACGGCTTCGACCTCGCTGTCGGCGACGACGTGGTCGGCTTCGTCGTGCCCTCCGGGGCTCACGGTGGCTACAGCGAGTCCATTGTGCTTCCCGCGCAGTCGATCACGCGCAAGCCGTCGAACGTGAGCTTCGTCGAGGCCGCGTCGTTCCTGTCCAACGCGCTGACCGCGGAGCTGACCCTCGAGGCGCTCGCGCTGGAGCACGGGTCGACGCTGGCCGTGACAGGCGCCGCAGGCGCCGTGGGCGGCTACCTGGTCGAGCTGGGCGCCGGACGAGGTCTCGTCGTGATCGCCGACGCCGCACGAGGAGACGAGGAACTCGTGCGCACGCTGGGCGCGACGCACACCGTGGGGCGCGCGCCGGAGTTCGTCCAGGACGTCCGAGACCTCACCGAGGGGCGCGGCGCCGATGCCCTCGCCGACGCCGCGATCCTCACCGACGCGGTGCTGCCAGCAGTCCGGGACGGCGGCCAGATCGCCTTCTACCTACCGACCGACCTGGTGCCGGACCGCGGTGTCAGGCCCTTCTACTCCTACGTGATGGGGTCCGCGGAACGGCATGACGCCATCGAGCGGCTGGCACGCATGGTCGAGCGCGACGAGCTCACCACACGAGTGGCCGCGGTCTATCCGCTGGCCGACGCGGTCGCCGCGCACGAGCGCCTGGCGCGCGGGAAGCTGCGGGGGCGCATCGTCCTGGAGCTCTGAGCCAGGTGACGGTCGTGCCGGGTGAACGAGTGAACGGTGTGGACAGAAGTTAGGTTAACCTCACCTCACAACGCTCGAACGCTCCGTGACCGCGGGGCACCGCAGCACGACCTCAGGAGACCCGTGGTTATCACTGGAATGCGCGCGGGAACACGCGCGCGCACGGCGGCGCTCGCCGCCGTCGTCCTCGTCGGCCTGACCGGATGCGGAGCGTCCGAGGTCGTGGAGCCCGCGCAGGCGGCGCCGGCCGGCGAGGGCCGCACCGAGTACCCGCTCACGCTGGAGAACTGCGGCCAGGAGGTCACCGTCGAGTCGGCCCCCGCGCGCGTGGTGTCCCTCGACCAGAACTCCACCGAGATCCTGCTGTCGCTCGGCCTCGAGGACCGGATCGTCGGCACGGCGTCCTGGACGGACCCCGTGCTGGACTCGCTCGCCGAGGCGAACGAGGACGTGCCGCGGCTCGCCGACAACGCCCCGACGTACGAGGTGCTCCTGGGGGCGGACCCGGACTTCGTCACCGCCTCGTTCGGGCGGCACTACAACGAGGGCGGCGTCGTCGCCCGCGAGCGCCTCGGCGAGTCCGGCATCGGTTCCTACCTGTCGCCGACGGACTGCGACAACGGTCAGAGCGTCAACGGCGGCGGTGCCCGGACGGTGCCGCTGACCGCTGACGAGCTGTACCAGGAGATCCACGAGCTGGCGGAGATCTTCGACGTCGCCGACCGGGGCGAGGCGCTGGTCGCGGACCTGCGGGAGCGTGCGGAGGCCGCGACCGAGGGTGTCGACTTCGAGGGGCGGACGGTTATGTTCTGGTTCGCCGACACGAAGACCCCGTATGTCGCCGGCGGACTGGGTTCGGCGTCGTACCTGGCGACGACCACCGGGCTGGAGAACGTCTTCAAGGACTCCGTCGACGACTGGCCCGCGATGGGCTGGGAGAGCGTGGTCGAGGCGGACCCTGACATCCTCGTGCTGGGCGACCTGCAGCGCGACCGGTTCCCCGGGGACCTGCTCGACGACAAGATCGAGTTCCTCAAGAGTGACGAGCTGACCAGCACCCTGGACGCCGTCCAGGAGGAGCGGTTCATCCCGCTGCACGGTGCGGAGATGAACCCGTCCATCCGGTTCGTCGACGGGCTGGAGAAGATCCAGGCGTGGTGGCTCGCGAACAAGGACTCGCTCAACAAGGACAAGCCCTGAGCACGAAGCCGCTCGCGGCCGCAGGCCTGACGCTCGGCGGGATCGTCCTGCTCGCCGTGTCGGTAGGCGTCGCCGTCACCCTGGGGCCGGCCGACGTGTCGCTCGTGAACGTGCGGGACATCCTCCTGAACCACCTGGGGTTCGCCGAGATCCCGGTGCGGATCTCGGAGGACGCGATCGTGTGGCAGGAGCGGCTGCCCCGCGCGCTCGTCGCCGCCGCGTGCGGGTCGGGGCTGGGGCTGTGCGGCGCGATCCTGCAGTCGCTGCTGCGGAACCCCTTGGCGGACCCGTTCGTCCTCGGCGTCTCGTCCGGCGCCTCCACGGGGGCAGTCCTGTTCGGGATGCTCGGCCTCGGCGGCGGGGTTCTGGGCCTCTCCGGCGGCGCGTTCCTCGGCGCCCTGGTGGCCTTCGGCCTCGTGCTGCTGCTGGCGCGTTTCGCGAGCGGCGGCACCTCGGGGGTGATCCTCGCGGGTGTGGCGAGCACGCAGCTGTTCTCGGCGCTGACGTCGCTGGTCATGTTCGCGTTCGCGGACTCCGACGAGGCCCGCGGCGTGATGTTCTGGCTCCTGGGCTCCCTGGAGGGGATGCGGTGGGACGACGTCGTCCTGAGCACCGTGGTGGTCACGATCGGCGCGATCGTCTGCATCGCCTCGGCCCGCACGCTGGACGCCTTCGCCTTCGGTGAGGACGTCGCGGCGTCGCTCGGGATCGCGGTGGCCCGGACGCGCGTGCTGCTGCTCGTCCTGACGGCCCTGCTCACCGCGACGCTGGTGAGCATCGCGGGCGCCATCGGGTTCGTGGGGCTCGTGCTGCCGCACGCGGCGCGGCTGCTGTTCGGGCAGCGTCACGCGCGGGTGATCCCGGCGACCATCGTCCTCGGCGCGGTGTTCATGGTCTGGGTCGACGCCGTCTCCCGGGTCGCCTTCGCGCCGACACCCCTGCCGGTAGGTGTCGGGACGGCGCTCGTGGGCGTCCCGGTGTTCGTGCTGTTGCTGCTGCGCAGAAGGGGACGCGCATGACGCTCCAGACCCGAGACGTCTCCTGGCGGCGCGGCGGCACGCTCGTGCTCGACGGCGTCACGCTGCGACCCGAGCCCGGGTCGACCATCGGCCTGCTCGGTCCCAACGGCTCCGGCAAGTCCTCGCTCCTGCGGCTGCTGCAGGGCATCGCGCGGCCCGACGCCGGGACGGTCGCGCTGGACGGCATCGACCTCGCCCGGCTGCGCCGTCGCGAGATCGCCAGGGCCGTCGCGAGCGTCACCCAGCACGCCGACACCGACGTCGACATAGTGGTGCGCGACGTCGTCCGGCTGGGCCGCACCCCGCACCGGTCAGCCCTCGGCGGTGAGCTCGCGCGGGACGAACGGGTGGTCGCGGAGGCGCTGGAGCACGTCGGGCTCACCGCGAAGGCGGGTCATCTCTGGCACACGCTGTCCGGCGGGGAGCGTCAGCGGGCACACATCGCCCGGGCCCTCGCGCAGGAGCCGCGCGAGCTGCTGCTCGACGAGCCGACGAACCACCTGGACATCCGCCACCAGCTCGAGCTGCTCGAGCTCGTGGCGGCGCTGCCGCTGACCGCGATAGTCGCCCTGCACGACCTCAACCTCGCCGCGATGTTCTGCGACACGGTGGTCGTGCTCCAGCAGGGGCGCGTGGTCGCAGCGGGGCCGCCGGCGGACGTCCTGACCGCCGAGCTCATCGCCGAGGTCTACGGCGTCCGGGCGCGCGTGAGCCACGACGACGGCTCGGGCCGGCCGACGGTCACGTTCCAGCCGGGGCCGCTCGACCGAGCAAGCCTGCACAGCTGATCCGGCGGCCTGATCCGGCGGACTGGTCAAGCAGGCCCAGGGATCTCGCCCGAGCCGCGCACGATCAGGCGGGTCGGCACCACCACCTGCCGCGCGGCGCTGGTGTCGCCCTCCAGGTGTGCGAAGAGCCGCTCCGCCGCGAGGCGGCCGATGCGGTCCGGGTCCTGCGCGATGGTCGTCACCGCCGGCTTCATGAGGTCGCCCGTCTCGACGTCGTCGAACCCGACCAGGGCTATCTCCTGCTCCCGGCCGAGCTGCTGCAGGGCCCGGATGGTGCCGATAGTGATCAGGTTCTGGCTCGAGAAGATCGCGGTCGGCGGGTCGGGAAGGGCGAGGAGCGTGCGGACGACGGCGGTGGCGCTCGCGTCGTCGTGCAGGCCGAGCACCATCAGGGCGGGGTCGGCGTCGATCCCGGCGGTGGCGAGCTCGGTCAGGTAGCCCTCCCGCCGCAGGCGCGCCGTCTCTATGCGTTCGAGGTCGCCGAGGAACGCGATCCGCCGGTGCCCGTACGAGACCAGGTGGCGGACGGCGTCGCGTGCGCCGTCGACGTTCCCCGTCACCACGCAGTCGGTCT
Source organism: Promicromonospora sp. NPDC023805 (assembly GCF_040639635.1). Taxonomy (NCBI): domain Bacteria; kingdom Bacillati; phylum Actinomycetota; class Actinomycetes; order Micrococcales; family Promicromonosporaceae; genus Promicromonospora; species Promicromonospora sp. NPDC023805. The sequence continues at coordinate 82,073 of NZ_JBFAAH010000001.1, read as the reverse complement.
CGATGCCGTGCGGCGTCCGGTCGACGCACACCAGCGGCGTCCCGCGGTCGACGTGCACCCGCAGGTACGACTGGTCGTCGCGGACCGGCGTGACGATGAACCCGTCCACCCGGCGCCGGGCGAGCGCGGTGACCGCCCGCAGCTCCGCGGCCGGGTCGTCCTCCAGGCTCGCCGCGAGCACCGCGTACCCGTACTCGGTGGCCACACGTTCGATCGCCCGGTGCACCTGCGCGGCGAACGGGTTGGCGACGCTGGAGACGAGGAGGCCGAGGGTGCGGGAGCGGCCGTCGGACCGGCGCAGGTTGCCGGCCTGGAGGTCCGGCTCGTAGTGCAGGTCCGCCGCGGCGCGGTTGACGCGTTCGGCGGTCGCGAGGGAGACGTTGGGCTCGCCGTTGATGACCCGCGAGACGGTCTTGATGCCGACGCCGGCGACACGCGCCACGTCGCGCATCGTCGGCCGCCGCTGGCGCACCGACGGCGAGGAATCGTCTGACACCGATGTCATATCTGGGCCGCTCCTTTGCGTTGTTGCCTTGACCCTACCGGGACTTTCGGTTAAACATGGACCTGACAACGTTGTCGGGCAACCGGCCCCACGAAGGAGTTCGACGGTGAACACACTGACCAATGACCGACCCGCGCTGCGGCGCGGTATCGCGCTGACCGGCGCCATCGCACTCGGGGCGCTCGGCCTCACCGCGTGCGGCGACAGTGACAGCGGTGACAACGGTGTCGGCGTCTCGCTGATCGTCAAGACGACCACCAACCCGTTCTTCGTCGCGATGCAGGACGGCGCGGAGGCGGCCGCCGTCGACCACGGTGTCGAGCTGACCATGGCCGCAGGCAAGGCGGACGGCGACGAGGAGACCCAGATCCAGGCGATCGAGAACGCGATCGCCCGGGGTGACGCGGGCATCCTCATCACGCCGAACGGCCCGTCCGTCGTGGACGCGCTGAAGAAGGCGCGCGACGCGGGCCTGTACGTGATCGCCCTGGACACGCCGCCCGACCCGGCCGACGCCGTCGACATCACGTTCGCCACCGACAACCGCCAGGCCGGCGTGCTGATCGGCGAGTGGGCGGCCGCCCAGCTGGACGGCGAGAAGGCAACCATCGCGCTGCTCGACCTCTTCGACGACAAGGTCGTCTCGGTCGACTACGACCGTGACCAGGGATTCCTCGAGGGCATGGGGATCGACGTCGCGGACCCGAGCACCAACGGTGACGAGGCCCCCACGGGGACCTACAGCGGCGGGGACTACGAGATCGTCGGCAACGAGGCGAGCCAGGGCGCCGAGGACGGCGGGCGCACCGCGATGGAGAACCTGCTCACCAAGAACCCGGACGTCAACGTCGTCTACACGATCAACGAGCCGGCCGCGTACGGCGCGTACCAGGCCCTGGAGGCCGCGGGCCGGGAGAAGGGCGTCGTCCTCGTGTCGGTCGACGGCGGCTGCGCGGGCGTCGACAACGTGAAGGAAGGCGTGATCGGCGCCACGAGCCAGCAGTACCCCGTGAAGATGGCCGAGCTGGGCGTCGAGGCGATCGCCGAGCTGGCCGAGTCGGGCACCGTGCCCAAGACCACCGAAGGGCTCGACTTCTTCGACACCGGTGTCGAGCTCGTGACGGACACACCCGCCGACGGCGTCGAGTCCATCGACTCGGCCGCCGCGGCCGACCTCTGCTGGGGCTGACGATGAGCGCATCCACCATTCCTGCCGCGACTCACGAACCGGCGCACGAACCGGCCGCCCAGTTCCTCGACCGCCGGACCCCGCTCGAACGCGCACGCGGCGTGCTGCACCGTTACCCGGCGCTGAGCCCGGCGATAGTGCTCGTCGTGTCCGTCATCGTCTTCGGCCTCCTCAACGACCGGTTCTGGGCGCCCGCGAACCTGTCCCTGATCACGCAGCAGGTGGCGGTGGTGGGCACCCTCGCCGTCGCCCAGACGCTCGTGATCCTCACCGCGGGCATCGACCTGTCGGTCGGCGCGACGATGGTCCTTGCCTCGATGGTCATGGCCCAGATCACCACGTCGGCCGGGGCGTCGCCAGTGGTGGCGCTGCTCCTCGGGCTGGTCGCCGGGCTCGCCGCGGGCGGCCTCAACGGCCTGCTCGTGACCCGCTTCAAGCTGCCACCCTTCATCGCCACGCTGGGCACGCTCAACATCTACCTCGCGGTCACGCTCCTGTACTCGCACGGGGCCACCGTGCGCGGCGGCGACATGCCCGCGGCCATGACGTGGACGGGAACCACGTTCCCGGTGTTCGGCGTGCGGGTCTCCACTGGCGTGATCCTCATGCTCGCGGCCTACCTCGTGGTGGCGTTCGTGCTCGGGCGCACCGCCTGGGGTACGCACGTCTACGCCGTCGGCGACGACCGCGACGCCGCGCGGCTGTCGGGCATCAGCGTCCACCGCGTGCTGCTCAGCGTGTACCTCGCGGCCGGGGCGATCCTTGCGCTCGCCGCCTGGATCCAGATCGGGCGGGCCAACGCCGCGAGTCCCAACGTCGGCATCGACATGAACCTCGACTCGATCACCGCCGTCGTCATCGGCGGGACGAGCCTGTTCGGCGGCCGGGGCACGGTCTGGGGCACCCTGCTCGGCGCGCTCATCGTCGGGGTGTTCCGCAACGGGCTGTCCCTCGCGGGCCTCGACGTGCTCTACCAGACCCTTGCCGTGGGCGTCCTCGTGATCGTCGCGGTCTCCCTCGACCAGTGGATCAGGAAGGTGCGCAAGTGACGACCACCGACACAGACACAGACACCGACACCGACGCAGCCACAGCGGCCGGCCCTCCGTCGTCCGACGAGCGGAAGCCCGTCCTCCAGGCCCGCGGGCTCGTCAAGACCTTCGGCCATGTGGTCGGGCTCGACGGCGTGGACATCGAGCTCTACCGCGGCGAGGTGCTCGCGATCATCGGCGACAACGGCGCCGGCAAGTCGACCCTCGTGAAGTGCCTGACCGGCGCCGAGGTCCCCGACCGGGGCGAGGTCCTCCTCGACGGCGAGCCGGTGCACTTCAAGCGGCCGCAGGACGCACGGGCGGCGGGGATCGAGACCGTCTACCAGACGCTCGCCGTCGCTCCGTCGCTCGACGTCGCCGCGAACCTGTTCCTCGGCCGCGAGGTGCGGCGCAAGGGCGTGCTCGGCTCGGTGCTGCGCATGACCGACCGCGCGGGGATGCGGGATCGGGCCCGTCGCGAGCTGCGCGATCTCGGCATCTCGACGCTGCAGGACGTGACGGTTCCCGTCGAGAACCTGTCCGGCGGGCAGCGCCAGGCGGTCGCCGTCGCGCGGGCCGCGGCCTTCGGCTCGAAGGTTGTCGTCCTCGACGAGCCGACGGCGGCGCTCGGCGTCCGCGAGTCGGGTCAGGTGCTCGAGCTGGTGCGCACCCTGCGCGACAAGGGGGTGCCGGTGATCATCATCAGCCACAACATGCCGCAGGTCTTCGAGGTCGCGGACCGGATCCACATCCAGCGGCTCGGCCGGCGTGCGGCGACGATCACGCCGCAGTCGCACACCATGACCGAGGCGGTGGCGATCATGACGGGCGCCGCGGAGGGCTGACGGCACGCGCCGGGGCGCCTGGCCCTGCCGGGACTCTCCGGTCTAGCCAGGTGCTTCGGCGATCCTGTCGGCAAGGTCCCGGATCGTCTCGAGCTCCTCGGGGTTCAGGTGGTCGACGAACCGGCGTCGTACCGACGCCAGGTGCGTGCTGGTCGCCTCACGCAACGCGGCCAGGCCTGCGGGGGTGAGCTGAAGCACGACGCCGCGGCGGTCGGTGTCGTCGGGCAGGCGGTCGACGAGCCCGCGCGTCTGCATCCTGCTGATCTGGTGCGAGAGGCGGCTGCGCGACCACTCCATCTTCTCCGCCATCTCCCGCAGTCCCCACCGGTGGTCGGCCCGGTCGGCGAGCGTGCTGAGCACGTCGTAGTCGGGCATCGAGAGGTTCGCGGGGGAGAGGTCCTTCGTGGTCCGCTCGGTGACCGCGACGAGCATGCGGCGGAACGCGCGCCACGCCGCCTCCTCGTCAGGGGTGAGCCAGCGCCGCGTGCCGCGCTGCCCGGGGAAGGGTGCAGGGTTGGTCGTTGACATGTCTATGACCCTACCCGTAGGTTCGATTTCATGTACACGTCAACGAAAATGCCGAGGGTCCTGGTCGTCGTGCCCAGCACCCGCCCCGGGCGGCGTGGGCCGGCGGTGGCCGACTGGTTCACCTCGGCCGTCGCCCGACGCGCGGAGGCGCTCGGGGTGCAGTGCACCCTTGCCGACCTGGCGGAGATCGACCTGCCGTTCCTCGATGAGCCGGAGCACCCTTCGACCGGGCAGTACGTGCACGAGCACACGCGCCGTTGGAGCGAGCTGGTCGCGGGCTCCGACGCGTTCGTCATCTGCACACCGGAGTACAACCACGCCATGCCGGCGGCGCTGAAGAACGCGTTCGACGCCCTGTCGGCCGAGTGGGCCGGCAAGCCGATCGGATTCGTCTCCTACGGCAACACCTCGGCGGGCACGCGCGCGGCGCACATGGCCAAGAGCGTCGCGGTCACGCTCGGCATGGTGCCGATCCGGGCGACGGTGAACCTGCGCATCGCGGACAGCTTCGACGGCGACGGGCTCGTCGCGGACACGAGGCGCGACGCAGCGGCCGTGCGCATCCTCGACGAGCTGCACGAGCTCGCGGGGCTGCTCGATGTGCTGCGTCGTCCTGGGCGAACCCGGCTCACCGCGCCGGAGCACGCAGGGATCACCATCGCGCCGGCCCGGGACGACGACGCGGGCGAGCTGCTGGTCCTGCAACGCTGCTGCTGGGTCGACGAGGCGGTGGTCAACGCCACCTTCGAGATCCAGGCGCTCCACGAGCCGCTCGACGTCGTCCGGCGGGGAATCGCCGAGCATGCCACCTGGGTGCTGCGTGACGGCGGGCGAGTGGTGGGTGCCGTGCGGGCGCGGAGCCAGGGGACGACCTGGGAGATCGGACGCCTCATGGTGGCGCCCGATCACCGGGGTCGCGGGCTGGGCCGGTACCTCCTGTCCTGGGCGGAGGCACAGGCTCCCGAGGGCACTACGCTCCTCAGGCTGTTCACCGGTGCCCTGAGCTCCAGGAACCTCCGCATCTACGGCCGGGCCGGATACCACCACGAGTCCACGTCCGCGGGAGTGGCCCACCTGGCCAAGGCGGTGCAGTCCCAGGAGGTGGTGGCCGACGCCGAGCGGGTCGGCGTCTGACCGGGTGTGTCTTGCGCGGTTCGGGCGTTCTGCGGGTCAACGCACGACGGCCGCGGTACGTTTCCCGACCCCGCCGCGGGCCACCACCGCGGCGGCCGTCCCTGCGACGACGAACAGGGCGGCCAGACCCAGCCAGCCCACCGTCCCGTGCTCGATGGCGGTGGCCGTCACGAGCGCGGGGGCGACCATCGACGCGACGGCGTAGCCGGTCTGGCTCAGGCCCTGGTACGCGCCGGCGCGCTGGGGGTCGGCGAGCTCGAAGGCCATGCCCCAGCCGCGGACCTCTACGCGCTCCGGCCCGGTGTACCACCGCGCGAGCATCGCCTGCTTCGACGAGCCGTTCGCCGAGCGCATGCCGATGGCGAGGCACGCGACCAGGGTGAACACGACGGCGTCCGACGCGAGGGTGTAGGCGAGCATCGCCAGCCCGTTCAGGCCCGTTGCCCAGGCCTGGACGTGGTGGGCGTCCACCCGGTCCGACAGCCATCCAGCGGTGTAGGCGGCCAGCACGCCCACGCCGCCCGCGATGCCCAGACCGAGGCCCACGGTCGTGGCACCGAGCCCGATGACGCGCGTGAAGTACAGGGCGCTGACGGTGTAGAAGACGCCGCTGGACAGGGCGAACGCCATGGTGCTGAGGGTCAGGGAGCGCGCGACACGGTCGCTGGGAAAGAAGGTCTGTTGCACGCCCCTTTGTCCGCCGCCGAGGGTGCCCCGATCAACTGATGTAGCCTGCGGCTTCATGGAACCGCGACGGTCCGGCGGACTGATCGAGTACGAGCTCGCCGGGATGGACGTCGCCGACGTGCGCTTCGCCGTGTCGCCGCTCACCGAGCTCACCCTGTCCCTGCGCACGTTCCGCGACCTCGGCCGGTACCCGGTCCACCTGCCCTGGCTCCAGCGCACCGAGCAGGCGCGCTCGGCGCTGGACCTGCCGCTGCTGCTGGCGCTGACCAACTCCGTGCTCTGGACGCCCGACTACCTCACGCCCCGGCCGTACAGCCCGCTCACCCGCATCGGGGACGAGCTCGCCGCCGTCGAGAACGTCCCCGATGCGCGGATGCTCGACGGCGTGGTGCGCGTACGCCTGGGCACCGACGCCCGGTTCCGCCGGCCCACCACCGGCGAAGGACTCACCCTCGTGCCGACGCTGTTCACCCGCGGCGCGACGGCGCCGATCTCACCGGAGGAACCGCCCGTCGTCATGTACGGCGCACGCGGCGTCGGGACGCTGTGGCAGGCCGAGCCCCGGCGCGCACCCGAGGCGCTCGCGGGCCTGGTGGGGGCGCCGCGTGCGGGGCTGCTCACGGTCCTGGCGGCGCCTGCGTCGTCCACCGAGCTGGCGGGCCGGCTCGGGGTGACGACGTCCGCCGTCAACCAGCACCTGCGGGCGCTCCGCTCCGCTGGCCTGCTGACCAGCGCGCGACACGGGCGTTCGGTCCTGTACCTGCGCTCCGAGCTGGGCGACGCCCTGGTCGCCGGCGTCGGCGGGGCGAGCGCCCGGGCCTGAGCCCGCTCACTGGAGATGTCTCAGGTCCTGCGCGATCTCGACGGTCAGCTCCACGGCCCGGGCGGCGAGCGGGGAGAGGGTGCGGTGGGCCCGGCGGAGCAGGTAGAGCTCGCGGTGCGCCACCGCCGGGCGCAGCTCGTGGATGCTCAGCGTCTCGTCGGTCGTGGCGCCGGCGCCGTGGATGGCCAGCCAGGGGAGGATCGCAGAGCCCAGACCGGCGCGCGTCATCGAGAGCACCGCCTCGTTGCCGCCGGCCCGGAACATGTACTCGGGTCGGACGCCGCTCGCGGCGAGCGCCTCCTCGAGGGCCGGCTGCGCGCAGTCCGGCGGCCAGGCGACCATCGGCGCCCCGTCGAGCGCGGCGAGGTCGACGGGGCCGTCCGGGAAGCGCCCGCGGGAGGCCACGAGGAAGTACGGGTCGTCGAGCAGCTTGACGTACTCGACGCCGGCGTCGTCCTTGCGGACGTCGTAGAAGAGCAGGTCGACCCGTGCGAGGTCGGGGGAGTCTGACTCGTCCTCGGAGAGCCGGATCTCGCAACCGGGGAACTCGTCGAGGAGCCTGCGGACCAGGACCGGGAGCACGGTGTTGGACACGCTCTGGAAGGTGCCGATCGTGAGGCGGCCCTCGCCTGCCTTGAACCCTTCGACGGCGGCGTCCAGGGCGTCGGCCCTGGCGAGCAGCTCGGCGGCGTGCACCTGCACCACACTGCCGAGCGGGGTGAGCTGGACCGGGCGCGGGCCGCCGGGCCGGTCGAAGACGCGGCCGCCGACGGCGCGTTCGAGGCCGGCGATGTGCTGGCTGACCGTCGACTGGGTGTACCCGAGCCGGGCGGCCGCCCGGCCGAACGAGCCCTCGCCGATGACAAAGGCGAAGGTCGCGAGATGCCGGAGCTCCACGTCTGTCATGTCAGCAAGGGTATATCGCCAGACGCGATCGTCACCATCGGATTTCATCGCTTTTCACGATGGTCGCCCGGTTCTAGCGTGGCTGCCATGACCACACACATTCGATCGGCATTCTGGATCCCGGTCTTCGACGAGCTGGCGGATCCGCGGGTGGTGGCACGGCTCGCGGCCGAGGCCGAGGAGGTCGGCTGGGACGGGTTCTTCCTCTGGGACCACATCGCGTGGGCCGCGCCCGTGCAGCAGGTCGGCGACCCGTGGATCTCGCTCGCGGCGGCGGCAATCGCTACCGAGTCGATCCGGCTGGGGCCGATGGTCACGCCGGTCGCCCGCCGTCGGCCGGTGAAGCTGGCCAGGGAGACGGCCTCGCTGGACCAGCTCTCCGGCGGCAGGCTGACCCTCGGCGTCGGGCTGGGCAGCGACGTCTACGGCGCGGAGTTCGTCAGCACCGGGGAGGAGGTCGACGCGCGGGTCCGGGCGGAGCTGCTGGACGAGACGCTGGACATCCTCACCGCTGCCTGGTCGGGGCTGCCCGTCCACCACCGCGGCAAGCACTACGTGGTCGACGACATCACCTTCCTGCCCATGCCCGTGCAGGAGCCGCGGGTGCCGGTCTGGGTCGCGGGCTACGCGGGCCGCGTCAACCCGGTGCGCCGCGCGGCGAGGTTCGACGGCTACTTCCCGATCGGCGTCCGGCACCCCGACCAGCTCGCCGAGCTGCGCGAGACGATCAGCGGCCTCCGGCCGGACCCCTCGGCGCCCTACGACCTGGTGGTGCCCGTGGCGCCCGGCGCGGACCCCGCCGGGTACGCTGCCGCCGGCGCCACCTGGCGCCTGACGGAGCTCGACCCGGACGAGATGACGCTCGACCACGTGCGGGGAGTCCTCCGGGACGGTCCTCCCACCACGTCGCGCAAGGAGGCGGTAGCAGGATGAGCACTTTTGTACTGATTCACGGGGGCGGAGACGTCGGCTGGCACTTCCACCGGGTGGAGGCCGAGCTGCGAGCGCGCGGGCACGACGTCGTGGCCCCCGACCTTCCGGCCGACGACGACTCGAAGACCTTGGTGGACTACGCGGACGTCGTCGTGGAGGCCGTCGGCCCGAGGCGGGACGTGGTCGTCGTCGGCCACTCGTTCGGTGCGTTCACCGCGCCGCTCGTCGCCGACCGTCTGCACGCGGATGCGCTGGTCCTGCTGGCCGGGATGATCCCGGCGCCGGGGGAGTCGCCGGACGACTGGTGGGCGAACACCGGCTACGGGAGCGCGGTGGCGGAGGCGGCCGAGCGGGACGGCGGCCTGACCGGCAGCGCGGACCCGTACGTGAGCTTCTATCACGACGTGCCGCGGGAGATCGCGGAGGAAGCGATGAGCAAGGGACGGGAGCATCCGTCGAGCGCCGCGACGGATGCCCCGTGGCCCTTGGCCGCGTGGCCCGACGTGCCTACCCGGTTCCTGCTCTGCAGCGAGGACCGCTTCTTCCCGCCGGACTTCTTCCGCCGTCTGGTTGCCGACCGCCTGGGCATCGTGCCCGACGAGATGGCCGGCAGCCACTGCGTCGCGCTGAGCCGGCCCGTGGAGCTCGCGGACAGGCTGGAGGCGTACGCGGCCGACGTGACGGGATAGCTGCGACGGGACAGCCGCGACGCGATAGCGGGGCGGAGGCGGCGGGTCTCGGTGTTCGACCCCTGCGGTGCTCTATCCGCATCTATGCTCTCTCCATGCTGCGTGATCCGGACGAGGGCTCCGCATTCGTATTCGATCTGGTTGAGCACGACGAGCCTGACCCGGACCGTCCGCCCGTAGCTCCCGGTGCGAACGGGACGGTCCAGGCGGCGGCCCCCGCCGTCGCGGACGACGCCGACCGCGAGCCGGACGCGCCGGCCGCGCGCGGGACGGACGCCTGGCGGCGGACGGTCCCAACGGTCGCGGCGGTCCTGGCGATCGCGCTCGGGACGGGCATCGCCTCGGACGGCGTGCGGGACGCCGCGCGGATCGAGCGGATGCGCGACTTCGGCGGCGGTGTCGAGGACGTGTCGACGCCGCTGACGGAGAAGTGGGTGTGGGACGGGGACGTCGGCCTCGTCGACCGGGGCTTGGGCGGGACGGACGCGATAGTCCTCGGCGACATCCTGGCGTTCCAGTCCGGCCGCGACCTGGTCGCGCTCGATCCCGCGACCGGCGAGGAAGCCTGGGTCGTCCCGCTCGGCGACGATCCGGCGTGCGGGCCGACAGGTGTCTCGCCCGACCAGGGCGCGCCGGCCCGTTCGGTGTCGATGATGGTGTGCCTGTACGGCGCCGCGGCGGACCGCGAGGCCGTGAGCGTGCGGCCCGACGGTACGGTCTCCGCACCGCGGACGCTCGACCCCTCGGACACGCGCCGGCACGGGTCGGCCCGGCCAGGACCCGACGGAACGGTCCTGCGTGCCATGCGGATCGGGCCGGAGTCAGAGGTGGACCTGGGCGACGCCAGGTGCGAGGACTCGGGGGAGTGCACCGGGACCGTCGCCGCCGGGCGGGACGTCGGGCTCCGGGCGGAGAGCGCCGTCACCGGGGAGGAGCTCTGGACCGTTACCGTCCCGTTCGAGGGGGCGGAAGCCTGGGAGTGCTGGGACGATTCCTGGGAGGACCCGAACGGGGGACTGGCCTTCGACGGGGAGGTCCACCCGGACGGGTTCGGCGGGCACGCAAGCGCCGACCTCGTGCGGCTGTACGGGTGCGGCGTCGCGGCCGCCGTCACCCCGGACGGCTTGCTGCTGGATCCTGAGCCCGACCCGGGGACTGGCCACGCGGAGAGCCTTGCCCTGGGCGGTTACGCGTGGCTGGACCAGAGCGGTCCGGCGCGCACCGTCATCTATGACGACGACGGCGCCGTCGTCGTCGACGTCTCCGGTCATGTGCGCGGCCCGAGCGTCGCGGACGGAGCGGGTCCGGACACCTTGCTCGGAACCGATGAGACCGGGGGGCGCCTGCTCGCCTACGACGCGGACGGTCTCCCACGATGGGACATCGCGGCCCAGGCTCCTGAGCACGCGTTCCTCGCACAGGTGGGCCGGACCGTCGTCGTCAGGGCGCAGGGCGCGGAGGACGTGCGCGGGCTGGACGTCGACACGGGCACGGAACGGTGGCGGTGGGACACCCCCGCAGCAGGAGACTGGGTGATCGGGACCTTCACCGACGGCCGGGCCGTACTGCTGCACCTGATCCAGGCCGATTCCGGCCTCCCTCGGATGGTCTCGCTCGACGCGGCCTCCGGCGAGCTGCTCTGGCAGGAGAGCGACGAGGCCGCCACGAGCAGGATGGAGGCTGCCAGCAGCGGTCCGGACGACGAGGAGGTGGCCGTCCCGGCGCTGGTCGCGGTGGACGGGCGCCTGCTGGAGGTCAGCCGCAACGGCGTCCGGGGGCTCGGATGAACCCGCTGGAAGCCCGGGACGAGGCCTCGACCGAATGGTGGGTCCTGGACTGTGATCTGCGGCATTGGCGGTGACACCCCCCTTCTGGTCGGGCGTGGGGCTGGAGTTGGGGTAGTATTTCCGTCGGCCCCAAAGGGCCAAAACCGGTAGTGTCGAGCATGCTCGAAACGACCGCGGGCTGTGGCGCAGCTTGGTAGCGCACTTGACTGGGGGTCAAGGGGTCGCAGGTTCAAATCCTGTCAGCCCGACAGATCGCCCCTCACCTGTTTACGCAGGTGAGGGGCGTTTTTCGTTCCATCGAGAGCGGAGCTCAGTGCACGCTGATCGCGTCCAGCCGGTGCGTTCCCCCGTTCAGGAACACGTTGACGCCCTGGACCGTGCCGACGAGGGCCTGGCACTCCTCCGTCAGCGTGGTCAGGTCGACCACCACCTCACCGGGCTCCTGCACCCAGCCGGCCTGGCCCGTCTCGCACCAGGTCCAGTCGGGACCGAGCTGGAGCGCCACCTTGGTGTCGAAGCCGGTGGTCCCCGCCACATCGAGCCGGAGCTCGGTGCGGCCGGTGAGGTCGATCCCGCCGGGCCCGGACAACCAGGCGCCGTCGGCCCCGGCCTCGACGGTCAGGATGCCGCCGGACGCGGTTGCCGTCCCGTTCGACCAGCTGGGCACGGCCCAGCCCTGGTCCCCTTCTTCGAAGTCGGCGATCACGACCGGCTGGAGCGGCGACGGCAGCGCGTCGAACCGGAACAGCATCGCGGTGAGCGCGGCCCGCTTCACGGTGTGGCCTGCCCCGAACGACGTCGACGACGCCGCCGGCACCGCCCCGGTCTCCACCGCCCACGCGGCGGCTTCGGCGGAGGCGGCCGGGACGTCGCCGTACACCGTGGCGACGTCAGCGGCGGGCGAGCCGTAGAGGTGCCAGAACGCCTCGGCGACGGCCAGCTTGGTGGCCCCGGCGCGCGGCGCGGCCGGGGTGGCGACGTCGCCCTCCGGGTCGTACGCCCGCAGGAGGGCAGCGAGCTCGCCCGCCTTGACGGCGCGCGTCGGGTAGAAGCGGCCGCCGCTGTCGCCCCAGCGCACGGCCTCGGCAAGACCCTCCTCGGCGAGCCACTCGATCGCCTCGTACTCGGCCATCGTGCGCGGCGTGTCGCGGAAGACGGGCGGCGGCGGGGTGCCGAGCACGGCCTTCAGGTCGTCGACGACGATCGCGCCGGAGGACGCACCGCCGTCGGCGGCGTTGACGTACACGTTGAACTGGCTGACGTTCTCGAGGTCCTCCTGCGTGATCCGACGGTCGGCGTTGCCGGTGTCCCAGGGCGCCGGGCGCCAGTCCGCGAACGGGATGGTCGCCACGTACGGGGCGTCGCCCGCGAGCGAGGGGTACGCCTCGTACGAGACGCCGCCCGCGACGAGCTGGAGCACGAGCTTGTTGCCCGACGCGTCCGGGTCCACCCACAGCGAGAAGTCCCAGTTGCCCGACCAGTCGGCGCCTACCTGGCGACCCACGCCGGTGTACGACTGGTTCGCGAAGTCGTAGGCGAGGCGCATCGCGTTGTCGCCCGACCCGACGGAGCCGCCCGCGGCCGCCCGCTCGAGCGTGATGGTGTTGGCGTTGTACTGCACGTACTCGGCGCGCAGCGCGGTGTCGTCGCCGTAGCCCTCGAAGTCGTCCATCACGCCGGGCGCGAAGACGGGCTCGGGGCCGAGCACCACCGCAGACGGCACCGTCACCTCGCCCTCCGCTGTGACGACGCGGAGGGTGAGGGCGCGGGTCGAGTTGCCGAGCTCGGCGGCGGGGATCGCCCACTCGCCGGTCCACCACAGCTCGCCCGCGGCGGGCGGGGTGAGCACTACCTCGCCCACGGCGCCGCCCACGGTCACGGAGGCGCGCTCGACGTCGACGCCGGAGATCGTGGCGCGCAGCGTCGTCGGCCCGGACGTGACGCGTGAGCCGTCCGACGGCGACGCGAGGTGCGCCACCGGAGCCGCGGCCACGGGCTCGGTGACGGCGTCGAAGGCACCCTCCACCTCGTCCGCGAAGTATGTGTACGGGTCGGCGTGGAACGCCTGGAAGTCGGGCAGCATCTCGCCCTCGGTCGGCGTCCACGGCGCGTTCGACCCGCCGAAGTTGGCCCACGTGAGCAGCCACGCATTCCGGGAGGCCCGCGGGTCGGCCTCGATCGCCGCCAGCAGGTCGGTGAACCAGGAGGTGTTGAGGTTCTCGCCGTCGGGCTTCATGCCACCCGTCGGGCCGGTCTCGGTGAAGGTGCTCACCTTGCCGCGCTCGTCGGCGAGGTCGGCGATCATGCCGAGGTCCGCAACGACGGTGGCGAGGCGGGCCGGCGACGCGCCCGAGTCGTCGTAGTAGTCGTAGCCGAGCACGTCGACGAAGCCGTCCCCCGGGTAGGTACGCAGGTACGTCTCGGCGTCGCCGCCGAAGGTGCCGTTGGGCGACCAGGAGTAGAGCAGGTTGTCGACGTTCTTGACGTCGCGCAGGTATTCCACGGTGAACCGGAAGAGCTCCTTGAACTCGCCGGGCGTGCCGAAGGCGGCGCCCCACCAGAACCACGAGCCGGTGTTCTCGTGCCAGGGCCGGAACACGATCGGGATGCGGTTGCCGTCGGCGTCGCGCGCGTTGTCAGCCGCCAGAGCTACGAGGTCGAGGTACGCGCGGAGCTCGGCGTTGTGGGTGCCGCCGGGGAGGACGGCCCGCAGCGCGTCGCCCGAGGTGTCGTAGAAGTCGCCGCCCGTGACCACGTTCTCCATGTGCATCGACAGGGTGCTGATGCCGCCGAGATCGTGCGCCTCCCGGATGCCTTGTGCCAGGAGCCGGGCGTTCTCCTCGCGAGGCCCGCCGTAGACGCCGGGCGGGATGTTCCCCTCGATGCTGAGGGTGTCGAAGCCGAAGACGGCGGGGTGGTCACCTGTCGCGGCCAGCACGTCCGACGAGACGCCGTCACGCGTGGTGAAGGTCTCGCCGACGTCGGTCGTGTGCTGGTGGCCGAACAGGATGCCCTGGCCGCGCACGTCGCGCAGGTATGCGAAGAGGCTTCGGGTCTCGGCGGTCGCCTCGGCGTCGACCAGGTCGACGACCGGGTCGGTGATCGGCACGGGCTCGGCCGCGGCGGTGGTCGCGAGCGGCACGCCGAGGCCGGTCACGGCGAGGGCGATCATCCCCGCGAGCAGCCTGCGTGCTTGGGTAGAAGGGCTCAACGCTGAACCTCCGGTCACCTCGCGGACAGGCGCGTCGGCGCCGGCCGCAGCTGGGATTGGACCGGCCCAAGGTAGCGCCGCGGGCTCACTCAGGTCAGTGGTTGACGCAGGTCCGAATCGTTTAACTGATCGTTTCGGAATGAGCTCGCCCGCGGCGCTCCGATCAGGGTGTGAGGTCGAGGACGTCCTCGCCGACCGCGAGGACCGACCAGACGCCGCCGTCGGCGTCCTTGAGCTCGTAGGCCGGGAGCAGCAGCACCGCGCCGTCCGGCATGTACTGCTGCGCCACACCGAGACGGCCCGACGTGATCGTCACGTCAGTCACCGGCCAGGCGATCTGGGCGCCCGGGGTCGGGGCGGGGGGCACCGACGGGTCGGGGGCGGGCATCATGTCGCTGCTGGCCGTGTCACCCTCCTGTGCGGCGCGGGCGTCCGCCGTCTGCGCGATCAGGCCGCCCGAGGCGCCGAACCGCGGGTCACCCAGGCGCTCCACGGCCTCGGCCTCGCTCACCACCGGATACTGGCCGAGCGAGATCGTCTCCGCGAGAAAGCCGTTCAGGTTGGCGATGCCGGACGTCGACACCGACGCGCTCCACGACAGCCCCGTGCGCTGCCCCTCGATGACCTGCCACGCCGTGACGTAGCGCCACGGGTCGTCTTCGTACGTCTCGCCCGCCTCCAGCTCGAAGCCCTCGGGGTCGACGCCGAGACGGTCCATCACGTCCCGCAGCGCCGCGACGGCGTCACCCGTGGCCGGGGCCGGGTCGGGTGTGACGGTCGGGCAGTCCGGGGCTGGGAGGATCTCCGCGCTGTCGGTGCCGCCCTCGCCCGTCGTACCCGGCTCGGCCTTACCCCGCTCGGTCTCGCTCGGGAGCGGGCAGGACCACGGGTCGCGCGCCGGGTCGTAGAAGTCGAAGCTCCCCGAGCCGTCCGCGTAGACGTGGACCGTCGGGCCGCTGCCGTCGGCCGGGCCGACCACCCAGGAACCGTCCTCCTGGCGCGGCTTCCCGGAGACGCCCAACGTGTCGCCCACACGGCGTGCCGTCTCGGCCGACAGGACTCCGGCGGGGTCGAGGCCGAACGCCTCGGCCTCGGAGCCCGACGTCGACAGGTCCGCACCCGCGTGGAACACCGTGCGGCCCCCGAAGCCGTACGGGTACGACAACTTCTGGTCGGCACTCTCGGCCGCCATACCCGTGTCCGTTGCCGCCATCGGTCCCTGCGCCGGCCCGGTGCCGCGCGAGTCCGCCGCACCGACCGGGGCCTCCAGCGTGATCGGCGCCTCGGCAGCGCCCTCGCCCGCGCCGCCGGGGCCACCGGCCCCCGCGGCCCCAGTGGCGCCCGCCAGGTACCCGCCGCCCCCGACGGCGACGAGGGCCACCGCGGCGGCCGCACCGAGCCATCTGGTCCGACGCCGGGCAGGCCGCGCGGCGAGCTCGTCGCCGGGCACCGGCGTGCCGGCGTCGTCGTGGCTGGCTGCGCCCAGCTCGAATGCGGCGTCCTGGCCCGGCTCGTCCTGGCCTTGCGCGCCGGGGTCGCCGTTCTTGTTGGTGTCCATCGTGGTCCTCCGTGCTGAACGTGGGGGCCGGGGCGGCACTCACACTCGTCATGTGTGCCGTGCGGGCCCCCACATTCAGTCGGTGGCGAATCACCTCGCCTATGGGACCGTTTGATCGCAGGCCACGCCGTTCACCGTGAACTCGGTCGGGTTCGTGTTGACGCCGGTGTGCGAGCCGTTGAACCCCAGGTCGGTGCTGGCCCCTGGCGCGAGCGTGGCGTTCCATGGCGACCCCGTCGCGGTGACGGCCGTGCCGGACTGCGTCCAGGCGGCCCCCCACCCCTGGGTCACCCGCTGGCCGGACGGGAAGGCGAACCCGAGCGTCCAGGTGAGTGGTGCCGTGGTGTCGTTCGTGACCCGTACCGAGCCGGTGAAACCGTTGCTCCAGGTGCTCGCCGAGTAGCTGACCCGGCACCCGCCGGCCGGGCCGGCCGTCGTCGTGAAGGTCACGGCTGGGCTCGCGCCGGACGGGTTGCCCGCGTTGTCCCGGGCGCGCACCACGAACGAGTAGGACGTGCCGGCGGTCAGGCCGCTCACCGTGTAGGCGGTAGTGGCGGACGAACCGGCGAGCACCTCGGTGCTGCCCTGCAGCCGGTAGACGTCGTAGCCGGCGACGCCGCTGGGCGGGTCGCCGTCGTCCGTCACCGCCGGCCAGGTGAGCCGGGCGCCGGAGGAGGTGACGGCGGTCGCCGTCGGCCGGGCAGGGGTGCCCGGCGCGGTGGTGTCGGTGGGCGTGCCGCCGGTGGGCTCGGTGCCCCAGACCAGCCTGCCGCCGTCGTACAGCGTGATCGCCTTCGTCTTCACCAGCGCGGTGGTGGTGAGGCCGGCGAACGACGGGTCGTTCGCGTTGCTCCAGCCGGTGCCGCCGCTGACCCGGAACTGGAGCTCGCGGCGGTGCTGCGACTGCCCGCCGGGGTGGATGTCCTGTCCCGCGCAGCTGAGCTCTGCGTAGTAGAGGCTGCCGGACGCCTGCACGGGCCTGGCGGTCTGCGGGCCGCACTCGCTGTAGTTCGACGACAGGGTGAGGTTGGCCGCGGAGTCGCCGGCGTCGAGGTTGAACCAGTACCGCAGCCTCGCGTTCTCGAGCGAGCGGGCAGGGAAGGCCGACCGGTTGCGGATCAGGGCCTTGATCTCGACGAACGTACCGCTCGGCGGCTGGTTGAGCTGCGCCTCGACGAAGACCTCGTCCTGGTCGGGGGTCTCCGCCTGCGGGAAGCTCGCCAGGGGCGTGCCGCCGTACTCCTTGGCCAGCCGCGCGAGGGCGCCGGAGAAGCCCGCGTTGTAGTCGGTCGCGACCTCGTTGGCCGTGTAGTCCTGCCGTGAGTCGGTGTAGGCGTCGTTGGCCGACGGCGGTCCGCCGACGAGCGCCCCGTAGAGGACGTGCCGGGTGTCGACCGGGTCGGTGATGCTGTCCAGCCAGGACCCGTGCGCGGTGCGGTGGTGCGGCTTGGTCGGCGGGTTGGTGCCGAAGCCCACCACGTACGACGAGTCGCGCGGGTTGTCGCCGAGCGCGTAGTCGATCTGGCGGACGCCGAAGTCGTGGTAGCGCGCCTTGAGCGTCGCGTCGGTGAGCCAGTCCGAATAGACCAGCGCGACGAACGACGTGTTGGCCGCGTACCGCAGCGAGCCCCACGAGTCGAGCACCGCCTGACCGCCGGGGGAGTAGGGCACCCTCTGCCCGTTCACGCCGACCGTCCAGTAGTCGAGCCAGCGGTTGGTGTCGTCGACGTACTTCTGCTTGCCGGTCTCCATCGCCAGGAGCGCGTACGCACCGAACGCCTTGTCGTCCCAGGCGATCGTCCACTTGTACTTGCGGGTGCTGGACTGGTTCTCGGTGCCCAGCTTGTCGTACTCGGTCTCGGCCTTGGCCAGGTACGTCGCGTCCCCGGTGGCCTTGTAGAGCCAGTAGGCGCCCCAGACGAGCTCGTCCTGGTAGCCGGACCACGACCTGTAGTAGGGGGCGACAGCGGTGACGCAGTCCGAGTAGCTGCCGCGGTAGGTGTCCGCGAACGAGTAGAGCTGCTTGGCGTGCGCGATGAGCTCGCTCGCGTACCCGGGGTCGTCCTGGAGGACGATCGCCGAGGACGCCATCGCGGCGGCCGTCTCGGCGGCGACGTCGGAACCGGGGCAGGACGCGGTGATCTTGTGCGCCGGGCGGTCCATGGTCATGACCTCGGCCGGGCCCCACCACTTGTGGTCGTCCTCGCCGTCGCCCACCTGCACGTACAGCTCGTTCGGCGCGGTGTGGGCCTTGACGAGGTAGTCGTTGACCGAGCGCAGGTTGTCCTTGAGCTCGTCGAGCTGGCCGGCCCGCGTGTATCCCTCGGGCGACTCGATCGCGCCCCACGCGAGCATCGTCGTGCTGAACGCCATCGGGAAGCCGAACTTCACGTGGTCGCCGGCGTCGTACCAGCCGCCGGTGAGGTCCTTGCCGACGTCGGCGCCGTCCTGCAGTGCGGAGTCGCCGCGCCAGCTCACCGGGTAGTCGTTCGGCAGGTCGCCGGACTGCTGTGCCTGGTAGAAGAACATCGACTTCTGCAGGGCTTCGGCGTAGTTGAAGGCAGGGTCGGCGTTGAAGGCAGGGTCGGCGTCCGGCGCGCCCGTGGCGGGCGCCGCGACGAGCAGGGTGGCGGCGAGCGAGAGCGCCGTGCCCGAGGCGAGCGCGGTGGCGCGCCTGCGCCGGGCCGGCGCGTCGGGAGTGCCGGACGGGTGTGCCATGAGGACCTCTTCAGCGCTGGAGACGGTCGGGGAGACGACGTCAGGCCGTGGCACGCCGTCGCCCCGGTGCGACGCGCCTGGACATCGTCGCGAGGGGCGGATTTCTCCGTCAACGACCTAAACGATTCACACGCTGTGCGGCGACGTCCATGCTGGATCCTGAGCTGTCTGCTGGACGACGACCGGTTGCCCGGTTGCCCTATGAATTCCTTCGGAGCCGCGCTCCCGTGAGCCGGGTGGCCACGCCGGCCATCCCGATGGCCGCGGCGACTGCGGCGTCGACCCATGCGGTGGTCAGGCCGAGTGTGAGAGAGAACCGGGCGATGTCGGTCATGGCCTGGATGTTGCCGAGGTCGGCCCGGTAGGAGACCACGGCGAGGATCGTGTCCAGGACGGCGGTTCCGACCCAGAGGAGGAGTAGCGCTGCGATCCAGACGAGCAGGCGGCGTGCGGGCTTCCACCCGCACCAGGCGAGCGCGAGTCCGGTCAGTACGGCAGGAGCGTACTGACCGCCGTGGTGGATCAGCAGGGCGAGAAATGTCGGGGTGTTCCCGACGGCGAAGAACGCCGTCAGCCAGTGGCCTACGGCGATCGAGCCCACGCAGGCGGCAAGCACGACCGTGGGGACGGAACCGCGGGCGAGCATGCCGCAGACGGCCACGCAGACCCCGAGCGAGACGACGACGGCCGCGGTGATGGCGGCGACGTAGATCTGGGAGGCGGTACCGGCGCGCAGCCCGGGGACGACGGTGAGCAGGGTCTGGACGGTCGCGACGACCTGCACCGCGGCGAGACCAGCCGTCGCGAGGGTGGCGGTGCGGCGCGGGTTCGGCCAGGGCCACCAGCGTGCGGCGAGGCCGGCGATCACACCGGGCACGACGAGCATGCCGATCAGGGACAGGACCATGTACTGGTTGAACGGCAGCAGCGCGACGGGCATGTCCTCGGGCAGGGTGGGCGAGGCCCACAGGTTCTGCAGCGGCAGCCGCATCCCGGTCAGCAGCCAGGGGAGCAGTCCCACCAGGGCGGCACCGGCCCCGACGAGGACAGCCGCGACGGCCCACGACGACCGGGACCGAGATGCGGGCGGGGCTTCCTGTTCCTGTGTGCTGGTCACGGCGGACATCCTGGCACGATGCGCTTGGCGTGGACGCCGCCGCGACCCTTGCCGCGACCGGCTCAGTCCGGCCGCGACCCAGGCTTGACGGCGAGCACGGGGCACTCGGCGGTCAGCAGGATCCGTTGCGCTACGGAGCCCATGAGCAGCTTGCCCACCGGGCTGCGGTGCCGCAGCCCGACGACGACGAGCCGCGCGGACAGCTCGTCGGCGACGTCGAGCACCTGGTCCGCGACGTCCCGCCCCATCTCCTGCCGCACGATGTGCGGCAGGCCGGTACCCCGGAGCCGCTCCGCGAGGTCGGCGAGGCCGGTGGGCGCCGCGAAGCGGTCGTCCACGAGGGCGTCCCCGCGGGTGCCGTTGACCACCGCGACGCCCCGCCCGCCCTCGCGGGCCCAGGCGATGCCGTGCTCCAGCGCGGCGGCGCCGAAATCGTCGGGGGTCCAGGCCACGACCACCCAGCTGTCGGCCGCGCCCCGCCCCGTGCCGTCGTCAGGCCCCGTGTCCCGGTCCGGCCCCGTGCCCTGGTCCTGCGTCTCCTTCGTCACCGCTGATCTCCTTCCGTCCCGACGGCGGCGCCGTCGTCCCGTGCCACGTCCGCGACCTTGGCCTCGGCCTCCAGCCGCGACTCCGTCCGCGACCGCCACCGCGACAGCAGCGGACGGGTCACCAGCACCAGGAGGAGCACCACGTAGATGGCGATCGCCAACGGCTCGCTCCACAGGATGGCGGGTTCGCCGCCGGAGATGGTGAGTGCCTCGCGCAGCTTGGTCTCCATGAGCGGGCCCAGGATGACGCCGAGGATGAGCGGCAGCACCGGCAGCCCGAACCGCCGCATCGCGAGGCCGAGCAGGCCGAACACGAGGAGCAGGCCGATGTCGAACGGGTCGAGGTTCGTGGCGTAGGCGCCGAGGCAGGCGAAGAAGAGGATCCCGGCGTACAGCTGGGGACGCGGGATACGCAGCAGCCGGGCCCACAGCGGCGCCAGCGGGAGGTTGAGCACGAGCAGCAGGAGGTTGGCGACCAGCAGGCTCGCCAGCAGGGTCCACACCATGTCGGCGTGCTCGGTCATGAGCTGCGGACCGGGCTGGATGCCGTAGCCCTGCAGTGCGGACAGCATCACCGAGGCCGTCGCCGTCACGGGCAGGCCGAGCGCGAGCATCGGCACGAGCATCCCGGCCGCCGACGCGTTGTTCGCCGCCTCCGGGCCTGCGACGCCCTCGATGGCGCCCTTGCCGAACTCGTCCTTGCCGCGGCCCTTCGCGCTCGAGCGCTTCGCCAGCTTCCGCTCGGTGATGTACGACAGGAACGTCGGCAGCTCGGCGCCGCCGGCCGGCAGCGCGCCGAACGGGAATCCGTACACGGTGCCGCGGAGCCACGGCCGCCACGAACGCCGCAGGTCCTCGCGGCCGAGCCACGGTTGCCCGACCGGCACGACCCGCACGGGCTTGCGGCGCAGGTGCGCCGCGACCCACAGCGCCTCGCCGAGGGCGAAGATGCCCACGGCCACCACCACGATGTCGAGGCGGTCCACGAGCTGGGCGACGCCGAACGTCAGGCGCGGCTGCCCGGTGTTGAGGTCCAGCCCGACGAGGCCGACCGTCAATCCGACGAACAGGGCGAGCAGGCCGCGCAGCGGGCTCGCTCCGAGCACGGTCGCGGTCATGACCAGCGCGAGCACCATCAGCGCGAAGTACGACGGGGCGCCGATCTCGACGGCGACATCCGCCAGTGCAGGCGCGAACAACGCCACCAGGAGGGTGCCGATCGTGCCTGCGACGAACGATCCGACGGCGGCGGTGGCCAGCGCCTGCGCGCCCCGCCCGACGCGGGCCATGAGGTTGCCCTCGAGCGCCGTCATCACGGAGGCCGACTCGCCGGGTGTGTTGAGCAGGATCGACGTCGTCGACCCGCCGTACATGCCGCCGTAGTACAGGCCGGCGAACATGATGAACGCCTGCGTGGGTTCGAGCCCGAACGTCACGGGCAGCAGCAGCGCGATCGCCATCGCCGGCCCGATACCGGGCAGCACGCCGACGAACGTGCCGAGCAGGACGCCCACCGCGGCGTACAGGAGGTTCATGGGGGTCAGGGCGGCGCCGAGGCCGTCCCAGAGCAGTCCGAGGTTCTCCATCAGGTCACCGCCTCACAGGATTCCGTCGAGGACGCCGGGGGTGAGCGGGATGCCCAGCCCGACGACGAAGCCGTACCAGCTGGCCACCGCGAGCACGAGACCCACGAGCACGTCGCGGATCAGCGTGCGGCTGCCGAGCGCCCACGCCGCGCCGGCGAAGAGGATCGCGCCGGCGAGCGCCCAGCCCAGCCAGGTGACGGTGGCGATGGTCAGCAGGATGACGCCCACCAGCTTCAGCACCGTGGGCCAGTCGGCGGGCGTCGTGACGTCGACGTCCTCGCCCGCCTCCGGCTCGGGGCGGGAGCCACGCGCCGTCGCCACGGCCAGCAGCGCGCTCGTGACGACGAGCCCCGTGCCGATGACGAGCGGGAAGATGCGCGGACCCACGGGGTCGGCGAAACCGACCTCCAGGGTCGTCGCGTCGTACACGGTGTACGCGCCGACGAGGAGCAGCACGGCGGCCAGCCCGTACTGGGCGGCGTCGACGCGCGAACCCTCGGGGCCGTGGTCCGTTGCCCCTGCTTCGGGGGTCTCCACCTCGGCGCTCACAGCAGGTTCAGCTCCTTCAGGGTGGTCGACACCCGTTCGTCCTGCTCGCGCAGGAACTGCTCGAAGTCGTCGCCTGTGACGAAGGCGTCGGTCCAGCCGTTGTCGGCCAGGGCCTGCTCCCACTCGGGCGAGTCGTGCATGCGGGTGAGGTAGGCGATGAGCTCGTCGCGGCGCTCCTCGCTGATGCCGGGTGGGGCGACGACACCGCGCCAGTTGGTGAAGACGAGGTCGATGCCCGACTCGGTCAGGGTCGGGACATCGGCGAGGACCTCCTCGGTCAGACGCTCCTCGCCGGAGACGGCGAGCACGCGCAGCTCGCCCGCCGCGATCTGCCCCTCGAACTCGGCGAGGCCGGAGAACCCCACCTGGATCTTGTGCCCCAGCAGCGCACTGGTCAGCGGGCCGCCGCCGTCGTAGGACACGAACCGCACGTCCTTCGGGTCGATGCTGACGGCCTTGGCGAGCTGCATCGGGAACAGGTGGTCGGGGCCGCCGGGGGACGAGCCACCGCCCACCACTACCGATCCCGGGTCCTTCTGCCACGCCGCCACGAGGTCGTCGATCGTGCGGAACGGGGAGTCGGCAGGCACGAGCACGCCCTCCTGCTCCTCGATGAGCTGGGCGAGCGGTGTCGCGTCGTGCGGGCGGGCGTCCACGCCGAACGAGTACGTGGACCCGACCACGCCGAGCCCCAGCGTCATCATGAGCCGCTCGTTGCCGGCCTCGCCCATGAGCCGCGACATCGCTACCGAGCCGCCCGCACCCAGGATGTTCGTCACCTGGATGTCACCGCCGGTGATGTCGTCACGGTCGAGGACGCCCACGGCCGCACGGCCGGTCTGGTCGTAACCACCGCCCGGGCTGTTCGGTATCCACATGTCGAGGTCCGCCGAGTCGTCGCCACGCGTCACGCCGCACCCGGTGCCGACGGCGACCAGGGTCGCGGCGAGCGTGGCGGCGAGGGTCAGACGGATGCCACGGCGAAAGCCGGCATTGCGGGGGTGCCCGGGTTCCGTGGGCTCGGACGTGCGGCTCGGGGGGCCGGATGTCGTCGACGACATCGGTTCCTCCAGACTGGGTAGGTGCTGCGGGGCAGCTCTGCCCCGGAGTCATCGTCACAGGCGCCCGTCGGGCGCGTCATCATTGGGTAACCAAAGGAGGTTGAGAAACTTGCGGTCAAGCGGTCACCCCATCCGCCACCTCACGCTCGGCGGGCAGGTGCTGGCGCTGCAGCTCGCCGTGCTGCTCGTGGTCGTGGCGGCGGCCGCCGTCGTCTTCCTGGGGCAGGCCGACGCCGCGTTCCGCGACGACCGCGCCGACCGGCTCGAGGTCGCTGCCGAGGGACTGGCCGGCATCCCGGCCGTGCAGGCGACGCTCACCGAGGAGGCGCCCGACACCCGGGCGCTCGCGTTCTACCTGCAGACGCGTGCGGCGTACGTCGACGCGCGCAACGCCTACGCCACCGACCTCGACGGACGCATCCTGGCAGCGACCGACCCGACGCGGACGGGGGAGCGCCTCGACCTGCCCGACGACGCCGCCACACGTGCGGGCAGCGGCGACGTGACGGACGTCGCCGGCCGTTCGATCGCGGCGTGGGTACCCGTCTACGGTGGCGGCGCCTCCGCGCCCGGGCCGAGCGCTCCGCGGCCCGTGGCCGTCGTCGTGCTGGCCGACCCGTACCCGCCGCTGGCGGAGCGGATCTCGAGCGCCGGCGGCGACGTGCTCGTGGTGCTCGGCATCGGCACCGTGCTCGCGGCCGCTGGGTCGTGGCTGCTCGCCCGCCTCGTCAAACGCCGCACGCGCGGCCTGGAGCCGGCACAGATCGCGGCGCTCGCGGACCACCGCGAGGGTGTGCTGCGGTCGATCCGTGAGGGAGTCGTCGTCGTGGGCGACGACGGCCGTGTGAGCCTGGTGAGCGACAGTGCCCGCGACCTGCTGGGCCTGCCCACCGACGCCCCCGATCCCACCGGCCGGCGACTGGAGGACCTGGGGCTCGACCCCGCCGTCCTCGAGCTGCTGCGCGGCACGGACGAGGTGCACGATGCCGTCCTCGTCGCGGGAGACGTCATGGGAGACATCAGGGGAGACATGGTGCTGGTGCTCAACCGCCGCCGGGTGCTGCACGAGGGTCACCCGGCCGGCACGGTGACCACGCTGCGCGACCGCACCGAGCTGCTGGCGCTGCAGAGCGAGCTGCACGCACGCACGAGCGTCACCGAGACGCTGCGCGCGCAGACGCACGAGTTCAGCAACCAGCTGCACACCGTCTCAGGGCTCATCGCGCTGGGGGAGTACGACGAGGTGGGCCGCTTCGTCCACCGGCTGACGCGACGGCGCGCGGAGCTCAGCGACGTCGTTACGGCGCGCGTCGCCGACCCGGCGGTGGCGGCGCTGCTCATCGCCAAGGCGACCCTCGCGGACGAACGCCACGTCGAGCTCGTCGTCGACCAGGGCAGCGCGCTGCCGCGCCTCGACCCGGACCTGTCCGCCGACGCCGGCACCGTGCTCGGCAACCTCGTCGACAATGCCGTCGACGCCGCGGCCTCGTCAGCGGGGTCGGCCGCAGGGTCGTCGGCAGGGTCGTCCGCAGGGTCGTCCGCAGGGCCCGGCGTGGGCGACACTGCCCGCCCGGCGCGGGTGCGCGTACGGCTCGCGGTCTCCGGCCCGAAGGAGGACGTCGTCATCGAAGTCGCCGACAGCGGTCCCGGGGTGGCGCCCGAGCAGGTGGACGCGATCTTCCGGCGCGGCTGGAGCACCAAACTCGCGGGGACGGCGGGCCGCGGCGTCGGGCTCGCCCTCGTGCACGTACTGACGCAGCGCCGCGGGGGCGGCGTCACGGTGCGAGATGATGAAGCGCTGGGCGGTGCGATATTCACCGCCCGGCTGCCGCAGGGCATCGTGACGGACGAGGGAGGTCGGCAGCAGTGAGCCTGGACGTGCTCGTGGTGGACGACGACTTCATGGTCGCGTCGATCCACCGACGCTTCGTGGAGCGGGTGCCGGGGTTCCGTGTGGTGGGCGAGGTGCACACCGGCGCCGACGCGCTCGCCGCCGTCGACCGGCTCCGGCCCGACCTCGTCCTGCTGGACGTGCACCTGCCCGACGTGAGCGGCATCGAGGTGCTGCGCCGGCTGCGGACGGCCGGACACGACATCGGCGTCGTCGTCATCACCGCGGCCCGGGAGGCCGACACCGTCCGTGCCGCCGCAGCGGGCGGGGCGGCGCACTACCTCGTCAAGCCGTTCGCACCCGAGGACCTGGCTGCCCGGTTGGAGGAGTTCCTCCGTACCCGGCAGGCCCTCGACGGTCTGGGCGACGCCGACGTCGGTCAGGAGGATCTCCAGGCCGACATCGACGCGGTCTTCGCGCGGTCACCGCAGGGCGCCGGAGCACGCGCCCCGCTGCCCAAGGGACTCAGCCTGGAGACGGCCGACGCCGTGCTGGCCGCGCTCGCGGACGGCGTCGAGCTCAGCGCCACGGAGTGCGCGGACGCCGTCGGCGTCAGCCGGGTGAGCGCGCGCCGCTACCTGGAGCACTTCGCGACGGCGGGCCGCGCCGCGGTGCGGCTCAACTACGGCACCGCGGGGCGGCCCGAGCGGCGCTACCGGCTCAGCTGAGTGCCCTCCTCGGCAGGAGCACTCGCCAAGAGCGGCGGCGCGGCCGACGGGGTGGACCCTGCCGTGGAGGAGGGACGACCGACCCGAGGCAGACCGGCCGGGAGGCAGACCCTGAGCAGCTCATTGAGCTCGGTATTCCCGAGGATGCGTACGAACTGAACGGTTAGACGCAAGACGAGTGTTGCGTACGTCAGTCACTGGGCCGAAGGGGCAGCCGGGACTCTCCTACGGAAGTGGTGCTGCGCAGGTCGTCACAGAGAATGACATCGTGATCACTGTGATCACTGTGATCACTGTGATCACTGTGATCACTGTGATCACTGTGATTACGCGATGAGGCTCAATAAGCACAACGAGGAGCGGGTCGCACGACTGCGGGTGTTGATCAAGTCGTTCGACGGATCGGTGGGCGAACTCGACGGCTTGCAAGTGCAGCTTTAACGCGAGATGGGACTGCTGGAGAACGACGGATCTGGCGTAGCGGAACTCGTTCGACTTGCAGAGGCGGACGTCGAAGAGATCCGCTTCATGCGTCTTCTCGAAGATCAGGGAGCCGCCGTCGTGCTGCGCATGAGGCGACTCGCCACTGACCTGGGAGGCTGATGGCATGATCGTCGTGCGCCGAGCCGACTGCTTCTCCGGCTTTCTTCGTTCCCGGTCGCCGTGTGGCTGTGCTCCTCTCGACCGGACTCGCGAGGTGCCCCGATTGTTGAGGAGGAAGCACCGTGACCATCTTGTGGGCTGCCACGTCACCAGAGTCTGGACGGTTCGTTCCGACCGAGCGGTCTGGGATCGATGGCTTGACCGCTCGGTTCGAGGAACTGCGTGCCCAAGGTCAGGGGTACCTGGAGGTGCGCGCGGTCGACGAGCCGTCCACGCTCACCTTGGGCTTCAAGGGGTCTGCGGCCGTGATTCAGCGCATCTCTGACGACGGCAGGATGTTGTTGCTCCTAGCGGCCACGCCGGGCTTCGAGGACGTCGAGGTCGGTGATGGACGGTCTTGTCGAGTTCACGACTGACTTCGTGCTGGACCTGGATCAGGCGTGGCGAGATATCGAGGAGTTCGTCCGTACCGGTGACGCGACCCAGGTTGGGAAGTGGTGCGAGCTGTGACAGCCGGGCGACCTGCTTTGTCGAGTGGGTAGAGCGGCCGTGCGGGCCAGGGTGCGGTGCGGCCGACGGACTTCCCCGGCGACCGCACCGTGTCTGGCGTCCTGCGCGGCTACGCGTCCCCACCCTCCGCGAAAAGTCGGGGGAGGAACTCGATGAGCGACTTTTGACGTCCCATATGTAACCTCCGAACTTGACCGTGATCTCTGGGAGTAACGATGAATGTCGATATTCGCGATGGTGAGTACGTGCTTGTCCTTTCCCGGTCTGAGTTCTTCCTTCTGACGGACGCACTCGAAGAGCATCTCCTATTGAGGGGGGAGCGGTTCGACGTTGCCGGATATGGTCGCGCTGCCGCCAGGGCATTCGCGAGCGAACTCGCGAAGATGACCTTGCTTGCCCGAGGGGCCGAGGTTCGTGGCGACGAAGGTGAGTAGGTCGCGAGCCTTTCCGTTCTTAACGGCTCTAGCGGCAAAATCGGCCGGGTCGCCCGGCACGCGGCGTTTGAGGGCTCGCCTCCACACGATGCTCAACCGCCGACCGTCTGTTCCTGACTGCCGACGGGGACGTCGAGCGGAAGAGTCGAGCCTGTTCACCAAGGGTCATTGGGCCCTGCCAAGGAGGAGGGATGGCCGGCCCACGGCACACCGACCGAAAGGCCAGACTCAGTGTCGGTAATATTGTGAACAGGGAAATCTTGCGGGAGGTGGAATGACTAGGATAGAACTTCGTGAGCGGCTCATTGAGCTCGGAATTCCCGAGGATGCGTACGAACTGAACGGTTTGATGCGAGACGAGTGTTGTGTACTTGATGAAAACTACGAGACGTGGTCGGTCTACTACTCGGAAAGAGGGTTGCGCACGGGTGAGCGAGAGTTCACTTCGGAAGCGGATGCGTGTCAATATATGCTCCGCCGACTGAGGCGTGATTTCGCCGTATAGGCATTGCGCCATCATAAGGCTGAGCAGTTCGAAGATGCCGCAGAGATGGCGACGAGCCTGCGGCGACATGCTGGGCCGCATCGTCGAGGGGGCGGTGATCCGCACGTTGAAATGTGAAATGTCTCCGGTAAACCGCATCGACCCCTATGGCAACGAGGTGACTCGCAAGAGTCCAGGCAATCACACGCCGATCGTTTGGGACTGGTGCTGGCTATGAGTAATTACGAAACTATCGTCGGGTTCGAGGGCGTCTACCTTGAAGACAGTTGGGTGCTGGGAGTGCATCTGGAGCCCGGACTAGCTGTACTCGAAGTGGATGTGGTCCTTACGGAAAGTCATCCGCAGTACACGGCACCGAGCGCCGGTGAACAGTTCTGCTATCGACGGGCGCAGATTCGGTTCGAGGAGGTCTCAAGTGTTTGCTGGACGGGTCAGGGGCTCGTGAAGGCTGCCGTGGACGCCACGGGTGAGCGCGACTTTGGGTCGATCGACGAGTTCGAAGTCGACGGTGACTCCTTCTCGCTTGAGGGCGACTTTGGCCGTCTCGAGATCGAGTCGCGGCGACCCGGCCTGCACCTGCTTTGACGACGGCGGAATGTACGACGAGGAGTTGCCAGGCGGTATCTGCTCTAGGTGTATTAGTTATCGCGCCGACAGTGTGGAGTTCGCGCTCCCGCCGCCGCTATCACCCGAAACCAGGCCGACCCTACGGCAATCCCCCATTGGATTGACAATGGAGCGGTCAGGATTGCTCGAGTAAGTACCGTGGATCCCGATTTTAAGATGAACGGTGTCACGTTGTATCTCAGTTCGCTGGAGAGCGATAGATTCACGCGCGTCCGAGAGTGTCGATTTGTGCGACCGATCGTCGTGGGCGATCAGAAGCCGGGTGTGGTCGCGCATCTGACGCCTGGTGTTCCTGGTCAAGAATTTGGGGTGGGCGAGGACATCTCGTCTTTTGTGCTCACGACCCGTTTTGAGGGCGCTGATATCCGAAAGCTCGAAGAGTTTCCCTGCTTTGTCTTCATTGCTCTGCCTCAGGTAACGCTGACGCCTGAGATGGACCGAATCGCCGCGGTCGATCTGCAAGTGATTGCGTGGGGTGAGTTGTACCGAACGGCGACCGACGCGGAGCAGCACCGGTTCGGGTAGTTTCGATGTCCTCCCACTATCGGAGATCTCGATAAGGATGGCCCCGCCCCTCGCGAGCTTGTTCCAGCCCGTGGCGCTCGCCAAGAGCGGCGGCGAGGCCGACGGGGTGTCCCCGCCGACCGCGCCGTGCCCAGCACCCTGCGCCGCTACGCGTCCCCACCCTCCGTGAACAACCGCGGGAGGAAGTCGATGAGCGACTTCTGCCAGACGTCCCAGCTGTGCGGCCCCGGAACGATGGGCGCGAACTCGTGGTTCACCCCGCGGCTCTCCATGGCGGCGATCAGCTGCAGCGTCGCGCCGTAGGTGAAGTCCTGCACGTCACCGGAGTAGACGCGCAGCAGCTTGGTGCCCTCGTTGATGGCCTCGACGTCCGCGGTGGCGGGCGGCGCACCGAACGCCGACATGGCGCCGATGTAGCCGAACTCGCCCGGGTGCGCCCAGAGCGTGCTGAGCGTGTGGCCCGATCCCATCGAGAGACCCGCCAGAGCGCGCTGGTCGCCGTCGGAGCTGATGTTGAACTGTTCCTCAGCGGCCGGCACGATGCGCGTCGTGATCTCCGTGGGGAAGTCCACGCCGTTTCCGTTAGCCATGACGACCACCATCGGCACGATGTTGCCCCGCAGGTAGTGGTTGTCGAGGATGCGCTGGACGTATCCCACCTCGACCCAGTCGGTCCACGTCTGCCCGCCACCGTGCTGCAGGTACAAGACCGGGTACTCCTCGGCGCGGTCCGCGTCGTAGCCCGGCGGCGTCCACGCGTACGCGGAGCGCTGCTGGCCGCCACCTGCGGTACCCGGGCCGAAGTTCCCCTGCACCGCGACGGGGCTGTCCCCGATGCCGGTCGCCTCGGTCACCGCCGCGCGGGGCACCGTGAAGCGGTAGACGTCCGAGACCGGGTTGTTCGGCACCTCACTCACCCACGGGTCGGCGCTCACCGCCTGCGCGGCAGGTGCGCCTCACCGGATCTTCTCGTTTACCGGTAGAGCAATGGCGGTCACGATCGCGTCGTCGATCGAACACCGTGAGTAATCTATTGATTATCGAGCGATCCTCATCGATAATCGCTGCATGAGTCGCATAGTCTTCAACATGCTCACGCTGCTGATCGTCAGCGGGATCGCCATCGCCCTGTTCGCCCAGGTCGTGATCCTGCCCGGGATCGCCGCCGGCGAGGTCAGGCTCTTTCCCCCGTACGAGCCCTACCGGGCACCGCTCCTGGCCGCCGGGATCGCGTTCATCGCCTGCGCGCAGGTATCGCTCGCGGCCCTCTGGATGCTCGTGTTCCGCGCCCAGGCGGGCATCTTCTTCCGGCCGGGCACGCAGCGCTGGGTTGTCACGATCGGCGCGGCGGTCGGTGTCGCGACGCTGCTCACCGCCGGCTTCTTCCTGTATCTGACGTTCGTGGGGATCCCGATGCCCGACGACATGGGGGACCTGGGGCTGTGGATGGCAAGCGGCCTGGGATGTTTCGTCGGCGTCGCGCTGCTCGGTGTCGTGTTCGTGACCCATCGGCTCGTCGAACGGGCGACGGAGGCACAGACCGAGCTGGACGGCGTGCTCTGATGGCGATCGTCGTCGAGATCGATGTGCTCCTGGCGAAGCGGAAGATGTCGGTCGGCGACTTCGCCGACGCGATCGGCCTGAGTCCGGCCAACGTGTCGGTGCTGAAGAACGGCCGTGCGAAGGCGGTCCGGTTCTCGACGCTCGACGCGATCTGTGAGGCTCTCGATTGCCAGCCGGGAGACGTGTTGCGGTGGGTCTCCGACGACGGCGTCGAATCCGCGGCGGTCAGCCTTCCGCGTAGCGTCGACTGACCGGTGTTCTGATACTGACTCCTTCGCCCGGGACGTCCTGGGCGGAATCGTGGAAGGCGGGCTGATGGCGAACGTTCTGGTGACTGGCGCGTCCCGAGGGATCGGGCGGGCGATCGCGGTGGCTCTTGCCGGCCGTGGTGACCGGGTCGCTGTTCATTACGGCTCCGATCGCGCGGCCGCCGAGCGGACGCTCGAACTGCTGGCCGGCACGGGTCACGCGGTCGTGGGTGGAGACCTGAGCCGGCCCGAGGGCGCGGAGGCCATCGTGACGGCGGCGGCACAGGCGCTCGGAGGAATCGACGTCCTCGTCAACAACGCGGCGCTCGCCCCGAGCGCACGTCACCATCATCCGATCGCGACCGTGAGCTACGAGGACTGGCAGCGAAGCTGGCGGGAGATGGTCGACGTCGACCTCATCGCGGCGGCGAACGTGACGTACCTCGTGGCACGCCAGCTCATCGCCAGGGGCTCCGCGGGGGTCATCGTGAACATCGGCTCCCGGGGCGCCTTCCGTGGCGAGCCGGAGTTTCCGGCGTACGGGGCGGCGAAGGCCGCGCTGCACGCCTTCGGGCAGTCGATGGCCGTCGCCCTCGCGCCGCACGACATCGCGGTGGCGTCGGTCGCCCCCGGATTCGTCAGCTCCGAACGCCAGGCCGGGAAGCTGGCGGGCCCCACGGGTGACTCCGTGCGCTCCGAGAGCCCGTTCGGGCGGGTCGGGACGCCGGAGGAGGTCGCGCACGCGGTGCTGTACCTGACCTCGCCGGGGGCCGCGTGGGCTTCAGGAGCGATCCTCGACCTCAACGGCGCCTCCCACCTGCGCACCTGAGGATCCGCCGCACACCCCGCCTCGCACCGGGCCCCCTGCTCAGCGGGTGAGGGCGGTCGCGAGGAAGTCCCGGATCATCGCGGTGGCCTCGTCGAGGTGGGACTCGAGGAGGAAGTGCCCGCCGGGCAGCAGCTCGATCCGGGCGTCGGGAAGGTCCTTGGCGAACGCTCTGGCGCCGTCGGGCCCGAAGATCTCGTCGCGCTCTCCCCAGACCGCCAGCAGTGGCACCTGCGAGGTGCGGAAGTACTCGTGCACGGCGGGGTACAGGGGCGGGTTGGTGGCGTAGTCGGCGAACAGCCGGAGCTGGACCAGGTCGTTGCCCGGGCGGGAGACCAGGGCGAGGTCGTGCTCCCACGTGCCGGGGTCCACCAGGGTGGGATCGGAGACGCCGTGGAGGTACTGCCACCGGATCGCCTCACGCGTCAGCGCGGAGCGGACCGCGGGCTCGGTCTGCTCGTTCTGGTCGGTCGCGTAGGCCCACACGTCCTTCCAGAAGCTCTCGACGAAGCCCTCCTCGTACGCGTTGCCGTTCTGGCTGATGATCGCCGTGATCGCGGACGGGTCCGCCAGCGCGAGCCGCCACCCGATCGGGGCGCCGTAGTCCTGGACGTAGATCGCGTACGAGGTGATGCCCAGGCCCGACAGCAGCTCGGCGGTGATCCGGGCGAGCGCGTCGAAGCTGTAGTCGAACTCGTCGACGCCGGGCGCGTCGGACAGCCCGAACCCGAGGTGGTCGGGCGCCACCACGTGGTAGTCCTCGGCGAGCTGGGGGATGAGCGTGCGGAACATGTGCGAGCTGGTCGGGTAGCCGTGCAGCAGCACGATGGTGGGTGCGCCGGCGGGACCGGCCTCGCGGTAGAAGATCCTGTGCCCGTCGACGTCGGCGAACCGATGGTGGATGGCGACCATGATTCTAACCCTCTCGATTGGTTTTGTCTGGTTATAGGAACATCACGGGTGCTAACCTGTCAACACCAGTTGAGGAGGTTAGTCATGAAGGTCGTGACACGGGAGGACGAAGAGCTGCTGCTGGAGCTGCTGAACACGACGCCCGTCGTCGACGGCGAGCGCACCGACGAGCTCGGCGACCCTGATGCGGGTCCGGCCTGGGCCGCGGCGCACGGCGGAGCCGGCAGCACCGGCGAGATCGCGCGACTTCGACGCGTTCGAGCAGCGCTCCAGGACGTCATCCGCGGAGCGGCCGACGCGCGGACGCTCGAGGAGCATGTGGAGCGGATCGCGCTGCGGCCCTCGTTGCGCACCGGCGCCGTGAGCTGGGAGCTGCGGGTACCCGCCGACGAGAGGCTCGCTGCCCGGGCGCTGCTCGCCTGGATGGTGATCGACGAGCGCACGCCCGGCCGGCTCCGGCCGTGCGCGAATCCTGAGTGCTGCCGCTTCCTGCATGACCGCAGCAATGCGAACACTGCTCGGTGGTGCTCGATGGCGCTCTGCGGCAACCGGTTCAAGGCCAGACGCCACTACCAGCGCACGCGGAAGGCTGACTGATCGTTCTACGGGACATCATGAATCTGAACAGAGAAGACGGCGCGGGTGCCTGTGGCGGCACGGACGACTGACTCTGTCCCATGGGGTTCAGATGCCGGCACAGTTCGTGCTGGATGTTGAACGTGGCGATGCGCAACCTTTGACCCACACCTGCCGTAGTGGGTGGCATGACGCATGAGAACGGGGCGACCGTGAGCAACCTCTGGACGGACAGGCCGTCGGACGGCGACGAAGTACGTGAGGTGCGGGTCTCCGTTCCGCGCACCCGCGACGCGGGGTTCACCGCGTTCGTGCGGGACTCGGGCGCCTACCTCCACCGCACCGCATACCTGCTCTGTGGGGACCCCCACCGCGCGGAGGAGCTGGTCCAGTCGACGTTCGAGCGGGTCTACCGCAACTGGGCCAAGGTCCGGCCGGACACGCAGCGCGCCTATGCCCGCCGGATCCTGGTCAACCTGCGGATCGACAGCTGGCGGCACGGGCGTCGAGAGTGGTTTCCGGGTGACGACAAGATCCCCGTGGCAGCGACTTCGGACCATGCCGCGCAGGTCGTCCTGCGGGACGAGCTGGTCCGCGGGCTGGCACAGCTGCCGACCTCGCAGCGCCGAGTGGTGGTGCTGCGGCACCTGCTGGACCTGCCCGAGGCGGAGGTCGCCCGCGAGCTCGGGCTGGCGGTCGGCACGGTAAAGGCCGCGAACTCGCGTGGGCTGGCCCGGCTGCGGGACCTGCTCCGCGCGGGCACGGAGGCCATCGAGCCGGTGGAGTTCGACGAGCAGGCCGTGCTGGACCGGAGCCGGGCGGCGCTGCTGCGGCGACGTGCCGCGCAGGTCCTGGGGGCCGCGTGCGTGGTGCTCCTGCTGGCGCTCGGGGTGGTGACACGCGGCCCGGTGCCGCTGCCTGTCGTCGGACCGGTCGTGCTGCCGGGTGGACAGCTGATCGCGCCCCTGCTGGAAGACGGTCGCGCCGAAAGTGTCCGTCCCGGTCCCACACCGGCGGGCAACACCCCGGTCGCCTGCCCCGATGAGGTCCCCGAACCCACACCGGCGCGGGCCGCCGAACCAGGCGAGAACCTCGGCGGGCTCGACGACCCGGTAGTGGTCGACACCTCAGCCTCCCGCCCGTTGACCTGCTACGACGTTGACATTGAGGCGGTCACACCCGGGTCGTTCGACGACGATACCGGGGTGCCCGTCGCCGACAACGGAGAGCCGCTGCCGGTACTCGGTGGGCTCTCCGAGACGGGGGACATCTGGGCCGCCGTGGTTCGGTCCGGGCCTGGTGGCGCGGTCGACGAGGCCTTTGTCAGTGCGGGTGGGTACCGGGGTGCGCCGATCGCGTCCATACCGACAGAGACGCTCGGCGGTGTGGTGCTGTGGCCGCTCGGCGTCGCCACGCGGAGCGGCCAGGTGATCTGGGGAGAGACGACCGGAGGGGTGGGCCCCATGCACGCCGCCAACGTGCGCACGTTCCGAACGGGTCAAGGGCCGAGAACACTCGCGGCGTACGAGGGGCGGCTGTGGCACGTCGCCGCCACACGTGACCACGCACTGTGGACAGACGGGGCGGAGTACAACAACACACGCCTGCTCACCACACCTATCGACGACCCCGGGACGCCGACGGAGCTCGCAACCGGCGTGACCGCCATCGCGGCCGACGACGACGAGGTCGTCGCCGCCGTCCTGAGCGCTGGATCCGGCGGGACCAGCACCACGTCGATCCGGCTGTTCGACGACCTGGCCGGCGGGGACCCCACCGGCACCACCTTGTTCGAGGTGGAGCACGACTCGTTGGCCGAGGTCACCGCGATCGCAGTCTCGGACGATGTCGTAGCATGGGCGGTCATCCCCATCAACCTCGGGTCTCAGGCGCGGGTCGACCCCGTCCGCCCCGAGCCTCTGGTGAGCACCCTCTACGTCGTCGACCGCCTCGGTGAGCGCAACAGCATCGTGCAGCAGGCCGACCGAGGTATCGACGACCTCCGCGCGTCGGGTGGTCTGATCACGTGGAACAGCACCGTCACCGCTGGTGAAGGGTCCGTCTCGTCCTACCTGTACCGCGCGACGCCGTCGGCCTCCGGATATGACGGCCCGGACCTCGCCCGGTTCCCAGGCGACTCGGCATCAGATCTGGCGGGCAGCCGCACCGCCTGGCTCGAGAACCAGGGCCAGCGGCACTGGCTCGTCGAGGGCGCGGTCACCCCCGCACTGGACCGCGACTGATCCGTACCACCGGCGGCGGGTTCGAGTCGTCGTAGATGCGGGCAGCGCTCAGCAGCCCGGACTCGCCCCGTACGTACACCGCGACGCCGGCCTCGGGCGGCAGGTCGGTCACGCCCCAGCGCACCACGTTGTACTCCAGCGCGCAGGCCCGCCCGTCGTCGGTCACCGTGCAGTGCTCGAGCGGGATGCCGCCGCCGTTGGAGAAGAATGAGGTGAACAGCGCGCGCAGCTCCTGCTCGCCGCGGTGCACGTACTGCCCGCCGGCCGGCTCGCGCACCGTCGCGTCCCGCTCGAAGGCCGCGACCGTTGCCTCGACGTCGCCGGCGGCCAGCGCCCGCTGGTAGTCGCCCACCACTCCGGCCTCCGTCGCTGCTTCGTCGGGTTGCAGCAGCGGTGGCCGGTTGGCGTGCGAACCGGTGATCGGCCAGGTGCTGAAGTACATCCGCAGCTCGTGCAGGCCGGCGTCCGACCGTTCGGTGACGATCGCGACCGGGAGCTCGACCCGCCCCTGTCCGGCGTCGTACCGCAGCACGACCTCCTCCACCGTGCGGTGCGGGGTGACGATCAGGTCGACGTCCTCGACGGTGCAGGCGCCCGCGCGCAGCTCCTCGCTCATCATCTCGACGAACCGCCGGAACGCGGCACGCCCCTTGACCCTGCCGCGCACCGGGTGGTGGAGCTCTGGCTCGCCCGCGAAGGACCCGACCAGCGCGTCCACCTCGCCCGACGTCACGCCGTCGAAGAACGGGACGGCGACGAGCGGCGAGCGGCGGTGCTGGGACAGCTCCGCGACGTACCTCGCGGAGAAGAGCTCAGGAAACCACGGCATCGAACGATTCCTTCCGTCGGGGCTGTTCGCCCGGTGCGGCCTGGGTCTTGCTGGCGGAGCTCATGCGGTGCTCGCTCCCTGGCGGCTCCAGGGCAGGACGACGAGCTTGCCGCGGGCGGCGCCGGACTCCATGAGGGTGTGCGCGTCCCGGATCTGGTCGAGGTCGAACACGCTGTCGACGGGTACCACCGCGTGACCGGCCGCGACGTCGTCGAGGAATCCCTGCAGGACGTCGGCGGGCAGGTCGTCGGCCTCGCCGGAGTAGGCGGTCAGGCGTACTCCCGAGGGCAGGTAGCCGATGGGGTAGAAGTCCTTGACGGTCCACACGTTGGAGAGCATGCCGGTGAAGCAGGCGGTGCCGTGGACACGGACGGCGCGCAGGGTGTCGGGCAGCGTGGGCGTGCCGACCAGCTCGATGGCGCCGTCGACGCCGTCGGGGAGGATGGCGCGCACCTGTGCGGCGACGTCGCCGTCGTCGAGGAGGACGTGGTCGACGCCGATCTGGGTCAGCGCGTCGTGCTTGGCCGGGCTGCGGGTGGTGGACAGGACCGTCATCCCGAGGCGCTTGCCGAGGACGGCGGCGGCCATACCGACCGAGGAGGTACCGCCGCG
This sequence comes from Promicromonospora sp. NPDC023805, assembly GCF_040639635.1. Taxonomy (NCBI): domain Bacteria; kingdom Bacillati; phylum Actinomycetota; class Actinomycetes; order Micrococcales; family Promicromonosporaceae; genus Promicromonospora; species Promicromonospora sp. NPDC023805. Next base: position 45,096 of record NZ_JBFAAH010000001.1, on the reverse strand, counting down.
GACGAGGAGGCTCTGGCCCGGCTTGGCGTCGAGGCCGACCGTCAGGGAGCCGTAGGCGGTCTGGAGCATCTCGGGGACGGCACCGAGCGTCCGCCAGGGCAGGCCGGAGCGGAACGGGATGACCTGGCCGACCGGGACGCAGGTGTACTGGGCGTAGCCGCCGTCGTAGGCGCGGCCCATCCCGCCCATCATCGTCACGACCTGCTGACCCGGGGCGAACGTGCCGGTGGGGTCGCTGTCGACGACTCCCGTCGCCTCGATCCCGAGCACCCGTGGGTAGGTGACGGCGTCGCCGGCGAGCCCGAGCCGGGTGTGCAGCTCTGACCGGTTGAGCCCGAAGGCCTCGACACGGATCCGTAGCCAGCCGGCCTCGGGCTCGGGTACCGGGAGCTCGCGGACGTGCAGGTTGGTCACGGGGCCGGGTTCGTCGAGCACGACGGCGCGCATGGTGTCGGTCATGGTGTCTCCTTCTGGCTGCTGTCGTCCTGGCTGCTGTCGTCCTGGCTGCTGTTGCCCTGGGTGGTGTCATCGTCGAGCAGCTCGCGGATCCACGCGCGCTCGGCGCGGCTGGTCGCGCGGGCCGTGAGCAGGATGCCGCGGCGGTAGGGGTCGGTGAGGTCGGCGGCGCGCAGCGGGCGGTCGCCGTCGTAGAAGAAGCTGGCGGGCTGCTCGAGGTAGTCGAGGCGGCGGCGTAGGACGACGTCGCGCTCGGCGCGGTCGGGCAGCAGGGACAGGAACGACAGCACGACGAAGAAGCGGCTGCCGTCCGTGATGTCGTGCCCGTCGGCCCCGCGGAGCCGGTCGAGCATGCGGGTGCGGCCCGCCTCGGTGAGGCGCAGGGTCTGGCGCGGGGCGCCGGCGCGGCCGGGTTCGCTCTCGCGCGTGACGAGGCCGCCCTTGATGAGGCGGGTGATCGCGGGGTAGAGGGTGCCGTCGCTGATGCTGCGGGCATAACCGTGCAGCTGCTCCATGCGGCGGCGCAGCTCGTACCCGTGCAGGGGCTCCTCGGCGAGGAAGCCCAGGATCATCAGCTCGATCACAGCCACAGCCTAGTACCTCGATCCGAGATACCTCGAATCGAGGCTCGAGCCCAGTGACTCGGCCCGGAGTTCACGTCAGCTCCGGGCCGAATCACTGGGTCGGCAGACCTTTGTCAGCCGCCCCCGGTCAGGGCTTCTGGTTCACCTCGTCCACGATGGTCCGCTCGACGATCGCCTGCGCGTCCGTCATGCCGTCGGGGTAGGCGTTCGCGACACCGAGCAGGTCCTTCGTCTCCGGATCGAAGATGAGGTCCTGCCGGTAGTACTGCAGGTCGACGCCGACGGCGATGCCGGGCCGCCCGATCGCGTCGGTGATCCCTGGCGTCACGATCAGCCCGTCGACCCGGCCCAGCGCCTCGAAGATCGCCGCCTGCGACCTCGGCGTCAGGTAATGCAGCAGCTCGTAGGCCCTGATGAACATCGACGCCGCCGGTCCTTCGTCCTCAACCGGAGGCTGGTCCCGCAGGTAGTCGTACATCGCGTCGGCGTCGGTGGGCGCGTCCAGCTTGAGCCCCGGCTCCGAGCTGCAGTCGCCGCCACCGTCCGCGAGAGCCCGCTCCAGCCCGCCGTCCTCGCAGGTGTACAGCGGCGTGTCGAGCGGATCGCCTACCGAGTACGTCGCCGTGGCCCGGCCGTCCTGGGTCCCGTCGACCGAGAACCAGCCCGTGTAGTTCTCGGAGATCTTCGTGACGCCCGCTCCCTCACCCTCTCCTATGACCTGGTACCGGTTGGTTCCCGTCGTGCGGTAATAGATGAACTGGTCGCCTCGAACCTCGTCCCACGAGTCGTCCGCGGCGGCGACCGTCCGGGTCGCGGCCGCCTGCAGGATCTCCGCCGCTGAGGCCGCGCCGGGCGGCACCGCGGCCGCGCCGCCGTCGTCCTCCCACGGCATCGAGAGCGTGGCAGTGGGCGCGAAGAGCAGGCCCCCCGCGACCGTCGCCGCGAGGCCCAGCCCCACAGCAGCCCGGACCGCGGGCCTGCGCGTTCCTCCGTCGCGTCGCCGGCCGCCCGGCCGGCGTCCGTCGGCCGACCCGCGCCGGCCGCCCGGACCCCGCACGGTCCAGAGCAGGCCGCTCCCGGCCGAGTGCCCGTGCCGACCGTCCGTCGCGGCAACGGGCGCCGTCATCTCCGCGGTCAGCCGTGCCTGCGCCGACCGGAACGCGGCCTCCTGCTCGGCCTCCGAGGGGTCCAACAGCACCCCCGTCATCTGCAGTGCGTCCAGCTCGGTCCCGCCGGGCTCCTGCCCGGTCCACGTGGTGCTCGTGCTCATCGCGCGTCCTCCTCTTCGTCCCAGAGCCCACCCGGAAGTGCCGCGCGGACCAGCTTGCGTGCCCGGTGCAGCCGGGAGCGCACCGTGCCCTTCTTGATGTCGAGGGTCGTCGCGATCTCCTCGTAGCTGAGGTCGCCCCACGCCCAGAGCAGCAGCACGTCCCGGTCGCCGGACCGGAGGCCACCGAGCGCCGCGCCGAGCGCGCCGCCCGCGGCCCGGGCGGCGACGTTCGTCGTCGCCAGGTCGGCAAGACCGTCCTCGGGGAGCGTTGTCCCGACTCGCGCCATGGCGCGGTAGCGGGTCTCCTCCGCTCGGCGGTGCTGGGCGACCTCCCTGGTCGCGATCCCGAGCAGCCACGGCCGGGCGTCAGAGCGGTCCATGTCGTAGGAGGCCCGACGACGAAACGCCGCCACGAACGTCTCGGCCACCACGTCCTCGGCGTGCTCCGGACCCACGCGGCGGTACGCGTACCGGTGGACCGTCCTCGCGTGCCGACCGTAGATCGCCGCGAACTCCTCCGGCTCGTGCAAGGACGACGCGATCACCTGGGCGTCGGACCGCCCCACCTCGGGCGCGACGTCGGTACCCACCAGCTCGGCGGCCGCCGTCATGGCGCCGCCCCGCCCCGGGGCCTGCGGTCTCTCGTGCGCATCGTGTCTCCCTGCCCGTCGGAACCACTGTCACCCAGGTATCCGCGCGGGAGACGGAATCGGTTCACGGCGGTGGCAGGGCAGCTCGGGGAGGCGCCGGTGTCCCCGGCTGGTCGGGATGCCGTCTGGACAGCCGGTTCACCCGCTCACACGGGCTAGATAAGAGGCAGACCGGCGAGCGCGGTGGAACCGTTGCACCATGACGCTCCCACCCCGGTCGGCCTCCGAAGATGCCGGCGTGAACTACGTCGGCGACCTCGCCCGCGCATGGGCCCTGCTCGAGCCCATGCAACGGTGGGTCGACGCCGCGCCCGGCGGTCCGCGGCCCTCGGAGGAGCTCGTGCAGGACTTCCTGCTGAGCGAGGATCCGTACCCGGCCGGCACCGCGGTGTTCGCCGCACGCTGGCGGTCAGGGCGGTGGGGCGTTGGCGTGATCACGGCGCGCGTCGACGACGACGAGTGGGCAGTGGAGTTCCTCGACCACAGGGACATCGTCTTTCGCGACCACGCCGAACTGGTTCCCGCACTCTGGTGAGCCGGGTGAACCTGCTCGGACCGGGCGAGCAAGCAGGCCGGGCGGCCTCAGCTCACAGCAGCTCGACGCTGTCCGCCTGCGGCCCCCGGTCACTCTGACGCACCTTGAACCGGACCCGGTCACCCTCCTCCAGGACCTCGTCGCCCCGCACGACGGACACGTGCACGAACAGGTCCGCGCCCCCGGAATCGGGGGTGATGAAGCCGAAACCGCGATCGGCGTCGTAGCGCGCGACGGTGCCCTCGCCTCCGCGTACGGGCCCGCCCGATGCCGCGGGGCGGCTCGGCCGACCACGGTCCGTGGCCGGACGCCCACTCCCGGAACCGCGCACGAGCTGCACGTTGCGGGCGTTCGGCCCCTTGTCGCCGTCGACGACGTCGAACGTCACGCGGGCACCCTCGGAGAGCTCGGTCAGACCTCGGCCGAGCGCGTTGACGTGGACGAAGACGTCCTCGCCGCCCGAGTCGCGGGCGACGAACCCGAAACCCTTGGTGTCGTCGTACCAGGACACCGTGCCGTCCGCGCCGTCGGACGTCGACCGTGCAGCCTGCACGGTCTGTGCGGCCTGCGCCCCGAGCGGTAGCAGATGGTCCGCCTGCGGCCCCTTCTCCCCGTCGACGACGAGGAACGCCACCCGCTGCCCCTCCGAGATCACACCGCCACCGACGATGGCCGAGCTGTGCACGAAGATCTCGCCGCGGTCGTCGTCGGGCGTGACGAAGCCGTATCCCTTGGCCGGCTCGTACCAGCTGACGGTGCCCAGTACGCCCAGGGGCGCGTCGGCGGCCCGCTCGCCCGTGACACGGACGCGGCGCGCCTGCGGGCCACGCTCACCCTCGCCCACCTCGAACTCGACGGCCTGCCCCTCGCGGAGAAGCTTCGGTCCGTCGTCGCCGACGATCTCGGACGCGTGGACGAACAGGTCCTCTGCCTCGTTCCCGAGGTCGATGAAGCCGAACCCTCGGTCGGCGTCGAACCATCGGACAGATCCCTGGGGCACTGAAGACTCCTCAACTCGGCAGACATTGCTGTCCTCCAGTGTCCCTGACAGAACGCCGGACGGGTGCGCCGAACCGTTTCGGGCGTAGCTCCGTCGAGTGCGGACCGGATGTCGGCTAGCCGGCGGCGGCGCAGCCTATGCAGGTGCGGGCCGTAGGCCGGGCCAGCAGGCGGTCGCGTGCGATCGCTTGTCCGCAGCGCTCGCAGTGGCCGTAGCTGCCGGAGGCGATCCTCGCGAGCGCGGCGTCCACGTCGGTCAGGTGGTTTCGGGCCGCGGCGAGCAGTGTGCTCGCCTGTGAGCGCTCGAAGGCGATCGTCGACCCTTCGGGGTCGTGCTCGTCGTCGGCTGCGGTGAGCCGTGACGCCTCCACCATCGAGGCAATGCTGCCGGAAAGCGAGGAGATCAGGTCGGCCGTGCGCTCACGATCGGCTGTCAAGAGCCTACGGACCTCGGCGATCGGAGGCATCTCTCAGTCTGTCGTTCGGGCGTCCGGTAGCGCGGCAGAGAGCAGCAGACCGCCGACTGCCAGCCCTATCCGTCCGTGGGGCAGCTCGGGGGAGTGGTGGTAGCTGCCGGTTACCGTGAATGACTCCCCGGGCCGGACGTTGCGTGGCTCGATGAAGCCGTTCCGGGATCCCTGCGCATCCGAGAGGTCAGTGACGTCAGCCTGCACCCATACCTCGATCGGCTCGACTCGCTCGGCGGCGGCGGTCACTTCCGCACGCAGTTCATGGTCGAGGTAGCCGGTGGGGTCGAGGGGCCGTACGCCTGTGGTGACGATCCCGCGGAGCGTCGCCTCGATCCCACCGACTGTGACCGTCTTGTCGAGTGGTACGTCAAGGGCGATCGTGCTCGAACTCGCGAGGACCACGGGGCCAGACGTCCTCTCAGGCGGGTCGAACGACAGCCCGCGCGGTCTGCGGGGGAAACGCGACGTGGTGCTGCTCAGTCCGTTGTCGACGCCGACGAGTTCCGCACCGCTCACGGCGTCTGCCAGCAGCGCTGCGAGCTCGGACGCGGCGGTACGGGCGTCACGCCGGACGGCGTCCCACGCTCGGAACCAGCGCGGGTCAGGGGTCTGGAATCTCTCGAGCTGGGTGATCCGCCCGAACTCGCCGTCGGCGATCCGCTGACGGGACTCCTCCGCAGGGTGCTCGTGACGGACGTGATTGCGCGTGATGGCCTCGCCGACGTGCAGATCGAGGTTCTGCCAGGCGGCACGGGCCTTGGGGATATTGCCGCGCTTGAGCTCGGCCAGGAGCAGCTGGCGTTCCGCGATCGCTGCTTGGACGGGTGACCTCGCGGCATGGGCGGCGTCCATGAGGCTGGAAGCGGCGTTGTCGAGGTCCGTACGGAGCTCCGCTGCCGCTTGCCCGGGCATCGCGGACTGCTTGAGCAGTCGCGTTCCGTTGTTCAGGGAGACCGTGTAGCGCTGTTCCAGCACGGCGTTCATCTGCTGCTCGAGCGAGATGAGGCGTGACTGCGACTGTTCAACCTGAGTGAGCAGGCCGAGGACGCCCGCGGCGAGGCCGCCCGCGTCGTCTCCCGCCAGGGCCCCGACGAGACGGCGCGCGCCGACCTGCGCCACCATCAGGGCGAGAGCGCTCAGCGGTTCCACCCTTGTGAGTGTGCCACCTGCAGTCCGGTTAGCGCTCACATTGGGCCATTCGGACGGGTTGCGGCGTTGGTAACCTTTGCGCGGCTTGTGGTCACCGAACCGCGCACCACTGCCTCGATCCTTCGAACGGACAGCCATGAAGACAGCGAGGCACTCCACGCGGAACGGCGCGCGCAGGTACCGGGTCATGTGGGGCGCCGCGCTCGCGGTGGCCGTCGCGGCCGTTCTGGCCTACCCGGTCATCGGGTCGCTCTCCGGCGATGCGGCCGACGTCGCACGGACCGCTGCCGTCGCGGCCCCCGGCGGCTCTCAGGTGAGTACCCCGGCCGTCACCCGACCCCCACGGGCAGCCCGACGCCGACGGCCTCCCCGACCCCGGAGCCCAGTCCTTCCGCCCCGAAGCCGCGGCCGTCGCCCAAGGCGACCCCGCCGCCGTCGACCACCGCGGCGTCCGCAGGACGGATCAGCCCAGGGACCACGTACGAGGGCGACGCCACCCACTACGACGCCGCGGACGGCAACGGCGCCTGCAGCTTCCGCCCGAGCGACGACATGATGATCGTGGCGATGAACGAGACCGACTACGAGACCGCCGGGGCCTGCGGCGCCTCCGTGCTCGTCCGGGCGGCGAACGGGAGGTCCGTCACGGTGCGCGTCACCAACGTGTGCCCCCTGCCCTGCGCACCCGGGCAGCTCGACCTCAGCAAGCAGGCCTTCGCCGAGCTCGCCGATCCGATGCTCGGCCGGATCCCGGTCACCTGGAGCCTGCTGAGCCCCGATACGGCCGACACGATCTCGATCCGGTACAAGGGCGGGTCGAGCCAGTGGTAGTGCGGCATCCAGGTGATCGACCACCGCAACCCGGTAGCGAAGCTGGAGGTCGACGCCGGGGACGGCTGGCAGGCGTTGCCCCGCACGGGGTACAACTACTTCCTCTCCGAGAACGGCAGCGGGTGTGGCGGCGAGATCAGGATCACGGACATCTACGGTGAACGGCTGACCGTCGGTGGGCTCCCGGTGAGCGCGGGCGTCGTGCAGCCGACCGGGGTCCAGTTCGCCCAGCACTGAAGCTCGCTCAGCACTGTTCACTTCGCGCTATGACTCGATTGTGCCCGATGGCGGCGCGGTCGAGTTTCAGACCGCTTCCGCACCCGCCGCGAGCGCATTCATACATATGATGTGTGCGCATGGTCGAAGAGGCCGGGAAAATTACCCGGGCGATACGATGAGCGATCGTGCGGCCCCCGTGATCGCGCGTCGGAGGAGGAGAGACACGTGGTTCAGCAGGCACCGACCAGTACGCAGGTGACCCGAAACCGGCCGGCACTCGCCGAGGCAGTGATCCGGGCGCTGGTGCAGGACGTCGTCACCGAGAAGTACGCGCCGGGGACCGCGCTGCCGTCCGCCGCCGTGCTGTGCGAGACGTTCACGGTGAGCCGCACCGTGATCCGCGAGGCGCTCACGGCGCTGGCGGAGAAGGGGCTGGTCGCCGCGCGTCAGGGCTGGGGCACGGTGGTGCTCGACCGGGAGTCCTGGTCGCTGCTCGACACCATGGTCCTGGAGGCGATCTTCCAGCGCGACGACAGCCTGCTGTTCATGGACCAGCTCATCGGGATCCGGACGGTGCTGGAGGGCCTGATGGCGTCGTCGGCGGCCCGGCAGGTCGACGACGACGCCCGGGCGGCACTGTCCCGCCAGTTCGACGCGCTGAACGCCTCGCTCGACGACCCCGACGAGTACGCCGAGGAGGACATCGCCTTTCACGCGCTGGTCCACCGGATCTCCGGCAACGAGTTCGCGCGAGCGATCATCTCCAGCATCCAGGGCAAGGCCCGTCTCGTGGCCCAGTACACCGGCGCGCCGCCGAAGGGGCACAACGAGCTCACGCACGAGGAGCACCGCCACATCTTCGAGGCCATCATGAGCGGCGATACGGAGGCGTCGGCAGACCTGATGCGCGCGCACATCTCCCGGAGCTGGGCCCGGCGCCGCCCCAAGGGCTAGATGTCATTCGTATGATAAGTTACGACCCATGAAGATCACGGGGTATCGGAGCCTGCTCACCGTGCACCGGTGGGGCCGGCCCGTCGGGGACGTCAACGGCGTGGTCCGCAGCGGCGTGACCGAGGTCCCGGTCGTCCTCGTCGAGACCGACGGCGGTCTGACGGGTGTCGGCCTCGGGTCGCACGACGCGATCGACCGAGTCTTCCCGGCGATCGAGGGGGAGGACCCCCGCGCGGTCTCCGCGCTGTACGACCGGATGCTCTCCTGGGTCTTCAAGGCAGGTCACGCCGGATCGACCTTCGCCACGATCGGGGCGCTGGACATGGCGCTCTGGGACCTGAAGGCGAAGATGGCCAGTGAACCGCTGTGGCGCCTGCTGGGCGCGCGGGACCGGTTCGTGCCCGGGTACGCGTCCGGCCTCGAGTACGGCCTCGACGAGGACGGTCTCGTGGACCTGTACTCGCGGTTCGCCGACCGCGGGTTCACCGGTGCCAAGGTCAAGGGCGGGCTCGACCTGCGCCGCGACGTGGCCCGTCTCGGCGTGGTGCGCGAGGTGATGAGCCGGAACAGCGAGAACCCGGCGCTGATGTACGACGTCAACGAGAGCTGGGGCAGGCACCAGGCGCGGCGGCAGCTGGCACAGGTCGAGGCGCAGGTCGAGCTCACGTGGATCGAGGAGCCGGTGCGGCGCTGGGACGTCGAGGGGCACCTGGCCCTGGCGCGGTCGACGTCGACCGCGCTCGCCACCGGCGAGAACCTCACCGGGCTGGAGCAGTTCCGGCCGCTCGTCGAGGCCGGGGCGGTCGACGTGGTGCAGACCGGGAGCGTCTGGGGCCCGACCCACTTCATGCGGGTCGCCGCCTACGCGCACGCACACGACCTGCCGGTCAGCCCGGTCGCGTACAACTGCAACCCGCTGGCCGCCGCGGCCGCCGCGGTGCCCAACCACCTCGTGAGCGAGGTCCAGGACCTGTCGTTCCCCGTCGGCCTGACGGTCGACCAGTCCTTCGAGGACGGCGGCATCATCCTCGGCGACGAGCCGGGCCTCGGTATCGCGGTGGACGAGACGGAGATCGCGGCGATCACGGGGACGGGGTCGTGGGCGGCGCCCGCCGGCCCGCACGTCCGTCCGCGCGATGCCGGGCTGCGGCTGGCGCAGCGCCGAGACCCGGCGGCCCAGCTCAAGGTGGCCTCGGTCGGCTGACCCGCGGCTGCCCCGGAGCCGGGGGAGTGCGTCCGTGACCTCCGCGTGGATACGGGCGTACTGCACCAGCACGCCCGTCCGCGTCACCGCGACGGTGGGTGGCATGGCTGGGCTCTCCTCCGTCGGAATGCCTGTCGGGGCCTGGTGATCCGGCAGCGGGCAGACATGTCCGGAGCGAGACGTACTATGTGTGATGACCAACGACACTTGGCATACATGTTATCTCTGGTAGAGTCTGACGCGAGGCAAGGGGGCCGAGTCAGGGCCTTCAGGCGCATCCCAGTCATGCACTGCTGCTGATGAGATAGGAACAACGATGTCCTTGCGTACTCGCTCCGCCGGCCGCACGCGGCTCGGACGGCTCACTCTTGCGGCGGCGGTCGTGGTCCCCGCGCTGGCGCTCGCCGCCTGTGGCGGCGGTGCTGAACCCGGTTCCGGCGCCGACTCGCCCTACGGCTTCGCGGCGGAGGAGCAGGAGGCCGACAGCCCCATCACGGTCTGGGTCGACGCCGCGCGCGAGCCCGCCGTCGACGCGTTCACGAAGGCCCACCCGGACATCCCGGTCGACGTCGAGACCTACGACGGCGGCGCGAACGGCTCGGGCAGCTTCCAGACCAAGGTCACCGCGTTCGACCAGGCCGGCTCCGGCTGGCCCGACGTCGTCTTCTCCACGCAGAACAACGACGCCGCCTGGGCGGCCGTCGGCCAGACGCCGTTCGCGGCCCCGCTCGACCAGGGGTACTTCGACCAGGAGTTCCTGGACGGTTTCACCCCCGGCGCCCTCGATCCCACGACCGTCGACGGCACCGTGTACGGCCTGCGCAACGACCTCGCGTCCGTCGTGACGTGGTACGACCAGAGCCTGTTCGACGAGTTCGGGTACGAGGTCCCCACCACGTGGGAGGAGTACGAGGCGCTCGGGGAGCAGGTCGCCGAGGAGCACCCCGGCTACATCGTGGGCTCCGTCGGCGACGCCTGGGCGCCCGAGGTGTACTTCTGGGGCGCCAAGGCGCCGATCAACACGGTCACCGGGACGGACACCTTCAGCGCGGACACGTCCGACCCGAACTCCGTGAAGATGGCTGAGATCCTCGACAACCTGATCGAGTCGGGATCCGTGGTGCAGGACAGCGTCTTCGACGCCGAGTTCGTCAGCAAGTACTCGGGGAAGACGCTCATGCTGCCGGGCCCGATCTGGTTCAGCGGCGCGCTCTTCCAGAACAAGGACTCGCTCGACGCCCCCGAGGGCACGATCGGGGCGGGGCTGCCCCTGGCCTGGGAGGGCGAGGAGGCCGTGACCGGGAACGTGGGCGGCGGCACCTGGTTCGTCTCCCAGCACTCCAAGAACCTCGACGCGGCGAAGACGTTCCTGGAGTTCGTCACGAGCGCCGACGAGTACCAGGTCGACCTGGGGCCGGGCCTCCCGGCCTACGCCTCCGCGGCGGATCAGTGGCTCGCGAACCAGGCCGAGTCCGGCTACTTCGCCGGCGACTTCACCGCGGACGTCACCGCGGCGTCCGGCCAGGTCTGGGACGGGTGGGGCTACCCCCGGTTCAGCCAGGAGGCGGTCTTCGCCAAGACCGTGACGCCCGAGCTCGCGGCGGGCAAGAAGCTCGTCGACCTGCTGCCCGACTGGCAGACGGCCCTGGAGAACGAGGCCCAGGTGAACGGATACACGGTCGAGTGATGGTGACAGCACAGCGGTCCGGCGCCGCTCCCGCTCCGGGAGCGGCGCCGCCGCGGGCGGCCGCGGGCCGGGTCAGGCGGCACGACAGCCTGGCCCGGAGTCGCAGCCGGATGTCGTACCTCTTCGTCTCCGGCTACACGGTCCTCCTGCTCATGTTCGGCCTGGCGCCCACGGTCTACGCGGCCTACCTGTCGCTGACCAAGGAGGACCAGTTCGTCGGCCTGGACAACTTCGTCCGGGTGGTCGACGACTTCCGCTTCGGGCCCGCGGTGCTCCACGTCGCGCTGTTCGTCCTGTTCTGGCTGGCCGGGCTGGTCCTGTTCGTCGTCGTCCTGTCCCTGCTGGTGCACGGGCTGGCCAGCCGCAGGCTCAGCACCGGCCTGCGGTTCGTCTACTACATCCCGGGTGCGCTGGCGGGCGCGTCGAGCGTGATGCTCTGGCTCTTCGTCCTGGACCCGACGGTCAGCCCGGTCTCCTGGGTGCTGCACGCCATGGGGATGGAGACCTTCGTGCAGACGGTCTCACCCGGGAACCTGCCGGTGATCTTCGCGATCATCGCGTTCTGGACCGGTGCCGGCGGCTGGATAGTGGTGCTCTACGGCGCGCTGAACAACGTGCCCGGCGAGGTGATGGAGGCGGCGCGGATCGACGGCGCGAGCCGGCTGCGGATCGCGCTCAGCATCCAGCTGCCGATGATGCGCAAGTGGATCTCGTACATGGCCGTCATGTCGCTCGCCGCGGGCACCCAGCTGTTCGTCGAGCCACGCATCCTGTCCCAGGCCAGCAAGGGCGTGGTCCCGGTGGACTACTCGCTCAACCAGCTCGCCTACCTCTACGCGTTCAAGCAGACCGACCAGAACGGGTCGGCCGCCATCGCGATCCTCCTGCTCGTGGTCTCCCTCGGCCTGAGCATGTTCTTCGTCATCAAGGGAGGACTCTTTGAGCGCGACTGATCTGAGGCCCGCGATTCCGACGGCGCCCGCCGCCCGCGGCCGACGTCGGGCAGAGCCCGACCCCCGGGCGTGGCTGGGACGCGCGTTCGTCGCGATCGCGCTCACCTTCTTCGCCCTGTTCTTCGCGGTGCCGATCCTCTGGCTCCTGAACGCCACGACGAAGTCGCCCCGCGACCTGCTCACCACCGCGCCGTTCGCGCCGGGGACGTTCACCGACCTGGCAGCGAACTGGGACGCCCTGGTCAGCTTCCAGGACGGCATAGTTTTCCAGTGGCTGGGCAACGCGGGGCTGTACTCCGGCGTCGCGCTCGTGCTGACGCTCCTGACGAGCATCCCGGCCGGCTACGCGATGGCCCTGGGGGAGTTCCGGGGCCGCAAGGTGCTCCTGACCACCACCCTCGTGGTCATGCTCATCCCGAACACGGCGCTGGTGCTGCCGATCTTCCTGGAGCTCTCGGCACTGCAGCTCGTTGGCACGGCGGCGTCGGTGATCCTGCCGTTCTCGTTCTTCCCGTTCGGCGTGTACCTGACGTACATCTACTTCTCCTCGAGCATCCCGGCGGACCTTCTCGCCGCCGCCCGGATCGACGGCTGCGGGGAGCTGGGCGTCTTCACCCGCATCGCGCTCCCGCTCGCCAAACCGGTGGTGGCGCTCGTCGGGTTCTTCAGCTTCGTGGCCAACTGGAACAACTACTTCCTGCCGTTCCTGGTCGCGCCCGGCCCCAAGGCGCCCATCCAGGTGGGCCTGGCCGAGATGCTGGCCAACGTGCCACAGTTCAACCCGACGGCCGCCGGCGTGACGACGATCGAGCTGCCCGCGCTGGCACTGGCCACCCTGCTGTCGGTGGCCCCGGTGCTGCTGATCTTCCTCTTCTCGCAACGATTCCTGGTGGCGGGCATGACCGCCGGCGGGACCAAGGAGTGAGTACGAACATGGTGGAGAGACACGGTCTTGTCGTGAACATCGTCCCGGAGCGGCGCGAGGAGTACCTGCGCCTGCACGCCGACGTCTGGTCGCAGGTCGAGGTGACCCTCCAGGCGTGCAACGTGCACAACTACACGATCTTCGTGCTGGAGAACACGCTGTTCGCCTACTACGAGTACACCGGCACCGACCACGAGGCCGACATGGCCCGGATCGCGCAGGACCCGGTGACCCAGGAGTGGTGGAGGCACACCGACCCGTGCCAGACGGCGTTCGGCCAGGACGCTGCGCAGGGCGAGCGGTGGCGGGACATGCAGGAGGTGTGGCACCTGCCATGACTGCTACACCTGCGCCGGTGCCTGACCGGTCGCCGCACTGGCCGCGTACAGGAGCTCCCTCAGATCCGGGACGGCCTCGCGGTCGCGGTGCCAGACCAGCCGGAGGCTGAGATCGCCGGTGGCGAAGGCGAGCCGGGTGAGCTTGCCGGAGGCGAGAGGGCGAGCGGGGCGGTGTCGACGTCGCAGAACTGCAGCTCCTCTATCAGGAGCGGGACCCCAGCTCTGACGGCATGGACTACGGCATCCTGCCGTACCGGCCGGGTCTGCTGACCCTCCATTCCGATCGGGTGGAGCGAGGGGAATGCTGCGGTCATCACCTTCAACGCGGCGATCCCCGGCATCGTGCAGAGCAAGGTGAATGCCGGCAAGAACGTGCACCTGGTCGACGTGTACGGCGCCCTGACCGCCTCCGACCTGGACGACGGGGTCCACCCGACGCCCGGCGGAACCGACGCGCAGCTGTGGACTGCTGGGGAGGCTCCAACCAGCGGTGGACCTACACCGCCGGCAAGCAGCTGAGGGTGTACGGCAACAAGTGCCTGGACGCCTACGGGCCGGGACCAGCAACGGCACCCGGGTGGTCATCTGGGACTGCGGCGGACAGGCCAACCAGCGATGGATGGTCGGCCAGGTCGCTGACCCGGTCGCGCTCACGACGCCGTCGTATGTTCCGGCGTCGTGAGCGCGTCCCGGGAGGCTACTGGCCTGGCCGTTCCTCGAACGGGGACGGCATGTTCTGGATCAGGAACCAGCTGCGTTCGGCAAGGCGCGCCTCGTCGTCCTCGGTGCGGTTCGTGATCATGGCGTACACGATCACGCGGCGGTCCTCACGCTTCGCGGGGTCGGTCTGGAACGTGTGCGCCTTGTAGCCGAGCTTCCGGATCGCCCGGCGTCCGCAACGGCGGAACTGCGTGATGCCCTCTGTGTCCCACTCGTCGAAGTGGTCGGTGACCTGAAAGTCGATCTCCAGAGGTTGCATCATGGCCGCCACGAGCTCGTCATCGTCCACAGATCGCCACGCTACGCCGCGCCCACGGTGCGGGTCTCGTGGATCGCAGGGTGAATTCGCCGGAGCGGTGCCCCAGATCGATCTCACCCCCAGGGCAGGGAGACGGCGAGCAGCGCGACCGCCGAGCCCCCGAAGACCGCGGTGTTGCGGACGTACGTCTGTGCGCGGACCCAGCTCGGGAAGGCATCCTCGGCGGCCCGGAGGAACGGAGCGACCTCGATTCGAGCGAGCTCGGGGTCGCCCTTGCTCCGGAAGGCAGCCTCCACCGACTTCACCGCGGTGAGGTTGCTGTAGACGATCGCCGCGTTCATCAGCAGGACCAGCGACGAGAAGATCCAGGTCAGGAGCTGGGCCGCATCAGCGCCGGCGAAGTTGAGGGAGGCGGTAGCCACCATCACTACCGCGACCGCCACGGGGGCCGCCGTCTCGTGGCCGCCGGCGTCGAACCGCAGCTTGTTCTCCTCGAGTACTTCGGGCCGGACGCCCTGTCGGTGCAGCTCGGTCACCGCGGCGGCCTTGGCCACGTGGCCGTAACGGTGGCGGACGAGCGGGATGCTGACGAAGGCGGCGGCGACAAGCAGCTGCATGACTGCGGCGAGTGTGTTCATGGTGGTCTCCCTCAACTTGCACTTAGTTCAACTGGCTGACGAGTGAGACCGTAGCGGACAACTTGAACTAAGTGCAAGTCCAATATTGAACAAAGTGCAAGTCGTGCGTACGGTGTACGTATGCCGCGTGACACGCTGACAAGGGACCAGATCGTCCAGGCCGCCATCGAGCTGCTGGACACCGAAGGCCTCGAAGGGCTGAACATGCGGGCGCTCGGTCGTCGGCTGGTGTCCGCCGCCACGGCCGTGTACTGGCACGTCCAGAACAAGGACAACCTCGTCCTGCTCGCGACCGACCGGGTCTGGGGCGAGCTCACCCTCCCCGACCTGGATCACGTCGGATGGCGAGCGGCGGCCGAGTCGATGGCCACCGACCTCTACGGGATGTTCGTCCGGCACACCTGGCTGGTGCAGGTGTTCGCCGTGCACGTCGTCTACGGCGAGAGCAAGGCGCGCCACGACGACCGCAGCCTCGCCGTCTTCGAGGCGGCGGGCTTCACCGGTGCCCGGGCCGACCAGGCGGCAGCAAGCGTCTTCACCTACGTGCTC
This sequence comes from Promicromonospora sp. NPDC023805, assembly GCF_040639635.1. Lineage (NCBI taxonomy): Bacteria > Bacillati > Actinomycetota > Actinomycetes > Micrococcales > Promicromonosporaceae > Promicromonospora > Promicromonospora sp. NPDC023805. Next base: position 29,706 of record NZ_JBFAAH010000001.1, on the reverse strand, counting down.
GGCAACGCGGCAGGCGCTACCGCTTCCGCATCGCTCGCACGCTCGCTCGCGGGCGGTGGCCCGACCGCCGAGCTGCAGCTCCAGGGAGCCATGGACAAGGCCCGGGAGATCGCCGCGCAGTATCCGTACCTGCGGGCGCGACTGGACACCCACGCCGCAAGCGACTACGCCGCTTCTCCGGAAAGGACCTTCGAGTTCGGCCTTGAGGCGCTTCTCGACGGACTTGAGCGTCGGACGGCGTCGGGACGCTGATCTCCGCTCAGCCGGTCCGGGCGATGCCGTGCCGGTAGGCGAGGATCACGAGGTGCACCCGGTCGCGGGCGCCGAGCTTGGCGAGGATGCGGTTGACGTGGGTCTTGATCGTCGGCAGTGCGAGCGTGAGCTCGGCGGCGATCTCGGGGTTGGACAGTCCTCGTGCGATACCGAGGAAGACGTCGTACTCGCGCGGCGAGAGCAGGGCCCGTAGCTGCGGGCCGGCGCCTGCGCGGTCGAGGGCCGCGACGTGCGCCTCGATGAGACGACCCGTGACACGGGGCGCGAGGACGGCGTCCCCGGCCGCGACGGTACGGATCGCGTCGGTGAGCGCGGTGGCCGTGGCGCTCTTCAGGAGGAAGGCGCTGGCGCCGGCCCGCAGGCTCTCGAAGGCGTAGACGTCGAGGTCGAACGTGGTGAGCACGACGACCTTCGTGCCGGGAACCGCGCCGGTGATGCGACGGGTGGCCTCGATGCCGCCGATCCCGGGCATCCGCACGTCCATGAGCACCACGTCCGGCCGGAGGGCGCGGGCAAGCGCGACGGCTTCCTCCCCGGTGCCGGCCTCGCCGACGACGGCGATGTCGTCGGTCGCGGCCAGCACCAGCGAGTTGCCGGTGCGGATGAGGGCATGGTCGTCGACGAGGAGCACGCGGATCCGCGGGCGGGGCTCAGCCATCTACGACGTCGTTCCTCTCGGCGCTCGCTGCTCCGGAGTCCGGGACGGTGCGCGGACCGGCGGTACTCAGGACTGCGCGGGTGCGCCAGCCGCCGCCCGGCAGCGGCCCGGACTCGGCGTCACCGCCATGGGCCGCGGCACGCTGCCGGATGCCGACCAGCCCGTGCCCCGGCGTGCCCTGCCGGGTGACCGGCCCGCCGTCGTCGGTGATGGTGAGGACGACGACGCCGTCGCCGTGGTCGATCGCCACGGTCGCCCCGGTGGGACCGTGTGCGTGCCGGAGCGTGTTCGTCAGGGACTCCTGCGTGATGCGGTAGACGGCCTGCCGGATAGCGGCGTCCGCCGGTAACGCGGGCCCGGTCCGGGTCAGCGTGACGGGCAGCCCCGCGCCCCGAAAGCCCTCGGCGAGCTCCTCCAGGGCGGGGAGGTTGTCGCCGGAGTAGTGGAGGTTGGCGTCGAGCCCGGCGTCGGCGTCGCGGAGCAGGGCCAGGGTGCGGTGCATGTCGCCGAGCGCGTCGCGGCCGACCGCGGCGATCTGCTCCACGGCCTCGCGCGACCGTTCGGGATGCTTCTGCGCGGCGCTGGTCGCGCCGTTGGCGAGGGCGACGATGACGGTGAGCGAGTGGGCGACGAGGTCGTGCATCTCGGCGGCGATGCGGGTGCGTTCGGTCAGGGCGGCGTGCTCGATCCGCTGGTTCATGGTCTCGGTGAGCCAGCGGGTGTGGTCTCGCCGGCTCCTGACCAGGAACCCGGCGGCGAGGGCGATCAGCGAGACGGGTTCCATCAGGGAGCCGAGCTGCGGGCGGATCCCGCTCAGCGAGTACGGGACGGTGGCGAGCATGGCCACCGCCATCGCGGCGCCGTAGCCGATCACCGTGCGGGCCGTCGTCTGGCGAGAGGCCACGGTGTACAGGGCGACGGCGAACGGGAGGGTCGGAAAGCCGAGGCCCGGCTGCGTGAGCGCGCTGAGCGCGCCGGCCAGGGCGGCCACGATGAGCACCGTGAGCGGCCACCGGCGGCGCGCCAGCAGGATCCCGGCCGCGGTGGCGAGCAGGAGGTACCCCCACCACGTGGTGCCCTGGGTGCGGAAGCTCAGCGCGAGCAGGTGGGGGAGCCCAGCGGCGACCACGACGACGACGTCCACCGTGCGTGGGTGCTCGCGTATCCAGAGGGCGAGGCGCGACGGCGGACGCGTCAGGTCCGCAGCCTCGACCCGCAGGCCCTCCGTCGTCATCGTTCCCCTTCTCGCGGTAGATGTCCGGGCCCATTCTGCGCGCTGCGGCAGGTGGGGCGGCATGTCGGGCGGCATGTCAGGCGGCACGTCAGGCGTCACGCAGGTGGAGCAGCACGCCCGCCACGAGCAGCGCGACGACCGCCCACAGCGCGAGGACGCCGAAACCCGTCCAGGGATCGAGCTGCGCGACGGAGTGGAAGTCGGAGATGAGCCGGCGCCCCGCGTAGGTCGGGGTGTAGTCGGCTGCCCCCCGGATACCAGGGATGGACGACAACAGCGGCGGCGCCACGACCAGGAGCCCGAGGACAGCGGTGAGCGCGCCGGCGACGTGGCGCAGAGCGGCCGCCAGACCCGTGGCGAGGGCCGCGATCGCAGCGAGGTACGCACCCGAACCGAGCGCGAGCGCGACGGACTCTTCGAGCCGGGGCGCGTACACGACATCGGACCCCGCCAGGATCAGCACCGACAGGCCGAGGCTGCACGCCGCACCGATCACACCGGTCAGGAACCCGAGCGTGGCGAGCACGAGGGCCTTGGCTGCCAGCCAGGGTGATCGTGTCGGCAGTGCCAGCAGCGACAACCGGGCCTGTCCCGACGTGTACTCGCCGGTGGTTGCGAGGACCGCGAGCACGGCGACGACGATCTGCGCCCACAGCACGCTGTCCATGAACTGCACCGGCTCGGCGGTGATCGTCTGCCCGGCGAACCGGGGATCGGCGAGCCGGGACCGCAGGCTGACCGAGAGCAGCGCGCCGGTGCCGATGATCGTGAGCAGCGCGCCGGCGGCGAGCATGCGGTGGGAGAGCAGCGTCCACAGCTTCACCGCTTCCGCGGCGACCGCGCCGACGAGCAGGGGACGGGCCGGGGTCAGGGTGCTTCGGCGAGTCATCGGGTTACCTCCACGGTGTTCGTGCTGGTCGTGCTGTTCGTGCTGTTCGTGCTGGTCGGGGCGGTCGGGGCGGTCGGGGCGTTCGGGCGAGTCGGTGCGCTCGTGGCGGTCAGACATCTCGAGCCCGGAGCGCGACGACGGCACCCGCGAGCGCGGCGGCCGTCCAGGCGAGCAGGACGGCGTATCCGCCCCAGGGTCCGAGCTCGGCGGCGGCGCCGTCGGGTGCGAGGAGCAGCAGGCCCGCCGACGTCGGCAGGTAGAGCGCGAGCTCCCGCACCTCAGGCACCGGGACCATGGTGGTGGCGAACGGTGTGACCCACAGGAACACGACCACCGCGAGGATCGAGCCCGCGAGGTCGCGCACGATCGCCCCTATCCCGAGCGCCAGCACCGCGATCGCGCCCAGGTACAGCCCGGCGCCGGCCACCAGCCGGACCGCGAGGGCCGGCTGGTCGCCCAGGTCGGTTCCTGTGGCGGATGCGAGGGCGAAGGCTGTTCCACCTCCGGCGGCGCCCGCGGCGAGCCCGACGGCGCCCACGACGGCGACCTTCCCGGCCAGGACCGGCCACCGGTTCGGCACGGCCAGGAACGTGACCCTGCTGGTGCCTGACGCCCACTCCGAGCAGATCAGCACGACGGCGAGCACCGCCAGCACGAACTGTGCCCACGCGACCCCGGCCAGCAGCTCGGTCGCCGTCGGCGCCGGGACGGGGCCGTCGCCGTCCTGGGCCGACAGCAGCATCGCGGCGAGACCGATGATCAGGGCGAACGCGGCGCTCGCGGTGACCAGGTTCGACGGCAGCGAGCAGAATTTCAACCACTCGGCGTGCACCGCCCGTGCCACGGCGGTCACGACCCGCTCCCGCCCGCGGCGCCGGTCCGCGGCTCGCCCACGTCTCCGCCGCGGTACTCGACGGCGTCCCGGGTCAGCCTGATGTACGCCTCCTCGAGCGTGCGCCCGGCGTCGGAGGTCAGCTCCGCGATCGGGGCATCCGCGATCAGCTCGCCCCGTCCGATCACCACCACGTGGTCCGCGACGAGCGCCAGCTCGCTCAGCAGGTGCGACGACAGGAACACCGTGCGTCCCTCGGCGGCGAGCGCGCCCAGCAGCCCGCGGATCCACGCCACGCCGTCCGGATCCAGCCCGTTGACCGGCTCGTCCAGGATCAGCGTGTGCGGGTCACCCAGCAGCGCGACGGCGATCCCCAGCCGCTGACCCATCCCGAGGGAGAACTTCCCCGCCCTGACACGGGCCGCGCTCTCCAGGCCGGTCAGCCCGATCACCTCGTCGATCCGTGCCGCCCGGAACCCGTGCGTCGCTGCGACGGTGCGCAGATGATCGACGGCGCGCCGGGACCGGTGCGCGGACCTCGCGTCCAGCACCGTGCCCACCTCCCGCAGCGGCGCACGCAACCGGGCGTACCGCACACCGTCGATCAGCGCCTTGCCCGTGGTGGGACGGTCGAGCCCGACGATCGAACGCATCGTCGTGGACTTGCCCGCCCCGTTCGGCCCGAGGAACCCGGTCACCTTCCCCGGTCGCACCTCGAACGACAGGTCGCGCACTGCCCACGCCCGCCCGTACTGCTTGCCCAGCGACTGCACCTGTATACCCATCATCGACCTCCGGTCTGCGAACGACTTGCGTCGACGCTACGAAGAGGCCGGTGCCCGGCGATGCCACCCCAGGGTTGAACAATTCGGCTACCGCGTGTGGCATGCCTTCAGATAGCTGAGGAACGATGCCTGTAGCCCGGTGACGTGTGTCTCGTGGAGCATCTTGTTCGAGACCTGCTCCGACCGGCCCTTGGTGTGCAGCCGTTCCACGACCGAGAGGACGTTGCGCGCCATCTTTCGATAGATCGGGATGTCTCCGAGCACTTCGGCTTCGTTCAGCGTGATGTGCAGGCGCGGGGGAGTGGAGTCCTCGCCGGGCTGGGGCAGGGCTTCGACCAGGCTGAAGATCTGGCTGTCGGCACTCACCACACCGGGGCTGCCCGCACCGAACGTCGCGAACGGCGCTGCCTCGCGCAGCCAGGCGTAGAGGGCGAAGAGGCCTCCGTAGGAGTAGCCGAAGAGGCCGTGCCCGGACTCGCTGACGCGCAGCTTCGACTGCAGCTGGGGGTGGAGCTCGGCGGTGAGGAAGTCGAGGAAGACATCCGCGTGCGTGTCCGACAGCTCGGCGAGGTAGGCCTCCATCTGCGCCGGGGTCATCTTCCCGGTGTCGCGCGCCCACTCGACGGTGGCCACCATCTCCGCGCTGACCGGTTCCCCCGGCGGGACCAGATCGCGGTTGCGAAGGTGCTCCCAGGCCGCGGCCTCCGCACCGGCGTACCCGATGCTGACCTGGATGTAGGGGCCGATCGTCAAGAACGGGTCTGCCTGGGTGACGATCAGTGGCGCGGTGAGACCAACGGTCCAGTTGCCGTCCACCACGTAGACCAGGGGCAACGGATCCGTCGAGTCCGCATAGCCGGGTGGTGTGGTCACCCAGACGCCGTAGCTGTGCCCCGACCCTGCGGTGACCTCGAAGTACTCCGTGTCCTGCAGGCAGCCGTGCAGCATCTGGCTCATCGAGCTTCTCCTTTCGTGGCGCCGCCGTCCCCCACACGGTGCGGCCCTCTCCAGGGCCGGGGGCGCCATCCTCAACAGTGGTGAATTCGGTGTCGGGTACGCTACTCAACAGTGGTGAGTTCGTCAACGGGAGGTACCGTGAGAGCGCCGGTCGGAGAAGGTCGGGAGCGCCTGCTGGAGGCACTGTTCGACGAGTTCGGTGAGAACGGCCCGAGTGCGAACCTGTCGATGCGCCAGGTCGCCGAACGGCTCGGTGTGCACCACACGCTGCTCACCTATCACTTCGGTTCGCGGCCAGGTCTGCTGCGTGCGGTGCTGTCGGAGGCGCGTCGTCGGGACAACCTCGTCATCGCCGCCGCCGGCGACGAGCTCGGATTCGAGGCGCTGTGCCGGACCATCTGGAGCTTCTACTCGGACCCCGCGCACGAGGATCGAATCCGCGCCTTCTTCCACCTGGTCGGGCTCGCCGTCTACGAACAGGACGTGTTCCAGGAGTTCGTCGCCGACATAGACGACCTGGCGCACATCCTTGAGGCGGCCGCCCTTCGTGACGGCGTCACGCCGACGCAGGCAGAACGGCAGAGCATCATCGCCACCTCGTGCCTGCGAGGACTGCTGCTGCAGCGGCTACTGACCCCCACCGCCGAGATCGACGCCGCGGCCGAGCACTTCATCACCTCGCTGAGGGCTCTCACCGGTGAGGGTCGCCCGTCGTGAACCATTCCGTCGTCGAACCGCTGGCGTCCTGCGTCTGAGGTTGGCCTCGTACGTCTGTGGTGTCGCGAGATCGGTCGGATGCACGCGGCCCGAAACGAGATCGGTCGCTTGCTCCGAGATCGGTCAATCAACGGACCGATCTCAGAGCAAGCGACCGATCTCGAACTACAACGAGTGCAACGGACCGATCTCGTGCCGACGGCACGCTGCGGTGACCACCTCGCCCCACAGCTCGGGGTGGGTGTGCCAGAAGTCGTGCGGGACGTCAGGAATCGTCTCGAAGCGGCCGGCCGGGACAAGCTCACCGAGCTGCGCCAGCGGCCATGACGGGCGGATGTCCGCGCCTGCGGCCAGGAAGGTCATCGGCACCCGCGAGTCGGCGAGGCCGCGCCACAGGCCGGGCTCGTGGATCCAGTCGAGGAACGACTCCTGGAGCGCGGCGTGGACCTCGGCCGACCAGGCGATGTCGGGGCGCGGATCCGCGGCCCTTCCCGCCTCATACACCGCAGACCAGGAGCGGTCCTTGTGCGGCCCGTGTCCGGCGATCCCGACGACCTGCACCACCGACTCCGGACGGTCGAGCGCATAGCGGACGGCGAGGTCGCTGCCCCAGGAGTGACCGAGTACGGTCCACCGTTCGACGCCGGCTGCTCTGCGCACCTCCTCGAGATCGGCCACGGCCTCCGCCATCGTGTGCGGCCCGCCCCCGGACCGGCCGACGCCGCGGGGTTCCGGGAACCAGGCTCGGAAGCCCCGCGGAGCCAGCTCGTCGGACTCCAGGTACTGGACGCAGCCTGGACCGCCCGACAGCACGACGACGTCCGGCCCGGCGCCGCAGACGCCTACATGGAGTTGCGTGCCGTCAGGTGTCGTCACGATCGCGGAGTCCATTATTCGTCCGGGCCGGTGACGCTGAACCCTTGCTCGTTGCCGTACCGGATGACCGACTCCTGCCAGGCCTCGTGCCCGTCCGCAAGGGTCCTCGTGCCGGTGTAGGCCTGGCCGACGGTGTCGGGAAAGACGCTGTTGGCGTGCACCTGATAGGGCAGGTACTGCCATCCGGGCACGACGTGGGCGGATGAGTCGGCCAGGATCTTGTTGATCTGCTGCCCACCGAAGAATTCGGGCTCCTCGGCGAGGAAGGCGGGATCGGTCAGGTCTCGCATCGTGGCAGGGAAGGCACCGGCCTTGAGGCGGGTGGTGACGCCGTCACCGATGTTCGCGTACTTGAGGAAGGCGTACGCCAGCTCCTTGTTCTGGCTCCCTTCCGGGATCGCCAGCGCGGAGCCCCCGTTCTCAGCGGTCTGGTAGGCCCCCTTGGTCCACTGGGGGATCCGGGCGACGCGCCAGTCGCCCGACGCCGCGCCGGCACCGGTCTCGAGGTTCGCGGGCATCCACGCACCCATCACGAGCGCGGCGATCTCGCCGTTGCCCAGGCCCTGGAACCACTCGTCGGACCAGGCGGGGACGTCGGCCAGCAGGCCACGGTCGATGAGCTGCTGCCACATGCGCGCGAACCGCGCGGAGCCCTCGTCGGCCAGGTCCACGGTGACGTTCGTGCCGTCGACCTTGAACGGGTGACCGCCGGCCTGCCAGATCATCGACGTCGCGAACCCGGCGTCGCCGCTGTCCGACGTGATGTACGTGTCCGGGTCGTGCACGTGGATGGCCTCCGCGGCGGCGGCGAACTCCTCCCACGTCGTGGGCACCGTCACGCCGGCCTCCTGGAACACCCTCGCGTTGTAGAACAGGGCCATCGGACCGGAGTCCATCGGGAGGCCGTACACGGCCTCGTCACCTGTCGCGCCGTCGGTGTCGGTCACGGCACCCCACGGGCCGGCCGAGAAGGACCTGCTCAGATCACCCGCACCGAACTCGCTCAGGTCTGCCAGCGAGCCGGCGATGGAGAACTGCGGCAGTGCGTAGTACTCCATCTGGGTGACGTCGGGTACGCCGGACCCGGCGCTGATCGCGTTCTGCAGCGCGACGTAGTGGTCGTTGCCCGTTCCGACGTTCGCCATCTCGACGTTCACGTTGGGGTACTTGGCCTCGAAGTCCTCGACGACCTTGTCCAGCGTGGGCTCCCATGCCCAGACCAGCAGGTCGCCGCCCTCCCGGAGGACGGCGTCGTGCGCATCGTGGGACAGCCCCGCGCGGTCGGCGCTGCCCCCTGCGCCCGAACGGGGGGCGCCGCACGCGGTCAGTGCCAGCGCCAGGACGCACGCACTCGTGATTGCTGCTGCAGCAGAGCGGCGGACGGCTGGTGGTGCGGGCATCGGCGGGGTGAGCCTTTCGGTCGGCGGAGTCAAGCATCCGGCCCGCGAGAAGGGGCGGCAACCCGTAGAAGCCGCAGGTGGACGGAGCCGCAGGGTTCCGTACTCCCTGTCCACCGGCTTGATCGGCGCTCACTCTCCGCTAACCCGCGGCTTGCGACAGTGATGGCTCCGGTACGTCCGTAATGCCAGGGAGACATCCATGAAGAAGCTTTTGGTCATCGGCGCAGGGGCAGTGCTGGCCGCCGCCGCATTTGGTGGACCGGCCGTAGCCACCGCCGTGGCCGCTGCGCCGCAGAACGCGCAGACCGCCAGCCACGCGCAGGCGGCGACCCATCACGGCACGCCGACCAAGGCCGAGATCGACGCGCTCTTCGACCGGTGGAACGCCGCGGTCGAGACCGGCGACCCGGAGCAGGTGGCCGACCTCTACGCCCCGGACGCGGTGCTGCTGCCCACGCTCTCGCCCGTGGTCCGGACGGACCGCGCCGGGCTCGTGGACTACTTCGAGCACTTCCTCGCGAAGAACCCGAGCGGCGAGCGGACCCAGTCCGTCATCAAGGTGCTCGACAAGAACACGGCGATCGACACCGGCCTGTACACGTTCACCTTCACCGCCGACGACGGCACGCAGACCTTCGCGGACGCGCGCTACACCTTCGTGTACGAGAAGGTGCACGGCGAGTGGCTGATCATCAACCACCACTCGTCGCTGCTGCCTGCCGCCAGCTGATCCGTACGTTCAGTCCGCCGGTGGGGGCGTCGTCGAGCACGACGTCCCCACCGGCGTCGGCGACGAGCTGTCTGACGATCGCCAGGCCGAGCCCGGAGCCGGACCTGCCCGTATGGCCCGGCCCGCGCCAGAACCGGTCGAACGCGCGATCCTTCTCCGCTGCGGTCATGCCCGGGCCCTCGTCGCGGACCTCGAGCACGACGACGTCGGCACCGGCCCGTACATCGAGGGTGATGGCCGCCCCGTCGGGCGAGACGCTCAGCGCGTTCGAGAGCACGTTGTCCAGGACCTGCTCGATCTGCCCGGGGCCCGCAAGGACCACCGGATCGGCGTCCCAGGCTCCGGTCAGCCGGAACGCGACGTCGCGTTCGTCGCCCCCGAGACGCCAGAGATCGAGCCGCTGCTGGACCAGCTCCGCCAGGCGCACCGGTTGCGTGCCGCCGGTCCGGGCCTCGGCACGTGCCAGGACGAGAAGCCCGTTGACCAGGCCGCTGATCCGGGTCACCTCCCGGCTCGCCCGCTCGACGTCGTCCCGGACGGCCGCGTCGCCGACGCCGTCGGCGATGTTCTCCAGCGACAGCTGGAGCACCGTCAGCGGCGTCCGAAGCTCGTGGGAGGCGTCGGCCACGAACACCCGCTGGGCCGCGACCAGAGTCTCCAGGCGCTCGGCGGCGGAGTTCAGGGCCAGCGCCAGCGTCTGCGTTTCCGGCGGGCCCGCGACGGCGGTGCGGGCCGCGAGGTCGCCGTCGCTGAGTCGGCCGGCCATCGTCTGCAGGTCGCCCAGCGGCTTGGTCAGCAGGCGTACCGCCAGCGCGCCGAGCAGCGCCGTCACCGCAAGGATCCCGATCGCGAGCAGGGCCCGCAGCTGCCAGACGTCCAGGACCCGTTCGTGGAGCGCGCTGGTCGGGTAGCTGATCCGTACGGCGCCGTTCGGCCTCGCCGGGACGGTCACGACCAGCTCGACGTCGGTCCACTCGGCAGTGGCGTCCCCGCCGTTCCATGACTCGAGGACGTCGACACCGCCGGGAGTGTCGCGCTCGTACGCTGACATCGTCTCGGCCAGCGCGTCGCGCGCGTCCTTGTCGCCGTCCGCCAGCAGCAGCGCCATCGTCATGGCGTCTCCCTGGACGGTCGCCTCGGTGTCGTCCCGCAGGTGGTTGCCGACGGGAACCGAGAGCGGCAGCTTGAAGGCCAGGAGCGCTATCGCGATCAGGACCACGTAGCTGACGATCAGCCGCCGGGTCATGGCTCGGTGCCCTCGACGACCAGGCGGTAGCCGACGCCGCGTACGGACTCGATGGTCAGGGCACCCGCGAACTTCCGCCGCAGGGCGGAGGTGTGCACGTCGAGGGTCTTCGTGGGACCGAACCAGTTCAGGTCCCAGACCACCTCCATGATCCGTTCCCGGGTCAGGAGGGCGCCCGGCTGCTCGGTCAGGAAGGCGAGGAGCTCGTACTCCTTGCGCGCCAGCGGCACCTCTACCCCGTCGAGGAACGCCCGCGCCGCTCTCCGGTCGATCGTGACCCGGCCGTAGTGGCCGACGCCGGCCGGGCCGCCACCGGGGTTCACCCGCCGCATCACCGCCCTGATCCGGGCGATCACCTCCCGCACCCCGAACGGCTTGGAGACGTAGTCGTCAGCCCCGAGCTCCAGGCCCGCCACCCGGTCGACCTCGTCGCTGCGCGCGCTGATGACGATGATGGGTACGTCGCTGCGTGCCCGCAGCGCCCTGCACACGTCCAGCCCGTCGGTGTCCGGCAGCCCCAGGTCCAGCAGGACGACGTCGCCCGGGTCGGCCCGCAGCGCCGCGGCGCCGGTCGCCACCCATTCGACCTCGTACCCGTACCGGACGAGCCCGCGTTGCAACGATGTCGCCAGCGACTCGTCGTCTTCCACCAGGAGCACTTGCACGCACGAACACTATTCCTCCGCGGGCCTGCGGCCCGCCTCTCGCGCGGAACCGGTGGTCGTCGCGTGGGTGGAGGCACGCTCGACGATGTGCCACTGATCGGTGAAATCGGCACCGGTGCCTGCGAGGGCATACCGGGCGCACGCCGCGCCCTGCTCGCGCATGGACTGCGCCACCGAGGTGATGCCCTGGGCGCGCGCGGCCTCCGCGTCGTCCCAGCCGGTGAGTGCCACGTCGCTCGGCACGTGCAGCCCGGCGGTCTCGATGGCGCGGAAGGCGCCGGACGCGAGCTCGTCGCTCATCGTGGCGAGGGCGTCCGGGCGGTCGGCGCGCGACATGAGCTCCTGCGTCATGGCGCGGGCCTCGCGGGCGTCGTTCGTCGAGCACACCGCTACGAGCACGTCGTCCCAGTCGGCGCCGACATCGCCCGCCGCGTCCCGGAAGCCGAGCAACCGCTCGCGCGTGACGGGAAACGTCGCATCGTCCGGGTCAGGACCGGCGACGACGGCCGCCTCACGTGCACCGGTCAGGGGGAAGCTCAGCACCGCCGGCACCGTGCCGCCCGCGAAGACCAGGCGGCCGATAGCCCGGGCCGCCGCACGGTTGTCGATCCCCACGACATGAGCTCCTGCGACGGCCGGGCCGCTGTGCACGACGACGGGGCGTCCGGTCGCGATCGCGGCGTCCAGCACCGGTGCGCCGTCCTCCGTCGTCCACAGCACGTAGCCGTCCACTGCCGCCGCGCTGATCCGCGCCACGTCCGCGGTGGCATCGGTGACCGGCAGGATGGTCATCGCCTGTCCCTGCTCGGCGCAGACCTCCGCCACGCCCGCCATGAAGGCCGTCGCCTGCGGGTCGTCGAACGCGTACGTCAGGTGCTCGCCCAGCACGACGCCGAGCGCCCCCGACCTGCCCCGTCGCAGCGATCTGGCCGACGGGTCGGGTGCCGTGAAGCCCAGGGCCCGAGCAGCGGCGAGGACCTTCTCCCGGGAGGCCGCGGAGACCCGCTCCGGCCTGCCGAACGTGTAGGACGCCGTCATCGTCGAGACGCCGGCGAGCTCAGCGACCTGCGCCAGCGTGGCTCGACGCGAGGCGTGGCTGTTCACACGCAACAGTCTATGCGGGGAGGGCAGCATTGTGTAACGTTACACAGATGTCACGACACTTTCGGGCCGTGCCTTCCACGGCTGCTGCCGCAACGCTCGCGTTCGCCGCCTTCGGAGCCTTCTGGGGTGCGTGGGGTGCGTCGATCCCCGGGTTCCGGGTCCAGGCGGGGCTTGATCACGCCGGGCTCGGTGTGGCCCTGCTGTTCGTCGGGGCCGGCGCGCTGCCCGCGATGCTGCTCACCGGTCGGGCGATCGACCGGTGGGGTCTGCGCGTGGCCGCCGTCGCGATCGCCGCGCTGGGGCTGGTGGGTGCCGGTGCCGTGCTCCTCGCCAAGGACCTGGTCAGCGCGTCGCTCGCGCTGGCCCTGATCGGCGTCACGTCCGGCGCGGCGGATGTCGCGATCAACTCCGTCGCGGGGCGCGCCGAACGTGAGGCAGGACGCCCGTTCATCACCCGGGTGCACGGCGTGTTCTCGTCGTTCGTCGTGGTCGCCAGCCTCGGTACCGGCCTGCTCACGAGTGCCGGGGCGCCGGTCGTGACCCCGTTCGTCGTCGTCGCGGTGGCCGCGCTCCTCGCCGCGGCGCTGATGGCGAGGGTGCTTCCCGCCAGGCCCGGCGCCGCGGTTCCCGCACGGCCGATCTCCACCGGGAACGTCGACGCGCGGCTCCCCGCCTTGCCCACCTTGTCGCTGATCGGCCTGGGCCTGCTCGGCGCGCTGGCCTTCGCCAGCGAGAACGCCCACCAGAGCTGGAGCGCCGTCTTCGCCACCGACGCGCTCGGCGCCAGCCCCGCGGTCGGCACGTTGGCCCCGGCGGTCTTCGCCGGCACCGCGGCGATCACCCGGTTCAGCACCGGACACATCAGCGCCACGTATGCCCGCCCGACCATCGCGGCCGGCGCGACGGCCGCTGCGGCCGGCGCCGTGGTCATCGCGTTCGGTCCCAACCTGGCGGTGAGCGCCCTGGGCATCGCGCTGGCGGCGGCAGGCACCGCCGTCCTGTTCCCGATGATCCTGTCCGTCGTGTCGTCCCGCGTCGACGAGGCCAACCGTGGCCGCGCCACCTCGACCGCGTCCACCGTCGCCTATCTCGGGTTCCTGCTCGGGCCGTCCTACGTGGGCTTCTGGTCCGACGCGGTAGGCCTGCGTGGCGCGATGCTCGCCGTCGCGTGCCTCGGCGCACTGCTCCTGCTGCTCACGCCGCTGGTCACGCCAGGCTCACGCTCCGCGGCCGGGGCCGGACGTGACCGGCCCGCTCGCCGGAGCGCAACCAGCGGCTGAGCGACGCGGTAGCCGAGGTAGGTTCACCGGTTGGTCGGGCCGTGGCTACCAGGACGTCTTCCGGCGCGGTTAGAACGGGGGCATGAACCCTGGTCCCGAACTCGACCGACGCACCCTGCTCGGTGCCACCGGCCTCGCCGCCGCCGGACTGCTGCTGCCGGCCGCACCGGGCTTCGCCGCGCCCGCCTTCGCGCGGGCCGGCCGCCCCTCGCTGACCCACGGCGTACAGCTCGGCGATCCGCGTACGGACGGGGCGGTGGTGTGGACACGGGTCGACCGGCCGTCCCGGATGTTCATCGAGATCTCCCGCGATCCGGACTTCCGGCGTGCGGTGCGGATCCGTGGCCCGCTGTTGACGCCGGCGACCGACGGCACCGGTGAGGTGCGGCTGATCGGTCTGCCGGCGGGGCAGGAGGTGCACTACCGCGTCGTCGCGCAGGACCTGGACGGCCGGGCCGACAGCCAGGCACTGACCGGACGGTTCCGCACCGTGCCAAGGGACCGCAGGGACGTGCGGTTCGTGTGGTCGGGGGACGTCGTCGGCCAGGGGTGGGGGATCAACCCTGACATCGGCGGTATGACGATCTACGACGCGATGGCCGCCCGCAACCCCGACTTCTTCCTGCACAGCGGCGACACCGTGTATGCGGACGGGCCGCTCCAGGAGTCCGTGACGCTGCCCGACGGGCGGGTCTGGCGCAACATCGTCACCCCGGAGAAGTCCAAGGTGGCCGAGACGCTGACCGAGTACCGCGGACAGTTCGCCTACAACCTGCTCGACGAGAACGTGCGCCGCTTCGCCGCCAAGGTCCCCCAGATCGTGCAGTGGGACGACCACGAGGTGACGAACAACTGGTACCCCGGCGAGATCCTGAACGACGACCGCTACACCGAGCAGCGCGCCGACGTCCTCGCCGCCCGTGCGTACCAGGCCTTCCACGAGTGGCAGCCGGTACGCAAGCAGGACGCCGTCGACGGCCGTGTGTACCGCAAGGTGTCCCACGGCCCGCTGCTCGACGTCTTCGTGATCGACATGCGCAGCTACCGCGACCCGAACTCGGCCGGCACCACGCCGGAACGCATCCTCGGCGCCCGCCAGGCCCGCTGGCTCGTGGAGTCGCTGGACCGCTCCCGCGCGACCTGGAAGATCATCGCCTCGGACATGCCGATCGGTATCACCGTGCCCGACGGCGACAAGATCGAGGGCGTGGCCAACGGCCAGCCGGGTGTGCCGAACGGGCGCGAGGCGGAGCTCGCCTGGGTGCTGCAGGAGATCAGCCGACGGCGGGTGCACAACACCGTCTGGCTCACCGCGGACGTGCACTACTCCGCCGCCATCCACTACGCGCCGGAGCGGGCCGCGTTCGAGGGGTTCGACCCGTTCTGGGAGTTCGTCTCCGGCCCGCTGCACGCCGGTGCGTTCGGCCCGAACAAGCTCGACCCGACGTTCGGGCCGGAGCAGGTGTTCGTCAGCTCCCCGCCGCGCGCCAACACCTCGCCGCTGGAGGGCTTCCAGCACTTCGGTGAGGTCAACGTCGACGGCGCCACCGGACAGCTTCGCGTAGACCTGCGCGACCAGGCAGGGCGCTCGCTGTGGGCCACGACCCTCGACCCGAGGCGCTGACCCGCCAGCAGGTGCTCGACGCTGGAGCTCGTGTTCGCCCGCGATGGTGTACCGCCAGAGCCCAGGTGCGGGGAACCTCTAAGTTCCTTACCCGACTACGCGAATATTGTCGCCGTCGCATAGACGCCAAGGACTGACGCTCGTACCGTCGAAGCATCCGGCCCACCAGGGGCCAGGCGCCGGCGGGCGAGGCGCTGGTGGAGATCCCGGAATCTGTGCTGAGGGAGGCCGTGCGTGCTCTTGGATGGTGAGGCCTGGAGTGCCAAGTTTCTGGATTTCCGCAGCGAGGCATGGCGTCTTGAGACCCTGCCGGAATATCGCGTCTCGCAGGAGGACGACGAGATGCGCGCGTTCCTTGCGGGCGAGCGTATCGACCCGCACGCATACTCGAACGAGTACACCGACGACCTGAAACGGGTGCGCGCCGAGGGGAAGTCCAAGGGGCGGGTCCATGTCGTCACGCGTCCGCTCTCGGCCTACCTGCGATACGAGTTCATGTACTACCGGCCGCACGCGTGGGCAGGTGAAGACATCCGGATCATGGACGTGACCGACAGGGAGAACCCGTTGGCCGGCGCCCAGGACTTTTGGATGTTCGACCGGTCAGAGGTCGTGCTCATGCACTATGAGTCTGACGGGACTCAGATCGGCCGTGAAATGTTCGAGGGTGACGTCTCTCCGTTCCTTGAGTATCAGAGGATCGCGCTCGCCGAGTCGGTGCCCTTCGAGGAGTACGTGAAGGGTCTTGACGTTTGAGCCGGAAGAGCTAGGTCAGAGTAGAGCCAACCTAGCGGTGCGCCATGTCACGCTTGTGGCGGCCACTCCGCTAGGAAGTCATCCCTGATGTTCTCGACGAAGTCCTCATGGCGTCGTCGGCCAGTGCCAGGGCGGCGAAGCGTTCGAACTTCGCGACGTAGAGGGCGACGTCTCGGGCGTCGGTCACCGTCACTTCGGCGTGCGTCGTCTCCACCGTCACCAAGCGGTCGTCCCGGATCACGAAGGAGTGCCCTTGAGCGTCACGCTGCGGGGCTGACAGCGGCACGACACGAATGTCGACGCCAGGTAGACGAGAAGCTGAGACGAGCCTGCCCAGTTGCCCAGCCATCATCAGCGGCGGCAGCAGGCGCCAGCGCAGCACGGCTTCCGTGATCACGAAGCGCAGGTCCTTGCCGGTCTCGTACAGGATCGACTGACGGGCGATACGGGCAGCGACCGTACGATCGAGCGTGTCCTCTCCCAGGCCGGTGTTGGACAGCACTGCCCGGACGTACTCCGGTGTCTGCAACAGTCCTGGGATCAAGGAGGGCTGGAAGAGGCGCAGCAGGGTCATCGATTCTTCGAGTGCCCTGATCTGCTCCTGTTTGCGGTGGAACCCGAGTCGCCGGTAAAGCCGCCATGCCGTCGCCTCCGTGGCCTGCGCACGGGCCACAGCCATGTATTCAGCCTTGACCTCCTCCGAGACGCCAAGGGCCGTGAGGATACGTTCCACGTCCATCACGCTTGGCGCTGCGCGGCCGGTCTCGATCTTGCTGAGCTTGCTGGTGGACATGACAGCGCTGCGGGCTACGGCCTTTGCCTCCTTGCCGGAAGCCTGCCGTAGAGCCCGCAGCGCTGCGCCTAGCTCTCCTCGGTTCACTCGGCCCCGTGCTTCGCCCACCACTCGGTGAACGGCACAGCATGTGCCAGGGCCGTGTCCCGGAGCGCGACGAAATCCCCCGCCTGAGCGGTCGGCACGAACGTTGGGCCGAGGAAGGTGCCACCGTCGTCATAGTTCATGACGGCCGGGGCTTCCTCGTCGAACAGCCAGAAGTCTGGTGCGTCCGCCAGAGGGTTCTCTCGCTCCGTGGTGTCGAGGATGAAGAACTCTTCCCCGGCCTCCATGTTCGTCAGGTAGCCCCAGCCCAACTCGTATCGCAGGTACGGGGTGAGCGGACGAGACAGGATATGCACCCGGTACATCCGCTTTCCGCTGTGCGTAGCCTTTCGCACCGCGTCCAGCCACCCGGCGTTATATCCCTCCGGCTTGGGGTCCCCTGCCAGGAAAGCCCGGAAGTTCTCGGCGCTCGACGGGATTTCATAGTGATCAAGAATCTCCAGGCGAAATGCTTCGCGCTCGAAAGTCTTGAGGCGGTTCGTCAGGTCGTCAGATGAGCTGATCATTCATCGCCTTCCGGATCAGTTCCATGGGGATCTCAACGACCGTCTCGTGTGCCGGTAGCGCCAACCCATGATCAGCAGGAGTGGCGCCCTGCACCAGGATCGTGTCCCGGTCGGTGGCGTACAGCGTCGGACAATCCCCGAGCTCACAGGTGCTGACCAGCTTCGTGACCTGCATAGTGGTACCCCCTCTGTCGAGCCGCTTCCTGTCGCAGTCCATGCTCCTGGCCGTCAGACCGCAAGGCAAGTGCCGGTTCTTTCCACAACAGGAAACCGGGCCTGCCCCCGGCTATCGCCCGTTCACTGCGCGTCGCGCCCGGCCGCGTCGTGTGGCCTGACTGACGCAGCTCACACGAGGAACATACCGGATGTTACGGCAACTGCTGCCAGGTTGGCCGACACCCTGTCTGGCGAAGTCGCGAATACCGTTCTTAACGGCATCTTGGCCGACTTCTTGCGAGAACAGGAAAGCGGGTGGGGCTGGCTGAAAAATTCCATCAGGATCATTCTCAGAGCCGACAACTACTGGGAGGTCCGACAGCATGGAAACAGCACCAGCGGAAGCTGTGAACACGAGGACAGCGCACATGATTGCGCTCGACGTTGATGGCACGCTCGCCCATTCCGGGCGCATCCCGGACGTCACAGTGGCAGCGGTCCAGGGAACTCTCGCAGCAGGCCACCTCCTGGTGATCGCGACGGGACGGTCGCTGGTCGGGGTGGCGCCGATCATCAAGCGGCTCGGGCTGCGCCGGGGCCATGTGATCTGCTCGAACGGCGCGGTGACCGTGCGGATCAGCGGGCGCCGTCTGGTCATCGAGGACGCTGTGCGGTTCGACGCCGGTCCCGCGTTGCGGCGGGCCAGCGACGCGTTCCCGGACGCGCTGCTCGCGACCGAGGTCCTCGGCAAGGGGTATGAGGTCAACGCCCCGTTCCCGGACGGGCTGCTCAACGGTAGGCAGCGCGTTCGGCGCGCGAGCGATCTGTGGGCTGTGCCCACCACCCGCTCCGTCGTGCACGCGCCCGGCGTCGGACGGCTGGCGCGCGAGCTGCGCTGGTTCGACGTGACCGTCACGCTGGGCTCCACCACAGAGCCGGGTGACTGGCTTGACCTGACCGCGGCTGGTCTGTCGAAAGCGAGCGGCCTGGAGGCCGTCCGACATCGTCTGCGGGTGGCCCCGGAGCACACCGTTGCGGTGGGTGACGGGCACAACGACCTGCCGATGTTCCAGTGGGCGGCTCGCGCGGTCGCGATGGGGAACGCCCCGGCCGAGGTCCAGGCAGCAGCCGACCAGGTGTGCGGCACCATCACCGAACACGGTGTGGTCGATGTGCTGCGCTCGATGGCCGGTGTGCGGTGAACGCCACCGTCGTCGGACACGACGCCCAGGAGGACTTCGCCTCCGAAGCCTTCACCTCCGTGACCCAGCCCAGACCTGCGTCCCCGTCCTTGCCCTCGTCCAAGGAGACGTTGCCGCCCACTCCGCACGGGATCTGCGTGAACTGCGGACGCGAGGTAATCCTTCGGGTCGTGGCCACCGACGACTCATGCCGCACCTACCAGTGGGTGCCCACCAGCGAGCCCGCCCGACGGGGCCGACGGTGCAGCGAAGCATCGATGCCCGCGTTCCACTGGAGCGACGGCGCCATGGCCGCGGTCTACCGCATCGCGATCTGACCCGGTTGGGAACCCCGGCGATCCCTTCAGCGCGTAGACCCCCAAGAGGGGGCCCGCAGCCGTCTCCGGCCACAGGCCCCCTCCCGACCTTCGGCTCAGTCGACGGAGTACGCCCGTACGACCGTCTTGGCCACCGACGCGCCCGCCGCGTCCCACGCCTCGAGCTTGAGCGAGACGTGCTCGGCGCCGGCCGGCGCCCTGACCGCCGCGACGAAGGTGCCGTCACCGGTCCGGGTCACCTTGGCGCGGTGCCAGGTGGCGCCGTCGTCCGCCGACCACCACAGGCGGGCGCCCTCGACGGTCGACGTGTCGTACGCGCCGTCGGTGTAACCGGCGGAGACCCGCACCCGGGTGGTCGCCGGTGCGGAGCCCGACGGGTCGATCCCGCGCACCTCCCACGTGGTGTCGAGGAGCGGGGGGCTGACGTCGTCACCGACGTCGGACCGCGCGTGGAACTTCCACTCGCTGGTGACGCTGGTGGCGAGCCGGTAGGCGGGCTCACCAGGCGTGCTCTCGTACAGCAGCCGGTAGTCCGCGCCGCCGTCGGGAACGGTGGGGAACGAGTAGGGCTCCGGTACGTCCTCGATCAGCTCGCCGTCCTGCCAGACGCGCAGGCGCTCACCGACGTCAGAACCCCACAGCACGCCCCCGTCGTCGTCGATCCGGCTCGTCGGGGAGAACCAGAGGTCGACGCCCGACTGCCTGACCGGCGTGATCGTCGAGAAGCCTGGGGCCAGCGCACCCGTTGCGAGCCCCTGCCGGGCGCGGCCCGGCTCGCTCCAGACGTGTCGCAGGGCCTCGGTGAGCACCACGCCCACGCCGTCCTCCTGGATCTCGGACCCGAGGTACCACCTGCCCGGCAGCGCCGTCAGGTACTCGGTGCGCCGCGTTCCGACGGGGACCGGTTCGATCGCACCGCCGGCGATGATGGTGCCCGGCTCCCAGTACAGCCGCCGCGCGAGGTGGGTGTCGCCGACCGACGCGCCGTAGGACGTTTCGACTGCGACGGTCGTGCGACGGTCGCCCCGCAGTGCCGGCACCTCCACGCCCTCGCTGTGGTGGGCGAGGTCGTAACGGTAGGGCGCCGCCTCGTCGCCCGAGGTGGGCGGCAGCAGTGTCGCCTGGATGATGGTGTCGTAGTCGCCGTGCTTGGCCGCGGGCACCGGGGTCAGGGCGAGGTTCGTCCCCGGCTCATACATCACGTTGACCCCCGCGGAGAAGACCTCCGCCGAGTCCTCGGTCTCCACGGAGAGGCCCAGGCTCGCCAGCTCGGCCGGACGGTGTGTGGAGGTCGTGACCTCCCGCGCGGTCGTGCCG
This sequence comes from Promicromonospora sp. NPDC023805, assembly GCF_040639635.1. NCBI lineage: Bacteria > Bacillati > Actinomycetota > Actinomycetes > Micrococcales > Promicromonosporaceae > Promicromonospora > Promicromonospora sp. NPDC023805. Next base: position 9,284 of record NZ_JBFAAH010000001.1, on the reverse strand, counting down.
TCCAGGAGCACCTCGGCGTCGGCAGTTGCGTCGACCTCACCGCTGGACAGGAACAGCGCGTCGGTCACCGTGCCGTCATCGCCGAACGTCTCGATGAATGCCACGGGGCTGTAGATGCCGGGGATGACGCGCGCAGTCGCGACTCCGTCCTCGAAGAAGAGGTTGGTGCCGAAGAGACCGCCGTTCTCGACGTCCAGCTTGATCGCGGCGCCCCAGGTGTCGGCGGTGACGGGCTCGCCCGCCCGGTCGACGGCGCGCACCGTGAGGTTCACGTACTCGCGCTCCTTGGCCCAGCCGACGGGCGTGCGCACGGTGGTGCCGTCCGTCCCGGTAGCGACGAGCGTGCCGCCGACGGCGCCGATCGCGCCCGGGCCGTCGGCCGCGGTCGCGTCGACCGTCGCGGTCCCGCCCGCCGGCACGATGACGGAGTCCGCCGACAGGGTGAGGGCGTCGGCGACGTCGGCGCCCTTCGAGTCGGTGACGTCGCTCGTGAGGGCGAGCGTGACGTCGTCGGAACCCGCGTTCGTGTACGTCACGGTGCGGGCAGCCGTCTCGCCGTCGTGCGGCCAGGCGAAGGTGCCGAACGAGACCGACGGCGTGGCCGTGACCCGCTGTGCGATGGCGCCGGGAACGGTGATGCGCCCCGCGCCCTCGGCCCAGACGTCGGCGCCGGTCGACACTGCCGAACCCATCAGCGCGGACTTGAGCGCCGTGGCGGAGAGGTCCGGCCGGGCCTGCTTGAGCACCGCCGCCGCGCCCGCGACGTGCGGGGTGGCCATGGAGGTGCCGCTCAGCGCGACGTGCAGGTCGTCGACGACGTCGCCCTCCGTGGTTCCCGCGGCCCGTGCGGCGACGATCCCGTCACCCGGGGCGACGACGTCCGGCTTGAGCAGGCCGGCGGCGGAGCCACCGCGGCTGGAGTAGACGGTGACGTCGTCCGCGTCGTCGACGGCGCCCACCGTGAGGGCCTTCTCGGCGATACCGGGCGAGCCCACGGTGCCCTCGCCCATGTCGCCGTCGTTGCCGGCGGCGACGACGAACAGCGTGCCGTACTGCTCGGTGAGCTGGTCCACCGCGACGGCGTCCGGGGACGGGACGTCGAAGTACAGGCTGCCCAGCGACAGGTTCACGACGTCGGCGCCCTCGGCGGCCGCCCACTCCATGCCCTCGATGACGCCGGACAGCTCGCCGTAACCGTCGTCGTCGAGCACCTTGCCCACCAAGAGGTCGGCGTCCGGGGCCACGCCCCGGTTGACGCCGTCGGACGCGTCGCCCGATCCGGCCAGGATGGAGGCGACGTGCGTGCCGTGGCCGTCGCCGTCGACCACGTTGCCCTTGCCGGAGAAGTCGCGTTCGCCGACGACCACCTCGTCCAGGTCGGGGTGGGTCGCGTCGATGCCGGAGTCGAGCACGGCGACCGTGACGCCCGCACCCGTGAACCCGGCCTCCCACGCCTCGGGGGCGCCGATCTGCGGGCTGGAGTCGGCGTCCGACGCCCGGACCGGCTGGTCCAGCCAGACGTATCCGACGCTGCCGCTGCCTGCCTTCTTGGCGGAGGCCCCGGTGTCGGACGGCGCGAGCGCGCCGAGCAGCTTCGCGGCCCGGCCCTTCGGCAGGACGTCGGCCACCGCGTCAACGGACTCGAGCTTCCGGTCGGGTGTGATGCCCGACGCTGCCCAGTTCTGCTTGGCCGCCGCCGCCGACCTCGCACCGGCCGTCGCGGCAGCCTGGACGATCACGGGCAGGGTGTCGCGCGACGCGTCGTCGTACCCGGCCTTGACCAGGCCGGCCACGTCGAACAGCGCGCGGTCCAGGCGGCTGGGGACGAGCTGCGCGACGTCGCGCGGGATGACGTAGAGATGCTCTCCCTCACGCTGCTGGAAGAAGGCCATGTGCGCACGGCCCGCGCCGGGCTGCACCGTCGCCGTGACGGAGCCGTCCGGTGCGGTCAGCACCGTGACGACGTCGCCGGTCAGCAGTGTGACCGTCGCGGGACGACCCTGCGCCGCGGCTGTCGGAGGCTCCTGCTCATGATGTGGTGCCGGGGTGTCCTGCGGGACGGACGCGGTCGCCCACGTCCCCCCGCCCAGTGCGATCGCCATCGCGACCGCTGCTGCACTTGCTCTCTTACGCATCGGGTTGCTCCCGTCCGGGTCGAGCGCGCCGCCTGTGCGGCGCCACGGTTACCAGACGCGCGAGACCCTGCGATGGGTTGCTTGACCTGCGGAATCAGAGTCCCGCTGGGGTGCGGAGGGGCGCGGACCTCCGCTGGAACCGCCACCACGTGCGCTGGATCAGGAGGCACACCACGGCCCCGGCAACGATCATCGCGACGTTGATGGCGAACTGGGCCAGCGAGCCGGTCGCCTCCCTGCCGACGCCGTAGGCGAGCGCGACCGCCGCGTTCCCCACCGCCGGGACCGTCGTCACGGAGATGAGCACGCCCACCAGGACGCCGGACCGGCCGGAGGTGAGCGAGATCATGCCCGCCGCCCCGGCCAGGAAGCCGACGATCCAGCTCAGGGTGTCCGGCGCCCAGATGAACGACGTCTGGGGCCGGTCGGCCAGCAGGGTGGACTGGTCGGCAAGGCCCCACGCCTGCAGCAGCAGAGCCATGACCACCGACGCCACGAACCCGGCGCCGAACCCGGCGGCGAGCGTGGCCACCGCCCGTCGGACCGTGCGCCAGCGCCCTCCGACCAGCCCTACCGAGATCGCGGCCAGCGGCCCGAAGTCGGGGCCGACCACCATGGCACCGACCACGAGGATCGGCTGGTCGAACAGGACGCCGATCATGCCGATGGTGGTGGCCAGGGCCATGAGCGCGAGGTAGCCCAGCGAGGTGCGTGACTCCGATTCGGTGCGGTCCACGACCTCGTGCCAGACGAGCGCGTCCTCCGGGAGCCCGGGTGCGGCGTCCCCCGCGCGCCGGGCGTGGTGCGAGAGGGAGGTGTCGACGGACTCGACGGCGATGGATCCTTCGCGGTCCAGGCCCAGGTCGGTCAGGCGCTCCAGCACGGGAGTGAGCGCCTCGCGCGCGACGTCGGCCATGACGACGTCGCCCGGGGGGTCGACGGCGCATCCGTGGAGCACCATGACGTTGGTCGCGGCGGGGCTGGACCGCAAGAGGTCGAGGACGTCCGGGGTGGTCGCGGGCGGGCTGACCACGCGGAGGTGTTGCATCACGCCGAAACAGTAGCCGGGTGAAACGGCACTCCGCGCACTTCTCGGCTCACTCGTCCTCGGTCGACGGCAGCTCCAGCTGGCTCAACCGCGCGTAGGAACCCGCCATGTGCTCCTCGACGGCCGTGCGGGCTCGCGCGGGATCGCCCGCACCGAGCACTGTCCGGAGCTCCTGGTGCTCGGCGTGTCCGACGATGGGGAAGTCCGGGAAGTTCGCGTTCCGGGTGTGCAGGAAGAACGCGACCTGGCTGCGGATCGAGGTCCAGACCCGGCGCAGGCGGGCGTGGTCGGCGGCGTCGTAGATGACGTCGTGGAAGGCGAGGTCCAGGCGGACCGCCTCCTGCGGCTCGATGGATCCGGAGGCCGCCTTCATGGCATGCAGGATGCGGTCCATCTCGGCGAAGTGCTCGCTGGTCAACCGGGTGGCCGCCCGTTCCGCGGCGAGCGCCTCGATCGCGGCGCGCAGGCTGTGCACCTCGTCGACGTCCTGCTGGGTCAGCACGCTCACGAACGCGCCGCGATGCCTGCGGATCTCCACCTGGCCCTCCGCCTCGAGGACGGCGAAGGCCTCCCGGATCGGCCCGCGGCTCACGTCGAGGGCCACCGCGAGCTCGGTCTCGCGCAGGTGCGCGCCCGGGCGCAGCTTCCCGGTGGCGATCTGATCCCGGATCACGCCGACGACGTAGTCGGCGAGGGTGGCTCGTGGTGCGGTCCCGAGCGGGTCCATCTGCTGGTCTCCTGCCGATGACAGACTGTTAGTTGTTGACAATCTACCGCAACGCTCTCTAGCGTCACCGACGTGAACCCTGGTACCGGCAGCGACGTGACCTTCCCGAGCTCGGCACCCAGCGACCCGAGCGCGCCGCACGTGCGGCGGGCCCGCGTCCGGGTGGATGCCGGAGCCGACCGGGGAGCCCTGGCCCGGATCTGGGAGAGCATCGGCTACGACGAGATCAACTGGACCTACACCCCGACCGGCCGCCGGCTGTTGAACAGCTTCGGCGAGCTGACGGACCGCGGCTTCCACGTGCGTCCGCACTACGTGTTCTGCTCCGGGACCGGCTTCGGCCTCCCGCACTGGGGCAACGGGAACGTCTACCACGAGGACGCCGACGGCGTCCCGAGCTACGACTTCACGATCGTTGACCAGACCTACGACGCCATAGTCGAGGCGGGCCACCACGTGCTCGTCGAGCTGGCCTTCACGCCACGGGACATGCTGCCCGACGCCGCGGCGGAGCTCACGGTCGTGCCGAGCCCCACCGTGTACAGCAGCTACGAGGCCGGTGCCTGGGCCTATCCGCCCAAGGACTACGCCCGCTGGGGCGACCTCGTCGCCGCGCATGCGCAGCACTGCCTCGAGCGGTACGGCGAGCAGGAGGTGAGCACCTGGCTCTGGGAGCTGTGGAACGAGCCGGACATCGACTACTGGCGCGGCACGCCCGAGGAGTTCTACGAGCTCTACTCGGTCACGGCGCGCGCGGTCCGCGGCGTGCTGCCGGGCGCCAAGGTCGGCGGGCCGGCGGTGACGGGCGGTGGCGACGGCTTCCTGCGCGGCTTCCTCCAGCACACCCGCGACCAGCAGGACCCCGTCGACTTCGTCTCCTTCCACACCAAGGGTTCAGCGTTCACGCCGTGGCGGGTCTACGGCCCGACCGGGGGTGCGGCGCCGGAGCGGCAGAACCCGTCGGCGCACAAGATGCTCTTCGAGATCCGCCGGATGCTCCGGGTGGTCGCGGAGTTCGACGAGTACCGCGGACTGCCCGCCATCGTGGACGAGTGCGACGCGGGCGTCCCCGCCCACTTCAGCGTGTACGACAACGCCAACTTCCAGTTCCAGAACACCGAGTACTACCCGGTGTTCCAGGTCAAGCTGATGAAGAAGATCCTCGACCTCAACGAGACCGAGGCCGTCCAGGTCGAGCAGGCCACCTCCTGGAGCTTCTACTTCGAGGGGGAGCGGTTCTTCGAGGGGACGCGGTCGTTCCTCACGGCTGGCGGCATCGAGAAGCCGTTCCTGAACGCCTACCGGCTGCTCGGCCGGCTCGGCGAGCGGCGGATCGACGCGGTCTCGGACGCCGCGCACGCCGTCACGCTCCTGGACCAGTCCGAGGGCCGCAGCATGCCGGAGGAGATCGACGCACTTGCCTCGCGGTCGGCGTCGGGCACCATAGCGGTGCTCGTCTGGCGGCACACCGACGACCAGTACCAGCAGGACGACGTCGACGCTGCCGTCACGCTCGACCTGACCGGTCTCGACGCGGACGCCTACACGCTCAGCCACCACCGGATCGACGTCGCGCACAGCAACTCTCATACGGCGTGGGTGGCGGCCGGGTCACCGCAGGTACCCACCGAGGAGCAGCTCGCGGCGGTCAAGGCCCGCCAGGGCGTCGAGGAGCTCGAGCCGGCGCGGCGCGTCGAGGTGTCGTCGTCGGCTCTGGAGCTGACCGTCAGCCTGCCGCTGCCGTCGGTCTCGCTGCTGGTCCTGGAGCCGGTAGGGCCGTAGATCGGGGCCGACGCCGGACCCGGGGACCGGGGGAGCCGGGCGGCTCAGGCGCGCTCTATGGCGCGGAGGACGCCGCTGCCTGCTTCGCGTTCGGCGGCGCTGCCGGCGTCGGCGAGGTGTGCGACCGCCTGCAGCATGGCCCAGGCCCGGACGCGTTCGAGGTCCGCGCCCAGGCCGTCGGCCACGGCGTGCAGCAGCTCGGTGCCGCCGATCGGTCCGTGGAGCTGTTGCTGGAACAGGAAGTACCCGCCGTCGAAGGCACGTTCGGCCAGCACCGGCTTGGGGTCGATCAGCAGCCACGGCTCACGCACGGACGAGACGACATTGCTCAGGTGGTTGTCGCGGTTGGCGATCCCGACCTCGTCGGCACCGGCCAGTGCGTCGCACAGGCGCACACCGAGCTTGAGCTCGTCGGCGACGTCGGGCGCTCGGCCTGCGGTCTCGTCGAAGTACTCGGCCCAGCCCTTGAGGAGATCGACAGCCCTGGGAATCTCGGGGTAGCCGACGGCGGGGACCGGGACGCGCCAGAGCCTGCGGAAGAGGTCGCAGGCGATCGCGAAGCGCTCACGGGCGGCGTCGTGCGCGCTCAGACCCGGGAACTGGCGGGCGAGCAGGGCCGTCCCGGGTCGGGCGCACTCGAGGAGCATCGCGCCGGAGCCGGGGTCGTACTCCAGGAGGCGCACCGCGCCGTCGCCGTCGTAGGCGCGCAGGGCGGTCGGTTCGGACCGGTTCTCCACGTCCTGCAGATCCAGCTTGAGCACCGCGGGGGTGCCGTCGGCCCGGTCGACCGGCAGCACGTAGGCGGTGGTGGTGCCGCCGGTGAAGGGAGCTCCGGCGGGGTGCAGGTCCCACGTCGCGGCGAGGCGGCTGACCGTCGCGGGGAGCGCGTCGACCCAGGCCCGGCCCTGGTCGCCGTGCCAGTCGAGGGCCCGCTGACGTACGGACGCGGGGAGCGGCGCTAAGGGCATCGCACAAGTATCGGGACGGACGTGTTCCGGGCCAATGTTTTTCGCTGTGACGGCGGCACCGACGCTGCGACGATTGCGCCATGACTGTCGAGGAACGTGAAACGTTGAGGTCGTTCACCGTGCGCCGGGTCCGCGCCGAGGAGTGGCGGAGCCTGCGCGAGCTGCGGCTCGAAGCGCTGCGTGACCCGATCGCCCACCTGGCCTACCTCGACAGGATCGAGGTCGCCGTGCTGCGACCGGATGGCTACTGGCAGGAGCGGACCCGGACCGCCTCCTCCGGCACAACGGCGGCGCAGCTCGTCGCGGTCGACGAGCGCGGCGACCTCGCCGGCACAGCGACCGCGCTGGTGACGGCGCCGGGCGAGCCCGACTACATCGGCGAGACGAGCCCGCACCTGCGCGCCGCCGTCGTGGCCGTCTACGTGCGTCCCGGCCACCGTGGCGGCGGCATCCTGCAAGCGGTGATGTCGGAGACGGAGGCCTGGCTCCGGGGTATCGGCGTCCCGCAGGTGCGGCTCCACGTCAACGAGCAGAATCTCCGCGCCCAGGGCGCCTACCGCAAGTGCGGGTACGTCGACACCGGCGTGCGGGTCGAGATGGTCGACGGCATCAACCACGAGATGGTGCGCGACCTCCGGAGCGGGCAGGATGACTCGTATGACCGATCGTGAGGGCTGGTCGCAGACCGCGTACGCCCGCAATGGAGACGTAGAGCTCGCCTATGACCGGTTCGGGCAGGGCGGGGGCACGCCTCTGCTGCTCGTGATGGGGCTCGCGATGTCCAGGTTCTGGTGGCGGGACGGGCTGTGCCGGGCCTTCGCGGACGAGGGCTTCGACGTGATCAGGTACGACCAGCGCGACTCGGGGGAGTCCACCCGGTTCAGCCAGACCGCACGGCGAGGGCCGTGGGCGACGCTGCTCGGGAACGACACCGTGGCCTACACCTGCGAGGAGCTCGTGGACGACGCCGCTGCCGTGCTCGACGCCGTCGGTTGGGAGCGCGCTGTGGTGTTCGGCTCGTCCATGGGCGGTGCGGTGGCGCAGCGCTTTGCCCTGCGCCACCCCCGGCGGACCCTCGCGATCGTTTCGAACGGCGCCCCGCCGAGCGACACGTCCGGGCTCGGCCTCTTGCGCTACATACGGTTCGGGCTGCTCGCGAAGCTCGCCACGACAAGATTCCCGGAAGGGCGAGACGGGGACATCGCGGCATCCATGGCCATCATCAGGGGAATCGCTTCGCCGGCGAACCCCGTCGGCGAGGACGAGGCACGCGCACTGGCCGAACGTGAGCTCGGCGCGGGCGCACGCGACGACGACGCGCGGAACCGGCAGCTGGGCGCCAAGTGGAACGGCCCGCGGCTGCGCGAGGTCGCGGCGCCGACCCTTGCGCTGCACGGCGAGGACGACCCGATCATGAGGACGTCGGCCTCCCGCGACGTCGCGCACGCGATCCCTGGGGCGAGACTCACCATCCTTCCCGGTGTCGGACACGACCTGCCGCCCGCGTCCTGGAGGACCGTCGCGCAGCAGACCCGACTCCTGGTGGCTGAGCCCACGCCGGCATCCGGCACCTCTACCGCGTAGCGCCGCGAAGCGCGTTGACGTCGGTCCCGATCAGTCGCGGGGCGCGCCGTACCAGCGCCAGGTCGTGAGTCGCTGCCGGTCCGGGAGGTCACCGCGTCCCGTGGCCCACAGGAGAGTGGGCCAGGGCTCCGTCGTGCTCGGTGCGTCGGGAAACAGCCGGGCGAGCACCCTGGAGCACAGGTCGGCGGGCGGGTCCCAGACGAGGCCGAGGCCGGCGGCCAGGTCGTGGGTGTGCACCAGCGTCTCGACGATCCCCATCGCGGCGAACCCTTCCGGATCCGACGCGCCGTAGCCGTGATGGGCGCGGACCGTCGTCGGCGTCGTGCGCACCATCGCGACCAGCAGCGCACCGGTCGCCTCCAGCACCAGCAAGAGCCCGGCTGGTCCCGCCGTCCGGTCCACGTGGATGGCGTTCGCGGGGCCGCCGGGCCGCCGGCTCTCCCAGACGAAGGGAATGTTGCCGTCCGACGGCGGTGTCCTGGGGCCGAGCTGGGCGGCATAGGCGAAGAGGTCGTCGTTGAGGTGCTCGACGGTCTCCCAGCAGGTCCACTCCAGCGACCCGGCCGCCGTGTCCCAGGCTGCTGCGGGTGCCTCGCGAAGAGTGGCGATCGCGAGCTGGACGGCGTGGTCGAGGTCGTCCGCGGTGACGGGCGACGGTCCGGCTTCGGCTGACAGAGGCATGCGGAGACCGTAGCGCGGGCGGCCCGTACGACCTGGGTATGACCACCGCCGCGGCAGGACCAGACCAGGGCCGGATGCGGTGCGGGGGCGTCGCTCCGTAGCGTCGCTTCCATGGACTTCACCGTTAATGCGACCGGGGCCTCACCCGCTGTGCGCGCACGCTCACTGACCAAGACCTATGGCAAGGGCGAGGCCACCGTGCAAGCCCTGGACGGTGTCGATGTGGACTTCGAGCAGGGCCGGTTCACGGCGATCATGGGCCCGTCGGGTTCGGGGAAGTCGACGCTGATGCACCTGCTGGCGGGTCTGGACTCCGCGACCAGTGGTCAGGCGTTCCTGGGTGACACGGAGATCACGGG